>CAYGPC010000001.1:0-125756 GCA_964351705.1 uncultured Legionellaceae bacterium
GCTGGATCAGGCTTTCGCCCATTGTCCAATATTCCCCACTGCTGCCTCCCGTAGGAGTCTGGGCCGTGTCTCAGTCCCAGTGTGGCTGATCGTCCTCTCAGACCAGCTACGGATCGTCGCCTTGGTAGGCCTTTACCCCACCAACAAGCTAATCCGACGTAGGCTCATCCAATTGCGCAAGGTCTTTCGATCCCCTGCTTTCCCCCGTAGGGCTCATGTGGTATTACCCTAAGTTTCCCTAGGCTATCCCACACAACTGGGCAGATTCCTACGCATTACTCACCCGTCCGCCACTCGTCAGCATCCCGAAGGACCTGCTACCGTTCGACTTGCATGTGTTAAGCGTGCCGCCAGCGTTCAATCTGAGCCAGGATCAAACTCTTCATTTAATTCATCTTGGCCTTTCGGCCTAATCTTAGGTTACCTGACTCTCGGCACTCTATTACAAGTGCCCACACAAATTGCTTGGCTTCTTAAATTGTTAAAGAACTTATTCAAACGAACGGCGATCCTATCCCCTACCATCGGGGAAGTCAACACCTTGTACCCTTAACTTATCCAAAATCTAAAAAATCATTCAAATAACAGGTTGGGTAACCAAGTTATTTACTCGGAATTACAGTCTCGCACAGCCGTATCAGTAAAAATAGGTAGTACGGGGCCTCTATATAATGCTTAGAAACACCTTGACTCCAAAATGAGGCTTTGTTAGTTTCCAATCAGGTGAGTGTATATTCACACTCAATCATTTATTTAAAGACATAGGGAGAGTGTTATGTTTACTGGTTTGCGCAATGCTATTAGTGGAACTGATAAAACTGAAGCTAAATCGAATGTGAAAGATACCCTCGTTGGCTGCTCAACAGAAGTCTTAGCTCTATTGACGGCGCCTCATCTAATAAAATTATACGATTACCTAGGTCAACTGAACACAGCTGATCAAGAAGCAATCGTTGATGAAGTTGTTAGTGAAAACGATGCGCTTAACAAAACCGAAGTAGATCTTCGTTTAACCACTTTGAAATCGCTTGGAAAAGATGCTGCTTTTGGTCTCGGAAAGTTTGAAATCAAAAAGCAAAAAGAGCAGGATAGCAGTAGTACACCGAGCACCCTAGCACCATTAGCCAATGAGATTGCCCGTGCCCAACAAGCGGCTGCTGCACAAGCAGAAACCGCTGAACAGTCACGAATCAAGTTCGGGCTTTAAAAGACCCAGAGTGCACCAAGCCCATAAACAGTGCTGTTTTTAGGCTTAATCATGGCATCAGGGACGATGCCATCGTTGGCTTTAGCAACTATTTGACTGGTACGCACCCAATTGACAGTCAAACGCATGCCTATGTGATCGCTAAACATATGCTGTAAGCCACCAGCAAGCCGCAAAACCGCCTTGGTTTTACCCATGGTACGATTCGTCTTAGCAACCATAGGGGCTGGTAACTGTATAGTGCGCCGCTCAAAAGTACTTTTTAGGACTGAAACCCCAACTGAACCCAAAAGCTGCAATGGATATCTTTCATCGAAAGTATAAAATCCAACAACGTCCAAATGCGGCCCTTTTAATTTTGCTTTAGACTTTAAAACACAGGGGGTCACAGCCGCGTTCAAAGGAGCACCAGCGAGAACATCGCCCGCATTTAGGGTTGCAGTACGTGTGCGTGTTGTCGTTGCTTCAAAGCCCAATTCAAGACCAATGTTCTTATCAAGCTTCGTACCAGCATAAATATTACCTTGTGGAGAGTGATGCTGGAAAAGGTTATCACCAAAACCACCTTTAAAATCCATACGGCGCATTTGAATATCAGCACCTACATAAGGCTGAAGGTTCCACCAGTTGGCATTTGCAGCCATAGTGCTGTTCATCACAAACGTTGTAGTGGCTAACAGTATCAATCTTTTCATTTTGCTCTCCCTGCAAATTACCTATAACATTACCTATTATTATTTAGGTCGGATCACGCATAGGCGTTAACCCCATTTACTAGGAAGTATAGTTATGATATTTGGTTTAAGCCAATGAACAAGCTTAATTTTATCGGAAACTGGGCCTAGAAAGCCTTTCCTCGCCCAATGCGTCTAATAGTCTCTCTATCGGCTCGCTGGCTGTTACAGATCCTCTTTGCACTAACTGTCGTAAAGTTAAAAATTGCTCACGTGCGAAATTTTTTATTTCGTCTTCCTTGATGGAAGTCGTCACAAACCCCTCATCAACAACAGTCTCTTCAATAAAAGTGTCCAGTTTTGGCTGATATTGCAAAAATAATTTTGTACTCAATTCTGCCAATTTAACAGCAAGCGCCGGTGTTTTAAAAAAGCTTAATAGCGCGTTAACTTCTTGCACTCTTCTATTTGGATCTAACACAACCCTTTCCAGCTCTGTTAAAAAAGCTGATTCCTGTAAGTTTGTCGTTGGTTCCATACTAAACTGGATAAAATCTTCAGCCAACTCTTTAGAAGAAACCGCATCATCAGCAAGCAATAGCGTAGTCGATGCTCCTTGTATAAAAGCGTAAGCACTTCGCAAAAATTCTGATTTAAAAATCTCTTCTACCGGATGCATGTCGCACCTAAGACGCTTTTTATCAGGGTTTGAAAGTGGTGTTGATATTGGACTACCTTGTAAAACAGGAATAGAAGGCATATGTTTAGCAATAGCCTCATATAACCATGAAAGCACTGTAGAAGAAGGTTCAGAGGGCCGCAAAACAGCTTCATCAATACTTCTTGGAGAAGGTGTACTTGGAGATCCTGGCACATCAACTGGATCATAATCTTCAACAATTTCACTGCCATGCAAGCTTTCCACGGGTGTTTTATCTATTTGGTCAGGAACTATAAGGCTTGCAGTGAGATCATCTGAATAACCAAGAGCTTGCTGGTCTTCACGCGTCATCGATCCTGCGTTTCTTTGTTGAGCCAAAAAAGCTTGTAGTTTTGCTTCTGTTGTTGCCATATCATTCACCCTCCAACTGGTAAATACTTGACTGCATTGTGTCAAACCAATAGCACAGAAGCAAGCAAACAACCGTTATTTTTAATAGGTTATAGGTCTATACAAGTGTAAAATCAACCCATTCTCTAGGTTGTAAAAAGGACTGCAATTGTGCTTCAGCACTATTCTCTTCAGGATGCCAGTTGTAGTGCCATTTTACATTGGGTGGCAGTGACATGAGAATAGATTCAATACGGCCATTAGATTGCAATCCAAATAACGTACCTCGATCGTGAACGAGATTGAACTCGACATAACGTCCACGTCGATAACATTGAAACCAACGCTCTGCTTCTCCATAGGCAAGCGGTTTGCGCTTAGTCATAATAGGACGATATGCTTGAATAAAATGATTGCCTATAGATTGCATAAAAGAGAAACTCTGCTCAAAAGAACCCTCATTCCAATTATCAAAAAAAAGCCCCCCGATCCCTCTTGGTTCTTGTCGATGTGTGAGATAAAAATAACGATCAGCCCAGGCTTTTAAACGCGGGTACACTGCCTCACCAAAGGGATCACATGCTTGCTTGGCTATCTGGTGCCAATGAATACAGTCTTCTTTGAAAGGATAAAAGGGAGTTAAATCAAATCCACCACCAAACCACCATACGGTAGGACAGTTCTTTTTCTCCGCAACAAAAAAACGTACATTCGCATGTGCTGTAGGCACGTAAGGATTATGTGGATGAATAACGGCTGAAACACCCATCGCTTGAAAAGCATAGCCTTGTAAAGGCTGTAAACTGTCATTGCCAGAAGCAGGGAGGCTACTCCCAAAAATATGCGAGAAATTGACACCACCTTGTTCAATCACACCACCGTCTGTTAAAACACGGGTTGATCCCCCACCGCCTTCCGAACGCTCCCAATCATCTACAACAAAGGTAGCTTGACCATCCTCTTCTGACAGTTGTGCGCAAAGTTCAGACTGCAATTTCAACAAATAGGCTTTAACACTGCCGATTTGCTCTAGAGAAATCATGTTATTCTTCTTCGGGAAATGGAATCGTATAATCGCATTCTTTCTTCGTGCACGCTTTTTCACGACCACGCCGCTTAGTAGTTTTCACCATTAAAATAGGCCATTTACATTCAGGGCAAGGTTCACTAATAGGTAAATTACTCACCGCATATTTGCAGTCTGGGTACTTATTACACGAATAGAAGAAAGTGCCATAACGTGATTTACGCTTAATCATGCTACCTTTTTTGCACTCTGGACAGGTAACTTCCGTATCTTCTGGCTTCTCTAACGATTCAATAAACTTACACTTAGGGTATTCGCTACAACCGATAAATTTACCATAACGCCCATCTCGAATAATCAGTTCTGATTCGCACTTCGGACAAGAGCGTCCTTCAACAACCTTTGGTTTTAAGGAATCTTCACGATCTTCCTCTAAACTCCTGGTGTAATCACACTCCGGGTATCCGGTACAGCCAATGAAGCGCCCTCGTTTTCCTAAGCGAATAGAGAGTTCTTGCTCACATTTTGGACATTTTTCATCCAAGGCTTCATGTGTAACATCTTTTCGCTCAACATTTTTTTCTGTTACATTAATAAGCTTGATAAATGGGCTCCAAAATTTATCGAGTAACGGGACCCATTCTTTATCACCTCTGGCAATATCATCTAATTCATCTTCTAATTTAGCCGTAAACGCATAATCAACATACTGTGCAAAGTACTTCGTTAAAAACTTGTTCACAATTTTGCCAACATCAGTAGGTTCAAATCGACGTTTTTCTAAAATCACATAGGCTCGATGCTGGAGTGTCGAAATAATAGACGAATAGGTAGAAGGACGCCCAATCCCATGTTCTTCTAAAGTTTTTACCAGTGATGCTTCTGTATAACGCGGTGGTGGCTCCGTAAAATGCTGTTCTGCCAGTAATTCTGCGAGTTTTACTTCGTCGCCTTTGGACAAAGGTGGTAGCAATTTCTCATCATCATCACCTTCTGTCGTATTATCCACACCCTCTAGATAAACCTGCATAAAACCAGGAGTCTTAATCGTTGAACCATTCGCACGAAAACGATTACCTTCTCCACAAGATAAATCTACGGCCACAGCATCAATAGTGGCATGGATCATTTGGCAAGCAATGGTGCGCTTCCAAATCAAATTGTACAATTTATATTGATCGCTACTTAAGGCTTGACGAATTGCTTCCGGTAGCTGATGTGCCATTGTTGGGCGAATCGCCTCATGCGCTTCTTGCGCATTTTTAGATTTTGTTTTGTAATAACGCGGTTCTTTAGGCAAAGCCTCGACACCATACTTTTCTTCAATAAGCGCTCTAATTTCTCCAAGCGCATCTTTAGAAAGCGTTACAGAGTCAGTACGCATATAGGTAATTAAACCAGTGGCCCCTTCACCAACATCCATCCCTTCATAGAGTTGTTGTGCCACACGCATCGTTCGTTGTGTGGTAAACCCTAGTTTACGTGAGGCTTCTTGCTGTAGCGTCGACGTCGTAAATGGTGCTGTTGGATTGCGTTTTTTCTGGCTTTTAGTGATTTTCTCAACCACTAGCTTCCCGTTTGCACACTTCTCGAGGTCGGCTTTTACTTTATGAGCTGTATCGGTATCGGTAATAGTGAACTGTTCTAATTTCTCATTCTTATATTCAACCAAGCGTGCTGAAAATTTCTTCCGTTTATGAACTAGCTCAGATTTAAGTGTCCAATATTCTTGCGATTGAAACTTTTCAATTTCTGCTTCACGCTCAACAATCATTCGTAATGCTGGACTTTGCACTCGACCTGCCGACAGCCCACGTCGAATTTTTTTCCATAATAAAGGGGACAAATTAAACCCTACTAAATAGTCCAATGCACGCCGAGCTTGCTGTGCATTCACTAAGTCCATTGACAACTCTCTTGGACTGTCTACAGCGTTGCGCACCGCTGTTTTAGTCACTTCATGGAATGCTATTCGATATATTGTTTTATTTTTCAACAGCTTGCGCTCTTTCATAAGCTCGCACAGATGCCAAGAGATCGCCTCACCCTCGCGATCAGGATCAGTTGCTAGATATAAGTTTTTTGCTAACTTAAGCTGTGCACAAATTTCATCTAGGTGCTTCAGATTTTTTTCAATCGGTTGATACTTCATTAGAAAATCATGTTCCGGATCGACAGCGCCCCCCTTTGGGATCAGATCACGCACGTGACCGTAGGAAGCCAAAATTTTAAAATCTTTGCCTAAATATTTACCTAAGGTCTTTGCCTTAGCAGGAGATTCAACAATTACTAGGTTTTTTGCCATAATTTTCCAACTTATACAAATGGTCTCTTTCTCTTCGACTCTAACAGCATGGAAGAAATCGTCTTAACCGTCAATCCACTTTTACGTTTTTGATGTTTCAGCAACGTAGCCAAATAATGTATCGAGTTCTTCCAACACATCATTTGCCACTTCCACCAGTTTGGCCCCTTGGCGAATCAGTGCATGACATCCCTTAGTTAAAGGACTATGCACTGAACCTGGGATAGCAAATACTTCCCGACCCTGCTCAAGTGCAAACCGCGCCGTGATCAAAGAACCACTGCGTAATGCCGCTTCAACAACCAAAGTTCCTAAACTTAATCCACTAATAATTCGATTACGTTGTGGAAAATATGCAGCGACCGGTTTTACGCCAAGAGGAAATTCACTAACCAAACCTCCCCCTTGTTCTAGGATACGATCCGCCAACGCACGATGTCTCATCGGATAAATGTGATCCAAACCATGACCCATCACAGCCAATGTTCTACCAGTGTTTTGTAGTGCACCATGGTGTGCTGCGCCATCAATACCTAAAGCCAACCCACTTGTTACCGTGATACCCTCTGCTGAAAAGCTATAAGCAAATCGCCTGGCATTCTCCAAACCTTCAGGCGAAGGATACCGACTTCCAACAATTGCAATTTGAGGTGTTGACAATAATGTTACGTTTCCGTGAACAAACAAAACGGGAGGTAACGTTGTCGTTTGGCGTAACAGGGCTGGATAAGCCGGATCGGTAAGGGTTAACAAATGGCAATTGGGCTTTTCAGCCCAGCGTAGATCTTGTTCAACGGCAGACCAATTGGCGACGCCCTGAGTTATCTGACAATTTCCTTGGCGATCAAAGAGGGTAGTTAGATCAACACAATCAAAAAGTAAACTTAATAACTTTTTTGTTGCCAGCGTGGGGATCCGCACTAAAGCCAACAAACAACGTAATTGTTCACCCTGGTATTGCATCAATCCGCCCATCAAAAAGGATGGGGCATTCTAGGGGCTTTTCACCGTATCAAGCAAGCCTATTGTGCCAAGACTATTCAAAACAATAGCTAAACTGATCTTCTCATAGGTTTTATAAACCAGTAATTTTCCATTTTTGACTTCAGGCAACTCTATTGCCTTGGGTTTCCAACTCTTGCTTAATGGATCAATCACTTTGTTGCCTTTGCGATAAATTTCTAACAAATCACCTTCCGCCAAGCCTTCGCGCTCGCCCAAACTGATAACAATAATTTCATTTTCACCAGCCAAAATACCATTACTGCCCTGAATTTCCAGCACATACCCTATCTCTTTTACCGTTGCAGGCCTATGTGTTAAAGACAACGGTAACTCTGCTGCAAAGCTCGGGAAAAGTCTAGATCCAGGCTCAATAACATCAGAGGAACTCAGAATAGAAAAAACAGATGGGTTGCCAAGGCCTGCTATTTCAGCTGTTCCAATAACCGAAACGCCAAATCCCAGAGATTCGCCAGTCTTAGGATGTTTATACGCTTTGCCTTTTTTGGAATACACATCAAATAGCGGCTCTTTTTTGTCAAATTCACCTAAGACATACACTGTAGAATTTCGCCCAAAAAGCACTTGCCCATTCTGATCAGCTAAAATATATGGCGCACTCTTGTATTGCTCTTCATTATCTAAAACAATTGCCCGTCTCAAAAAAGGTTCGATATCTTCAACTGAAGTAACCGTCTGTTTTTCTTCAAGAGGCTCCACTCTCACCTTTGGTACCAAGTTGATGATCCCAGCACTATCCACACTCGAAACCTCGGCACTCGATAGTACATCGCCCGGTATTTCTTCAGGCTCACCGGATCCTTGCCCAAAAGCAATCGCCGTGAAGAACACAGCACAGAAGGACAAGCTAACCAACAGTAATGTATGTCTGATTTTACCCATGGATCCCAAATTTTCCTCAAGCACTTTCTAGAGTATAGTGAGCTTTTACGGTATAATTAAAAAGTTATAAAATAAACTCATAAAAGGTTATCCAATGACGCTTTTGAATATTTTACAATTTCCTGATCCACGGCTCCAGAAAGTCGCGACCCCCATCGAACAATTTGACTCCGAGCTACCCACATTAGTAAATAATATGCTCGAAACCATGTATGAAGCCCAAGGAGTTGGACTCGCCGCTACTCAAGTCAATATTGCACAACATCTTTTAGTTATAGACGTATCCACACACAGCAATCAACCACAGCATTTTATTAATCTAGAGATTTTAGACAAAAAGGGTTCCCTCAAATCCCAAGAAGGTTGCTTATCTTTCCCAGGTGTTTACGCGAATGTTGAACGTGCAGAAATTATTCGTGTCGCTTTCCAAGATCAAACTGGAACCCATCATGAACTGCAAGCCGATGGACTCCTTAGTATTTGCTTACAACATGAATTGGATCATTTGAATGGGATCACATTCTATGATCATCTCTCTACCTTAAAACAAGCCTTATTGAGAAAAAAGCTGGCTAAAATCCGCAAAAGGGCATTATGAGTCTTAATATTATTTTTGCTGGCACCCCTGAATTTTCTGCTGTTATTTTGCAAGCGCTTCTACAATCTAAGCACAATGTCCAATGCGTTTACACTCAACCAGACAAACCAACAGGGCGTGGACAACGTCTAGGTATTAGCGCCACTAAAGCTTTGGCTCTGCAACACCAGCTTCCCATTCAACAACCTACTACCCTGAAAAATGCTGAAGCGTATGCCACCTTAGCACACCTAAACCCAGATATTATCATTGTTGCAGCTTACGGTTTTTTAATCCCACAACCCATACTAGATCTTCCGAAATACGGCTGCTTAAATGTTCATGCTTCGTTATTGCCTCGCTGGCGTGGTGCCTCTCCGATCCAACAAGCCATCCTCCACCAAGACAAAATATCTGGCATCTCTATTATGCAAATGGAAGCGGGCTTAGATACAGGAGATGTCTTAAAGACTGCAGATTGCCCAATTTATAAGAAAGATACCAGTCAAGAATTACACGATCGTCTCGCCCCTTTAGGAGCAACCACATTACTTGAAACCCTTGATTTGCTCGAAGAAGGTAAACTATCGCCTTTAAAACAGGATGACACGCTGGCTACTTATGCCCCAAAAATCACTAAGGCTAATGCACGAATTGACTGGACAGAAACCACAGCAACGATTCAAGCCAAAATACAAGCATACTCACCTTGGCCCATTGCTTTTACGCACTTCAATGAAAAAACTATTCGCATTTACCAATCAACACCAATCGATAGCACAAACACACTTGAACCCGGCACAATACTCTCTGCTGATAAATCAGGGATCCAAGTTACTACAGGCGACGGTGTTATTTCACTTTTAATTCTACAAATGCCAGGCGGAAAAAAATTAGGCGTTGCTGATCTCTTAAACGCGAAAAGTGCTATTTTCGCATCTGGCAACCGCTTAAACTAAAGCAGCACCTAATTTTCCCTCTAAAATGTGCAAAGGTGAAAAACTCGGGTTTTGCATGTTCTCAACTGGTAGATAGAACGTTTGTTCTAAAATAAATTGGCCTCGCAAAGCTGCATGAGACACACTGTCTGTAAAAACTATCCAAGTAGCTCCCGGTGGGAACTGCACTGCTGTTTTGCTAACAGTTGTTTGATAGTCTTCATCTAACTTCATCGTGTCATGCAACAGCAACATATAGTGATCGTATAAACTACGATACGATTTTGTCAGCTTCAATAAGGCTAAGAGTTTTCGAGTTCCGATAATAGGACCTTTCAGGCTCGGCACAAAACGATCAGCTACTGCTTGAAAAGGCTCGCCCAGATGCCAGTGACGACTTTGATTAAATGGGTTCACATTCGTAAAAACCCGCAAAATACGGCGCCCACCGTTAGGTGTTGCAGGAAAAGCATCTACGTGCAATCGAGTATCATCTTTCACTGCAGAACTCTCTCGACTCTCAATCTCAACTGGGCGATAACTTGTTCGTCCCACTTGCATACCTGAATGGTATAGTGGCAAAACATGTTCAAGTAATAAAGCACTGTATTTAGAAAAACGTGACATCATATTTTTCAGAAGTTGTGCTTTTTCACCTGAACACGTTGTTCGCTTCAGTTGATTTTGAACTGGATCAAAGCTCACATTTTTAGCTTTTCCTCCTAAAACATCTGGAGACAATAATCGTTTTTCATCGTGTTTAAGTTTAAAATCCAAATGAGGCAAATAAAGCACTCGCCCACTTTCTAATGCTTTCACGGCCTCAGCCGATTCAATGGAAGAAAACGGTTTATGCCAATCAGACTGCTCTAATAGATGCAACATATAAATACCCCTTCATGACACATAAATTTGAGTGTACCAAACCTTCTACTGTTTTCCAAATTGAGTTGAACCTTATAGCAAGACTCCTGTATCGTTGAAAAATGAATACCCGAGCCCTCGCAACCTCTGTTCTACAAAAAGTGTTAAGTCAAGGTAAGTCTCTGGCCCAAGTATTACCACCCGTAAAGGAAAAATGCAGCAGCTCTCAAGATGCTGCTTTTCTCCAAATGCTTTCCTATGGTGTTATTCGATTTTACCCACGTTTATGTTTTTTAGCAGATCAATTAATTAGAAAACCGCTTAAATCCAAAGATCAAGATTTGTATTTTTTGATTTTAATTGGTATTTATCAGCTCTCAAATCTCGACGTTCCTGCTTACGCTGCTTTACAAGAAACCGTGGAAGCCACTAAAGTTTTAAAGAAAAACTGGGCAACGGGTTTTGTAAACGCTACTCTTCGTACCTATCAACGACAAGGTTCCGATTTAGAAAAACAGCTACCTACAAAACCTGAAGCATTATACTCTCACCCTACCTGGTTTATCCAGGCCATCCAAAAGGCATGGCCTGAACAATGGCAAAGCATTCTACTCAATAATAATCAACAACCTCCTCTCACACTCAGAGTTAACCGTTTGAAAAAAACTCGAGAGCAGTACTTGTCATTACTTAATGAGTCTGCTATTACAGGTGTTTCTCTCGCACAAACTTCCTCTGGAATCATTCTAGATCCACCCTTACCAATCACGGAATTACCTGGATTTTCAGAAGGTTTTTTCTCCGTACAAGATGGTGCATCCCAATTAGTCGCCGATCAACTGAAGTTATCTCCGGGTTTAAGAGTGCTCGATGCGTGTGCCGCGCCAGGGGGCAAGACAAGCCACCTCTTGGAAACGGAACCTAATATCAGTGAATTAGTAGCAATAGAACTCTCTGAGTCGAGAACCAAAACTATCTTTGAAAATCTTAAGCGACTTCAGCTACAAGCAACAGTTATAACGGCTGATGCTCAAAACCCTTCCACCTGGTGGGATAATAAGCCCTTTGATCGGATCCTACTGGATGCACCGTGTTCTTCTAGTGGTGTGATCCGCCGTCATCCTGATATTAAATTTCTGCGCAAATTTACGGATATCGCTGCCTTACAAGCACAACAACTTGATCTGCTGCGTGCACTGTGGCCTCTACTCGAACCTAATGGGATATTGCTGTACACAACGTGCTCTATCTTTCCAAAAGAAAACGTTGAAGTGATCCAACAATTTTTGTCTGAAGTAACTGCTACTCCTCTGCCACTATCTCTACCAACTGGTATCCCACAAACCTTGGGACACCAAATTCTACCAGGCCAAGACAACCTGGATGGCTTTTACTACGCCTGTTTACAAAAGTAAAATCCCCATTTCCCTAGACAAATGCCTTGAGTTGGCTTTAACTAAATAAGATCGTAGGGAAACTCAATGAAAATCATTATTTTAGGCGCTGGTCAAGTTGGAACCGCTCTAGCAGAACATCTTGCCAGTGAGCACAATGATATTACCATCATTGACACCAATGAGAGTCGGCTGCGCACCTTACAAGAACACCTAGATATTCTTGCGATCACCGGAAATGGTGCTCATCCAACTATCCTAAAACGTGGTGGTGCTGAAGAAGCTGACATGCTTATTGCTGTAACCAGCAGTGATGAAACCAATCTCGTGGCATGCCAGGTTGCCGCATCTCTGTATCAAACCCCTACAAAAATTGCACGCATTCGCTCTGTACACTACGTTTCTCATGAAGAACTGTTTGGCAGCGCTTCTTTTCCTGTCGATGTTTTAATCAGCCCAGAACGTGTTATTGCTGATTATATTCATCGTTTAATTGAATACCCAAATACACAACAAGTTCTCGACTTTGCAAATCATAAGCTACAACTTATTGAAGTGCGTGCTACCGTTGACGGTGGTCCAATGCTGGGTCAAGCCACACAGCAACTCTCAACGTATCTAGGGGATACACCGGCTGAAATTGTCACTATCTTCCGTTCTGGGGAGTATTTGATCCCAAACAGTTCCACCCACATTGAACCCGATGATGAAGTGTATTTTATTACCCCACGTCAGCATATACCTCAGGTTATTAGTACTATTACGCCATTAAAATCAGCTAATCAACGCATCATCATTGCTGGTGGTGGTAACATTGGGGTTCACCTAGCCTCAGCACTTGAATCAAATTATCACGTTAAGCTAATTGAAAAGGATCCCATGCGTGTAGATGCTCTCGCAACACATTTAACCAAAACAACCGTCCTGGAGGGAGACGCAGCAGATAAACAACTACTGCTCAATGAAGGCATTGATCATACAGATGTCTTCTGTGCTATTACCAATCAAATAGAAGAAAATATCATGTCTGCTTTGCTTGCTAAACATTTAGGAGCAAGTACAACTATGGCCTTAAACAGTCGAGCTTCTTATTTTGATTTAATTGAAGACACCACCATTGACTCTGTTATTTCACCCCAAACAGTCACTATTGGAAGTTTGTTAACCCATGTGCGCCGAGGGCATGTTGTCAATGTGCACTCATTGCGCCGTGGTTCTGCCGAAGCCATTGAAATCATTGCACGCGGCACTAAAAAATCCTCAAAAGTTGTCGGAAAATTTTTAAAAAGTGTTCCCCTGCCTCCTCAAACCACTATTGCCGCTGTCGTGCGTGGGGAACAGGTTTTTACAGGGCAGCAAAACATCACTATAGAGGCTGATGATCATATCATTATTTTACTTCTCGACAGAAAAAAAATCAGGCAAGTAGAGCGTCTTTTTCAAGAAGAAAGTGCCCTTTTTATATAAATGAATACACGTAACTTCATCAACACCGCACGCATTCTAGGACTCTTACTGATGCCATTCAGTCTTACGATGCTTACGCCTATTGGCTTCGCATGGTGGTTTCAAGAAAATACAACTTCTGACTTCTTGCTTGCAGCGGGATCTACCTTCTTCATAGGGTTGATTTTGTGGTTTCCTTTTCGCAAACATAAACAAGAGCTAAAAGTTCGAGAAACTTTTCTGGTAGTGACGTCACTCTGGGTGGTGCTTTCGCTAACAGGCGCTTTTCCTTTTGCCTTTTCAGAAAACCCACACATTCCTTTTGTTGATGCTTTTTTTGAAACTGTATCTGGCTTAACCACTACCGGATCTACTATTTTCTCAAGCGTAGATAACCTTCCTCGTTCTATCTTGTATTATCGACAACAGTTGCAGTTCATAGGAGGGGGCGGGATCATTGTATTGGGCATTGCTATTTTGCCCATGCTTGGAGTCGGTGGTATGCAACTGTTTCGTGCTGAGTTTAACACTCCATTTAAAGAGGATAAGCTCTCTCCCCGTATTGCAGATACGGCTAAAACCCTCTGGTTTATCTATGTCAGCTTAACCGTTTTATGTGCCTTCTGTTATTGGTGTGCTGGCTTAGAACCCTTTGAAGCGCTGGGTTACAGCTTTAGCACGGTATCTACCGGTGGCTTCGATGCTCGCGATCAAAATTTTGGAACTTTCACCTCTTATTGGCCAGATATTGTTTGCATTGTTTTCATGCTCATCAGCGCAATTAACTTTTCTCTGCACTTCATCACTTTACAAAGAAAAAAGGTGTCGCATTATCTCCGAGATCCAGAATGTCGTTTTTATCTAAAGCTTTTTCTTTTTATGTTGTTGTTGATTGGCTCTACACTATTCACTTATCGTGTTTTTATTAGTGTAGATGAAACCCTAGTAAAAACATTGTTTCAAGTCACTACTTTCTTTACCACGAGTGGTTTTTCCAATGCAACCTTTAGCCATTGGCCAACTTATATTCCTATTTTACTAGCGTTTTTAGGTGTTATTGGTGGCTGTGCTGGCTCAACCACTGGCGGCATAAAAATCATCCGTTTATTAGTATTACGTAAGCAAGGCGCAAGAGAAATGCGCCGTCTAATACACCCTAATGGGCACTACGTCATAGAATTTGGTAACAACCAACTGCATAAACGAACCTTGGAAGCCATTCTTGGTTTCTTCTGTATCTTTGTAGCAACTTTTGTTATTTACTTTATACTCCTACTAAGCTTTGGTCTGGATCCACTCACTGCCTTTTCAACACTCACTGCAACCTTATCCAATACAGGTATTGGACCTAATTTAGTCACGGGTACTGTTCAATCTTATAGTGAACCACTTAAGATCATAATAGCGACGGTCATGATTGCTGGCCGTCTAGAACTGTTTACTCTGCTTATTTTGTTCACACCTAGCTACTGGCGTTATTAAGTTTTTACAAAAAGACGAGTTATACCATAAAAATTCTGCAATGGACTTTGGATTTTCATGGTATTTACACGAAAAGCTAATTTTTAAACAGCCTGACCCGCTGCCCAACCAGAAGCCCAGGCCCACTGAAAATTATACCCACCCAGCCAACCAGTCACATCCACCACTTCTCCAATAAAATACAATCCTGGGACCTTTTTAGTCTCAAACGTTTTAGAAGAAAGTTCACTTGTGTCTACCCCGCCTAAAGTCACCTCAGCGGTACGATACCCCTCAGTTCCATTAGGTTTAAGCTCCCAGTTATGAAAGGTTTCACGGATCGTGATAATTTCATCTGATGAAAGTGCTCGTAACTTTTTCGTTGCATCAAACGATCCGAGCTTTACTTCTACAAGCCTTTTGGGTAACTTTTCCATTAGCCAAGACTTTATTTGTCGATTAGATTTTTGTAGTTTCTCTTGCTCTAATGCATGACCGATATCAACCGAGGGAAACAAATCCACACAAAGAGCCTCTCCTGGCTGCCAATACGATGAAATTTGTAAGATCGCAGGTCCACTTAAGCCTCGATGTGTAAACAATATATTTTCATAAAAGGCTTGTTGCGCAACGCTTACCTGGGTATTCACTGCAATACCTGCAAGCGCCCCCAGTTCTTCTTTATCCTTTGTATGAAGTGTTAATGGTACTAATCCAGCTCGTGTCGACCACACTTTCAAACCAAATTGTTCGGCAACCTTATACCCAAAAGGGCTTGCTCCCATGGTAGGAATTGACAAACCACCCGACGCAATAACCAGTGATCGGCATTGAAAAACACCTTGTGTTGTTGTCACTCTATAACGGCTGTCTATTTTTTTTTGAATTTTGGACACAGAAGTTTTTAACTGTATAGTAACATTTACCCTTTCACTTTCTGCTACCAACATCTGAACAATATCGCTGGATTTATGATCACAGAAAAGTTGTCCTAAAGTTTTTTCATGAAAAGGAATTTTATATTTTTCAACCAAGGCAATAAAATCATTAGGCGTATAACGGCTTAGCGCTGATTTGCAGAAGTGTGGGTTGTGTGAAATGTAGTTTTCCGCCGACACAGAACGATTTGTAAAATTACAGCGCCCACCACCTGACATCAATATTTTTTTACCTAATTTATTGGCATGATCCAATAATACTACTCGACACCCACGTTTTCCGGCCTCAATTGCACACATCAACCCCGCAGCACCCGCGCCGATCACGATAACATCCACTTCTTTTACGTTGCTATTTTCTTGCATTTTTTAAGCGCGTCAGGTGTTTATCCAGTTCATTGGCAAAAGTTTGAACTTCTTTTTTGCTAAACCCAGAAGCACCCCCTTTTAGTATTCCTGCACTTCTCAATTCTGTGTTTAGATTACGCAAGGCTAAGTGATGTTTAATATTATCTCTGGTATATAGTAAACCGTTAGGATTTAACACAATGCCGCCTTGTTTTACAACTAAATCCGCCAGTAAAATATCTGCTGTAATAACTAATTCTTGTTCTTGGCTGTTTTCAGTGATATAGGCATCTGCTGCATCAAATTTGATAGGCACTTGCACCCTTTGCAAAAAAGGGGAAGTCGGTAAAGCCAACACACGGTTCGCAACGAATATAGTAAGCACTTGGGTACGCTTCGCTGCTCGATATAACACTTCTTTAATCACAATAGGGCAGGCATCCGCATCCACCCAAATTCTTTCCGTTTCCATCTATTAAACAGCAGAAACCGGATCAAGCGACTGAAAGGCTAACGTCGGTAGAACTCCTTTGCTCTGAAAATGGCCTTGTAAAGCCCCTAAACGGCGATGAGATTGTTCACTACTTTGCCATTGCAGTGTCTCTAAAATCTCTAACATCACTTCTCGTGTTTGTTGGCACAAAATTACCATATCGCAACCCGCGTTTAACGCAAGTTCTGTGCGTTGTACCAAATCGCCTCCAACTTCTGCACCCATCATAGAGAGGCAATCACTAATAATCGCGCCTTTAAAATTAAGCTGCTCTCTTAGAATATCTTGCAACCATCGTTTAGAAAAACCAACTGGCAAATCATCTACTTTAGGAAAAACAATGTGTGCAGGCATCATGGCACCCAACTCAGGAGCGAGCTTTACAAAAGGGATCATGTCTTGCATAAAAATATCGACAAGCTCACGATCATCTACTGGCTTTTCAACGTGCGAATCTGGTGCACAATGTCCATGTCCTGGAAAATGCTTACCGGTTGCTTGCATGCCAACTGAACGCATGCCACGAATAAAAGCCTGAGTTAACATAACAACCATCTCCGGATCACAGTGAAAAGCACGATCACCAATAACTTCACTTACCCCCTTATCCAGATCTAAAATAGGCGTTAGGCTGAAATCAATGTCACAATCCAATAACTCGGCTGCCATTACAGAGCCAGCATCATGCGCTAGCTGCAACCCTGCTTTCTCATCTTGGGCATAAACCAAACCATAATGTTGTGCGGCAGGCAGCACCGTAAAACCTTCTTTAAAACGCCATACACGACCACCCTCATGATCCACCGCTAAAAGTAATGGACGATTGGCAGCGGCTCTTACCGCTTGCACCAAACGCTTTAGCTGCACTTTATTTTGGTAATTGCGCGAGAAAAAAATGACACCACCCACTTGCGGATGCGCTAACAACACACGCTCCTCCGGTAAAAGCTCCAGTCCAACTAAATCCACCATCACTGGGCCATAGTGCTGCATTGCTCCGTTCCTCAATGTTTGATAATCTACTGAATTATTCCATTATTATAGGTACGCAGCAAGTTGAGCGCAGTATAAATGTCATCTAACTTATCAACTTTTCAAGGGCTTATTAGTTCCCTACAACAGTTCTGGGAGAAGCATGGTTGTGTGATATCACAGCCCTATGATATGGAAGTTGGCGCTGGCACCTTTCACCCGGAAACGTTTTTGCGCGCCATTGGACCCGAGCCTTGGAACACCGCACATGTTCAAGCCTCACGCCGTCCCACGGATGGGCGTTATGGTAATCACCCTAATCGCGGACAACATTTTTTCCAATACCAAGTTGTCTTAAAACCTGCACCAAGCAATATTCAGGATTTATACATAGAATCTCTACGTGCCATTGGAATCGATCCACTGACACACGATATACGCTTTGTTGAAGACAACTGGGAATCACCTACCTTAGGTGCCTGGGGGTTGGGTTGGGAAGTCTGGTTAAATGGTATGGAGATCACTCAGTTTACCTATTTCCAACAAGTCGGTGGCTTAAGCTGCAAACCAACCACGGGGGAGTTAGCCTATGGTATTGAACGTCTCGCCATGGTTATTCAAGGCGTTTCACGTATTGAAGATCTCGTTTGGACAACAGGACCCATGGGCACCATTACCTATGGTGACATTTTTAAACAATACGAACATGAAATGTCCACCTACAATTTTGAAAAGGCTAATATTAAAAATCTATTTACTCAATTCGATTTGCTCGAACAAGAAGCGAAAGATCTCATTGAGTCAGATTTGCCCTTACCTGCCTATGAACTTGTGCTGAAAACCTCACATCTCTTTAATTTATTGGATGCTCGACGTGCTATCTCAGTTTCTGAGCGACAACGTTTTATTTTGCGTGTTCGCACCCTCGCTATGGGCGTTGCCAAAAGCTATTATGCCAAACGCAAAGCCCTTAACTTCCCCATGCTCAAGGATCTGACTACATGAGCACACACGATTTACTCTTTGAACTTGGCTGTGAAGAGCTTCCAGGCAAAACTTTGCATGCTATACAAAACTCTTTTCAACAACAGTTCTGCACTGCGCTTGATACTGCCAAATACACCTATGAACAGTGCAGTGTATTTGCTACCCCTAGGCGTTTAGCTATACAGATCCACGGTCTTATTGAAAACACCGGTACTCAAACAGTCCTTAAGAAAGGCCCTGCCAAACAAGCTGCTTTTGATACTGAGGGAAAACCTACCAAATCAGCGCTAGGCTTTGCCCGATCCTGTGGTGTTGCCGTCGACCAGTTGGAAATGCAAGAAACCGACAAAGGGACCTGGCTGGTTTTTGAAGAAACAGTCCCCAACCAAACAATTGCTGAAATACTTCCCGAAATGATTGAAAAATTGTTAATCGAGTTACCAGTAGGCAAACGCATGTCACTCGAGCACACGAAAGCAACCTTTTCGCGTCCCATTCGTTGGGTTGTTTTACTCGTAGACGATCAGCTCATTGAAACCACACTGTTAGGTGTTAAAACTGGACGCGTAACCTATGGACATAGGTTTCACCACCCAGAAGCTTTAACAATTACACACGCCAAGCACTACAATGAGCTGTTGGAACAAAAAGGCTCTGTGATACCTCAGTTTTTAAAGCGACAACAGGCTATTCAAACAGACTTAACCGTAATAGCCACTCAAAACCAAATAGAAGCAATGGTTCCAGAAGACTTGCTGGATGAAGTCACCGGTTTAGTTGAATACCCTCAAGTGCTCTTGGGTCAATTTAACGCCGACTTCCTTAAACTTCCCCCAGAAGTACTCAAAACATCGATTCAGAATCATCAAAAATGCTTTACAGCCGTTGATGCCACACAAAAACTATCTGCTCAGTTCTTTATTACCAGCAATATTAAGAGTCGAGATCCCCAAGCAGTCATACGCGGAAACGAATGTGTGATTGATGCGAGATTAGCCGATGCTGCCTTTTATTACCAAGCAGATAAAACAATACCTTTTGCAAAGTACCGAGAAGGGTTAAAACAAATTCGCTTTCAAGCGGACTTGGGCACTTTATGGGACAAATCGGAAAGACTCGTTAAGCTCAGCAAAACCGTCAGCGAGCAAATGCACATTGGCTCTGAATCGGTAGAACAAGCTGCAGCACTCTGTAAAAATGATTTACTGACACAGATAGTAGGCGAATTCCCAGAATTACAAGGTATTATAGGGCGCCATTATGCCTTAGATAATAACGCGTCAAAAACAGTAGCACTTGCAATTGAAGAGCACTACTACCCACGGTTCGCTCAAGACAAACTTCCTGAATCACCAGAAGGTTGTGCCCTGGCTATTACCGATCGCTTAGACACTCTCATTGGTCTCTTCGGTACCGGCAATCGCCCAACAGGTGTCAAAGATCCTTTTTCACTCCGACGACAAGCACTCGCGTTAGTACGAACTTTAATTGAGAAAAATATTTCGCTTAATCTCAAGCTGTGTTTAACTACGGCTAAAAACCTATATCCCCAACCTTTCGCAGAACAAGACTGTATTCAGCAAGTTCTGGAGTTCTGCTTTGAAAGACTCCGTGCTTGGTACCATGAACAAGCCATTCCGATGCGTACGTTTGCAGCAGTTTTAGCGCAAAATCTAAGTAACCCTCTTGATTTTCATCACCGGATCATGGCGCTCAACGACTTCATGCACCAACCTGAAGCGGAAATATTAGCTGCAGCTAACAAACGTGTCAAAAACATTTTAACCAAAAATGCAGCCGATCTGCCCACCGATCAAAGGCTTTCATTAGATAAGCTCAAAGAACCTGCTGAAATAGAACTTGCTACCCTATTAATTCAACAACAAAAGAACGTAGATCTGCTTGTCTCAGAACAAAAATACAGTGAAGCTCTAACGGTTTTATCAACATTAGCCGTCCCAATCGATCACTTTTTTGATAAAACCATGATCATGACCGACGACCAATTACTTAAAAAAGCACGTCTGACACTGCTGCATCACTTACGAGCACTCTTTCTTAAAATTGCGGATCTTTCTTTGTTATGAACCGATGGATCATCCTCGATCGAGATGGTGTCATTAACCAAGACAGCCCTGACTATATAAAATCCCCCGAAGAATGGCATCCTCTACCGGGCTCGGTAGAAGCCATTGCCCAATTATCACAATCTGGCTACCAAGTTCTGGTTGCAACCAACCAGTCTGGGATTGGACGAGGGTTTTACTCAGAAAACACTTTAAAAAAGATCCATCAAAAAATGGAACAGCAGATCCAAGCAGCAGGAGGCAAAATTAAAGGAATTTTTTTCTGCCCCCATCTCCCTACCGATCACTGCACTTGCCGAAAACCGCTGCCCGGACTATTTCAACAGATAGCCACCCAATTCAAGCTGGATCTTACTGACATTCCCGCTGTGGGAGACTCATTACGTGATCTACAAGCAGCACAAACAGCCGGATGCAAACCCATATTGGTTTTAACCGGCAATGGACAAAAAACGCAAGAGAACCTTACGCGAGAACTCCAAAACATACCTATATACCCTGATTTAGCCGCAGCAACCGACGCTCTGTTGGAGAACATCTAATGCTACTTAGAAACTTCTTTTTTTACCTCGGTTTAATTCCTGTCACTGTTTTTTTTATGTTCATTGGAGTCAGTGTATTTTTTCTACCCTATAAACCACGCTACTATCTCATCACCCGCTGGTCACATTTTTTTATTTTTTGGGCCAAATTTACATGTAACCTACGTTACACCGTCACAGGCATAGAACATTTACCCCATGAACCCTCCATTGTATTTAGTAATCACCAATCCATGTGGGAAACCATCTTTATGCAAGTGCTATTGCCTAACCAAACCTGGATTTTAAAAAAACAATTACTCAATATTCCGGTTTTTGGTTGGGGCTTAAGAATGCTCAACCCTATAGCCATTGATAGAACCAGCAAAGCATCCATTAACCAACTACTACAAGAAGGATCTAAACGCTTAAACGCAGGCTTATGGGTAATTATTTTCCCAGAAGGCACACGTGTCGCACCAGAGGTCATTCACCGCTATTCTAGAAGTGGAGCAGCACTTGCAGAAGCTACACGAATCCCTGTTGTACCTATCGCTCACAACGCCGGACTCTTTTGGCCTAGAGGCTTTATAATTAAACAATCTGGTACCATCCAAGTTTCTATTGGAAAACCTATACCCACCCAGGGTAAAACGGCTACTGATATTAACCTTGCCGCAGAACACTGGATCCGCAATACACTAGAAAATCTCCAGCCTTGAGCCACAGACAATAATTAAATGATAACAATAAATTTTCAGTGTGATTCCGCCTTTTTCTATTATTTCATATAAATCAAATGCTTATTTAATAAAAACCCAATGGAACTTACATTATTCTATTAAGTCCAAACCAATAACACATTTATTGGGAAAACAGGAAATGCCAACACTTAAAACACTTAGCGCCAGAGTCAATGCAGCTGAAAAGAGATATGAACTAGCAACTGATGTTAAAGCACAAAACAAAGCACAACAACAGTTCAACTCTCATGTCAAAAACCTTTTAATTGAATTGAAAACAGGAAATCACCCCAAATGGTATAGCACTAATTCTGAAGCAGTTAAGGAAACTCTCAAATCAGGGCTCCTCAATAAAACAAACACCAAGAATGTTAAACTCTATAAAAGCGCGCAAGAGGCCAAAATCAGAGCTGAGTCAAGAGTGAAACGTGGTGGTGGGGCAAACTGGAAGAAACCTACTGCTAGAACAGTGGAACAAGAAGTGCGCTCAGCAAGTAGATATTGCTAAGCTATCGAATTATTAGGGAAGATGATTCATCATCTTCCCTAATAGGAGACATTAGAAGTGCCAAACAACCCCAACATTTCCAGTTACTGAATCTTTTGCGGTAGCAAAAGCGCTCGCAACTGGTTTGGATTGTAATTTCTTGAATCGGCTAGTATTTTCCCAACCTACCAACGCACGAACACCTAAATTGTCAGTAAACTTATGTTCTACTCCTAAACGAGCAGTCAATATTGTTTTAGATTTAGAAATAGTTCGCAGCGATAATTGTTGAGCAGGTACAGTAAACGCTCCATTCTCATCACCAAGTGGTTGCATAGATAAACGTACTTTTTGACTTGCTAAACCAATCGCACCAATCACTTCATTACAATCATCAATTGGGTAAAAACCAAGAACAGAAACGTTAAATCCACTCACACGTGATTTGGTTTTAACATCTAGTTTTGTACCAGCAGCAACAACTGCACCAGTAAATGCGCTTTCACCTGGTGAAAGTGTATAGCTTTTTTTACGGTTGTTTGTTTGTGTATAACCTAATTCAACACCCACATTTGGGTTCAGTTTGGTTCCTACAAACAAATTACCTTGTGCGTAATTCTTTACAAAAGCCTGTCCGCCATACGTATTGGAATATTCCATACGTCTCATGCCTAAATCAAAACCGGCATAAGGGTTAAAGTCAAAATCCATCATTGCTTGAGCAGAAGCTCCAGCAACCATTAAGGCAACAAATAAGATGCCACTTTTTATCTTCATAATCATTTCCTCAAATTTTAAGTTATGAAATCAACATAAAGCGCTTCGAGCACCAGCTTGAAACCCTACTGGCACGATAGCAAAAAATGGTGAGATAAACAATAAAGTGTTACCGACATATAGTTTGTTAAAAAACTATATGTCGAGATTTCCAACCAACAAGGCGTTGGTTTCTATAAATTGTCGACGACTCTCTACGTTATCACCCATCAAAGTCGTAAACGACTGATCGGCAACAACAGCATCTTCCACTCTTACCTGAAGCATACGACGAACACTGGGATCCATTGTGGTTTCCCATAACTGATCTGGATTCATCTCACCCAAACCTTTATAACGTTGGATTTGTTGGCCTTTTTTCGCTTCATCCATCAACCAAGCGACAGCCTCTTTAAAGCTTGCAACCGCAATCTGTTTTTCTCCACGTTCGACAAACGAATCGCCTTCTAATAATTGGCTAATATCTTTACCCAAACTCACAATGGCTTTGTATTCATTCGTTAAGAAAAATTCATAGTGGAATTGATGTAAGTTCTCAACACCATGCGACACCATAATAAAACTAGGCACATGTGCCCTACGTTCTGAATCAGCAAAGAGATGAAACCCTTCAAAACGAAAAGCATTGTTCGACATGCGATCTAGTTGAGCCTTAAAGTCGGCCAACCAAGATTCCATAGCCGATTCGTCTTGTAACCTTTCTGGAGTTAAAGGATCCACATAAATTAGAGCTTCTAGTGCTGCAGGAGGATAGCGATGTGCAAAACGCTCAATATTATCCATCACTGTTAAATAGCGTTCAAATAATCTCTCCAAAGCAACCCCGGTAATCGGAGGCGCTGTCAGATTCACATGCAAGTTGGCCCCATCTAGAGCAATCTGCACCAAATAACGATTTAAGTCTTTGTCGTCTTTCACATACTGGATTTGTTTACCCTTCTTAACTCTATACAAGGGGGGCTGTGCAATAAATAAATGGCCGCGTTCAATCACTTCAGGCATTTGGCGGTAAAAGAAAGTAAGTAACAACGTTCGAATATGTGATCCATCCACATCCGCGTCCGTCATTATAATAATGCTATGATAGCGCAACTTCTCTATATTAAAGTCTTCACGTCCAATTCCACAGCCTAAGGCCGTAATCAACGTGCCTACCTCAACAGAAGAGAGCATTTTATCAAACCGAGCTTTTTCCACATTTAAGATTTTACCTTTCAAAGGCAAAATGGCTTGTGTCTTCCGAGCACGTGCTTGTTTCGCTGAGCCACCGGCCGATTCACCCTCAACAATATAGAGCTCAGACAATGCTGGATCTTTTTCCTGACAATCCGCTAGTTTTCCAGGTAACCCTGCAATATCCAAAGCACCTTTGCGTCGTGTCATCTCACGAGCACGACGTGCCGCTTCTCTAGCGCGCGCTGCATCAATAATTTTAGAGGCAATAGCTTTAGCCACTTGAGGACTTTCTAGTAAGAACTCTTGTAACTTTTCTGCCATGGAGGACTCTACAGCAGGTTTTACCTCTGAAGAAACCAATTTATCTTTGGTTTGTGAAGAGAACTTAGGATCGGGCACCTTAACAGACAAAACCCCTGTTAGCCCCTCCCTTGCATCATCACCCGTCGTCGCAACCTTCGCTTTTTTCTGCAGACCTTCTTGCTCTACATAATTATTCAATGTACGCGTCAATGCCGCACGAAAACCAGCCAAATGTGTTCCCCCATCACGTTGGGGAATATTATTGGTATAGCAAAAAACATTTTCTTGATAAGTATCATTCCATTGCAACGCAACTTCCACCACAATACCTTGACGCTCTGCAGAAAAATAAAAAACTTCTGGATGCACAGTGGTCTTGTTCAGGTTTAAGTGTTCCACAAAAGCAGCAATACCACCATCATAACAAAACACATCTTCTTTATTGCTGCGCTCATCTGTTAAGTGGATCCGAACCCCAGAATTTAAGAAAGAGAGTTCACGCAACCGTTTCGCCAACACATCATAGCTGAACTTAATATTGGTAAAGGTTGCTGCACTTGGACGAAAATGAATTTCAGTACCCGTCAAATCAGTATCACCTGTCGACGCTAAAGGCGCGAGAGGTTCTCCCATCGCATATTCCTGCTCATATAACTTACCGGAACGACGAATGCGCAAAGAAAGTTCTGCCGACAAGGCATTCACCACTGAAATACCAACACCATGCAACCCACCAGAGACTTTGTATGAGTTGTCATCAAATTTCCCACCAGCGTGCAGCACCGTCATGATGACTTCTGCTGCTGACCGCCCTTCTTCTTCATGTATGTCGACTGGGATCCCCCGACCATCATCACGCACCGTTATTGATTCATCTGCGTGGATAATAACGTCAACGGAAGTACAGTGGCCTGCCAGAGCTTCATCAATTGAATTATCGACTACCTCAAAAACCATGTGATGCAAACCGGTGCCATCATCGGTATCACCAATATACATGCCAGGACGCTTCCTGACCGCGTCTAGTCCCTTTAGAACTTTAATATTGCTGGAGTCGTAATTGTTTTCCACTGCGGTAGGATCACCCATTGTCTGCACCAAAAATTTGAGGTTAACTTATTGTGAATTATCGCATTTTCACAGCAAAGTATCTACCAAATCTTAGTCAGATCTAGGGACATACATTGGTGTAAAACAAGCTCACAACAACTATATATAAAACCAGACAATCACCCACCCACAACCAAAACAACATTACAGAAAATCATGAAGCCGCAAAAACTTGAAAATAGCAACAAATAAAAGACTTTAACCGTAAATAGAAGATTTTAGCCGAAAAAAACAGAAAAACACCATATTCCACGTGGAACATCTAAAGAACAGCACATTCCTCTGAATAAATTTCACCTGCAACAACGTTAAAACAACGCTCTGTACCACCTAGAAAATCAGAAACAGGATTGCGCTCTATACAAGTAATAAGCACCTGAGCACCAAATGTGGCCAACTCCTCCAACAACACTCGAGTAGCTCTAACATCCAGCTCTGAACATAAATCATCGATTAGAAAGACACATTTTCGCCCCTGGTGCCTATTTAACATCTCAGCACGAGCTAAGAGCAGTGAGCAGACGAAAAGCTTTAGCTGCCCCCGCGAAAGCACCTGCTTAACAGGAATACCATCTAATAAGAAATCCAAATCACCGCGATGAGGTCCTGCTCCCGTATACCCAAACGCCTTATCTCTATCCCGACTGCGATTAAGAGCTTCTTGCAGAGAATACTTCGCTGACCATCCAGACTGGTAGCGCAACACAACCTCACCCTTTAGGTTCAAAAGCCTTGAGACCGTTTCGGAAAATACAGGCTCAAGCTCACGCACAAATACTTTGCGCAACTCATCGATCTTTTCACCAGTTTCAACCAGCTCAATATCCCATGCTTGCAAACTATCCCACTGTGAGTTCTTTAATGCGGCATTTCGCTGTTGCAAGGCACGGGTATAGCGCTGCCAAATAGAATAGAAGGAATGTTCCACGTGGAACATTATCCAATTTAAAAAATTTCGCCGTAACTGAGGGCTCGCCTCAAGGATTGAATAACTGTCACTGTTTACCAATTGAATAGGCAACACCTTAGCCAAAGTAGCAACAGAAGAACAATCTTCTCCAAGCAATCTTATTTTTAAACCGCCTTGCTGGAATCGCTCAATTCCTATAGGTATAGGAGCGTTTGGATCCTGTCTTTCTGTTGAAACGCCTGAAACAACACATGAGTCTGAATCAAAAGCAATAGCTTGCTTAAATTCTCTAGTCTTAAAAGAGCGACCAGTGGCTAAAACATGGATAGCCTCAAGCAGGCTAGTCTTTCCACTACCATTCTCACCATAAAAAAGATTAAACGTTGGACCGAGTTCCAAACTAACTGCTCGAAGATTCCTGAACCTAGAAACTGACAATGAGTTTAGTTGCAACTCAAATCCTCATTGGCATAATAACGTACACGGCATTATCTGAGCCCACACCCTCTATTCGAGCACTACTGTTAGCATCAGAAAATGTAAGCTTCACCTGCTCAGTCTGAATAACCTGCAGAAAATCAATTAAATATTTAACGTTAAAACCTATCTCAAGAGGTTCGCCACTGTAATCCACCTCGAGATCTTCTTCGACTTCATCTTGCTCTGCATTTCTAGCGAGGATATTTAAGCGACCACTTGCGAGTTTCAACTGAACGCCTTTAAATTTATCTGTAAAAACAGTTGCCGCCCGCTGAAATGCCGCCTTCAACAGTTCTCGAGATCCCGTGAGAACATTCTCTCCAGGAGAAACTACAATTTTCTCGTAATCAGGAAATTTTCCTTCAAGCAACTTAGAGCTCATTTCTACGTCGTCAATTTTCACTCGAAGGTGATTATTCCCTAAAACTACACAAGCCTCTCCCTCACTCTCCTGCAAGATCCGCTGCAATTCTAATACCCCCTTACGAGGGACAATCACTTTTCGATTGATAGGGGTTTCAGCATGAAGCACGATGTCACTAAACGCTAAACGATGGCCGTCTGCAGCAACACTATAAATCTTCCCATCACGAACCTCTAACAACATGCCATTTAAATAATACCGAACATCTTGATCTGCCATAGCAAAACCTGTTTGATCAATAAGCCCTTTTAAAACAGATTTGGATACCGAGAAGCTCAGATCTCCATGACAGGCTTCTAACGCAGGGAAGTCAGAAACAGGGAGCGTTGATAAAGTAAATCGACTGCGCCCAGCCTTAATCACTACCCGCTCACCTTGTTCAACAAAATTTAATTGAGCCCCTTCCGGCAAAGCTCGACAGATATCCATTAGCTTTCGCACCGGAACGGTAACAGAACCCACCTCACCCGGTTTTTCTTCCAAAACCCCAAAAGACACCAAAGCAATCTCTTGATCTGTTGTGGTCAACGAAAAGCCAGTCTCCGTAATTTGAATCAAAACATTCAACAACACCGGTGCAATTTGTGACTGCTTTCGCTCAACAACCCCAGCAACCAATCGCAAAGGCTTTAAAAAATGTTCCCGCAAAATAGTAAAGCGCATCTATTCATTACCTCAGGTGGATAAGATCCGACTCAGATTCGAAAAATCCTCGGCGATATCTGCATTTTCTTGAACCAACTGCTTAATTAACCGACAAGCATGCAACACAGTTGTGTGATCTCGCCCTCCAAAAGCTTCACCAATTTCAGGCAAACTATGATTTGTCAGCTCTTTACAGAGAGACATTGCTAATTGGCGAGGCCTTGCCAAAGAACGGTTCCTCTTTTTGGAAAGCAGCTCCGACACTTTAATTTTGTAATACTCAGAAACAGTTCGAATAATATTATCAATAGAAACCAAACGCTCTTGCAACATCAACAAATCTTTCAACGCCTCTTGCACAAAATCTAAAGTAATAGAGCGCCCAGTAAATTGAGAGTTTGCAATTACCCTCTTCAAAGCGCCTTCCAACTCACGCACATTAGCTCTGATCCGCTTTGCAATAAAAAAAGCCACCTCCGGCTGCAAATCCATTCCGGATTGCTTCGCTTTATTAATTAAAATAGCCACCCGCGTTTCAAGCTCTGGCGGCTGTACCGCAACCGTCAAACCAGCTCCAAACCGCGACTTTAAACGCTCTTCAATACCGTTTAGCTCTTTCGGATAACGATCAGACGTTAAGATGATCTGGTGCTGCCCTTCTAACAACGCATTAAACGTATGAAAAAATTCCTCTTGAGAACGCTCTTTACCCGAAAAAAACTGAATATCATCGATCAACAACGCATCCACAGAACGATAGCGCTTTTTAAATGCATTAATCGAGTTTGACTGTAACGCCTTAACCATGTCTGCAACAAAACGCTCTGAATGCAGATACAACACTGTGGCTCCTGGTTTTAGCTCCTTAATGGTATTACCAATCGCGTGCATAAGATGCGTTTTACCCAAACCAACCCCACCATACAAAAACAAAGGGTTATAAGAACCTCCAGGATTTTCTGCCACTTGTGTCGCTGCCGCACGCGCCAACTGATTGGATTTCCCTTCCACAAAACTATCAAAAGTAAACGCAGGGTTTAAGTTGCTCTGCTCAACCTTCAGACTCGAAACACTTTTTTCATTCCGCACACTTTGACTGGTCACTGCTCCACCAGTTACCCCCACCGTTAAGGTCACACTTGTTGCTGCACCAGAGTTTAAAGTTAGTAAGTCGGATTCTATCGCGCCAAGATATCCGCGCTTCACTTCGTCTAAAACATATTGGTTGGGAGCATATAGAAATACTTCCCCATTTCGCTCTTCTGCCTGCAATGGACTGATCCACTGGCTAAATTGCCGCTGGGGAATTTTATCTCGCAATTGCTGCAAACATTGCTGCCACAGAGCACTCACTACAAAATACCTCTCTTCAGTCATTACGGGATTATTTTTAATAAAACTAGGCACTCAGTGTATACGGGCGATGCAGGTAGATCTAGTCTCTGAAAAAACACAGGAGTCAGCCTTTTGGCTTCAAGTTATCCCCTTGCCCTGTGGACAAATATCCCTCACTGTGGCCTAAAATGTGTATAAAAACACCTTTCTACCAAATTAGTTTTTTATACACATTTCATGCACACGCTGTTCCACTACCTGCCCCCAGCTTTTCAATGCCTATAACCAATTGATTTGAAAATGGATTTGGTGAAATAGTGAAGATACCCACACCCATAACAACAACAATAAGATATAAATATCTTTAATACTATTATCTTTTAAACACCCATGAAGGTATTTTTTCAGGCTAATTGACATGGGTTTGAAGATCCTATAGAGTCACCAGTCTTACTGCTCAACGAAGCGATATTGGCGGAGGATCAAATGAAAAGAACATACCAACCAAGTAACCTATGCCGAAAACGCAAGCATGGCTTCTTAGTTAGAAAACGAACAAAGAGTGGTCGAATGGTGCTAAAGAATAGACGAGCGAAAGGTCGCAAACGATTGGCTGTTTAAGTTTGACTGAACAGAAGTTCGACTTTTCTCGAGAAAAAAAACTTCGCACTAAAGCTGACTTTCAAACCGTTTTCAAGCGAGCTAAAAATTCTCGAACTTCATACTTTACTGTTTTAGCTTATCCTAACCAGCGTGCATATGCACGACTTGGCGTAATCGTTGCTAAACGTGTTGTTCGTCGTGCGGTGGATAGGAGTTCAATTCGACGATTTGTGAGAGAATGTTTTCGAAACCAGCAGCAAGCTTTGGTGGGTTTTGATATGGTTGTATTGATTCGTTCCATACCACCTTCAACAGGACAGTTTTCTTATCGAGATTGCTTGAGTAAACAGTGGAAAGAGGTCATAGAAAAATGGCAACGTGCTTAATTTTTTTTGTTCGACTCTATCGATATTTACTGAGTCCTTGGCTCGGAGAACGGTGTCGTTTTTTCCCAAGTTGCTCTTGTTATTGTGAAACAGCGATACGGCGATTTGGCGTATTGAAAGGTGTTTTTTTATCGGGTCGACGCATACTACGTTGCCATCCTTGGCATTCAGGTGGATGCGATCCCGTTCCTGAAAATAGAGAGGAGTCTGTGTGAATACACAAAATATACGATTTGTTCTTATGGCTATTCTAGTTGTACTTGGGATGTTGCTTTATAACCACTGGCAACAAGATAATAGCAAGTCTGCTGTTGTCAGCACCGCTACTGTGTCGGATAAGACAACGACCGATGCACATAAAGATATCCCCAGCCTTTTTTCTGAAGAAGTTCCCAGTGTCATTTCTGAACACAAAACGACCACTACTGCACAAACGATAGAAGTAGATACCGATGTTTTGCGTTTGAAAATTGATCCGGTTGGTGGTGATATTGTGTGGCTTCTCTTAAAGCAGTATGCAGAAAGTCAAGAGGACTTTGGACAAGGGTATGTTTTGCTGGATAATAATAATACGCGCTACTATATTGCGCAATCTGGACTTGCCAGTGAGCAGGGACCAGATACGCGTGGCGTAGGAAGAGCACATTTGCAGACAACTGCGAAATACTACGAATTGAAAGAACAACAAAACACATTGTCAGTTGATTTTAAAACAACGACATCTGAAGGTGTAGGCGTTACGAAACGGTTCATTTTTACCCGTGGATCTTATCTTATTCAGGTTGAGTATTTAATTGATAATCAAAGCAGCGCACCGTATCAGGCTAGCTTTTACGCACGACTTAAACGTAAAGAAGCCCCAGAGAGTGGTGGACATTTTATGGGAGCGCAAACGTTTACTGGAGCGGCGATACATACCGAAAAAACACCATTTAAGAAAATTAAATTCAGTGATCTGGATGAAAAACCAATAGAGCAATCTGTACAAGGTGGTTGGGCTGCAATGGTAGAGCATTACTTTGTTAGTGCTTGGATCCCAGACGCAACTTTAAAAAGCTTGTATCAAGCAAGTAAGGGACAAAATGGCTTGTACAGTGTTGGTTTAATTGAACCATCGTTTCAGGTTCAGCCAGGCGAAAAAAACACCATCAGCACCCAGTTGTATGTGGGGCCTGAAGTGTTAAGTACATTAGAAAATCTAGCACCTGGCCTAGAGCTGTCTGTGGATTATGGAATTTTATGGCCCATTTGTCGTCCTATTTTTTGGTTGTTGCAACAAATGTTTGATTTCACCCAAAACTGGGGCGTCGCCATTATTCTAACGACCATTTTAATTAAACTTCTGTTTTATAAATTATCTGCGAGTAGCTATCGATCCATGGGAAGAATGCGAAATCTTCAACCACGGATCAATTCATTAAAAGAGCGTTGTGGAGAGGATAAGCAGAAATTCAGCCAAGAAATGATGGGGTTATATAAAAAAGAGAAAATCAATCCGCTCGGAGGTTGTTTACCTATTGTGATTCAGATCCCAGTGTTTATTGCTTTGTATTATGTGTTGCTGGGCAGTGTTGAGTTGCGAGAAGCACCTTTCTTTGGCTGGATACAAGATTTATCAGCGAAAGATCCTTTTTATGTGCTGCCTATTCTTATGGGGGCTAGTATGTTCTTCCAGCAACGGTTAAATCCAACACCTCCGGATCCGATTCAGGCTAAGGTGATGATGTTTATGCCAATAGTGTTTACAGTGCTTTTCCTGAATTTTCCTTCAGGGCTAGTGCTCTATTGGTTTGTGAACAACCTCTTGTCGATGGCTCAGCAGTGGTATATCACTCGAAAAATAGAAATGTCGTCATTGAAGTCTCATGGTGCTAAATAGTGATACCATTGTGGCGCAAGCGACTCCACAAGGGCGTGGAGGAGTTGGTGTCGTTAGGGTCTCGGGCGAAGGCGCTACAGAAATAGCAAAGCGATTGATTGGTTGTGTGCCCAAACCTCGCCACGCGTCGTTACAGATTTTTTTAGATAGAGAAAAAAATCAAGTTGATGAGGGAATTGCTCTTTTTTTTAAGGGGCCAAATTCATTTACTGGGGAAGATGTTTTAGAGCTGCAAGGACATGGTGGTCCTATTGTTATGGATACATTGATTCGGGAGATTGTTTTTGCAGGAGCACGGTTAGCCGAGCCTGGCGAGTTTTCTCTGAGAGCGTTTCTTAACAATAAAATTGATTTGCTTCAGGCAGAGTCTATCGCAGATCTGATTAATGCGCGCACGCAACAAGCAGCGAAAGGCGCAATGAACTCTCTACAGGGCTTTTTTTCAAAGGCAATAGAGCAGCTCGTTGCCTCTCTTTTAGAGCTTCGTGTTCTTGTTGAGTCTAGCATTGATTTTCCAGATGAAGATGTTCCCTTGGTTCAAAACCAGCAGTTTAGTGCAAAATTACAAGAAACCTTAGCACGCGTCAGAGAAGTGAATACTAAAGCACAACAAGGAACGCTACTGTCTCAGGGTTTAAAAATTGTTATTATTGGTCGGCCCAATGCGGGAAAGTCGAGCTTGTTGAATGTTTTAAGTGGGCAGGATGCAGCGATTGTTACAGATATCCCAGGAACTACACGTGATGTTTTGCGCGAAGCGGTGTCGCTTGATGGGATCTTGGTTGAGCTTGTAGATACTGCAGGTTTGAGGCAAGCAAGCGATCAAATTGAACGAGAAGGGATTGAGCGTGCACAAAAAGAAATAACACTTGCACAACACTTGATTGTGGTGATTGATGGAACTGAAACAACCGAAACGGATCCTTTTGTTTTGTTTCCAGAATTGTCAGATAAGCTTTCTTCAGAGGTTTGTATTAGTGTCTTGCGCAACAAAGCTGATAAGACTGGGTTCAGTCTTGAAATGTCGAAAAAAGAACGCTACACCGTGATAGAAGCTTCCGTTAAAACGGGGCAGGGCATGGATGTTTTTCGGGCGCATCTAAACTCTACCCTCAATAGTTCTAAAAGCGAGGAAGGGTTGTTTTTGGCTAGACGTCGGCATGTGGAAGCATTGCAGCATGCCGAAGAAACACTGCAGTCAGGTGCAGAACAGTTCAAGGAGGTTTGTGCGCTTGAGTTGCTTGCAGAAGATCTGAGACGAACACAACAGATCTTAGAATCTATTACGGGACGAGTCACAAGTGATGATTTGTTAGGAAAAATTTTTTCTGAATTTTGTATTGGAAAGTAACGATGGATTACCCAAAACGTTTTGATGTTATTGTGGTTGGTGGCGGGCATGCTGGAACTGAGGCCGCACTTGCTGCTGCTCGAATAGGAGCGGCAACATTGCTCGTTACGCACAATATCAATACTATTGGAGAGATGTCTTGCAATCCAGCTATTGGAGGTATTGGTAAAGGGCATTTAGTTAAAGAGATTGATGCTATGGGTGGTGTCATGGGAAAGGCTGCCGATGCGAGTGGGATACAGTTTCGGATACTGAATCGCAGCAAAGGTGCAGCGGTTCGTGCAACGCGCGCACAATCCGATCGAGTGTTGTATAAGCAGGCGATTCGTGTTCAAGTCGAAAATCAGAAGAATCTGTTTTTTTTCCAGCAGGGTGTTGATTCCTTTATTTTAGAGGGTGAGACCATTCGAGGAGTTGTTACTCAAAGTGGTGTACGGTTTTTCGCTCAAACTGTTGTGTTAACCACGGGTACTTTTTTAGGTGGAAAAATTCATATTGGTGGAAGCCAGCAGTCCGGCGGGCGTGCAGGTGATCCACCTTCAAATACCTTAGCGCAGCAATTAAGAGGGTTGCCATTTCAAGTAGGGCGCTTAAAAACGGGGACACCACCCAGGTTAGATCGTCGAACGTTAGATTTTAGTAAAATGCAGGAGCAGCCAGGTGACACACCTCTACCTCGATTCTCCTTTTGGGACAAGGTGCTTCCGCCCAAACAAATCGCTTGCTATATCACACACACCAACCAAAAAACCCATGATTTAATTGCAGCAAGTCTTGATCAATCTCCTTTGTTTAGTGGTGCAATTGAAGGCACTGGACCTCGGTATTGTCCATCTATTGAAGACAAGGTAGTGCGGTTTTCTGATAAGAGTTCACACCAGATTTTCATTGAGCCAGAAGGCCTGACAACACATGAAATTTATCCAAATGGAATTTCAACGAGCCTCCCTTTTGCGGTACAACTGGAGATGATTCATTCTATTCGTGGGCTTGAAAATGCGCATATTACGCGTTGTGGGTATGCAATTGAATACGACTTTTTTGATCCAAGAGGATTGTTGCCGAGTTTAGAGACAAAGGCAGTGAAAGGATTGTTTTTTGCTGGCCAAATCAATGGGACAACAGGGTATGAAGAAGCGGCAGCTCAAGGTTTATTGGCGGGGACCAATGCTGCACAACGAGCCTTGGAGCGAGAAGCGTGGTTTCCACAGCGCAACGATTCTTATTTAGGTGTATTGGTCGATGACTTGATAACACTTGGAACAAAAGAACCTTACAGAATGTTTACCAGCCGTTCAGAATATCGATTAACGCTCCGAGAAGATAATGCGGACTTGCGATTAACAGCTAAGGCCAGAGCACTTGGTTTGATTTGCGATCACCAGTGGCAGCAATTTGAAGAAAAGCAAAATGCGATAGAATTGGAAAAGCAGCGTATAAAAGGGTTGATCGTTCATCCTAATACTTCTGCTGGTACTGCCATTGAAACGTTGATTGGCAAGCCACTTGCCGAAGAGGTGTGGGTAAAAGATTTGTTGCGACGTCCAGAGGTACACTACAACGATTTAATGAAAATTGCAGAGCTTGGACCAGGTGTAGAACAATCTCAAGTAGCCGAACAAGTTGAGGTGCAGATCAAATATGCAGGGTATATTGCGCGACAAGAAAAAGAGATCAGTAAAAATAAGAAACAGGAGTCATTGCTTTTGCCTGAGGGCTTTGTTTTTACGGATATTCCTGGGTTATCTAAAGAAATTCAGGAAAAATTAACATTGGTGCAACCTAAAACATTGGGGCAAGCAGCGCGTGTTCCTGGGATAACGCCAGCGGCAATCTCATTGTTGCTGGTTTATATTAAGAGATTCACGCATGCTTAAAACCCTATTGCAAGAAAAGCTTGTTACAGCGGGATTGGTTGTGCCGAACGCCGTACAAGAACAGTTTGTAACCTACTTACAGCAATTAGTGCGTTGGAATCGAGTGCATAACTTAACGGGAATATCAGATCCAGTAGAAATGATTGAAACACATGTTATCGATAGTCTAAGTTTATTACCGTATTTACCTAAAGGTCGCATTATTGATATTGGAACAGGAGCAGGATTACCTGGGATCCCTCTTGCACTGATGTGGCCAGAAGGGGAATTTGTTTTATTGGACAGTAATCAAAAGAAAATAGCATTTGTTGAGCACATGGTTTTAACATTACCGCTACCGCATGTGCGAGTGGTTAGTCAAAGAGCAGAAAAATATGTGCCTGAAAAACCGTTTGATTTAGTTATTTCTCGTGCTTTTGGATCGCTTGCAGAATTTATTCGCGTAAGTCGGCATTTAGGTCAAAAAAAAGGTAAACTGATTGCTATGAAAGGAAAGCTTTCTTCAGAAGAACTGTCAGCGGTGCCAAGTGGCTATCAGCTTGATACCATAGAATCGAGTGTGGGTAAGTCACGATCTTTAGTTGTGATCACGCCTAATTCGATAGAAGGGGAAAATCGTTGAACAAGATCGTTGCTTTTGCGAATCAAAAGGGTGGGGTTGGTAAAACAACTAGCTGTGTAAACTTTGCAGCCGCGCTTGCAGCTCTCAAGCAGAGGGTATTGTTGATTGATCTCGATCCGCAAGGTAATGCAACCATGGGGAGTGGTGTTGATAAAAACACTTTAACCGAGAGTATCAACGAGGTACTTTTGCGTGAATCAAAAATAGCTGATGTAATTGTTTCCAAAACACCAGCCGGGTATGCACTTTTACCTGCAAATGGTGATCTCACTGCGGCAGAAGTCGTGCTGCTCCGAAAAACAGAGCAAGAAAGAGTTCTGAAAGAATCATTAGCACAGGTAGATGCACAGTTTGATTACATTTTAATTGACTGTCCCCCGTCATTGAATATGTTAACGCTCAATGCCTTAGTGGCGGCAGATTCAGTGATCGTTCCTGTTCAATGTGAATACTATGCTCTCGAGGGGTTAACGGCTTTAATGGGGACCGTTCAGCAGATCCAGGGTAGTTTGAATCCCACGTTAAAAATAGAGGGTATTTTGCGTACTATGTATGATCCTAGGAATCGCTTGTCGAGTGAAATTTCAGCTCAGTTGGTCTCGCACTTTGAAAATAAGGTTTTTCAAACGGTAATTCCACGTAATGTACGATTAGCAGAAGCCCCCAGTCACGGATTACCGGTATCTTTATATGATAAAGGATCTCGTGGCGCAGAAGCCTATCGCTTTTTGGCGCGAGAATACTTACAAAAATATGCAAAAACAGCAATATTAGAAAAAGTATAAGGGGGAGATTATGTCGAGCAAGAAACGCAATACGCTTGGTAAAGGATTAGAAGCGTTATTAGGAGGGGGAGGTCAAGAAGCAGCGGTGGTTGAGCCACTTACTGTCACCGGGCTCACTGAAATTGAGCTTGAGCAAATTCACCCTGGAAAATATCAGCCTAGAAAACACATAGATCCTATAGAACTGGATGCCCTAGCGGCATCGATTCGAGCGCAAGGGATCATTCAGCCTATTGTGGTGAAACGCGATGGGGCAGGGTATGCGATTATCGCAGGGGAACGGCGTTGGCGTGCGGCAAAACTCGCTGGGTTAACCACTATTCCTGTGGTGGTGAAAGACATTTCTGAAAAAAAAGCAACGGCTATTGCGTTAATCGAAAATATTCAACGTGAAGACTTAAATTCACTGGAAGAGGCGACTGCGCTTGAACGTTTAGTGAACGAATTTGATTTAACGCACAATCAAGTGGCAGAAGCAGTAGGTAAATCAAGAGCGACAGTTTCAAATCTATTGCGGTTACTGACATTGCCTAAAGAAATACAGCAACTTCTTCAAGAAAAAAGCATTGATCTGGGACATGCGAAAGTATTAATGGGGGTATCAGGATCTCGGCAATTAGCAATGGCGCTACAGATTGCTGAGCAAGGGTTATCGGTACGGGAGTCCGAGAAACTTGTGGCAAATCAGGAGGGCTCCTCAGTTATCAACAAACCAAAAGCCTCTATTCCGAGTAAGGATCCTGATGTCGCTCGATTGGAAACCAGTTTGTCTGATAAATTAGGTGCGGCGGTAGAAATTATAGCTTCGGGTACCGGAAAAGGACGAATTGTTGTGAAATACAACAGTCTAGATGAGTTGGAAGGGATTTTGGCTCACATACAGTAATCTAGGAAAATGAGCGTGGTTATTGGTTCGGTGAGACAAAGTCTTTTGGTCGAATCTTTGTTGGGAGTTTTGTTAGGACTGCCATTGATTTATATTTCTTGGGTAACTGCCGTTTCATTTTGGTTAGGTGTCGCCATTTGTTTGGTTCCTATTGGGGTTTTTGCGCATGTTTTCTTGCGTGAAGGCTCGGCAAGAAGTTTAACTTGGGCTTTTTATTGGGGAGAGCTGTTTAAGTTATTTACTACGGTTGGTTTGTTTGTGATAGTGTTCCATTGGGCATCATTACGACCGGGCGCTCTTTTTGTAGGAGTGTTTGTTCAGTATGTAATACATAGTATTTTACTGGGAAAATTCTTTAAAAAGTAAACCGGTTTTATTAGTCGATTTGCTCTATTATAAGAAGAATAGTGCGACATACTGTTTGTTATTTAAATAAATTAGGTTTTAGACCCGTGAAAAATGAAATAGCAGAGACACTCAGTGCTTCTACATACATCAATCATCACTTGCAGCATTGGGTGTTGGAAACACGTTTTGGGACGTATCACCTCGATACTTTGATCATGTCTTGGGTGCTTGGACTTCTGTTTTTAATATTTTTCTATATTGTTGCAAAACGAGGAACGGTTGATAAACCCGGGTTCCTGCAAAATACGGTTGAGTTGCTCTATGAGTTTGCACAAAATCAAGTGAAGGAAACCTTTCATGGCAAAAGCCAACTCATTGCACCGCTAGCGCTTACTGTTTTTATTTGGGTTTTTTTAATGAATTTGATGGATCTGATCCCTGTTGATCTACCGTCGTTTCTAGGAGCACATAAATTCAAACTGGTACCAACAACTGATCCCAATTTAACCTTAGGTTTATCGTGTTCTGTTTTTGTATTAATCCTCTTTTACAGCATTAAAATTAAAGGGTGGGGTGGTTTCTTAAAAGAGCTTACTTGTGAACCATTTGGGTGGCCATTTTTTCCCATAAACTTAACATTAAAAATAGTGGAAGAGCTAGCTAAGCCCATTTCATTAGGATTACGATTGTTTGGAAATCTATATGCTGGGGAACTTATTTTTATTTTGATTGCGTTATTGGGCGTGGGACAATCGGTACTTGGAGTTCCCTGGGCTATTTTTCATATTTTAGTTATTACGATTCAGGCATTCATTTTTATGATGCTAACGATTGTCTATTTGAGCTTGGCACATGAAGAACATTAACATTTTTAGATAAAACGAGGAGAGAACATGGAAACATTACAGGGGATCGCACTTATTGCAAGCCTGCAAAATACAACGACACTGGCAGTAGCTATTTTGATAGGCTTAGGGGCATTAGGGACGGCAATAGGCTTTGCTCTTTTAGGAGGAAAGTTTCTAGAGGGAGCAGCAAGGCAGCCCGAGATGATTCCCCAGTTACAGGTGAAAATGTTTATTATTGCAGGGTTGTTGGATGCTGTAACCATGATCGGTGTAGGTATTGCATTATTCTTTACCTTCGCTAATCCATTTATGGACCAATTAATTGAACTGCTCAAAGCAGTCAACTAGGAAATAGTACGTGAGCATTAACGAAACACTGATTGGTCAAATGATAACCTTTGCGTTATTTGTTTGGTTTACCATGAAATTTGTTTGGCCTGTCATTGAGAAAACGCTACAAGAGCGACAAGATAAAATTGCCGATGGTCTTTTGGCAGCCGAGCGTGGGCACAAAGAGTTGGACATTGCTCAAAAATATGCCAAGGACCACATTCATGAGGCTAAGCTAAAAGCGTCAGATATTTTGGAACAGGCTAAAAAACAAGCGGATCTGATCCTCGAACAAGCTAAATTAACGGCGCATCAAGAAGGTCAGAAAATCCTTGCTGCCGGGCATCGTGAAGTCGAACGCGAATGGCAAGCGGCACATGAGCGGTTACAAACAGAAATCATAGAGCTTGCGGTTGAGGGGACAGAACGAATTTTAGAACGTGCTATAACAGCAGCTGATCGCGAGCAACTTGCTGAAATGAAGATTGGCCGACAAGATCAGGGAAGCGTGTAAATGACAGAAAAAGCAACACTCGCTCGTCCCTATGCAAAAGCGCTTTTTAGCTTAGCTGAGCAAAGGAATATGCATCAGCCGTGGCAGGAACTTTTGGATGTGTGGTCGTCTGTTGTTTTTCAGGTGAGAGAACTGTTAAAAAATAAGTCTGTTACTGTCGCTGCAGCAAGTAAACTTATAGTTGATGCGTTGGAACCTACAGATCCGTTGCTGAAAAATTTTCTTTTAGTGTTGCAACATCAAAAGCGTCTGATGGTTTTACCTGAAATTGTTAACTTGTATACTGAAATGCGGTTGCAGGCTCAAAATGCCATGCAAGTCGATTTGTATTCTCCGGTTGAGGTGACAGCGGCGCAGCAAAAAAAATATCAAAAGATGCTTGAACAGCGATTTTCGAAAACAGCAGAAATGACATACCATCTTGATGAAAAATTGCTGGGTGGTTTCGTGGCAAGAGTAGGGTGTGATGTAGTGGATGGATCCGTTCCAGGTTTTTTGAAAAATCTTAAATTAGCAATGGGTGGTTAATATGACGTTAAATCCAGCTGAGATCAGCGAACTTATCAAAGAGAAAATTGAAAATTTTGAAAAGGTTTCTGAAGTTAAAAATGAAGGAAAAATTGTCAGTCTATCGGATGGTATTGTACGGATCCACGGTTTAGATAAAGCACAGTATGGAGAGCGCTTGGCCTTTGAGGGTAATAAATTTGGAATTGCTCTCAATTTAGAACGTGACTCTGTGGGTGCAGTGGTTTTAGGTTCTTGTGAAGGTATGGCGGAAGGACAAAAGGTTTGGTGTACCGGTAAAATTTTAGAAGTGCCGGTAGGTGAAGCCTTGTTGGGTCGAGTAGTAAATGCACTGGGTGAGCAAATTGATGAGCAAGGTGATATAGATACCGCACATACATCGCCGGTAGAAAAAGTAGCCCCTGGTGTAATTTGGCGAAAATCAGTAGGACAACCTTTGCATACTGGTATTAAAGCTATCGATGTTATGGTTCCCATTGGAAGAGGGCAGCGGGAGCTTATCATTGGTGATAGGCAAACAGGCAAAACGGCGATTGTGATAGATACCATTATTAACCAAAAAGATACTGGGGTTAAATGTATTTACGTCAGCATTGGGCAAAAAGCTTCGTCTGTTGCTGCAGTTGTACGTAAGCTGGAAGAACATGATGCAATGAAGCATACAATTGTTGTGGCAGCAACCGCCTCTGAATCGGCAGCTTTGCAATTTATTGCTCCCTATGCAGGGTGTGCAATGGGTGAGTATTTTAGAGACAAAGGTGAAGACGCTCTCATTATTTATGACGATCTGACTAAACAAGCATGGGCTTATAGGCAAATCTCACTGTTACTACGGCGTCCTCCTGGGCGTGAAGCTTATCCCGGTGATGTTTTTTATCTACATTCTCGTCTGTTAGAGCGAGCTTCTCGTGTGAGCACAGAATACGTTGAAGAAAAAACACAAGGCAAAGTTAAAGGGAAAACAGGATCACTAACAGCACTGCCTATTATTGAAACGCAATCAGGAGATGTTTCTGCCTTTGTTCCAACGAATGTGATTTCCATCACTGATGGACAGATTTATTTGGAAACAGACTTATTTAATGCAGGGATCCGTCCTGCGGTGAATCCAGGACTGTCTGTTTCTCGAGTTGGAGGGGCGGCTCAGACCAATATTATTAAAAAACTAGGTAAGGGGATCCGTTTAACTTTAGCGCAATATCGTGAATTAGCGGCGTTTTCTCAGTTTGCTTCGGATCTGGATGAGGCAACACGCAATCAACTTGAACGTGGATTGCGCGAAATTGAAGTGTTAAAGCAAAAACAATACAACCCTTTAACGGTTGCAGAGATTGCGTTAGCGGTTTTTTGTGTTGAAGAAGGGTATCTCGATGACGTTGCTTGTAAAAATGTAGTGTTGTTTGAAGATGCGCTGTATGATTTTGCGCGTGCAAACCACAATGATTTATTGGAAAAAATTAATGAAGAACTGGAATTGACAAAAGAGATAGAAATTGAACTTCGAAAAGTGATTGCGCAATTTAAGGAAAGTTGGGTTTTATAATGAAGACCAAAGAAATCCGCACTAAAATCAAAAGTATTGTGAACACGCAAAAAATAACACGTGCGATGGAAATGGTTGCTGCAAGCAAAATGCGTCGCGCCCAAGAATTGATGAAGGCCACTAGACCCTATGCGAGTAAAATTCGAGTGGTGATTGGGCACTTAGCAGAAGGTCGATTAGAATATCAACACCCTTTTTTAGTGCAACGTGAAGCAAAAAGAGTTGGTTTTATTGTGATTTCAACCGACAGAGGTCTCTGTGGTGGATTAAATTCACAATTATTCAGGCAAACAGTCAGTGCTATGAAAGAATGGCATAAAAAAGAAGTTGCAATTGATATCTCTACCATTGGAAAAAAGGCAGAAGGTTTTTTTCGGCGCCTAGGAGGGAATGTCATTGCTTCTATTTCTAAACTCAGCGATAGACCCAGTGTTTTGGATGTGATTGGGACAGTGAAGGTAATGCTTGATAAATATGAAGCAAATGAGCTTGATCGCATTTACTTAGTGCACAATGAGTTTGTAAATACGATGGTGCAAAAGCCTAAAATAGATTTGTTACTACCTATTACAGATACAAAAGCAGAACCTGCAATGCATTCATGGGACTATTTGTATGAACCCGAGCCTAAAGAGTTGGTGGAGGCGTTATTAACACGCTACATAGAATCTTTAGTGTATCAGGGGATTGTTGAAAACAAAGCCTGTGAACAAGCGGCTCGAATGGTTTCGATGAAAAGCGCATCAAACAATGCCAGCGATCTGATTGATGATTTGAATTTAGTGTATAACAAAGCAAGACAGTCAGCCATTACTCAAGAGCTGTCTGAGATTGTTGCTGGTGCTTCGGCAGTATAGGAGAAACAAATGAGTTTAGGAAAAATAGTACAGGTCATGGGCGCAGTTGTTGATGTAGAGTTTGAGAAAGGCTCCACTCCTAAAATTTATGATGCTCTTGTGGTTGAAAACCTTAACCTAACCCTGGAAGTACAACAGCAAATTGGCGATGGGGTTGTCAGGACCATTGCAATGGGGGCTTCAGAAGGCTTAAGTCGTGGATTGGGGGTTAACAATACAGGGCATCCTATCACGGTGCCTGTTGGTAAAAAAACACTGGGCCGTATCATGGACGTTTTAGGGCATCCCATTGATGAAAAAGGTGCCATTGGTGCAGAAGAGCACATGCCTATCCATCGTGAGGCTCCTCCTTACAGTGAACAAGCCGCAAACGATGAGCTGCTGGAAACGGGTATTAAAGTCATTGATCTTATTTGTCCTTTTGCGAAAGGTGGAAAGGTTGGTTTGTTTGGAGGTGCTGGTGTTGGTAAAACGGTCAATATGATGGAACTCATTCGAAATATTGCAGTAGAACACAGTGGCTACTCTGTATTCACCGGAGTAGGTGAACGCACACGAGAAGGGAATGATTTTTACCATGAAATGCGCGAATCCAAAGTGTTGGATAAAGTTTCTCTCGTCTACGGACAGATGAATGAACCTCCTGGTAATCGTTTCCGCGTGGGGCTTACAGGATTAACGGTTGCAGAAAAATTTCGTGATGAAGGAAACGATGTTCTACTATTTATTGATAATATTTATCGGTATACGCTTGCAGGAACTGAGGTGTCCGCTTTACTTGGTCGAATGCCTTCAGCGGTTGGGTATCAGCCTACGTTAGCAGAAGAATTAGGTGCATTACAGGAGCGGATCACTTCCACTAAAAAGGGATCAATTACCTCAATTCAAGCCGTATATGTGCCCGCAGATGATTTAACAGATCCCTCACCCGCTACAACGTTTGCACACTTAGATGCGACAGTTGTTCTCTCTAGACAGATTGCTGAGTTAGGTATTTACCCAGCAATTGATCCGCTGGATTCCACTAGCCGCCAACTTGATCCTAATATTACGGGAGAAGATCATTATAAAGTAGCGCGTATGGTTCAAGGCATATTACAACGTTACAGCGAATTGAAAGACATTATTGCTATATTGGGAATGGACGAGTTGTCGGATGAAGATAGACAAACCGTATCTAGGGCTCGTAAGATCCAACGTTTTTTATCTCAACCATTTTTTGTGGCTGAAATATTTACAGGATCTCCAGGTAAATACGTTTCTATCAAGGAAACCCTGCGAGGGTTTAAAGGTATTGCAGAAGGTGAATACGATGACGTACCTGAGCAAGCATTCTATATGGTCGGAACCATCGATGAGGTTCTAGAAAAAGCGAAGGTTATATAATGCCAATCAGTTTTCATTTAGATATTGTGAGTGCTGAAGCCGAGATATTCTCAGGTTTGGTACAAAAACTTTTTGTCAATGGCATTATGGGAGAGCTAGAGGTTTTAAATGGACATGCCCCTCTTCTGACTGCGCTTAAACCTGGGCCTGTATGGGTGGTGAAACAAGACGGAAAAGAAGAGGTTTTTTATATCTCAGGTGGGATGCTTGAAGTACAGCCTAGCATTACTACCGTGCTTGCAGATACCGCACTTCGGGCAAAAGACGTCGATGAATCTCAAGCCTTAGAAGCAAAAGAGCGTGCTGAAGAAATATTAGCCGGTAGTGGCAAAGATTTTGATTACGCTAAAGCTCAGGTGCAGTTGGCGGAAGCTATTGCCCAGCTTCGCGCGTTGAAGAAAATGCGTGATAGAGGCAGGTAAAATTAGGCCTCGGTCTTATCACGTAAAAAATTTAATTTTTCTTGTATTTTAATTTCTAACCCTCTAGAAACAGGGTGGTAATATTGACGTTCTTGCATGTCGTCTGGGAAATAGGTTTGTCCCTTTGCAAAAGCATTGACTTCATCATGATCGTATCGATAGTTTTTTCCATTTCCTAGAGTTTTCATCAGTTTGGTCGGTGCATTACGTAAATGTTGTGGAACACGTAGATTGTTGTATTGTTTGGCATCTTGTTGTGCAGCCTTAAAAGCCATATAGGTTGCGTTGCTTTTAGGGGCAACAGCAAGGTAAGTAATGGCTTGGGCAATGGCTAATTCGCCTTCAGGACTGCCTAAGCGTTGTTGTATATCCCAAGCATTTAGAACTATCTCAAGGGCTTTGGGATCAGCATTTCCAATATCTTCACTTGCCATACGTACAACACGTCGTGCAATGTATAATGGATCAGCTCCACCGGTTAACATACGTGCAAACCAATATAAAGCGGCATCAGGGTTGCTGCCACGTACAGATTTATGAAGAGCTGAGATCTGATCGTAGAATAGATCACCGCCTTTATCAAAGCGCGTAAGTGTGCCAGTGACGGTTTGTGCTAGCAGTGATTCCGTAATCAAACCCTCGGTTGCGTGTGTGGTTAAAATTTCTAGTAAATTCATCATTTGACGTGCATCACCTTGACAGGCTTTTACTAAAAGAGGTTGTAGGGGAGCAGGAAATTGTAGGGTATTTAAGTGAGAGATGGCACGTTTTAATATTTCAAGGAGTTCGTTTTCTTGTAGAGACTTAAGTACATAAACACGACAACGGGATAATAAAGCATTGTTTACTTCAAAAGAAGGATTCTCAGTAGTGGCTCCAATGAAAATAATAGTGCCATCTTCAATGTAGGGAAGAAAGACATCTTGTTGTGTTTTGTTAAAACGATGAACTTCGTCAATAAACAATACCGTACGTTTTTTTTCAATCGCTCTAAATTGTTGTGCCTTTTGAATGGTTTCTCTGACGTCTTTGAGTCCAACCATCACAGCAGACAAACCGATAAATTCAAACTGAGCATGTTGTGCGATCATTTTAGCTAAAGTAGTTTTTCCAACCCCAGGAGGTCCCCACAAAATCATAGAGTGGAGTAGGCCTTGGTTTAGTGCTTTCCATAAGGGTTTTTCTGGACCGAGTAGATGAGATTGCCCACAGAAATCCTTGAGGTTAGTGGGGCGTAATTGATCGGCAAGAGGGCTATTATTTTGCATAAAGCCCAGTTTAGTTTGATTGATGTATGGGTTCAAGTGGTTTTTGAGAGCATCATAGACATGGGTACTGTGTTTCTACTCATTTTTTTCCAATAAGGTTTCATAATAGTTATCTTTACTAGGATCCTGATAGTATTGAACACCGGGATCTGCATTGCTAAGAAAGTTAGAGCCATATTCCAAAATAAGCTCATGATAATAAAAAGCGGTAGCAAATAAAATGAGCGTAAAAAAAGCCAAAACAGATCGTTTCATTAGTCGTCCTCTTTTCCAAGTCGTTCTTCTTGTTCAAGCCATAAAACATTAATGATCCCACAACTGCAGGCAAATAAAACACCTAAGATCCATGTAAAATACCACATATTAGCTCCTAATAGGATTGGACATTGTTCTGAATATCGCTTGTTCTCACTTTACCTCTCATGACTCGATATACCCAAGTGGTATAGCTCAATACAATTGGTAGGAAAAACACGGTTGCTACCAGCATCCACGTTAAAGTGAGTTGGCTTGAAGCGGCATCCCAGATGGTTAAACTATGATTTGGTTGAGTTGAGGAAGGAAATACAAATGGAAACAGCGTGAACCCAATGGTTGAAATGACACTTGCGATGGAGAAGCCACTCAATACTAAAGCGGTAAGTGAAAATCTTTTAAAGGAAGCCAATAGTGCGAATACCATAAAGAAAACGCTTAGGAGTGGTGCGACAAGTCCAATTGGGTTTTGTTGATAATTAAATAACCAAAGGCCTGTCTCTACCACTACAGTTTTGAGTGTTGGTATAAATGAAGTGTTTGGATCAGGCATATTGGTTACTTGAAATCCTTTTAGATAGTAAACAGTGATGAACCAGGTAAGAGAGAAAGTAAGGATGAAGAAAAAACCACTCCACAGCGCTATTTTAGCTGCTCTTGTTCTTAAAGGGGTTATGGTTTTAAGTTCGAGAAAAAAGGCACCATGAGTGACTAACAGTAATAAGCTGACAACACCTGTTAGTAGGGTGTAAGGGGTGAACAAATTAAGAAAGTGTCCAGTTGGGATAGCGCGAAGCTCATCTGAATAGTGGAAAGCAATACCCAAAAATAGGTTTCCAAAGGCGATACCAAAAACGAGAGAAGGGATCATTCCACTTAAGCATAAACTGTAGTCCCACGTTCTTCGCCAGATGGGGCATTGTATTTTGCTACGATAGTCAAAACCCGGAGGTCTTAAGATTAAAGAGAGCAGCACAATCAGAAAAGCTAAATAGAGACTTGAAAAAGCAGCTGCATACATAAATGGCCAGGCGGCAAAAAGAGCTCCCCCCGCTGTGACCAGCCAAACCTGGTTGCCTTCCCACGTAGGACCAATACAGTTTAGGAGCACACGACGTTCTTCATCGTTTTTTCCGATGAGCGGAAGAAGTGTTGCCACACCCAGATCAAACCCTCCTGTGACCGCAAACCCAATGAATAAGACACCAATGAGTATTAGCCAGATCAGCTTGAGTGTTTCGTATTCTAGCATGTTAATTCCTCATTCAAAGTGATAGCGTCCGGTTTTAAGACTGCTTGGTCCTAAACGTGTGTACTTAAGCATCAGGTAAAGCTCTATGACTAATAAGCCGGTATATAAAAAGATCAAACTGCCTAAGCTGATCCAAACTTGAGTAGATGAAACACTGGAAACACCTAAAAATGTAGGCAATATTTTTGCAATAGCCCAAGGTTGTCGTCCATACTCGGCAACGATCCAACCACATTCAGAGGCTATCCAGGGCAGTGGAATCGCACAGACGGCAAAACGCAGAAGCCACTTCTTGTGGCGTACGGTTCTTTTGGCGGTGTAATAAAAAGAGAGTATAAACAGCAAAAGCATTAATAATCCACAACCTACCATGATCCGGAAGCCCCAAAAAAGAGGCCAGCTTTCAGGGATACTGTTTTTGGCAGCCGCAACAATTTGCTCTTCACTCGCATCCACAACATTAGGGGTATAACGTTTTAAGAGTAGACCATAGCCCAAGTTGTCTTTTATCGCTTCAAAATCCCTTTTTAGTTTAGGCGAAGTATTTCCGGCTTTAAGTTTTTGAAGTAACCCATAGGCCTTCATGCCTTCCCGGATGCGGCCTTCATTTTTTGTGATAATATCCTTCAGTCCAAGAATTGGAGTATCAATTGAACGAGTAGCGATGATGCCCAATGCATAGGGTATATGGATGGCGTGGGTAGTTTCTTGTTTTTTATTACTCGGGAAACCAATGAGTGCAAGGGAAGCGGGTGGTTTTTCGGTTTCCCACATCCCTTCAATAGCTGCAAGCTTTGTCTTTTGTATTTCACCTATCGTGTAGCCACTCTCATCGCCTAATACTAAAACAGAAAGAATAGAGGCGAGTCCAAAACCAGCGGCTATGGCAAAAGACCGTCGAGCGAAAGCAGTATCACGTTTTTTCAAAAGATAGAACGCACTTACCCCTAAAACGAAAACCGTTCCAGTGACATAGCCTGCAGCGACCGTGTGTACAAACTTGACTTGCGCAACCGGATTAAAGAAAACTTCTGATAGGCTTGAGAGTTCCATTCGCATGGTTTCATAGTTGAAATGTGTTCCAATTGGATTGTTCATCCAACCATTGGCAATCAATATCCAAAGGGCTGAGAGGTTGGATCCAAGTGCAACCAACCAAGTGACAGCAAGGTGTTGAAGTTTACTGAGACGATCCCACCCAAATATAAACAGACCCACTAGTGTAGATTCTAAGAAAAAGGCAGAAAAGCCTTCAATGGCTAGGGGAACTCCAAAAACGTCTCCTACATAGTGAGAGTAATAGGCCCAATTGGTGCCGAATTGAAACTCTAGAGTGATACCGGTTGCGACTCCCATGACAAAATTGATGGCAAATAATTTTCCCCAGAATTGAGTCATGTCTTTATAAATAATTTTGTGTGTCATGACATACACGGATTCCATAATAGCCAGGACAAAAGCTAAGCCCAAAGTCAGTGGAACAAAAATAAAATGATACAAGGCGGTGAGGGCAAATTGAAGACGGGATAGCTGGACAACGGTATCATCAATCACTCAGTAACTCCTTGCGTAGATTCAATTGAGTAAACGGTTAAAATAGGATTTTCGGTAGAAACAAGCTTTGTGGTGCGAAAAGAGAACCACCAGACAACAAAAAGCAGGATAAATTTGATTAACAATACCCAACCCAGTTCCTTAGCAAATGAATTCCTTTCCATGCTTATAGTTTACCTAGAAAATAGTATAAAAATCATTATTTTTCGCATAGATAACTTGGTTTTATAACTTTTTAAAAAAGTTAACCCCCTAGGTCAAGAGCGTGGACGAAGATAAGTGGAGTATGAGAGAATATACTTCAGTAGTTCCCATCTCGTTTCTTCAATTTTCATAGGAGGAAAGATCTATGTTTTTACGATTTGTTATAAAGTTGACTTTTTTATTAGGTGTGACGACACAGGGTTTGGCTTGTGAGCTACATCAAACAATGGATGCTGCAGTGCATGAAGCACCTAAATCGTCTTTGGAAGTGATAGAGTTTGTATTAACCGATAAAGTAGCAGAACGTGAGCCTCAACGTATTCTTGATACCTTTAAGCAAAATGAAAAAAAAGCATTTGCATTTGTCCGCCTCAAAGCACCGGTACAAGAACAAGTGATTTTTGTGTGGTTATTTGAAGGGAGTGAATACGCTCGCGTGAGCAGTCTGGTTGGGGTATCAGAACGATGGAGGACTTATTCTTCAGCACAGTTGAAACCAGGCGCATGGACGGTGAAACTTATGGCGAAAGACAACGTTTTGGCTGAGCGTCATTTTACGGTGTCAAGCTAAAATGACTTTATCCGTTATTGTTTTAGCGGCTGGCCGCGGTCAACGCATGTGTTCCAAGCGACCTAAAGTTTTACATTCGGTGGCTGGAATACCTATGCTTGCTCGGATTTTAACGACGGTGAGCGGTTTAAACCCGGAACAAACGGTGGTGGTTTGTAATCATGAGCAGCAATCTGTATTTGAAGCGATAGTGCCAGCGCCAAATGCTGTTATATGGGCCAGACAAGAAGAACCTTTGGGAACAGGACACGCAGTGTTGCAAGCATTGCCACACGTTAAGACAGATAGGGTTTTAGTTCTCTACGGAGATATTTCTTTAATTCAAACCAACACTTTGCAGAAGTTGCTTTTGCTCAACAAACAGCAGGTTGGACTAGTGAGTATGAACGTTGCTGATCCATTTGAATTGGGTCGATTGGTTCGTGACGCCAAGGGAAAACTCTTGCGTATTGTTGAAGAAAAAGAAGCTAGCGAAGAAAATAAGCAAATACATGAAATTAATGCAGGATTTTTTGTTGCACCCAGAGAATTGCTGGAAAGGTGGTTAACCGAAATCGTTGAAACCTCGCAACAGAAAGAATACTACTTGACAGACATTGTTGCCAAGGCATGCGCTGAAAATCAAATCGTGAATACTGTCTCAGCTGAATTTGAATGGGAAATCACGGGTGTTAATACTAAAAAACAATTGGCTGAGCTTGAACGGTGTTTCCAAGCAGCACAAGCAGAAAAACTTATGGAAAAAGGTGTAAGCTTGTTGGATCCGGCTCGGTTTGATCAGCGCGGCGAAGTGCGAGTTGGTCAGGATGTGACTATTGATGTGAATGTTATATTGGAAGGGAGTGTTGTTTTAGGTGACAATGTGTCTATTGGACCTAATGTTTACTTAAAGAATACCCAAATAGATGCAGGTGCTCAGATCCTAGCGAACAGTGTGGTTGATGGGGCACATATTGGGGCAGATTGTCGTATTGGGCCTTTTGCTCGAATCAGGCCGGGATCAGTCGTGGAAGAAAAAGCACAGATCGGTAATTTTGTTGAAACGAAAAATACAAAATTGGGTGTGCAAAGCAAAGCCAATCATTTAAGTTATTTGGGTGATGCGGTTATTGGTTCAGGAGTGAACATTGGTGCAGGGACTATAACTTGTAATTATGATGGTCACCAGAAACATAAAACCGTTATTGAAGCAGATGCATTCATTGGAGCTGGAACTCAACTCATTGCTCCAGTGACTATTGGAAAAGGATCAATTGTTGGTTCAGGTACAACCGTTACACGTGATGTTCCTGCTGGTCAATTAATACATAACGCGATAAAGCATCGTATTGTTCCCGCAGAAGAGAAAGAGGCATAAACTATGTGTGGTATTGTAGGAGCGATTGCAAAACGAGACGTAGTTGCCATCTTAATGGATGGACTAAAGCGTTTAGAATATCGGGGTTATGATTCAGCGGGGGTGGCAGTTTTATCTTCAGAGGGATCCATACAACGTATTCGTTCTGAAGGGAAAGTGTCTCAATTGCAAGGAGTATTAGCACAAAATCCGATCACAGGTCATATTGGTATTGCGCATACACGTTGGGCAACGCATGGTGCTCCTAGTGAGCGGAATGCACATCCTCACATTGTGAATGATCGTATTGCCTTAGTTCACAATGGGATCATTGAAAATCATCAGCTGCTTAAACAATTCTTGGTAAATGAAAATTACGAGTTTGCTTCGGAAACGGATTCAGAAGTTGTGGCTTATTATATTGCGAACGAATTAAAAAAAGAAGATAATTTATTGGCAGCTGTTAGGCGTACTGTGAAAGAGCTTGAAGGTGCTTACGCTTTATGTATTATGGATGTAACCGATCGCAATCGGCTAATAGGCGTACGCTCTGGGCCTCCTCTAGCGATTGGGTTAGGTGTTGAAGAAAACTTTTTTACTTCAGATGCCTCCGTATTGCAACGAGTAGCTGATCGATTTATTTACCTCGAAGATGGTGATATTGCTGAGATTTATCAAGACCGTGTAACAATTTATGACCATCAAGGAAAGCCAGTTGATCGTAAAATTTGTGATCGCGTTTTTCAGCAAGACACAGTAGATAAAGGTGGTTATCGACATTTTATGTTGAAGGAAATTTTTGAACAGCCAGCGGCTATTCAAGCAACATTGAGCGGTCGGTTGCATAAAGGTCTTGTATTAGAACCCGCCTTTGGAGCAAAAGCCGCGGATGTTTTCAGTCAAGTAGAACATGTACAAATCATTGCTTGTGGTACCAGTCATTACGCAGGACAAGTGGGTCGTTTATGGTTGGAGTCCATTTCAAATATTTCTTGCCAAGTTGAAATAGCCAGTGAATTTCGTTATCGCAAACGCGCAACTTTACCAAACATTCTGTTGGTATGTATTTCACAATCTGGTGAAACAGCTGATACATTAGCAGCTTTGCGTAGTATCGATAGGAAAGATTATTGTGGAGTGTTGACTATTTGTAATGTGCCGGACAGTTCCTTAGTGCGAGCTTCTGAACTGATTTTTTTAACGCAAGCTGGACCAGAAATTGGTGTTTGCTCGACTAAGGCATTTACTACCCAATTAGTAGCCTTGTTTTTGTTGGCATTAGTGTTAGGACGCTACCGTGGATTGGCTCAGGAAACCGAGAAGGCTCTGGTTACTGAATTGTTGCAAACCTCGGCTAATATTGAAAAGAGTTTTACATTTGTAGAGTCTATTCAGCGTATTGCACATGTGTTTTTGCATAAATCACATGCTTTGTTTTTAGGGAGAGGCTACCAATTTCCTATTGCGCTTGAGGGGGCTCTCAAATTAAAAGAAATTTCGTATATTCATGCAGAAGCCTATCCCGCTGGTGAATTGAAACACGGACCTTTGGCTTTAGTGGATGAAGAAATGCCTGTTGTGGTCGTTGCACCTAATGATCATCTACTTGAAAAACTAAAATCAAATATACAAGAAGTCCGTGCGCGTGGCGGAGAAATTATAGTTTTCGCACCTAAATCAGCCAATATAGAAGAAAAAGAAGGGATCCACGTAGTCGAAATCCCAGAAGCCTCTGAGCGATTGGCACCCATTACGTATACTGTCCCACTACAGCTGTTAGCGTATTATGTTGCTGTATTAAAAGGAACGGATGTTGATCAGCCTAGGAATCTTGCGAAATCCGTAACGGTTGAGTAAACTCTAGCTAATAGCGATTGAGGTTTTACAGATGAATTTTACACAAGCAATTAAAACGGGATTCCAAAGCGCTCTTAATTTTAGTGGTAGGGCTTCCCGAGCAGAATATTGGTATTGGAAGCTTTTTTTGCTTTTATTTATGTTAGGACTGCTTTTCTTAGAGCAACTTCTTGTATATTTTCTGCCTGACATTGGGTTGGGCCAACTAGGCGTGTTCTTTGCAATTGGCACCTACTTACCCAGTTTGTCTTTAAGTATACGGCGCTTACACGATATTAATCGATCTGGTTGGTGGTTAGCTTTTTTTGTGTTGATGAACACTCTGTTTTATTCATTATGGTTACCTGAAAGAGTTTGGTATTATTTATTTCCGGTCGCAGGAGGGCTGGCGACGTTAATTTGTTGGTATTGTCGTTCGGGAGATGTCGGTGATAACCAATATGGTAAAGGTTACTTGCCTGAGTATTCTATTCTAGCCTAAAGATCAATATCAAAAATCGAAGGTGCTACTTCATCGGTTAGTGCAGAGGGGGCCTCATCTGTGGGTTTTTTGATTCCAGACAGATGCTTTTTTTCAGTATGCAAAGAAGTTGTTTGGCTAAAGAATCGGATCACTCTTATTTTGGCCCAAGGCTCAACTAGACCAAATGTAATACCGACAACAAGTGTATTACTAAAAGCTAACCAAAAAGCCTGTAGAAAAGAAAATTGGCACTGAAAGACTCCAACCCCTTTTACTTGTAAGCTGTTGTAAATAGCTCTGTCAACACACCAATGATAAGCGTACTTGGCTGCTATTGCAGCGGTTAGAAATATAACCGGTAAAGATAAAATTACTATTTTCAGATAAGTACTTTGTAGCATCTGAATGTTTTCACCTAGATCATATTTTCGGTCGAGAAAGGCATAAAATAAGATAACTGGTGCTGCTATCACCATAAAAGCAAAAAGTGATTGAAGAAATATTTTATAGAGTTCCTTGAGGCTTAATTTTATAGACAATGCGCGGTCGCCCCAAAAGGAATGATTAATAAAGTAATGTGCTCGTGCTTTACTAGCCAAAGGGATAGTTAACCCCAGTGTCAAGAAAATAGTAATATAGCCAAGAACAAAAGAAATAAAGGCTCCAAGCAGTGATCCTTTAAAAGTGCAGGGGATCCCTGCAAAAGAAAGGGTTCGGGTTTTGAACTGTAAGGCCTTAATAACTAAAAAAGGCATTACGGTTAAAAAAGCGATAGACATGAGAGCATTATAAATGAGTGGTAAAAATTCACTGGCGAAAACAGCAAGAATAAAGAACAGTAGAATAATAGTTCTACCTTTAAATATGGAAGAGGGTTTGGCTATAAAATCAAAATGAGGTTTTCCTAGCGTTATATTTTGATAAAGGTATTGGTTAAGTCGAATCGTGCCCCAAGGAGAATATAAACCAATAGTAATGATGTTAAAAAATAGTACGGTAAACCAGTGACGTGTATACGTTGGTGTTTTTCCATTGAATTTAATTACTTGGTGATGGTGAACTGCATACTGGTTGCGTTCAGTGTTTTCTTTGCACAGCTGGGAGAGCAAACAATAGATTGTTGAGACGCCTGCAATAACCCAGGTAATCAGGAGTATAAATGTTAGTTGTTGCATGGATAAATCATCCATAATTTATCGGCTCTCATGAAGTTGACATACTATTTTAAATGTAGCAGTCTTTTTCCGAGCTGACCACAAAAACTGCCTTGAATGTAACTTAAAAATTACAATATTTGGTAATATGTCGAGGTTGTTCTGCAAAATCGTAAGGTTTTAGGTTGTAGCTGAATCACGCGTAAAATGGGACTTTAGAAAATTAAGTTTGTTTGGGCAAGTCAAAATGTACCCGTGAATGATTAGTGGGTGTGTCAATACAACGCCTACTTGCTTTGGTTGTTTCAGGAGTAAGATATACTATAACTGAAACGAATGAAGATAGGTGAGATGGCTTCTATAATTATAAAAATCAAGAAATAGTAAATTTTGATTTATAGTAAAAGTGTATTTACTTTTAAGGGTGGATGAAGAATACTGATGTCGATTTATTTTCAAGAGAGGGGTTATGAGCAAAAAACTTAAAAAGGTTACACAGCAGAAACCTTATTTTTGTAAAGACAAACAAACCCGCCTTGAAATTTTACGTGAAATTTCAAAAAATACTGGTCTGTTAAAGACTCAAGTGGAGTCCGTTTTCACTGAATTATCAGCACTATTAAATTCCCATATACACAAACGTGGTTCGGGTGAATTTATTGTCCCAATGACAGGGATCAAAGTACGCAGAGTAAAAAAGCGTGCAACACGAGCTCGCATGATGGTGAGCCCTCTTACTGGTCAAGAAGTGTTTGTTCCAGGAAAGCCTGGACGAATGGCAATAAAGCTTTCGGCATTGAAGCCGCTCAAAGAAGCGGTTTTAGATTAAAAAACCTTCGTGTTTTAGTAACCACTCTTTGCGGTTAAGACCCCCACCGTATCCAGTTAATCGTCCGTTTGCGCCAATGATCCTATGGCACGGAAGTAAAATACTGATAGGATTTCGATTCATGATTTGACCAATGGCACGAGCGGCTTTGGGGGAGTCGATTTTTTTAGCTAATGCTTGATAGGATAAAGTAGAACCCAATGGTATTCGAGCCAAAGCACGCCAGGCTCTTATCGAAAAGGATGTTCCTGCAAGGTGAAATTTTGGCAGTCGTTTACTGAGGTGGGGAGATGTAAAATAGTGATCTAACCAATCCGCTGTTTGTTTTAGAACTGGTAGAGTTGTACGTGACAACTGATAAGAAGTAGGTATTTTAGTGCTAAAGTCTGGAAAGGATTCCTCGAACATCAGGGCATAGAGACCCTGCTCTGTGGCTACGGCAATCATCGTGCCAAGTGGGGTTGATAATGAGTGCTGAGCATAGTGCATAATAGTCCTAAATGTGGTGACTTGACTTAAGAAATCCTACACTTTTTAGTGGAGAGAGCACAAGTGTACATATAAATAAGTTTTTTAACTTATTATGGTAAGAAGCCTTTAGTTGAATGTGATAGGATACTTGATTGAATACGTTGGGGAAAATAGGTTTTTGTGTCATGAGTGAGAATAAAAAGGTGAAATACAGCCAAGAATTACTTGCACAACAGCGGCAAGATGATCTCAACTTATTAACGTCAATTGAAAGACAAACGCAAGGTGTGTTAGGCCAGATACAGTTTATTGCTGAGATCATTACAACACACAAAGAAGTAGCGCCTGTTGAAAATGTTAATGAAAAAATCCGTGCAGCTTATGAAAAAATTAAAAATCTCCTAGATCCGAAGCAGGAGGCAAACCATGGTGCTGAATTAGAAGCTGACCAACGTTCAGGTGTTGCAATCAATTTAGAAAAGAATCCGTTGGTTGAAGATTTAGGTGGCATGCCACTTGAGGTGATTTCTCCAGAGTGGCAGCAGGTAGTAGAAGGGCAGGTGTTGGATAAGACTGAATTGGCTAATTTAGTTAATAAAAAACTCAAAAGCCGCTTAGATTTAGCGAATAAACTGCGTGCGCGTAATCAGCCGAAGCACCAAGCAAAACCCAAGCAAGCGATAACTCCTAAGTTTAAAGATATTCAAAAAACCGTGAAATATATCATTAAAGAAATACCGCCTGCACCACAACCACAACCTAGAATTGAACCACCACCCCGACCTCGGCCGGGAGGCATGTAAGGAAAATATGTGGTAATACAGTCACTCTCACATGAAATTCTATTTGGTACTCGAGAAGAAGTTCGTGCGTTGGTGCAAGCTGGTGCTGATGTAAATGAAAAAGATGTCTACGGCTTTACCCCACTGATCGAAGCAACTTTAAAAGAAGACACACACATAGCTCGGTTTTTGTTGCAACATGGCGCGAGAATCGATCAGCAAGATATTAGCGGGCAGACGGCGTTACAGTGGGCGGTGAATCGAGAGCAGCGGGCATTGTGCGAGTTGTTTTTAGAACATCAAGCCGATCCCAATCATTACTCCGCCGATGGGCAACCCATTTTGGTGAACCCCTTATTAAGGGGCCAGAAAGATCTTATTAATAAACTTGTAGATTTTGGTGCTGATCTGCAGTTCGCGTTTGATTTTGTGAGCGCCAAACTCATTGGACATCGCTATGAATTATCAGGCAAGGCGCGCATTCTTAATGCTAAAGATAAATTTATCGATTTGAATTACGAAGGGTTTTATTTAGAGTTTACGGTAGGTATCATTCTAAGTACATTTGTGAATTTCACTCAAAGCGCTCAGGTAAACGATTTTAAAGCGTATTATACTGTTTTTTCGAAAATTACTAAAGCCCTTAAGAATACAGTCGGTATTATTCCTTATAAATATCGAAAGCAAAACAGTGAGGTTGATGAGGAAAATATTGAGAATGTATTCAACTCTGAACTGGTTGTTGTTCCTGTTTCCTATGAGGGACATGCCATTACCTTTATTAAGTATGGTAATTTTTTGGCTAAATGTGACAGAGGTGTGAAGCATATAGTTGATACGGTTGTCATTTATCGGGTGGGAAATCCTCATGTGCTCACATTAGGGTTCTTAAAAGAGTTGATGTTTGGAAATAAAACCACTAAATACATCAATCATGAATTGAAGGAGCTGTTGCAACTAACCCCAGTGGCTACTTTGCCGGCACGTTATCAATTAAGCGGAAACTGTTCCTGGGCAAACGTAGAAGCCAGTATCCCAGCCATGATGTTTATGTTGATGTTCAATGGAAACGAAAAGTCCAGAGGCGAAATTGCTGCACTAAAAAAATCCATTATGAAATTTTACGATACCTGGATAGATTGGGATAAGGACCGTATTTTACAAGAAAGCATCCTTGAATTCCAGAAAGCCGGACATAAGCGACGTGCTGCGAAAGCTTCAGTTCTAGCTGCTGTTTTGTTTCAGAGATGTCGGTCTTCGCACAGTAGGGACGTACAGAGGGCTAAAGCGATACTTGCGTTGTTGACGCAAGCTGAGTATAAATATCTTTTAAGGACTTATATTCGAGTGTATTATACTAAAATGGCTGGGAAAGTAGGGGAAGAATTTATTCGGTTATTGAAACAGTGTGGTTTGAATATAACAAATTTAAAACTAGGTAAGTAATTGACTTGAGTTTGAGGAGAAAGAAATGACGATGGCGTATGGATATGTTTTAGTTGCAATGCTATTCCCTTATTTTTTCACTGTGCTGGCTAAAAGTGAATCAGGGTTTAATAATAAAAAACCTAGAGAATATTTACAAAGTCTTACAGGCTGGCGTAAACGGGCACACTGGGTGCAATTAAATAGCCTTGAGATCTTTCCAGCTTTTGCGATCGCAATGTTGGTTGCGCACCACACGGGTGTTCCGGTTAAGATGATTAACCTATTAGGATTTATCTTTTTATGTTCGCGAGTGATGTATGCAATTTGTTACCTAGTCGATCAAGATATTTTCAGAAGTCTCTTTTGGGGTATTGGTTTGGGCTGTATCATAGGGTTGTTTTTTATTTAAGTAAGTACTTCAGGGTTAACTACTGCATGAGGCTGTGAGCTTGTAAAAAAAGCAATGGCGTTTTCAGCGGCGATTCTAGACATTTTTGCACGAGTCTCAACAGTAGCGCTGCCAATGTGTGGTAACAGAATGAGGTTTTGGCATTTTGTAAGACCTTGGGTGATTGAGGGTTCCTCTTCATAAACATCTAAGCCTGCTCCTAAGATCTGTTTTTCAGTTAATGCGACAAGCAGCGCCTTTTCATCCACAATGGGACCGCGTGTTGTATTAATCAGAAAAGCGGTGTCTTTCATTAAATGAAATTCTTTGGTGCTGATAAGATGATATGTTTCAGAGGTTAAAGGTGCGTGTAACGAAATAACATCTGCTTCCTGTAGGAGTGTTTTTAAAGAGACAGACTTAGCATGCTCAATAGTTTTGGGTGAGCGTGAAGTGTATATAACATTCATATTAAAACCGTGCGCACGTTTAGCAACTGCCTCACCTATGCGCCCCATGCCAATAATGCCCAATGTTTTTCCGCTGAGCTCATAACCTAGAAATAGTGAAGGTTCCCAACCCTTAAAGTGGCCTTCGCGTGTATAGGTGTCTGCTTCAACGATGCGGCGTGTTGTTGCAAGAATAAGAGCCCAGGTTAGATCGGCTGTCGCTTCCGTTAATATGCCTGGTGTATTGCATACAGGGATTTTTTGTCTGTTGGCTTCTTGGAGATCAATGTTATTAAAGCCTACAGCGTAATTTGAAATAACTTTTAAATTCTTAGCAGCCGTGAAAACATCAGCGTCAATAGAGTCGCTCAAAAGACAAAGCAGAGCTTCTTTATCTTTTATCATTTCAATCAACTCGTTTTTATCTAAAGGGCGCGGTCCTTTGTGCAAAGTAACCTCAAAATGATTTTCTAAAAGTGCCAACCCAGGACCTGGTAATTCGCGTGTGACTAAAATACGTGGTTTCATGTGGTGATCCTTAGGTAACGAAAAGGTAATAATCTATGTAGAGTCGTATCGTATCTTTTTCCTAAATAGGCTGCAATGCCAACAACTGGATCGCTGGTTAATTAACCAACTTTTGATGGTGTTCGCTTTGAAAAGACCGTGTAATTGTTCGCACGGGTGGTAAGAACTTGATACAATGTTGGGCTTATGGAAACTTCAACTTTGTTAGATTCTTTGAATTCAGTACAGCGGGAAGCAGTGAGTGCGCCGTATGGCAATTTATTAGTATTGGCCGGTGCTGGTAGCGGTAAAACACGTGTTTTAGTGCATCGTATCGCTTGGTTAATAAGTCAGAAATCCGTATCGGCACACAGTGTTTTAGCAGTTACTTTTACCAATAAAGCGGCAGGGGAAATGCGTGGTCGTTTAAATGAAATGTTAGAGGGGAACGCTCGCGGTATGTGGGTGGGTACTTTTCATGGTCTATCACATAAACTATTACGGTTGCATTACCAAGAAGCAGGGTTGCCACAGAGTTTTCAAGTCATGGATGGAGACGATCAGTTACAAATGATCAAACGGATCTTTAAATCATTAAATATTAATGAAGATCGGTTTGAGCCTAAGAAAGTTCAAGGTTACATTTGTCGTAAAAAAGATGAGGGTGCGAGAGCTCGCGAGGCTACTCAGTTCGAAGGACCCTATGAGAAAGTTCTACAAGAGATCTATCAGGAATATGAACGTATTTGTCAAGAAAGTGGACTGGTTGATTTTTCTGAACTGCTTCTGCGTGCATTTGAATTGTTACAAAGTAATGCTGAGCTGAGAGCACATTATCAAGCACGATTTTCACATTTATTAGTGGATGAATTCCAGGATATTAATACCATTCAGTATCAGTGGTTGCTTTTGTTTGCTGGTCAGTCACAGTCGGTTACGGTTGTGGGTGATGATGATCAATCCATTTATGGTTGGCGCGGTGCAAAAGTAGAAAATATTCAGCGCTTTGAGAAGGAATTTAGTGATACACGCGTTGTTCGCTTAGAGCAAAACTACCGTTCCACCAATACTATTTTAACGGCCGCTAATGCTCTTATTTCATGCAACCATGGTCGCTTGGGCAAAACACTATGGACAGAAGGTGAAGAGGGGGACAAAATTTTACTATATGCCGGCTTTAATGAAGAAGACGAAGCTTTGTATGTAGTACGTGAAGTCCGTGCATGGGTTGAAGACACAGGTCGCTACAGTGAAGTAGGTGTGTTATACCGTTCAAATGCACAGTCTCGAGTGCTTGAAGAGGCTTTTGTGCGTGGTGGGATCCCTTATACCATTTATGGGGGCTTACGCTTTTTTGAACGTGCCGAGATTAAAGATGCGCTAGCGTATTTGCGTTTGACCGTTAATCCACAAGATGATACGGCCTTTCGGCGTGTGGTGAATACTCCTCCTCGAGGTTTTGGTGATCGTAGTTTTGAAAAAATTAGCTTTATAGCCAAGGAAGAAGGCTGTTCTTATTGGGAAGCGGCGCAAAAAGCAATAACTAACCAAGTCTTAACCGCCAGAGCTGAAAACAGTCTGCGATCGTTTGTGGAGATTATAGAACGGATAAAATCACGTTTGGCAACGGATCCTTTGCCGAAGTTAATCGATATTGCAGTACATGACAGTGGATTGCTGAAATTTTTTAAAGATCAACCGGATGAGCGCTCACAGAGTAGAGTTGAGAACTTGGAAGAGTTGATTAATGCTGCAAGTGATTTTGAATTAGAGAATCCCATTGAAGAGAACATGACGCCTCTCACAGCCTTTTTGGCATATGCCTCTATTGAAGGGGGAGAGCGTTCTTCAGGTGATAGCGAAGATGCTGTTCAGTTAATGACGCTACATTCTGCTAAGGGGCTAGAATTTCCTAAGGTGTTTATTTGTGGTCTAGAGGATGGATTGTTTCCACATCACTTCTCTAAGGACAGCCCTAAAGCATTAGAGGAAGAGCGGCGTCTTTGTTATGTTGGAATTACGCGTGCTGAGAAGAATTTGACTCTCACTTATGCAGAAAAAAGACGAGTATTTGGGCGAGATGAAAGTCGATTTCCTTCTCGGTTTATCCGCGAAATTCCAGAGCATTTACTTGAGGAAAAAAACCGTAAGGTTAAGGTGCACTATCCCATAATAAGTGACGAAGCCGAAATGAATGGCTTTCGTCTAGGACAGCGCGTCATGCATCCTAAGTTTGGTGGTGGAACAGTTATCGATCATGAGGGGAACGGTGAACGTGCACGAGTTCATGTCAAGTTCGAGATGTATGGAAGTAAGTGGTTAGCATTAGCGTATGCCAAGCTTGAAATCTTATAGTCATCCTTGAAGGGTGTAATTACCTTCTATTTAAAATGAACATTTAGTTTTTATCCGGGTCTCATGAGGAAGTGAATAACTTCTGTCAGGAGATAATAATGGGTGAGAATCGTAAGGATATAAAAAAAGAAATAGCTGCACAGTTGAATAAACCCTCACCCGATCCTATGCAAAATGTAAGAGCGCGTCGAGCAGAAGAAAATAAAAAAAAGGATGATGCAGCTAAAATTCTCAAGGATAAGGATGTTCAAAGAAGTTATAAAAGAAAACTAGCCAGGGCTAAGGGCCTTAAAGGCTTTGCGACTAATGCACTAAGAACAATAAAACTAGCCAGCGCTAAGGGCCCTAAAGGCTTTGCGACTAATGCACTAAGAACAATAGTCCATTTTTTCCCCGATAAAAATAGAACGCCACAGATTGCTTTTCTAGAAGCTTTGCTAAAAGAAGCGCAAGAAGGGAATGTTGCACCAGAAGTTATGTATGCAGGTCTTGTCTATATGCAGGATGAGATTGGAAAAACAAAGGTGAAAAGTCGTTTAAAATCAAATGTCATTATGACATTTTGTGAAGAGCTTCAAAAAAGAGACCCCTCTTTAAAGGGAATGGAGCCAAAAGACATGGATATGCATGTCAAAAAGTTTAAGGTGTATGTCAACCAACATCCTAGCAAGTTTCCGATGAGCAACCCTGTTGCAGCAAAAATACGAAAACCCTTTCAAGTGGAAAGGGTGGCGGCTGAAGTGGCTAAAAAGGGAACTCTCGTTACAAACACAAGAATGGAAAAGGCAGGGGCAATGATTGCTCAGCACACTATAGATAGATGGATGTTAGGTCCGGAAAAAGCTATGAATACTAAATATCAGGCTAATAGACGATTAGCAAGTAAAATGTATCAGCATCCATCGAGAGTGACAATGACAAAAGAGCTAAATGAAGTGATGGATAGAATTGCGAGAAAAGAAACGGACAAGCCTACGGAAGTGCTTATCGGTTGCCTTCTAGATATTAAAATGCGAATTGAAGCTGAGAAACCTAAAGATCAGAAACATTTTGCTAAGTCCGCTATGGGTAAGGTAGTAGGAGGTATGTTAGATGAGCTGGATATACCAGAAAACCTTGCAAGGATTGATGTGGAAGCGATGCGTAATTTCTATCAAGAGTTTTCTGGAAAATTTAAATTGGAAGATAAGCACTATAAAAAAACAGAAACACTTTTAATGACACATGATCTAGAAAACCATGTTGGGCAAAAAAAAGATGGCCAGTATAAGGAAACCCAAAAACGTTACAATGATAAAAGAGGTATGGTGAGCAAGTTTTTTCAGAAAAAAACAAGGCCTGCCATGGCTAAAGAATTAGATGATATTTTAACCAAGCTACAGGGCGATGGGAAATTAACCGCGCAGAAAAAAACAGAAGTTCTGGTTGGATGTCTATTAGATATTAAAGCCACTATTGAGGCTGAAAAACCTAATAGCCGTGATCATTTTGCTAAATCAGCAATGGGAAAAGAAATTTTAGCAACCTTGAAAGAGATCGGAGTCTCGGAGCATACGCCAGATATTGGGGATAAGTTTAAAAACGCCTACAGAGAGTATGTGAGAAGACCTGATAAGCCTCCTACTCCTCCCGCTCGAAGAATATAAGTCAAGTGGATTTGTTATAGCTGTTGCCGTGTGAACTCCTCCACGGCAACCGGAAGAGAATAGCATCCTGCAGATTGAATCCCTACTGAGAAGAATATGAGGCCTCTCACAGCCTGTATCGTTAGTATCAACGTTCTTCAGCTTATGAAAGTAGCTAGAATTTTCTAAGGTGTTGATTTGTCATTTAGAGAATGGATTGTGCACACATCCTTCTCAGTTTACCCGGCAACCATCTAATTATGAATGACAAAGCCGAAATGAAGGGCTTTTGCTTAGGGTAGAGTGTTATGTACCCCAAGTTTGAAATTTATTAATTCTATTGGTTAAGTGTCCCTGATTACAGAGTCATTTTTGTGAGGGGGGAAGTCTGAACTGTATAGCTCCATTCTTGTAAAGTTTTTTGGATCTGTATGGGAGTGCAGACACATCAAGAATCTATTAATGTGTCTCCTCTGCTTAGAAAAGAATCACTCTGGCCTTTTTGGTCTTGGTGGTGGTAGCGGTGGTGGTTTTTTTGAAGTAGGTTCAGCTTGTTTGAGTTTTCCTTTAGCAGCCTCAAGAGCCTGTTGAGACATCATAAATCCGTTTGGTTTATTTTCTTTTTCACTTGCTGGAGCTGGTTCAACACGAGTGTCTTCTTTTGGTTTCAGTTCTGTCGCCTCGATTTTTGGTTTCTTTTTCAAACTATTAACTACCCCATTAAGCCTATCTTTTAATCCTCTTTTCTTTTTTGGTTCAGGAGAATCCGTTTGTATTATTGGGGTTGTTCCAGTAGGATCAGCATAAGCTCCCCGGACTCTTTCTTCTTTACTTCTCTCTGCTATAACAGCATCGAGTTCTTGTAGAAAAATCTCGTTCTGTTTGGGCGAGTTTTCTTCTAGCACTGAAATTGCTGCTTTAATCATAATAGCTGTGTGAAGATTTAAATCATGTGGACCAGATTGCACTATTGGTTTTAACAGTTGTACTAGTGCGTTAGCTACATTTGCATGCTTATCTTTTCTGAGATTAGTTTGTAGATTATTTAGCTTATCTAGTTTTGCAACAAGATCTTTTTTAAGTTCTTCTTTTATTTCTGGCAAATATTTTTTTCCTAAATTTTCAAGTATAATTTCATAGGACGCAAACGCCCCCGAATTTTCTTGCACAGATTTATTAGTGAGAAACTCCTTTCCATCATGGTTTTTCCCCATGAAATCTATATACTCTTCTTTTGTCGCTTCACGCAATAATTCTGAAACCTCAGCAAACACCATATTATCTGAGTTTACTTTTTGTAAAATATTGTCAAGAAATACGCCCATGAAACGCTCCAATATAAGTTAAGGTACAATTGATATGACAACATATAGTTTGAGAAGTTCCCTGTTTTTATGCGTGCATACACCTAATAGGAGCAATATGTGTCATACAGAGTGGGGTTTCTGAGAAGAACCCTAATATCTAACCGTTTAGGCTATTTAGTGGATTGTTGTACCAGTTGTCGCGTGAACTCTTCCACGGTAACTGGATTTCCAAAAAGAAATCCTTGTCCTAAATCACATCCTAATTCTTTTAAAAATTCATATTGCACTTCTGTTTCAACGCCTTCAGCAATCAGTTTGATCCCAAGTTGTTTTGCCAAAGTAACAATAGTACTCACAATGGTTTTATCATCAGATTCAACAGTAGTGTCATGTATGTTTTTTACAAAAGACTGGTCAATTTTTAAGTAATCTACAGGAAATTTCTTAAGATGACTCAACGAAGAGTAGCCAGTACCAAAATCGTCAATGGCAAGTTTGACACCCATGGTCTTTAACATTTTAAAAATCAGCAAGGATTTTTTAACGTTATCCATAATGAGACTTTCCGTCAGCTCAAGCTCCAACCATTTAGGGTTTAAACCGATATCTACAGTGGCTTGTCCTATTTTACCGATAAAATCATTTGCATTGAACTGATGAGCTGAAAAATTAACGGCAATGGTTAAGCGATCAAATCCTTGGTTGTGCCAATTTAACATTTGTTGACAGGCTTCTTTTAAAACCCAGTTTCCGATGGGATTGATCAAGCCAGTTTGTTCGGCCAAAGGAATAAACTGAGAAGGAGGTACTTGTCCGAGTTTAGGGTTATTCCAACGTAGCAGTGCTTCAGCTCCAATAATTTCTCGGGTTTCGATATCAATTTTGGGTTGATACAAAACGGACAGTTCGTTTCGGGATAAGGCGTTACGAAGCTGAGCCTCAATTGTTCTTTTTTCGGTTAGTTTTTCATTCAGTTCCTTGGTGTAGAAACAGTAGGAGCTGTCCAGTGCTTTTTTTGCTTCGTAACGAGCAACCCCGGATTGTTTTAAGAGTTCTTCGGCATGTGAAGCATCATCAGGATAGACGCTGATCCCAATAGACACAGTGATATTAAATTCGTGATTATTGACTGAAAAGGGATCGGAAAACAGTTCCAGTAGTCTTTTTATGAAAGTCTGAATGTGTTTTTCGCTATTTGCATTTTTAAGGACTAGAACAAACTGATCATTATCCAGGCGTGCTAGCATTTCCTTTTGTTCCTGTACAAGAACAATAAATCGTTGTGCGACTACTCTGAGAAGGGCATCACCAGTGTTGTGACCAGTCATGTCCTTTATTTTTTGAAAATTATCAATGTCTAGGAAAAAGAGCGCAATTTTTTTGTGCTTGTGTTTGGCTTTTGCTAAACAGACTTCAAAATTTTTAAAAAAGAGATCACGATTGGGTAGTCCAGTCAGGGGATCGGTATCTGTGAAATACACAATTTTTTGTACGTTTTGATCAAGTTGAAAGAACCCCTTTTTAAATTTGTAGTAAACCCACAGGATAAAAACGGATAAGCCAATGGTGATCAAGGTTAAAAGACCAATCATGAAATAAATGAATTGATAGGTTTCACCTAGGCGGTTATTCCAATAGACAAATTGATCGAGTTCACCCACCCTTAAGCATTCCTTTGTAGAGTTTGTTTTATAACTACTTTATAAGTATAGGGTAGAAAGGCATAATTAGGATCCTCTAGGGAATGTTTTAAGGCCAATTTATGCAATCTATACCAAAGGATCCATTGATATTAGTAGATGGATCGTCCTATCTGTTTCGTGCCTACCATGCGCTACCGCCATTGAATAATTCAAAAAACGAGGCCACTGGGGCGATTTTTGGGGTAGTGAATATGCTCAAAAAACTTTTGGCACAATACGAGCCTTCGCGTGTGGCTGTTGTTTTTGATAGTAAGGGTAAGAATTTTCGTCATAAATTGTACCAAGAGTATAAAGCCAATCGTAGCGTGATGCCGGATGAGCTCGCACAGCAAATTGCTCCTTTGCACGGAATTATCCGCGCTATGGGTTTTCCATTGATAGCCATACCTGGTGTTGAAGCGGATGACATTATTGGCACAATCGCACATCAAGCAAAGCAACAAGGATTGTTTACTTTAATTTCAACTGGAGATAAAGACTTTGCACAATTGGTGGATGAGCAGGCTTTTCTGGTTAATACCATGACAGGTGATCTATTTGATAGAGATAAAGTGGTAGAGAAGTTTGCAGTGCCACCGGAGAGAATTATTGATTACTTAACGTTAATTGGTGATACCGTTGATAACATTCCTGGAGTGCCTAAGGTAGGGCCAAAGACAGCAGTGAAGTGGTTGAATACCTATGGTAGCTTAGAGTCTATTGTGCAAAATGCAGAAAAAATAACTGGAAAAGTTGGTGAGAATCTGAGAGCAGCTATACCGGATTTACCTTTGTATCAAGCTTTAGTGACTATTAAGTTGGATGTTCCAATCGAAAGTGAAATAAAAGATTTGGTGTTGGGGGCACCGGATAAAGCTGAATTACGAGAATGGTTTGAAAAACTGGAGTTTAAAAATTGGTTGAAAATACTAGATAAAGAGGAGGTGGTTAACACAAAGGTGGACTACACAACGGTGTTAACTAAAGCGGACTTTTCTATTTGGATGAAAAAACTTTCCAAGGCAAGTTTGATTTCTTTTGATACGGAAACTACAAGCCTTGACTACATGTCTGCTGAGATAGTTGGGCTTTCCTTTGCAGTGAAGCCTGGAGAAGCTGCGTATGTTCCACTTGCTCACCACTATGAGGGTGCGCCAGAGCAATTAGATCAGGATTGGGTTTTAGCTCAACTAAAACCTTTGCTGGAAGATACAAACAAACACAAAGTTGGTCATAATTTGAAGTACGATATGGAGGTATTGGCCAACTACGATATCGCGTTAAACGGAGTGCAGTTTGACACGATGTTGGAATCCTATGTTTTGGGCAGCACCTTAAGTAGACATGATTTAGATACGCTTGCCAAACGACATCTTGGGCATGATACGATTTCTTTTGAAGAGGTTGCAGGCAAAGGGGTAAAACAAATCACTTTTGATCAAGTTGAAATCAGTAAAGCAGCATTTTATGCTGCTGAGGATGCTAATGTTACATTGGCGCTACATCAAACTCTTTGGCCGGAATTGGAATTGCTAGACAAGCAGAAGCGGCTTTTTGAGACGCTTGAAATACCACTTATCTCTGTCTTAGCGAAGATGGAAAGGCAGGGAGTGCTGATAGATCCTGTTATGTTGGAAAAGCAGAGTGGCACTTTGGATACTAAGATAAAAAATTTAGAGGAACAGATCCATTTGTTGGCAGGAAAACCCTTTAATATAAGTTCACCAAAGCAGTTGCAAGCTATTTTGTTTGAGGAGTTAGAATTACCAGTCTTAGAAAAAACGCCAGGTGGGCAAGCTTCTACAGCAGAATCTGTACTGCAAGAACTGTCACATGAATATGAACTGCCTGCTTTGATTTTAGAGTATCGAAGTTTGAGCAAACTCAAGTCCACTTATGTTGATAAATTACCACAACTGATTCATTCAAAAACGGGTAGGATCCACACCTCCTACCATCAAGCAGTTACGTCAACGGGTCGTCTCTCTTCTAGCGATCCCAATTTGCAAAACATACCAATTCGGAGTGCTGAAGGCAGAAAGATCCGACATGCTTTTGTTGCAGAGACTGGTTATAAGATTGTCGCTGCAGATTACTCTCAAATTGAATTGCGGATCATGGCGCATTTGTCTCAAGATCCTGGTCTGTTGTTTGCTTTCGCCGCTGGTGAGGACATTCATCAAAGTACCGCAGCGGCAGTGTTTTCCGTTAAGCCGTCAGAAGTGACTTCCGAACAAAGACGTCGTGCCAAGGCTATTAACTTTGGTTTGATGTATGGTATGTCTGCTTTTGGGCTCGCTAAACAATTGGACATGACACGAGAAGAAGCGCAAGCACAAATGGAACAATATTTTGCTTGTTTTCCTAAAGTAGAGGCATTTATGAAAGAAATTAAAGAGATAGCTTCTAAACAGGGTTACGTTGAAACTTTGCTGGGGCGGCGTTTGTATTTGCCTGATTTGAAATCGTCTCGAACCTTCGTCCGTCGTGCAGCTGAAAGAGCTGCAATTAATGCACCGATGCAAGGAACTAATGCAGACATTATTAAATGTGCGATGATTCAGCTAGACCGTTGGATCCGTGAAGTATGCCCGCAGGTTAGGATGATTATGCAGGTGCATGATGAATTAGTATTTGAAATTCCAAAGGAAATGATTGATTTTGCCGTTCCAAAAATTCAGTCTATTATGGAAAAAGTTATACCGTTATCAGTACCGCTAAGTGTGGACGTTGGTATAGGAGACAATTGGGAAGAAGCACACTAAAGTTGTAACCACTCATCAAGTTTCTCTCGTGCAACATCCATGCCTTCCTTTTTAAGAGATGAAAACAGTTGTACGCTGACGAGTTTGGTGTATTCCTCTAATTCTTGACGTACAGCAAGTAAAGTATTTTTTGCTGCACCTCGTTTAAGTTTGTCGGCCTTGGTTAATAAGATGTGTAAAGGAATTTTTTGTGACAGTGTCCATTCCAGCATTTGCCAATCAATGGGTTTAAGTGGATGACGGATGTCCATGATTAAGACGATCCCACGTAAGCTTTCACGTTTACAAATGTATTCAGAGACAACTTGTTCCCAATGTTGTTTGATTTTGGTTGGGACTTTTGCGTAACCGTATCCTGGCAAATCGACTAAACGGCGTTCAGGATCCATCTCAAAAAAGTTGATTAGCTGAGTTCTTCCTGGTGTCTTACTAGTTTTAGCTAATCGACTAATGTTGGTGATGGTATTAATGGCACTCGATTTTCCAGCATTAGAGCGGCCACTGAAAGCAACTTCCGCCCCCAAATCTGGTGGGAGATGATCACAGTGGTTTGCACTTTTTAAAAATTCTATCTGGTTGTAGTTAAGCGTGTCCATTGGGTATTATAATAACCTTATTCAGGACTTTGGAATACACGATTTTGGAATATTCAGATGAAAAATAGGTTCTTTTGCTTAATTTTGTGGTTTATTTCTACGCTTTGTTGCGCTATAGAGCCAGAACTTATAGCCAGAGGGGCAAAAAAATCAGAAGTCTGTACTGCTTGCCACAATATTGATGGTAATAGCACGGTTCCCATGTGGCCTAAAATTGCTAAACAGCCTCCCAAATACTTTATTGAGCAAATGCGTGCTTTTCAGGCTGGTGAAACTGGAAAACGTTTCAATCCGAGCATGTATGCTTTGGTACAATCAATGTCTGAAGAAGATTTTGCGGAGCTGGCTGCTTATTATTTCAGTCAAGAACCTACGCCAGGAATAACAGCAGAAAAATGGGTGTCATTGGGGGAAAGGTTATACCGAGGTGGAAATACACTGACGGGTACTCCTTCTTGTATGGGTTGTCATTCTCCTGCAGCAGCTGGCAATGTTCCTGCTGGGTTCCCGCGACTGAGTGGTCAGCATCCAGAGTACATTATTGATCAAATGAATAAATTTCGTTCAGGTGAAAGAACAAATGATCGAAACGGAATAATGCAAGATGTGAGCAAACGGATGACAGATGAAGAAATTGAAGCGATTGCGCACTACGTTTCAGGGTTATATTAATGAAAAAAATATTAACGATTATTCTTATCATTTTAAGTACTGTTGTTGTGGCTACAGAAGAGGAACCTCATGCGGTTGCTTTTGAAGAAGGTAAAGCTTATAAGCGATTACCTTCTAATGTTGTTGCAGATAAAGTTGTTCAAGCACTCAGTGCTAAACATCCTGGAAAAGCGGTAGTGATTGAATTTTTTAGTTATGGTTGTGTGGGTTGTATGCGATTACATCCATTCATTGATAAATGGATAGAAAAAAAACCAGATAATGTGGTTTTTTATCGATTTCCAGTTTTATTTAATAAGCAATGGGAAGTGCTAGCACGTGCTTATTACATTAATAAAGCAGAAAGCAGTTTGCAAATTTCAGATCAGGATTTCTTCACTACAATTTATAAGCATCGGATAAAACTAAGCGAAAAGAGCAAGCTTGCAGAGTTTTTTCGTGAACATGGTTTGCCGGAAGAGAGATTTAATGAGCTTTACGCTTCATTTGCCGTAGAACAGGAGCTTGTACGGGCAAAAGAGGTGGCAAAAGCCTATCGAGTATTGGTTAGTCCTACCGTTATCGTCAGTAAGGTAAATGGTTCTTATGAGGTCACACCAAATATGGTTAAAGGAAACTGCCTTGAATTAACACATATTTTAACTTATTTAGTTTCTTCTTGATTTGCCGGTTGGTAAGAATTTAATAAATATAATGGGCGTGCTTTGGTTTCAACGAAAGTTCTTCCGAGGTATTCGCCGATGATGCCCAGGGTGATCAATTGTATGCCACCTAAAAATAACATGACGACCATTAAAGATGGATATCCTTGAATGGACTCACCATACATTAGGGTTTTGTATATAATAACTAATGCGTAGAGAAAAGCACCAAAAGCGGTTACAAAACCAAAGTAGGTAGAAATTTTCAAAGGTGCGATGCTAAAAGAAGTGATTCCTTCAATAGCAAGATTCCATAATTTCCAATAATTCCACTTTGTAGTACCCCCTACTCTTGGATCGCGTTCATAGGGTACTGCAATTTGTGGATACCCAACCCAGGTAAACAAACCTTTCATAAAGCGGTGTGTTTCGCGTAGGCTTTTAAGTGAATCAACAACACGCCGGCTGATTAGGCGAAAATCACCGGTATCAATTGGAATTTGTACATTGCTCAGGCAGTGCAACACGCGATAAAAAAGGTGAGCGGTCATTTTTTTAAAGAAAGTTTCTCCGCTGCGTGAAATACGCTTAGCGTAAACCACATCAAAACCTTTTTTCCAATGTGCGTACAAAGTAGGAATGAGTTCAGGAGGATCTTGAAGATCGGCATCAATAACCACAACGGCATCTCCTGTGCTATGATCCAACCCTGCCGATAAGGCAATTTCTTTACCAAAGTTTCGGCTGAGATCAACGAGAGCGATACGTGGATCAGCAGAGCGCAGGGAAGTTAATTGTTCAAGTGTTTTGTCACTACTACCATCATTTACGTATACAATTTCAGCTTGTACATCCATCCCATCTAGCACAGCAACCAAACGTTGGTGAAACGTTAAAATTATGGTAGCCTCGTTGTATATAGGGACTACGATGGACAGTATATTCTTTTTTGGCATAATCACATGTCGTTGATTTATTCTCAAGAGCACTCAGTATACAAGAATAGGGGTGGGTTTTGGCTACTCTTTCTTTTGGCACAGCTGAGTTTCTTAACTACTTTAGGGTTACCGTATCAGGGTGAAGAAGGTGTTTACACCATTACTTCTATGGAAATGGCGCTCAATCAGGAATGGACTGTGCCAACGCTGTATGGCAATAATTACGCACGCCCTCCTCTCTTTAATTGGTTCATTATTCCAATAGCTTGGGTTTTGGGCTGGGGTAAGGTGTTGATTGCTTCTCGCTTGGTGAGTGGGATGGCAACCCTACTGACAAGCTTTTTATTGGTATGGTTTGTTGAAAAAATCACGCGTGATCGCTTTTGGGGGGTGTTTAGTGCTCTCATTTATTTAAGTGGAGATGTTCTTTTTAGACGCGGCTGGCTGGCTTATTCCGATCCACTGTTTTCTTTATTTGTATTTGCTGCTGTTTGTTTTTTATGGATTGGAATGCGTGAAAACCGAGCAATACTCTTTTTTGCTTCAGCGTTGTGTTTGATTGGATCTTTTTTAACCAAAGCGCTTACGGGTTATATTTTCTACATTGTTGCGCTAGGCGTTTTGTCTTATCGGTTGCCTGAGCGTAAAAATGCAATAACGGTTGCCTCAATTGTTGCACATCTTGTTGCCTTTGGATTTCCTGTGGGGTGGAGTATTTGTGTAAGTGATGGTGATCATGGAAGCAGTATGATCCACGACGTCATTGCTCGCCTAGATGTACAGAGTATCAGTAAATATATCAGTAAAATTCTTTTTTACCCGTTCGATACTTTTGCACGTTGGTTCCCTGTGAGCGGTATTTTGCTTTATTTTTGGCTGAAAAACAAAGTAAATCTTTTTGAAAACAAGTCTGTGCAAATTGCGCTTTGGATTTGTTTTCTAAATTATTTACCTTATTGGTTAGCACCCGATACGCCTGTGCGATATCTGTTACCATTATTTCCACTGGTCGCGTTTGTTTTTTCAGTTTGGATAAAGGAATGTTTTCCTCATAAAATTCCAGTGATGTTTTTATGGTTTGTTTCAGTTGTGGTATTACGTTATGGTTTAGGTGTTTTTTGGTTTCCATATTATGAGAAGCATTATCGTGGAAATTACCAGGAAACGGCTGAGGATATTTTGCGTATCTCACAAAGTGAGCCATTGTATACGACGGATCATTCATCTGTTGGTTTAAGTGTGAGTGCGTATATTGACGAGCGAAAAATGCCAGAGCAAGTACTGATAGCGCCTAGAGGTGAGTTTCAACGCGGTTTTCTGATTTCAAGAACGATGGAAGTGCCTAATGCTCAAGTAGTAAAAATATACTATTTTGGTCGACAGAAACTCTATCTTTTATGCGCTTCTAGTACCTGTCCACTTTGATGAAAATGTTGTTGTCGCCAAGCTTCATACAGCACAATGGCTGCAGAATTTGCGAGATTAAGGCTGCGTGAATTCGGTTGCATAGGGATAATAATTTTTTGTGTGTCAGGGTAGCGTGAGAGTAGTTGTTCAGGAAGTCCTCGTGTTTCTGATCCAAAGACAAAAGTGTCTCCAGGATTAAAACGGATTTCACTGTAAACAGTAGTTGCTTTCGTGGTGCACAAATAGATAGTAGTTTTTTTTTGGGTTGTTTCAAATGCTTCAAATGAAGAATAGCATTTGGGAGCAGCCGACATCTCATAATCTAAGTTTGCACGTTTGACTTGTTTCTCAGAGAGATCAAATCCAAGCGGTTCAATGAGATGTAATGCGCATCCAGTATTGACACATAGACGCATAATGTTTCCCGTATTAGGCGGGATTTCAGGCTGATGTAATACAATATTAAACAAGAGTTAAGCTACCGGAAAGTTGAAATAGGTTTCTGGAAAGGGCTCGTTTTCTAAGGTGAAATGCCACCATTCCATTGGAAAGTTAATAAAAGCTTGTTGATGCATAACTGTATTTAACAAGATACGGTTTTTTTTGGCGGTGGCTGATATTGCCGTAGCATTTGTATTGGAGCGCTCATCAAAAAAATCAAAGATAGTGCCCATTTCGAGATCAACAAATGTCGTAGGATCGGTTTCGGATTGCACCGTAATGGTGAGATCAACAGTGCTTCCTCTGGAATGTGTGGAACGTGTTCCGATATAACCTAAATCAAAGAGGGTTGATTTATCTAAGTTTGGGAAGTAGCGAGCTTTGGCTTTAGGCTCTTCAGGCTGTTTAGCCCAGTCGATGAAATCAGAGACTGCAGAGGTAGGGCGGTAAGTATCAAAAATTTTTAAATGAAAATTTTGCTCAAGGGAATCTAGGGTGTTTTGAACTCGGATGAGAGCGGCCGCTGCGGGTTCAGTTAAGATACACACAGGCGCTAAATAGCCAGTAACAGGACGTCCTAGAAAATTATCGGATGTTGCATAGTCAATAACCACTTGAATCCTAGGATCTTCGAGGCGGGTAAAACCTTGTGGTAGAGTTTGTTTTGTATTCATAACGGGCATTGTAGCGTTTTTATTGAGGGCTGTCTTTGCTATGATAATTAGATTAATCAAGCGATTCTATATTAAAGATGAGATAACTAACTATGGATAAAAAAATACGCGTGGGTGTGCTTTTTGGTGGGCAGTCCGCTGAACATGAAATCTCCTTGTTGTCGGCACGGAGTGTGGTGGCGGCCATGGACAGAAATCGTTATGAGATTGTATTAATCGGGATTGAGAAAAATGGTGAGTGGTATACTTATCCTTCACTGGAAACACATTTGATAAACCCTACTGATCCTAAGAAAATTCGACTGAAAGCCGTCGATACCCCAGTAGCTTTGGTAGCAAAGCTGGGGCTTGTTGGATTGGGCTCGCATGATTTTGAGCAAGCCATTGATCTGCTGTTTCCGGTTTTGCATGGAACATATGGTGAGGATGGCACCATTCAAGGACTGTGTAAGTTAGTTGGTATTCCTTTTGTGGGGGCAGGCATTTTGAGCTCAGCAGTAAACATGGATAAGGATGTCATGAAGCGATTATTGCGTGAGGAAGGGATCCCTATTGCAAAGAGCTTGAGTTTTACCAAAACACAGTTTACAGCAGAACTTTTTACGTTTATTCAGGAAACATTGGGATTACCCTTTTTTGTAAAACCTGCGAATACAGGTTCTTCAGTAGGGATTAGTAAAATTAAACATGCTAGCGAATTTTTAGATAAATGCCATCAGGCTTTTCAATTTGACAATAAAATTATATTTGAAGAAAATATTGTGGGACGAGAAATTGAGTGTTCTGTATTAGGTAATGAAGATCCGATTGCTTCATTGCCAGGAGAGGTTGTTCCGCAACATGGGCATGAGTTTTATTCTTATGAAGCTAAGTATTTAGATGATGATGGTGCCCGTTTAGATATCCCAGCCCAGGTGACTGAAGCCGAAAGTACGGAGATCCGTCGTGTTGCCATTGCTGCTTATACATCACTTTATTGTGAAGGTATGGCTCGAGTGGATATGTTTTTGCAAGCAGATGGCCAAGTTTTATTAAACGAAGTGAATACGATTCCAGGCTTCACTAAGATCAGTATGTATCCTAAATTGTGGGAAATCAGCGGAATAACCTACTCTCAACTGATTAATCGGTTAATTGAACTTGCATTTGAACGGTTCAATAGGGAAGCTGATCTGCAAAAAAATGTTGATGATTTATACCAAAACCTTGTGTCTGATCAGAGGGGAGTCCTGTCCTAATTTAGGGTAGCGGGCGAGACGCACGTTGTAGGCGATCGTGTACAGCAAGCCATGCTTCAGTCTTGGGAGGTAGCTCGACTAGTATACAATCACTATCGGTCTTATCAAGTTGATGTAAAGTGGCATACAATTGTTGCGTGTATTGTTTAGGATCACTAGGCATTTTTTTCCAAGTAGAAAAGTCTGATGTTTGTGTTTTTAAAAATGCTTGTAAACTGAGTACATCTATTTTTTGTGATTGGCTTAATTCTGCAGCGACTTCTACAAGCGCATCGGTTTGGATAATATATAATGGTTTAGATGGTGCGTAATGTGCGTCTGCGGCACCGGGAGCTTTAATGTTCCTATCTGGTGTTAATATGACCTTTCTGTTCAGAACATCCTCGATAGTCCTTGTAGGGATGCTTCCATGTCTTAGCAAGGTAGGTTCTCCAATCAAACTAATAATAGTGGATTCAATACCGTGTTCACAGGGACCTCCATCTAATATTTCAACCTGAGTCTGAAAAGCATGTCTGACATGCTCTGCACAGGTAGGACTGAGTTGTCCGTAACGATTTGCTGAAGGTGCAACTAAACCGCCTCCAAAAAGCTTCAATAATTCAAGTGTTAATGGGTGGTTGGGGATCCGAAGTGCGACGGTTTCTTGATTACCTGTGATGGTTTTTAATACACTGGGGTGGCGCTTTAAAATCAGAGTTAAGGGTCCCGGCCAAAAAATCTCGGCAAGTTGATAGGCCGAAGGAGGAATTTCAATTGCCCATTCGCCAATTGCTTCAATATGGGGTAGGTGTATAATCAGGGGGTTTTCAGTCGGGCGTTGCTTAAGCGTGTAAATAGCTTGTACAGCAGATAAATTACTCGCATCACCCGCTAGGCCATAGACCGTTTCGGTTGGAATAGCGATTAATTTGCCCTGTTGGAGCATAGAAACGGCGTGTTCTATGGAGATCATGGATCGGTTCTGCTCTTTAGTCTGAAAAATGCGTTATAATACGATGAATCATAGATTTCGTCCAGTTTGAGGTAAAAAAATGCGTTGGTTTTTTGGGGTGCTTTTTTATGGATTGTGTGGCAGCTGTTTTGCTGGTTTAAGTGGTTCTTTAGATGAAGAATCTATAGTAAAGAGGATCAGGCCCGTAGGGCGGGTACACGTTCAGGCAGGTGAAGCGGGTACGGGTGTAGAAACGCGTGCGCAGAAAAGAATGACGGATAGTGATCCCATTAAAACCCGCTATAACCAAACGTGCCGGCTGTGTCATGAAGCCGGTTTAGCTGGTGCTCCTCGATTGGGCAAGAAATCAGAATGGGCACCACGTATTGCCCAGGGAATTGAAGTTTTGGTCAGACATTCCATTGATGGCTATAAAGCTATGCCGCCCAAAGGTACTTGCGTGGATTGCAGTGATGAAGAGATGACCAAGCTTGTTGAGTACATGGTGTCTCGTTCTAAGTAATCGTTTTCTTGGGCCCCCTCATTAATTTTTCCACAAGGAGGTAGAGTACTTCTGGTGTGGTGTGTAAAACGATAACATCGCCTGCTTCGAGTCGAAGATCATCACTTGGATCCAGATGGCGATTTGTGCCGCGGGTTAAAAACTTAACATTCAGTGGCTGTTCTGGATCACTAAGTTCCAAAAGTGTTTTTCCAACGGCAAAAGCACCTTCGGCAATGGTTACAGAATGGAGACTCATTCTTGCATCATCGGTTTCTTCAGTGAGAACAGGATCATCCATTCCTTTGAAAAAACCTTGAATGATGCGGTACCGATCGGAATGGATTGCACGTATTTTAAACAAGATCCGTGAAGCTGGGACACCAAGTGTTAACAGTAAATGGGAAGCCAGCATGAGGCTAGCTTCAAGTGATTCGGGGACAACTTCCGTCGCGCCGGCTTCTTGGAAAGTTTTGAGGTTAGAGTCATTTTTGGTGCGCACAAAAACAGGGACATCCAATCTGAGTTTTCGGATGTGGCGAAGTGTTTCCAGTGCGGCAGGTTCATCCGCAAAACTGATAACGATCATTCGAGCGCGTGAAAGGCCGGCAGCGGCTAATACTTCTGGTCTTCTGGCGTCGCCATAGAAGGCATTTTCGCCAGCCATTGAAGAAGAAGAGATCCGTATGGGATCGAGATCAAGTGAAACAGAAGGGATACTTTCTTGTTCTAAAAATCGGGCTAAAATTTGTCCTACTCGTCCAAAACCACAAATAATTACATGTTCATTTAATTCAGCTGTATGGGTAGAAAGCTCCATGGAGTTGAATTCATCTTCTGGTTTTTGGTTTCTAGTACGTACAAAAACCCAAGTACCAATAAGTTTGTTGTAACGAATTAACAAAGGAGAAGCGACAATACTAAGAACAACCGCTGCTACCACAATTTGACTTTGGGAGGGATCAATTAAGTGATTATTGATCGCAACGGTTAAAATAACGAAACCAAATTCACCGCCTTGCGCTAAAATCAAACCCGTGCGAAACGCTTTCTTAATGGAGGTTGCTCCTACAAATCGCGTTAAGAGCATGATCAAAATTGTCTTAAAAGCGATAAGACTGATGAGTAGTGAAATAACCCAATGCCAGTGTTGGTGAAAAGTGTCAATGCGTAGCAAAGCGCCGATGGTGACAAAAAAGAGTCCTAAAAGAACATCGCGGAAAGGTCGAATATCGATTTCAATTTGATGACGGAATTCAGTTTCTCCAAGCATCAGTCCTGCTAAAAAGGCACCAAGTGCCATGGATAAGTCCAGGTAATGTGTGAGCCAAGAAGCACTTAAGGCTACCAGAAGAGCTGCTAGCATAAAGAGCTCGCTGGAGTGGGATTTCGCTACTTCATGGAACAGTGGGCGCAAGAGATATTTGCCAAAGAGACCTAGGAAAATACAAACGCCAAGACCTTTACCAAGTGCCAGCAGGATTTGTACGAAGAGTGCTGCATTGCCATCACTACCTGTGGCGAGGGCAGGGATAAGGATTAAGAATAAAACAGCTGCCAGATCCTGAAACAGTAAAATGCCTATAGCAAATTTTCCATGGATAGTATTTGTTTCACGTTGTTCTGCGAGCTGTTTCATGACAACTGCGGTGGAAGATAGCGCTAGTGCGCCAGCGGCAACAAATGCAGTTTTAGGAGACAGTCCAAGAAACCAGCCCCAAACAAAGGCAAAGACAGTGCACAGGAGCACTTGTACACCGCCTAATCCGAGGAGCGTACGCTTCATCGTCATGATTCTGGACCATGAGAACTCAAGCCCAATTGTGAACATTAAAAAGACGACCCCAAACTCAGCAAGGAATGATAAATTTTGGATACTTGGGATAAAACCAAAGCCACCAGGACCTACGAGCATACCAACTGATAAATAACCTAGGATAGGGGGGAGATGGATACGTCGAAATAGAGCGACCATTCCAACAGCGCCAGCAAGTAAGATAATAATATATTGAAAATGTTCCATGTGTAATCACTCTGCCTTTCTAGTGTAACAATAGTGGGGAGGGGGTGAATTTTTTATTCGGAGTGGTGCTCTAAAGCAGTTTCCAAGAAAATGATTTTCTCTTCAAGCCACTTTACTTTGTCCTGCATTCTAGCTAGAACACGTACTTGAGCTTCAAACTCTTCGCGTGTCACTAAATCCAATTTTTGGATAAACGCATCAAATGCTTGGTTCCATTCTCCCTTGGCCCCATTTTTCAGGTGCAAAAACGCGCTTGGCAAATTTGCTCCACATTTCTTAACAAAATCTGCAAGATCTTCTGACACCATAAGTACGAAAAATAACAGATTTTAGCTTAAAAATCAAGAGGATTGCAATATCTAGCTAGTCAGCATAGACTTCAGGCATGATATCGCGCCTTACCTATGCATTAAAACAGACTTGGTTACAACGCCGCGCACTCTTACGTTACACATCAGATCCATCGGTTCAGATAGAGACGGTTCTGGCCTTGGATGTAGTAGAGCTCAAATCTACAGGGATCCAAAGCCTCATTCTAGACTTTGATGGCGTTTTGGCGTCGCATGGTGAGGACACATTGCAGCTTTCAGTGCAAGAATGGTTAACAGCTTGTGTCATGACGTTTGGAGCACATAATGTGTATGTATTGAGCAATCGTCCTACCGAAGAACGGCAAAAATATTTCTCAACGTATTTTAAAGAAGTCACTTTTTTTATAAGCACTCAGAAAAAACCTTATCCCGATGGGTTGTTTGAAATCCTATTGATTACGAAAAAAACAGCTGAAAGCACATTGTTAGTGGATGATCGGTTACTGACGGGCATTTTGGCTGCAGCTATTGCGCAAGTTCCGGCGCTGTATGTGACGAAACCCCAGGTGTGCATTAAAAATAGACCTGTACAGGAACTATTTTTCATGGGTTTGAGGCAGGTAGATCGGTGGATTATTTGGTTGTTCAACCTCTGGCGTTGATCCTTGCTTGTGCGTCTTAAGATGTGATAAAAACATTCTGGGTGTTAGTTAAGGTAAGTTCATTATTGTCTGCCTAGGGAGGGAAGATGACTTTTGTTGTAACAGAAAGCTGTATACGTTGTCGTTACTCAGATTGTGTTGAAGTGTGTCCTGTGGACTGTTTTCGGGAAGGCCCTAATTTTTTGGTTATCGATCCAGATGAATGCATTGACTGTGCGCTCTGTGAGCCAGAATGTCCTGTTGATGCCATTGTGGCGGAGGATGATCTGTCAGATGGACAAAAAGGGTTTCTTGAATTAAATGCGAAATTGTCGAAAGAGTGGCCAGCTATTACTGAGACGAAAGAACCATTACCTAATGCCGATGAATGGAAAGATGTGCCAGATAAAAAACAATATCTAGAGGAAAAATGGCCTCAGTAACAGTATTAATATTATTGAAAGGTTTTTAAGTAAGGCCCAAGAATTTTATCTTCCCAGTCCATGCGGTGAGCGAGGTGTTCACCCAGTTCCGAGAGATCCTGTAGGAGTGATTCAAATCCAGTGGGTTCGGTGTACTTTTCATTGAAATCAAGGGAAAAGTCAGTTGTGCTCGAGATCTGTTCTAATAGATTTGGATCTAATCCCTTTTGTTGATAGTCCGGGTAGCTTTCAGCAACCTTCTCAAATACTTTAAAATGTCCAGCTGAAATATAATCCATTAACGTTTGACAAAACAGTTCAAGCTTTTGTGGATCAAGACGATTTGTTTCACACAATTGGCTGTAGAGAACCAGTAATTCTTGGCGTTGTTTTAACCATCCCTTGATCAGTAGATTCATTTTTGGGCGTGGGAGAGATTGAGCACTGTTTTGTTGCAACAAACCTTGGGTCCTCCAATTAGGAACTACGTAATAATACATAGGTTAGTTAAAGACAGTATTTAGTTTTAGTCAAGTATCTTGGCTTTTGACGGTAGCTTAGCTCAAGGGCTATTTCGCGTGTTTCTGTAGCTGATCTCTTAATGTCATGTAAGTCAAAAGCAGGGTATGCGCTGCAAAAAAGTAACATTAAAAACAACACAGTTCGTTAGTTATTGATAAATCTCCAGTATTCATTAATCGAAGCGTATAAAAGGCAATGGGTCAAAAATAAATAAATAAATTTTAGGATTTGTGTAATTTTTAACCTTTAGTATTCTAAAAAGGTATCCAGGAAGGATATTGATACCAAAGGATTGGGCTGACAAGGATTGTCAATCAAGGAATGATTTTAAAAGGCGGATTTATATCCGCCTTTTTATTTGTTGGTATCCAATAGAAGCAGACCAAGCGATAAACCCAGAAAAGCCAAGTAGAGACCAAGCAGAGAGAGGAATGGTTAGCAGTGTGTCGATTTGTGTGCAATCTTTGCTATTCAATATAACTTCTTTAAGCGCGCTCAAGACAGGTTGAAACTCAAGCAGTTGTTCCAAGCCAGCCGTGCATGAAACCGAATCCTCCGGTGGGAGAAAATATTGTAGCCAGAGATGGCGAATCGCTAAGAGCATTCCGAGGCTGCTCATTAGAATTGTGCTGAGCAAATAAAAATACCGACCCATGCTTTTGCAATTATGGAGAGCACCTAAAAAAAACAATCCTGAAAGCGCACCTAAAACATAGCGTTGCAGCAAGCATAAAGAGCAGGGTTCCCAATGCAGCTGGTGTTCAAGTACGTAGGCGCCGGCAAGGCATAGCCCGCTTATTAACCCCCCAAGAGCAAGCTTTTTGCGATAAGTTAATTTAGTCATCATTTGCGTTATCCTTTCGGTATGCTCTAGGGTGACACTGATCATAAATGTTTGCTAGGTGTTGAAAGTTTACTTTAGTATAGATCTGTGTGGTGCTTAAGTTTTCATGCCCAAGCAATTCTTGAACGCTGCGCAGATCCTGACTGGACTCAAGTAAATGGCTAGCAAAACTATGACGGATCCTATGTGGATGTACTTGTGCCAAATCCTGTTCTGCCCCAAGCTTTTTTAAACGATACTGAATAGCTCTGGCAGTTAAGCGAGTGCTATGTTTGCTTGTAAACAGAGCAGTTTGGGAAGGCTGGGTGAATTGCTGTCGTTGTTCTAACCAGCGTTGTAGTGCTGTATGTGCAAAAGTGCCGATAAGGCCAACCCGTGCTTTTTTACCTTTTCCTAAAACACGCACCTGATTTTGTTGTAGATCTATATCTGTTATATCCAGAGAAGTTGCTTCAGAAATACGTAAACCAGCAGAGTAGATCAGCTCGATAATTGCAAGGTCTCGAATAGCGAGAGGATCGGATGCTATGGTTGAAAGCAGTTTAGCCATTTGATCTACATCAAGAGCTTTAGGAATAGACTGTGGAGACTTTAAAGTGGATACATTCAGAGCGACATTAGTGGTGATTAGGTTTTTATTCACAAGATACTGGAAAAAAGTACGGAGACTTGAAAGCTGTCGGTTAACGGTTTTAGGTGATCTCTGTAACTTGCGTTTGGAGGAAAGTAGCTGACGAATTTTTTTTTCATCTACTTCAATCCATGAGGTTAACTGGTTTTTCTGAAAAAAGCTTGCAGCGCTCATGAGATCGAGTTTGTAGCTGCTTAAGGTGTTCTTAGAGATGCGTTGTTCACGTTCGATGTGGGTTAAAAATTGAATGATCTCGGTATGCATAGCGGTTAGAGGCGAAGTCGCCCTGAAAAAACAGTAGTAGCAGGGCCAGTTAAATAAACCGGCGCATCCTTTCCTTCCCAGTCTACGCTAAGAGTGCCGTTGGGAAACAGGACTTCACAATGATTGTCTAGATGTCCTAGTGTGATACCGCTTACAACAGCAGCACATGCGTTGGAACCACAAGCAAGTGTTTTTCCTACACCGCGTTCATAAACATGTAAATGTATTCTGTTTCGGTCGACTATTTCCATGAAACCTAAATTGATCCCTTTAGGAAAAACAGTTTTTTGATTAAGCATGGAGGCAATCTCATCCATTGAACTTGATTTGAGATCGGGGAGATGGATAATAGCGTGTGGGTTTCCTAAAGACACTACAAAGGCATCATAAGAAATTTGCTTGGGTTGCAAAGTATGTACGGGACCAGGTTGTTCCGATCGGATAGGGATATCTTTTGCTTTAAAGTTTGGGATCCCCATGGATACAGTTACATGATAATCTTTTTTGATAACACAAGTAGAGCTGCCCGCTAAGCAGTCTACGATAAGAGTGGATTGGTTGGTGTAGCCACGGCTGTAAAAAAATTGGGCAGCGCAACGCAAGCCATTTCCACATTGTTCTACTTCTTGGCCATTGGCGTTAAAAATACGATAGTAGAAATCAGCCTCAGCACGCATCGGTGGTTCTAAAACTAATATTTGGTCGCAACCAATGCCAAGCTGACGATGGCTTATTCGTTGTAATTGAGCGGTGGACAGTTTGGCAGACTGTGTGATGAGATCTATCACAACAAAGTCATTCCCCAGACCGTGCATTTTGGTAAAATTAATATACATACACTCAAGCTTAAAGATCTTTAAACTATCCTGCAAATACTATTCGATGGTTTTTACTGAGGGCTCCGGAAGATAGAGCGCACCGCTTTGACCACATCCAGTGGTTAGACTCACAGCAGTGAGAAAAACAAATAGTAAAATAGTGTGCTGCAGTCGTGACATTTGGTGCTCTAAAATTTAAACTGGTTGTGATGATCAACCGCAGTCTAGCACGCTGCAGAGCTGATTTGAATGAAAATAAAAAGTTAACCTTATTACTTTATTGGTGAAAGATGCATTCAAACCCAAAACCTTTGCGCACTGTTCGTAGTTTTGTGCGCCGTGAAAGTAGATCTCATAAAAGATCAGAGCAACGCTTTGCTGCACTGTGGAAATGTTATGGCATAGAGAGTGAGCAAATAGTTGATTGGGCTGAGATATTTGGCTGTTCAGGTGAAATAGTTTTGGAGATTGGTTTTGGTGATGGCCAATCTTTGCTCGAAATGGCACGCGACTTTCCAGAGAAAAACTACGTGGGTGTAGAAGTTTATCGTACAGGTATGAGCCAGCTGATGCAGGCACTTGAGAAAGAATCCATTACAAATGTACGACTTTTTTGTGGTGATGCTGTTGAGATCTTAAGCCAACAGGTGCCCGATCACAGCTTGACGAAAATTCAGATTTTTTTCCCAGATCCTTGGCCCAAGGCTCGTCATCACAAGCGTCGTTTAATTCAACCAGGTTTTATAGAATTACTCACAAAGAAGCTTTCTATTGGAGGTTCTATACATTTGGCTACGGATTGGATGAACTATGCTTATCATATGATGGAAGTGCTTTCCATGAGTGATATACTGGAAAATACAGCAGGGTGTGGGAATTTTTTATCTCGACCTAATACTCGCTCTTTGACGAAGTATGAACGTAGAGGTTTGAAATTAGGCCACCAAACCTGGGATTTGATGTTCCAGAAAATTTAAAAACAAAAGCCATGGAGGGTTTAGATTGACAACCATGCCACTTACCATTGATATGATAGTTGTCCTGGCTATACTCGGGTTTACTGTTTTTTTGATGTTATCCAATTTTATTCGTGTTGATGTTGTTGCACTGTTGGTTTTGGTGATTATAGGGATCACTCGGTTGCTTCCTCCTGATCAACTTTTTTCTGGGTTTTCAAGTGAAGCGGTTATTTCACTCATTGCAATTACAATCATTAGCGCCGGGTTAGAAAAAAGTGGTATGGCTTTGCGTATTGCACGCTGGATTTTACGTCTGGGACGAGAGCGCTCAACTAAAATTAACATTGTTCTAATGTTTGTCTCAGGGATCTTATCAGGCTTTATGCGTAGCTTAGGTACGGTTGCACTTCTGTTACCGGTTGTGACCAAAATCACTATGCGCACTGGTATTCCAAAATCTAGATTACTCATGCCGATTGCTTTTTGCTCTATCCTAGGAGGCACGTTAACAATGGTAGGGAGCAGTGCGTTAATTCTGCTAAATAGTCTTTTAAAGAATTCTGAACGGTTTACCGATCAAATAGCGGTTCTAGAACCTTTTCAATTGTTTTCGGTTTTACCCATTGGAGCAGCGTTGCTAATATCAGGGATTTTTTATTTAGGACTGTTCGGGCGAAAACTCTTACCTAATGATCCAATGCAAAGATATAGCAGTAGCACGACCAAAAAACATTTTTTTAAAACTTATGGTAAAGGGGGCGACATTTTTGAAATTAAGGTGATGGCTAAAAGCGACTTAATTGGATTAACAGTTAAAGAAATTGAGACCCGTTTAGATCCCTCCGCCTCAATTTTAGCAGTAGTCGATGGAAAGAAAATTTATTTCCCACCACTGAGAAGGATCCAAGTTGAAAAAGGATATTTTATTGCTGTGATGGGTAATAAAGATATTGTGAGTAAATTTGCCGAAACACATAACCTACAGTGTCAACCCAAACCTGATGTCTTTAGTGAAATGTTGCATCCTGCTAGGGCTGGGTTGTGTGAGGCAGTAGTGCCACCGAGCTCACAGCTTATTGGTTTGGAATTGCGAGAACTTCACATGAAAAGAACACATCAGGTGCATGTTCTAGCGGTTTATCGTGGGAAAACGGTTTATCGTGGGGAGGAGTTAAAGGAAATTGTTATACGTTCTGGGGATACCCTAGGTATGTTCTGCCGCTGGGAAGCACTCGCTAACTTTCATAAAGATCCCGATTTTATCGTAGTGACATCCTCTTATCCACGTGAGGAAAATAGGCAGAGCAAGGTAAAATACGCACTTTCCTTTTTTGTATTGTCGCTGCTACTTGTTACTGTTGGAAATTTTCCGGTGTCCATTGGGCTGTTGTTAGGTGCCGCAGGTATGATTGCGACTGGGGTGCTGAGTGTTGATGAAGCTTATGAGAGTGTTAGCTGGAAATCTGTTTTCCTTATGGCTGGGTTGATTCCGTTGGGTCTGGTGATGGAGGCAACTCAAACTACAGATTGGTTAACACAGAATGCCCTACTGCTGAAGGGGGAACTTTCAAACTGGATCATTCAGTCGGGTTTAGCTGTTTTCTCAACCCTATTAAGTATTGTGATTTCAAATGTAGGAGCCACCATTATTTTAGTGCCGTTAGCTATAGAAATTGCTTTGAACACGGGGGCGGATCCAAGAATGTATGCCCTCATTGTGGCACTTGCCTCTTCAAATGCTTTTTTAATGCCAACACAACAAGCTAATGCGCTGATTGCAGGGCCGGGTGGGTATCATACCAAAGATTTTCTAAAAGCAGGCAGTGGGATGACCCTTTTGTTCTGGGTTGTGATGCTTGTGGGTGTCAATATCGCCTTTAGGTAATTTATTAAGTAGGTTTTAGGCGAGATTTGTTGGCTGCATCCTCTGCTGGAGCAGCGGGAATAGGCTCTGGTATACTGCGGGCTGCTGCAGTTACCCCTGGAGATTCATGTGTGCTCATTGGGCGAGCAATAGCATCAGTATGTAATGTTGTTATAGGTGGGCCAGCTGGATCGGCTGTTGGAATATCGGTACCAATAGTGGTGAGTTTTTCCGCCTCAGCAGTTAAATCTCTCATCCGATCTGCTATGGAATCAGATGCTAACGTAGTAGGCGTTGCTTGAGCCGCTGGATCTGTTTTTGGCACATCAGGTAGAACTGGGTTTCCAGTTTCTGAGTTTGATGCTTTTGTTGGTTGTTCAGTGCCTGCTTGCTTTGCTTTTTTACGTTCTCTTGCAGCATCCGCAGGTAGCTCCATGGCGTAATAGCGTATAGGATTTGCTATTACAACGGCTAGTTTTAAAACTCCTTCGACGAGACGTTTAGCAGCTTGTACATACCAGGGACCCTCACCTCCCTTATAAGCCTCAACTTTGCTCACGTCATTTTTTTTCTTAGGTTCTTTCTCTTTTTCTCCACCTGCCTCTAATTGTTGCTGTTTATTTTGATCTGCATTATCAACAGCAATTACAGGGTTAGCCTCAATAGAAAGTTTTATATTATCCATGCTGGACTTAGCGGCCTCATACTTTTTAGTAGCTTCTGCTGCTTTTTCAGAGAGTTCAGCACTCGTCTTTTCTAGCTTAACTAATTCTTCAGGATCTGTTTTGACTTCAGATTTTTCGCCTTCATTCGTGGGTTCGGCATTGTCGTGATCAGATTTTAGAGCTTCTATTTTTTCGTTTACAGTGGTAAGTTCAGCTTCTAAACCATCGAGTTCTTCTCGTGCTTCATCGCGTAGCTCTTTCTGCTCGATAAACTCAGCTGCCTTTTCATTAAAGCCTTCCATCGCTTGGGTTAAGGAGTGTTCTTCACCAGAGCTTTCTTGGAAAGAATCACGCAAACTCTGGATAGCTTTGGTATCCGCTTCAGCATCCTCTAGCTTACGCTGTTCTGCAGGTGAATGATCAGTCTTGTCTTTGGATGTTTCTGCATCGCTTGTGCTGGGTGTTGTAGATCCTAACTGCTCTTCCAGTTTGTGGAATTTATCGAGTGTAGCAAATTGCTCCTCTAAAGCATCAAACTTCCCATTTGCAAGGGATTCTGTAGTGATACGTGCTACTTGTGTACGTTGTTCTTGATTGTCATAGCTTGCAAACTTGTTGCCGGCAAGATCCAGTTGATTAGTGAAGTCAGAGCCGGTTTCGATGTTTTTGGCGATCTCTGCTTTGATGAATTCCTCATTGTCTTTTTTGGTTAGAAATTCATGTTTGAATCTTCGGGTATTAGAAACCGTTCTAATTTGTCTGTTTTCTTCCGTCTCATCGCTTTTATCAGAGCCCGTGTTTGCTGCCAGTTTGTCAGCATTGTCCAAATCAGTCTTCGCAGCAGAAACGTAACTCGCAAAAGTTTCAGCGACAGCTTGCTCTCTTTCTTTTTCAGCAGAAATGTCTGCCTTGTCTTTTTTGGCCATCTCTTAAGATCCCCCTTTTGCGTGACTATGCAACAATTACACTAAATGAGTACAACACATTAGAGTCATTACAAAACAGATGGTTCCACGAAAAAAAAGTAAAAAAGCTATGAATTTGGTGGAGAAAAGAGTAGGACTAAATCGTTTAGGAAACGGTTCCCCAGTGCAGTGGGGATGAAGTGATCGCTAGGATCTTCCAGGAGACCTTGCAGTTGAGCTTTTTTCAGTGCAGTTGCAATAGTGTTTATAGATAAGCCTGTTCTCTCTTTCAAGTAGGCTATGGGGAGTCCATCAGTCAGTCTCAAGGCGTTGAGCATGAATTCAAATGGGCGTTCTTCAGTTTTAATGTTCTGTTTTCCTGCTAGAAGTGCTTTGTCAGGAGATAAATAGCTTTTGGGGTAACGTGTTTTCCAATATCGTGTGATGACATTATCGTTGGTGTTTGTAATTTTTCCATGTGCGCCTGCGCCTATTCCTAGGTAATCACCAAACTCCCAATAATTACGATTGTGTTGGCATTGATGCTTAGGCTGTGCAAAAGCAGATACTTCATATTGGAAAAGTTTATGCTGTTCTAGAAGTGATTTGCCAGCGGCTTCAATGGATAAGAGCGTTTCGTCCGCTGGAAGCACAGGGGGCTTATGGTGAAATATTGTATTGGGCTCAATGGTTAGATTATACCAAGATAAATGCGGTGGGCAAAACTGTAAAGCAGTTTTTAGATCATACAGGGCATCTTCTAGTGTTTGTTGAGGTAGACCATACATTAAATCTAGATTAAAACTGGTTAGGTTTGCGTTGTGTAAGGATTCAATGGCTTTTTTACACTCGTTAGCTTGATGGATCCGACCGAGTGCTTGTAACTTGTCATCTTGAAAGCTTTGAACACCAAGAGAAACACGATTAATGCCAGCTAAACGATAGTCAGTAAAAGATCTATGCTCCATGGTTCCCGGATTAGCTTCCAGCGTGATCTCAGCTTGTGTGTCAATAGGTATGAGTTGCTGTATACCTTTCAACAAAAGCTCTATGCTCTTAGCTGAAAACAGGCTAGGGGTGCCACCACCAATGAAGATACTATAAATGGTTCGATTGGGCACTAGTGGAAGATCATTTTCAAGATCCACTAACAATCTTTTTACATAGTCCGCTTCAGGAATTTTTCCTTGAACAGCGTGTGAGTTGAAATCACAGTATGGACATTTTTTTATGCACCACGGTATGTGGATATATAGTGCTAATGGGATAGAATTAAGCTTCAAGGTAAGATGGCTCCTGAATGGAAGAAAGCGCTGCAAACCGATCAAGTAGCACTAAATTTTTATTTTGGACTTTATAAATTTTGTCCATAGACTTGAGCAGTGACATGCGATGTGAGGTGATGATAACGGTTGAGATATAGGAGAACAACACCTGTAAGATTTTTTCTTCAGCGGCAATGCTAATGGAACTAGTGGTTTCATCGAGTAATAAAATTTGGGGGGCGTGTAAAACAGCTCTGATTAACGCGATTTTTTGTTTTTCTCCTCCTGAGAGCAGAGTGCCCATTTCTCCCACAGGAGAATCTAAACCAAACGGCATTTGTTGTAGAGTATCCGTAAAGTCAAATTCCCGAATTAAGACGAGAAGCTGAGCATCTGGGATGCTAGCAGACAAGCCATAGGTTAAGTTGTCGCGCAATGAGAGATTTAACAACCGTGAATCTTGCGGGACATAATGAATTTTTTGACTTATTAGTACTTTAGAATATTGATTGAGTGGTTTCCCATCCAGTAGGACTTCCCCTTGCGAGGGCTTGTAAAGAGTGGTTAATAAATTTAAAAGGGTAGATTTTCCGCAACCGCTACTTCCAATAATTGCAACTTTCTCACCCAAGTGAAAATCAACAGAGCAGTTTAACAATACTGGTGAGCAGGCGTGATGAGCAAATGAGACACCTTGTAGTGAGACGCTTCTCTGTATGTTTGGTATGTGAATCTTAGACGGGATCTTGTTAGATTCCACAGGGATTTCTAACAGTTGAATGATTTTTTTAATGTCAATCATAGATTCTGTGAGCTGGCGAAACTCGATGGAAAAGGTTCTGAGAGGTAGAAACGCCGCAATTAATTGGCCCTTTAGAAAAATAAAATCACCAACGGTTAGGGTGCCATTTTGAATGGAAAGTAAAGCGAAAAATAGAGTGAGCGTAATCGTTGCGCCAAGTAATGTTCCAAGTAGTATATAAATCCAATGAAGTCGATCGTTTGTTTCCCTCCAGAGTTCAGCTTCATTGCAAAGCAAAAGATCGATTTTTTTCATCTCATGATGTTCAAAAAATCGCACGGTTTTAGTGTTTGAGATGCTGTCGTTAGCACGTTTGATCATTTTATCACTAGCTTGCCATGCGCACTCACGTGCCGTTGCATACCATTGCGTGCCTTTGTAAAGAATATAAAAAGACAAGCAGATGGTGGGTAGTAATATCCAACCAAAAGATCCCAGTTTCACTGTGATGGCTAGAGCGATCAGAAGCTTTGCAATGGAGGGTATAGCCAGTAAAAAAAATATTCGAATAAAAAAACGCGCGCTGAGACTGATTCTTCTTATACAGTTTATGACTTCTGGCATGGAGAGCTTTTGATGTTCAGCTAATGGAATAGCATGAAGATGCCGAATGATTCTATAGGTGATGTTTCGAATGGTGTTATTAATTACCGGAAAAAAAATAATTTCTTGAACATGGTTAATCGTTTTTTGTAAAATCCAAAAAAAACCCAAAAAACCAAGTGCGATCCAAACCATACTAGACAGGGTTACGTTCAGTGAATCCACAATAAACTTAGTAGAGTAGGGGACTAAGGTGGCGCATGCGATATCGATTAGAATTAAAAAAATAGCCCAAAAACATCGTCGATGGGCTGCTTTACTTTCACGTAAATAGCTTGAGAAAAACAGTTTTAATGTTTTTTTGAATTCTACTAATCCATAGGCATTTTTCATATTCACTATCCTAAGGACAATTGGGTTCCTAAATGCGTGATAGGGCGAGCCAGTAAAATATCAAGCATTTTGAGGCCTAAAAGCAATAACATTGGGGATAAATCTATGCCGAGAGCAGGCATGCGGCGGCGTATAGGGCTCATTAGAGGTTCTGTTATTTGTGCCAAAATAACGGTAGTGGGCGTATGTGAGGAAGGATTTATCCAGTTAAGCACAACGACAATGAGCGTTGCAAAAAAGAAAAAATTGATACTCTGGCTGATGAGTTCTCCTAAAGGCCAAACCATTAGTGCCAGGGCAGGCGGTAATACCCCATGTGTAATAAGGGTGATGCTAGACAGTTCAAAAGCCTTTAGAAAAACAATTAAGACAAGGCTTGCTATATCAAAACGACCTGTTCGAGGCAAGACTTTTTGAAACAGATGTAAGGGAGGATTTGTTACACGAAAAACAAATTGTGCGAGTGGGTGGCTAAAGTTGATATGGAAGCATTGGAAAAGAAACCGCAGAAGCACAACCAAACAGTACAGTTGCACGAGAGTACTGATTAGAAAAATCAATGCTTGCTGTAAATAGATCATATATTATCTCCCAACTACTAGTGCCAAATTTTTAGCGTATCACTCGCATATTGTGCTTGATGGGTGGGGGGGGATCCAGTGATATTACTCTGACCAAGCATTTATCAGTGAAGTATAACAGGTTATAGGTCTGTAAATATACCCAGAATGGGCTCTTTTAGATCAATTCGGAACAATTCTTGCAAGTCTATTAATCAGTGTTTGTGGCTAAAAACAATAGCTTTGTTGGTATTGGTTTTTGGAATAATCGTATATAAGGTGAGACTAGATTATGGATATTACAGAGTTCTTAGAATTCAGCGTAAAGCAAAAAGCATCGGATTTACATTTTTCAGCAGGCATACCTCCCATCATTCGTGTAGATGGTGAAATGAATCGTTTAGATATGCCGGCTTTAACCGATGAGCAGGTGCATGCTCTCATATACGACATCATGAACGATCAGCAAAGAAAAATTTACGAAGAAACTTTTGAACACGATTTTTCATTTGAAATCCCAGGGTTAGCACGTTTTAGGGTAAACGTGTTCAAACAAAATCGAGGGGCAGGTGCGGTTTTTCGAATGATCCCCTCCAAAGTATTAACGCTGGAAGAACTGAATTGCCCGCCTATCTTCAAAGATATTGCGGAAACGCCACGGGGTATTATTTTGGTGACTGGTCCAACGGGTAGTGGCAAAAGTACTACATTGGCGTCTATGGTGGATTTTGTAAATAATAGTCGAGGCGAACACATTATCACGATTGAAGATCCAATCGAATTTGTGCATCAGAGCAAAAAAAGCTTGGTGAATCAGCGTGAGGTTTATCGAGATACACTTGGATTCTCCAATGCCTTGAGATCTGCATTACGTGAAGATCCAGATGTGATTTTGGTAGGGGAGATGCGAGATTTGGAAACGATTCGTTTAGCCTTAACTGCTGCAGAAACAGGACATTTAGTGTTTGGAACGTTGCATACTACCTCAGCGGCCAAAACAGTTAACCGTATTGTTGACGTTTTTCCTGGTGAGGAAAAAGAAATGGTGCGCGGTATGTTGTCCGAATCACTTCGTGCTGTTATTTCACAAACGCTGCTCAAAAGTACAAAAGGAGGTCGGGTAGCTGCACATGAAATCATGCTTTGTACTTCGGCTGTTCGCAACTTGATTCGTGAATCTAAAATAGCACAAATGTACTCTGCGATTCAAACAGGTAAAAATGCTGGAATGCAAACACTGGATCAGTGTTTACAGGAAATGGTACAAAAAGGCATTGTAAACAAGAAAGATGCTAAGTTGAAGGCTGAAAACAAGGCATTATTTAACTAGGAATTCAGATGGAAGACTTGGACACTTGGTTAACCAAAGTTGTTGATAAAAAGGCGTCGGATCTTTTTATTACAGTGGGCGTTCCTCCAACGATGAAGGTGCATGGGGAAATCCACATGGTTCAGGAGAAATCACTTTCTCCGGGTCAAACTAAAAATATTGTATTGTCTATGATGGACGACAAGCAAAAAGAGGAGTTTGAAAGGACAAAAGAGCTTAATTTTGTTATTCAACGCAAAGGATTAGGGCGTTTCCGAGTAAGTGCTTTCCAACAGCGATCTTCAACGGGTGCTGTATTGAGGCGCATTGAAACAGATGTGCCGACGTTAGAAGAGCTTGGAATGCCCTTGGTGATTCGTGATTTTGCGCTTTTAGTTCGAGGGTTAGTCTTAGTTGTTGGCGGAAGCGGAACAGGTAAGAGTAGCACCCTTGCTGCCATGGTTCAGCATCGAAATCAAAATTCCAGGGGGCACATTGTTTCGATTGAAGATCCAATTGAATACATTCATAAGCACGATGGTTGTATTGTGACGCAAAGAGAAATAGGGATTGACACGGAGTCCTTCGAAGTGGCATTGAAAAATGCACTTCGACAAGCACCGAATGTTATTTTGATTGGTGAGATTAGAAACCGTGAAACAATGGAATACGCACTTGAGTTCGCTGAAACAGGTCATTTGTGTCTTGCAACGCTGCACGCAAACAATGCGAATCAAGCGTTGGAACGCATTCTGAGCTTTTTCCCACACGATTCACATGAACAATTGTGCTTGGATTTATCCATGAGCCTAAAGGCTGTTGTTGCACAGTCCCTAGTGCCTAGGAAGGAAGGTAAAGGTCAATTAGCGGCAACCGAAGTTTTAATTAACACCCCTGTTATTGCTGAGCACATTCGCAAAGGTGAAATTGATATTCTAAGAGATTTTATGACGCGGCAAAATGCAGAAGGAATGGAAACGTATGATCAATCGCTTTATAGATTATATGTAGATAACCAAATTTCGTATGAGACAGCTCTTAAATATGCCGAATCTGAGAATGAGGTTCGGTTGATGATTAAATTAGATAAAATTTGTAATAATAAGGATTCAGGATTTAGTATTAAAGATGATAAAGCTGACGACTAAAATTTTTAAATGTATTATTCCAGAAGAAGACAAACGCCAAGAAATCCGTTTGCGCCGATGGCTGTATGCGATGTATGGAGCAGTTATTCATACGTTAGTATGTTTATTGCTTTGGGCGGACAATATTTTCCGAGTGACCGGTAACGAGTTTCTACTGATTTTCGCTGTTATTTGGACCGGAAACCTGTGTTTTTTTGTTGTTATCCGTAGTGGGTATAACAAGCAGTTCTCAGATCCAAGTCTGACCATTCCAATGATGCTGTGGGCCATTACGTGTTTAATGTATACCGTATTTTTAACAACAGAGCTCAGAGGTATGCTGCTGATGTTTCAACTGTTTGTTCTGGTGTTTGGTACTTTTCATTTGAACATGAAGGCATTCACCTTGACCGCACTGTATGGTATTTTTTCCTATTTAGGTGTTATTCATGTGCTGATGGAGTTCTACCCACAGTACATTGATATGCGCGAGGAGTGGATCTCCTTTTCTTGCTTTTCTTTGGTTTCTTTTGCTTATGCAGCGATTGCGTATGAAATGATTAATATACGCGAGTATTTGCGTTCTAAAAATGCAAAACTTGCTTCTGCGTTAGAGTATATTGAATCCGTTTCAATTACAGATGAATTAACAGGTATCAAAAATAGGCGTTATATACTTGGGGTGCTTGAGGAGCAGAAACTGTTATCTGAAAGGGGGGAGTATTCCTTCTCAATTTTGCTATTGGATATTGACTTTTTCAAACGAATTAATGACAGCTACGGTCATGGTGCAGGTGATGCAGTACTCATTGCCTTGTGTGAAAAAATTACAGGGACAATGCGGAAAATTGATTATTTTTCTCGCTACGGTGGGGAAGAATTTTTGTTCGTGCTGCCTTTCGCCACACTTGAACAAGCCAAAAAAGGTGGTGAACGGATCAGAACACTTATTGAGGAAGCATCTTTTAGCGACATAGTGGCTGATTTGAAAGTGACTGTTTCCATTGGTGCTACAGAATATCATACTGGGGAAGACATTGAAGCATTGCTGGGACGTGTGGATAAAGCGTTGTATGCCGCAAAAAACAAAGGGCGCAACCAAGTTGTGACAGTTATCTAATTAAATACGGTCGGCTTGTTTGCCCTGCCCACTAAAAAATACTTGATTTACAAGCTGTCGCTAATTGACTTTGTGCTTGCTTTCTTAGGTTACTTTTGGCCTTTGCGGAATAATGCGCTTGCTTGATGTTGAAAAACAGTAATGGGTTCACTGCTAGCAGTGGTTCCATCGGCTAAGGTTAGTTGGGCTTGTATAGTGTGACTACCCCTGTCTAAAACAGGCAAAGTGATGCTTGTGTTTTGCCCCGCTTCTGCTGCTGCTTGACCATCTACTAGAAAGGTAATTTTATCTTCTGCTTCTAACACAGGGGTTACTTCTACGGTAACGGTAATAGATGCTCGGTTGTGGAAATGTGATTCATGTTTTGGCGAAGTAATTTTGATAGCGGGTGTAACAGTTGGAGAATAAGTCAGTGGTTTGTAACCCGCAGCAAACGCACTGCCAACTAGAAAATATAACACTGTAGAAAGAAATGCCCGATAGAGTGAACGCATGAAAACCACCATGTTTGCTAGAAAATATACAGGTGATTATAGCACAATTAGTGTTTGTATTTCGTGGATGGATCATGATCAGGAACTAAGAATCCTGAAGTGCTCTCTTTTAGTGTTTTTAGGGCATTTTTACTATGTGTGTCATTCCATAATGCCTCAGCTTCTAGTAAATTTAGATTTTGTGCATTCGGATCAGAATGGCGCATAGTTTGTAAAACATCCATAAGTTCAACAAATTCATGACAAAGTTGAAAATACAAACTGGCTAACTGGTTTTCTTTTCTTTCAGATAGCGTTGAGTATGCACTTTGCCCAAGCTTAACAAAGTAACTGATAGGCACTCTTTTACGTTGAGCACTTTTAGGAAATAGCCCAGAAAATAATAAGCACTTGTCCCCAACCTCTCGTAAAGTAGAAAGATTATTTTGTTGTGAAGCGATTAAAAAATCATTGGCTAAAACGTGTTGTAACACTTGCGGATTATCATTGAAACGCATGAGAAGAAAGACTAAATAACTTTCCAACTCTTCATTTAATTCAATGCCAGCGTGTACACGAGCATCGTGTACCAATGCTTGCCATTGTGCGGTTGGACTTGGGTGTAGTACCAAGCTTTTAGACATAGTGGTCTCCTTTTCTCCTGGGTAAAACAAAGCCCAGAAACAATGTCCTATAACTAAATTATAGGTCAGCCTAGAAGGTTTTTGTTGGGTATATTTTCAGTAAAAGCTTGATTTATTTGGTGAAATATCTTAGTATTGCGGCTTCCCCTTCTTACAACTTGTTTAGCCTTAAAGAGAATTTTTCATGATTGAGAACTTACGGAATATTGCCATCATTGCCCATGTGGATCATGGAAAAACCACATTGGTGGATAAATTACTGAGACAATCTGACACGTTAGATGATCGATCGGCTCTTGTTGACAGAATGATGGATTCTAATGAATTAGAGCGCGAACGCGGGATTACCATTTTGGCTAAAAATACGGCGATCAACTGGAATGGTTATCGAATTAATATTGTAGATACACCTGGGCATGCTGACTTTGGTGGTGAAGTGGAGCGGATCCTTTCTATGGTAGACTCCGTTATTCTGTTAGTGGATGCCGTTGACGGACCGATGCCTCAGACACGTTTTGTGACCGAAAAAGCTTTTAAACAAGGGCTTAATCCCATTGTAGTGATTAACAAAATAGACCGACCTGGAGCACGACCGGATTGGGTTATGGATCAAGTTTTTGATTTATTTGATCGGTTGGGTGCAAACGATAAACAACTGGATTTTCCAGTTGTTTATGCTTCCGCTTTGGAAGGGTACGCAACTCTTGATTTGAATGAGCCAAGTGAAAATATCTTTCCCTTATTGGAGACGATTGTTAAATTCGTTGCTCCACCTGAGGTAGAAAGGGAAGGCTTTTTACAAATGCAAATCAGCTCTTTATCTTATTCAAGTTATGTTGGAGTTATTGGTGTTGGTCGATTAAATCGCGGAAAAATCGAAAAAAACATGAACGTTTCAATTGTCGATCGTTTTGGTAAGACACGCACAGGGCGTGTCTTACAAATATGGACATTTAAAGGACTTGAAAAAATAGAGGTCAATGAGGCGTTTGCTGGGGATATCATTGCCATTGCCGGGATTGAGGGGTTAACTATTTCCGATACTGTGTGTGCGAAAGAGCATCCGGACATGTTACCGCCATTGAGTGTAGATGAACCAACCATCAGTATGGTTTTTCAGATTAACAATTCTCCTTTTTCGGGTCGTGAAGGAAAGTTTGTGACGAGTCGACAGGTAAAAGAGAGGTTAATGGCTGAGTTAACACATAATATTGCATTGAGAGTTGAAGATACTGATGATACCGATAAATTTAAAGTATCGGGACGAGGTGAGTTACATTTAGGTATTCTTATTGAAACTATGCGTAGAGAAGGTTATGAGCTTTCTGTATCAGGACCGGAAGTTATTGTCTGTGAGATAGATGGTGAGAAAAAAGAACCTTATGAACAATTAGTGATTGATGTGGAGGAAACACATCAAGGTACAATTATGCAAGAAATTGGAGAACGTCGAGGCAACTTAACCAATATGGTTTCGGATGGACAAGGGCGTGTTCGATTAGATTATATTATTCCAGCGCGAGGACTTATTGGGTTTCATACTGAGTTTCAAACCTTAACGTCAGGTACTGGGATCATCACACACGTTTTTGATCACTATGGTCCTGTTGTGGAAAAAGGTGGTATTAGCAAACGTAGCATGGGAGTTTTGATTTCAAATGCTAAAGGTAAAAGCACAGGCTACTCTCTGTGGAACTTGCAGCCACGGGGGCGGTTATTCATTGGTCCTGGTGTAGAAGTTTATGAGGGTATGATTGTAGGGATCCACACGCGCGGGAATGATTTAGTCGTTAATGTGACCAAAGAAAAACAGCTTACCAATGTTCGTGCTTCCGGGAGTGATGAAAACATTATGTTAACGCCTCCGGTTCCTCTAACGCTTGAATACGCTTTAGAATTTATAGAAAGTGATGAGTTGGTAGAGTTTACGCCAAAAAGCATTCGATTGCGAAAGAAAGAGCTAACTGAAAATGAACGTAAAAGAACTTCTCGACAGTCCTAGCTTTAGAAAAAAAGATGCCCAGACCAAAAGCCTGGGCAAACACCGAATTTAGTCGGTTGGAGATTGACCAGTCCATAATGCTCTTTTCTCGACTGGGGAACTATAGTCAATTTGCGGCTGTATTTGTAAGCCAATCACCATGTCAGTTAAGCTTTATTCGAGATAGGTCAAAAATACCCTTGCCAAGCTAGCCTCAGAGGGGATTTAATGACAAAAAACCTTATCTGAGGAGTAAAACCGATTATGTTGACATTATACCCACCCATTCGACCTTATTCGACGCATCAACTCGCTGTAGATGATGTTCATACTCTATATGTTGAAGAATCGGGAAACCCAAATGGAATGCCCGCGGTTTTTTTGCATGGAGGGCCCGGTGTTGGTTCTTTTGCTGACAATAGACGTTTTTTTGATCCAGCACATTATCGAATTATAGTATTTGATCAACGTGGGGCAGGCCAGTCAACCCCACACGCGGAGTTGACTAATAATACAACACAGAAGTTGGTGTCAGACATGGAAGCCATTCGTGAGCACTTACAGGTAGATAAATGGATGCTATTTGGTGGTTCATGGGGATCTACTTTGGCTTTAGTCTATGCTGAGACACATCCGGAACGTGTATCCCATTTGATATTAAGAGGTATATTTTTGTGTCGCCCGGAAGATATTGCATGGTTTTATGCTCCAGGTGGTGCCTCACGGTTATTCCCTGATTACTGGGAAGATTTTATTGGTGCTCTATCTGAGAAAGAACGTGCAGAGATCCTACAAAGTTATTATGCCCGTTTAACGGGAAAGAATGAGCTGGTTCGATTATCGTCAGCCAAGGCATGGTCGGAATGGGAAGGACGTTGTTCTACCCTTGATCCAAATCCAGCACTGGTTGATGTGGTCACCCAATCCCATATTGCCCTGAGTATGGCTCGAACCGAGGCACATTACTTTATGCACGATAGCTTTTTGCAGCCGAACCAAATACTAAAAAATGCACATCGACTCGAAAATATTTCAGGGGTAATTGTGCATGGGCGCTATGATGCAGTTTGTCCGGTGGATGGTGCATATGAATTACACAAGGTATGGCCTAACTCAGAATTGCAAATTGTGCGTGATGCTGGGCATTCTTCTGGTGAACCGGGGATCACTCACGCTTTAGTAAGGGCAACCAACCGGATCGTGAAACTTTTTTAAGATTTGGCGAGGAGTAATCCTATTTCAAATAAGCCCCACATAGGAAGCGCAAGTAGTACCTGAGAAACCACATCAGGAGGAGTAAGAAGCATTCCGAGTATAAAAGCACCTACAATAATGTAGGGGCGAAAATGGATGAGTTTTTCATGTGAGCACAGCTTAAATCGAACCACTGCAATGGTTAGGATGGGGACTTGAAAAGCGATCCCACCCGCTAATAACATGGTTAAGACAAAATCAAGATAAGATCTAATGTCGGTCATGATGGCAACGCCTGGTGGGGCACAGCGATGGAAAAAAGCAAGAGCAGTTGGGCATAATATAAAATAGGCAAAAAGGATACCTAGATAGAAGAGGCAAGTGCTGAAGATAAGAAAAGGCAAAATTTTCTTTTTCTCATTTGCATAAAGTCCAGGTGTAATGAAAGACCAGAGCTCATAGAAAAGATATGGAATGCTCAGAGAAAAAGCACAAACAAAAGCGAGGCGCATAGGCACCGTAAAGGGTGTGGTGACTTCAGTTGCAATCAGCGATCCATTTGGGAGCTGCTCAAGTGCGGGTTTTGCTATCCATTGGTATAAATCGCCATTAATCAGAAAAAACCCTGTGAATAATAGCAACATGAACATACTGTAACGGATCACACGTGTTCTAAGTTCGCCTATATGCTCTATGTATGTGTTCATGCAAAGGGGTTATATTTTTTCAGGATGTTATGGTGCCAGACGCGCAGTCGTGCAAATAATTGGCCTAAGAGATAGGCTATTTCAGGAAGCCTTTCGGGTTTAATGACCACAACGGCAACCAAGCAAATCAGAACTAATTCCCAAAAACTCATGGTTTCTCTGTGTCATTGGGATCTTGCAGTCCTTTTCGAAAGCTACGTAATGCCTGTCCCAGATCTTCCCCAATGGTGCGAAGCTTCTTAGTACCAAATAAAACAACAACGATTAAAAATATGAGTAGTAATGAACCTAAACTAACCCCACCAAATCCCATGATTTTCTCCTTAAATATTACATAGCATGCAAATGGCCATTAAGTAAATGGAAGTGCAAGTGGTCAACTTCTTGACCACCTTCTTTACCGGTATTAACAATAGTTCGAAAACCATTTAATCCAAATTGTTTCGCCAGTTGAGGCAGTAACAGTAATATATGCGATAAGAGCCCACTGTGTTCCGGAGTGCTTTGTGCTAGGCTTTGGAGATGTATTTTAGGTACAACCAGTAGATGGGTATCCGCTTTTGGATGAATATCATTAAACACCACAACCTGATCATCCTCATGCAAAAAGTTTGTTGCCATTTCTTTTTTAACAATTTTGCAAAAGAGACAGTCGTTCATTATAAGTATCCTCGTAGGTATATCCATAGCATGCCAAGACTTGCACTGAAAAACAAGCCAATAAAAACACCCGTGACTAAAGAGTCGGAACGGGGAGGTTCTTGGCTCATGGGAACGGGTACGGTATAGCGCGGCTGTGTCAATTGGGATAATGTTGCATAAACAAGATGTGGTAACTCAGGTAGTTTTTCAATCCAGTAGGGGCGGTATTCTTTTATTTTACGCATCAAGGACGGGATCCCTACCTGATTTTTCATCCATGTTTCTAGAAAAGGTTTAGCGGTGTCCCATAAGTTAATACCTGGATGCAGTTGGCGACTTAGGCCTTCAATCGTGATCAGGGTTTTTTGGAGTAAAATAAGTTGAGGTTGAATATTGATTTGATAGTGGGAGGCGGTTTGAAAAAGTTGTAAGAGCAATTGTCCTAATGATATTTCTTTACTGGGACGTTCAAACATAGGTTCGCAAACGGTACGAATAGCAGATTCAAATTCGTCAATTCTTGTGTGCTTAGGAAGCCAGCCAGATTCAACATGGAGTTCAGCAACACGACGGTAATCCTTTTTAAGAAAAGCCATAAAGTTTTCAGCCAGATAATGCTGATCGTCTGGACTTAAGGTGCCCATAATACCAAAATCAACAGTAATACATTTTGGGTTGTCAGGATTTTCTTCAGAAACAAAAATGTTACCAGGGTGCATGTCAGCGTGAAAAAAACAATCCTTAAAAACTTGTGTAAAAAATATTTCAATAATACGCTTGGCAAGTTTTTCCAAATTGATTTTCTTTTCCTTTAGGCGTTTAATGTTTGCAATTGGGATCCCATACACTCGCTCAACAATAAGTATATTCTTTTTAGTGAACTCCCAGTAGACGCGAGGTACATATAACAAAGGAGATTCAGAGAAGTTTCGGCGCAATTGTGAGGCATTGGCCGCCTCGCGTAAAAGATCGAGCTCATTGATCAGAGCTTTTTCAAACTCAGCGACAATTTCGCAAGGCTTGAAACGTCTTGCATGCGTAGAGTATTTTTCAGCAAAGTGGGCCAGGATTTTCAGGAGTTCAATATCTTGAGTTACAATTTTTTTAACATTAGGGCGTAATATTTTAACAACAACATGCTGACCGTCTTGCAAGGTTGCTGGGTGTACTTGAGAAATCGAGGCAGAGGCAAGGGGTTGCATATCAAAATGCTTAAATGCTACTTCGATAGGTATTCCAAGAGTCTTTTCAACAATTTTTTTAGCAGTTTCTCCTGGAAAAGGTGGGACTTGATCTTGTAGGCGCACGAGCTCACGCGCAATAGGCTCAGGCATAATATCAAAACGTGTTGAAAGTAGCTGGCCGAATTTTACGAAAATTGGGCCAAGTTCTTCTAGTGCTGTGCGGATGCGTTCACCTTTTGATTTTTGTGAATAGTTGTTCCACCTGGCAGGAGAGAACCAACTTAAAAATTTAAGGGGTTTTAAAATTTTAATATCAAAGACAAGTTCATCTAGGCCATGTCGTAATAGAATGAAACCAATGTAAATTAATCTGAAAAAACGGGTAATTTTCTTCACGTAACAGTTTCCTTTGCGAGTAAGTGATGCATTCTTATTTCTAAACGATCGAGGTTGCTGCGGAGATCGTCAACCTCTTGAATGAATCTGTCTGTCTTAGGTTTAGGTGAAAATAGAGTGCTCTCTTCTTTGAGATATTCTGAAAAGTTCTGGGCAAAGGTGTTGATAATAGAGGTTTTTTGACGATGTGCGGTTTTTAATAAACTAAACAACTGATAAGCAAAAATATCATTAGTGTAATACGATAAAAGTTCTTCCCAATCAATTTCTAGTGTCCAAAAGAGTCTTTGTAATGTTTCTAAAGTTGTAGGGTCGCCAGAAAAAGACAGGCCCAACTTTGTAGCGTAGTGCATATTTTTCGAGATGAGCAAATGGTAAAAAGATCGAATGGAGCCACCAATATGTACGTCTGCTTCTCTTTCTTGTTGCGTAATCGTTTGAATTCCGTTGTCTGAAAATATTACAAAAAAAGTTTGTGATGCCTCTTCTGCCTTAATCTGGATGGATACACATTTGTGCTCAAGTGTCTCAAGAAGAACACCTGTGTTTAGATTAAGCGATAATGCTTTGTTTAGGAATGAAATTACTTGCATTTAAAGTTTATATCCTATGTGCAGTGCAACAATTCCGGCGTGTAGATTTTGGTATTCAGATCGTTGAAACCCAGCCGCCAGCAGCATGTTTTTCAACTGCTCTTGGTTAGGGTGCATACGAATGGATTCTGCCAGGTATTTATAGCTGTTGGCATCTTTGCAAATCCACTGACCCAACTTGGGCAAAATGGAAAAAGAATAAGTGTGATAGAGAGATTTGATTGCTTCCGAGGTTACTTCAGAGAACTCTAAAATTACCATTCGACTATTGGGTTTGAGTACACGATACATTTCTTTTAGCGCTTTGTCTTTATTTGTAACATTCCTCAGACCAAATCCAATTATTATTCGATCGAAAGTATTGTCAGAAAAGGGAATGCTTTCTGCATTTGCTTGAGCAAAGGACACTTTTTTGGTAGTGCCGTTATTCAGTAACCGTTCTTGTCCCTTTTTAAGCATAGCGTTATTAATATCACCTAAGACAATGTGTCCCTGCGCCCCCACTTTTTTACAAAGTTCTTTAGTGAGATCACCTGTGCCACCAGCAAGATCTAATACCAAATGATCAGGCTGAACCAAAGTCCGGCGTACCGCTATTTTTTTCCATAGGCGATGTAGCCCAAAAGACATGAGATCGTTCATGAGATCGTATTGATCGGCAACAGAGTTAAAAACAGAGTTCACGCGAGCATTTTTAGTCTCGGTTGGAACTGTTTCGTAGCCAAAATGTGTGTAGTGTTTGGTCACTGTAGATTCTCATGAAAGTATGTATACATTAAAGAATAACACTAGAGGGTATGGGAAACTACATCTTAAAGCAGGCAATAGAAGTTAGTAAACCACTTGTTGATTGGGGGAGCTCATATATTCCAGGTGGAGCCATTTATATGGAGTGTCTATCTTTTATTTAGCAGCGCGCTTCATAGACTCAAAGAAGATTTCATTGGTTTTAGATGTGCGAAGTCGTTCTAAGAGGAATTCCATAGCCGCTATGTCATCCATTGGGTGTAGCAGCTTTCTTAGGATCCATGATTTTTGTAGTTCTTCCGGTTTGACCAGTAATTCTTCACGTCGCGTGCCAGAACGTGCAATGTTGATGGCAGGGTAAACACGTTTCTCTGCAATGCGTCGGTCAAGATGCAGTTCCAAGTTACCAGTTCCCTTGAACTCTTCATAGATGACTTCATCCATTTTAGAGCCCGTATCAATCAAGGCTGTCGCGAGAATGGTTAAGCTGCCACCTTCTTCTATATTTCGAGCTGCACCGAAGAAACGTTTGGGTCGATGCAGGGCATTTGCGTCTACACCACCGGTTAGCACTTTTCCAGAAGGAGGAATCACAGTATTATGTGCACGCGCTAACCGTGTGATTGAATCCAGTAGAATGATCACATCTCGTTTATGTTCAACGAGTCGCTTGGCACGCTCGATGACCATTTCAGCCACTTGTACGTGTCGGCTGGCAGGTTCATCAAAGGTACTTGCAATAACTTCACCGCGAACAGAGCGAGACATTTCAGTGACTTCTTCAGGGCGTTCATCAATGAGCAATACAATCAAGTGTGAATCTGGATGATTGATTGCAATGGAATGCGCTATATTTTGTAGCATAACGGTTTTACCGACTTTAGGCGGTGCGACTATCAAACCACGTTGGCCTTTACCAATAGGGGAGACTAAATCAATTACACGTGAAGTAATGTCTTCCGTACTGCCGTTACCGACTTCCATTCGCATACGATCTTCTGCGTGCAGAGGTGTCAAGTTTTCAAAAGCCACTTTATTACGAGTCGCTTCAGGCGGTTCCGAATTTATTTCGTCAACCTTTAATAGGGCAAAATAGCGTTCTGCGTCTTTAGGTGGACGAATTTTCCCGTGAATTTCATCGCCAGTGCGTAAACTGAAACGGCGAATTTGACTAGGTGAAACATAAATATCATCTGGACCCGCAAGATAGGAGCTGGTTTCAGAACGCAGGAAACCAAATCCGTCTTGCAATATTTCGAGTACACCATTGCCGTAGATGTCTTCACCTTTTTTAGCATGTGCTTTCAAAATGGCAAAAACAACTTCTTGCTTACGAGCACGAGCAACGTCATCGATGCCGCTGCTACGGGCAATTTCCATAAGTTCAGTTGGGGATTTTTGTTTTAATTCAGTTAGATTCATAGTAGTGGTTTGGCTTCTTGGTAAAAATGAAAGGGGTTATAGAGTCTATAGATTGGTGATTTCTTTGTCTAACGTGTGTAGTCTAGCATTGATTTTATGGTTTGAATAGGTTTTATATTGTTTAATTTGCATTTTCACTTTTTACCTATAAATTGTCATCTAAAAATTCAGACAGCTGGGTTTCTGTGGCTAAACCAATCTTGGTTCCGATGACTTTACCTTCTTTATAGAGTAGAAGTGCTGGGATTCCACGTACGCTGTATTTGCTTGGGGTGTCTGTATTTTCATCGACATTTAGTTTTAAGATCTTGATTTTATCGGCGTATGCCACCGCAATTTTTTCTAAAACTGGGGATATTTTTTTGCAAGGTCCGCACCATTCCGCCCAAAAATCAACCAAAACAGGCTTGTTGGACTGCAAAACATCCGTGTCAAAAGATTGATCAGTAGTAGATTGTAATGTGCTCATGTCAATAGGTTCTCCTTGTAGGGTTCAGTAAACGCCAAAAAGCTATTTGATGTCAAGTGTTTGGATCTGGATCTATTTGAGGTACTGGGCAGCTTCTTTAGCAAAATAAGTCAGAATAGCATCCGCGCCGGCGCGTTTAATACATAAAAGCGATTCCAATATGGTTTCCTTTCTGGGTAGCCAGTTGTTTTGAATCGCTGCCATATGCATGGCGTATTCACCGCTGACTTGGTAAACGAAGGTAGGCACTTGAAAATGGTCTTTTACTTGTCGCACAATGTCCAAATAAGGCATGCCAGGTTTGATCATGACTATGTCGGCGCCTTCTTGTAAGTCTAATTCTATTTCTCGGAGTGCCTCGTGGCTGTTAGCGGGATCCATTTGGTAGCTTTCTTTGCCTTGTTTTCCGAGGTTGCCAGCCGACTGTACTGCATCCCGAAAAGGACCATAGTAGCGAGAGGCGTATTTTGCGGAATACGCCAGTAGACGTGTGTTTTTATAATTCGCTTTTTCTAAGGATCCACGTATGGCTAAGATTCGACCGTCCATCATATCTGAGGGTGCAATAATGTCGACGCCTGCCTCTGCATAAGCGAGAGCTTGTTTGACAAGAATGTCTACCGTTTCATCGTTTAGGACGGTACCTTCAGAGTTGATGACACCGTCGTGCCCGTGGACAGTATAGGGATCAAGCGCGACATCTGCGATGACACCTAGATCCTTAAAATTTGTCTTAATAGCACGAATGGCTCTGGGAATAAGGCCTTCAGCGTTATAGGCTTCTTCGGCTTGTTCCGTTTTTTTCTCAGGTGCAATGGCTGGAAATAAAGCAATGGCTGGAATGTTGAGTTCAACTACGCTTGCGATTTCTTCAAGCAGAAGATCGAGGGAGAGTCGTTCTATACCGGGCATAGAATCAATAGTGTTTCGTTGGTTTTCACCGTCTTGAATAAAGACAGGGTAAATTAAATCGTTCACAGAAAGGCGGTTTTCTTGCATCAAGCGACGGGAAAAAGAATCTTGTCGCATGCGGCGTAATCGTACATAAGGGTAGTGAGACATGGATATCCTCCACTGGTATACTCATTATAAGTATGCCATGAGAAGATGCGCTATAAACCTGTTATAAAATACAGTAAAATTTATTGTTTAGATCTTGGCGTTACTATGGCTCCAGTGTTAAAATAGCTAAACTAAAGATTATGAAATGATTAAAAAAGGAAAAAAATGACCGATTTTCAGCTACCTTCTGTTACCACATCGCTTCCCATAGGGAGTTTAGATGCCTATGTGCGGCGGGTAAATGATCTCCCATTTTTAACGTCAGAAGAAGAGTATCAGCTTGCGACTCAATTCCGTGATACTGGTGATTTAAAAGCCGCACAGAAGCTTGCATTAGCACATTTACGCTACGTTGTACGTGTGGCTCGGGGCTATCAAGGCTATGGTTTATCATTAGCCGATTTGATTCAAGAAGGTACTATTGGTTTGATGAAAGCGGTGAAGCGTTTTGATCCTCAGGTTGGGGTTCGTTTAGTGTCTTTCTCGGTGCATTGGATCAAAGCTGAAATCCATGAGTTCGTTTTGCGTAATTGGCGTATAGTAAAAGTCGCTACCACTAAGGCACAACGAAAATTATTTTTTAACTTACGGAGTGCCAAAAAGCGTTTAGGTTGGAATACTGCAGAAGAAGTTAATGCCATCGCAAAAGATTTAGGTGTATCGACAAAAGATGTATTAGTGATGGAGCAGCGGCTAAATGCTAGAGATGTGCAGTTTGATTTAACGGATTCTGACCAGGAAACACCGCGTGCGGCCCCAGTAGACTATCTGGTTTCTTCTCAAGCTGATCCAGGTCGTGAACTTGAGAAAGCAGATTGGGAACAGCATCAAGCTGCTTGTTTTCGTTCAGCTTTTGCGAAACTCGACGCAAGGAGTCAAGCTATTTTAGAGCAACGTTGGTTATCACCTGGGGAAAAAGCAACACTGCAAACACTTGCAAACACTTTTCAGGTTTCGCCTGAAAGGATCCGACAGCTTGAAAAAAATGCTATCGAAAAAATAAAAGCACTAATTGTTGCTTAATGTTGTAACGTTAACCCTTTGAGAATGTTTAGTGCTTCATGTAGTTGGTAATCTGTGTACAACAGATCCTCAACCGCTAGGACATTAGATTCAATTTTCTCAGCAGGTTTATTTTCTTTTGCATCTCCGCGATTTTTCAAATGTCCTTTGAGATCGCCTTCACGAATTTCAAATCGGTTTGAATCATCTCTTTCCTTAGGTGTAGGAATATAGAGATTAGGAATAATAATATCGGGTTGAATACCTTTAGCTTGAATTGAGCGCCCGGCAGGTGTGTAGTATAAACCAGTGGTTAGTTTAAGACCGCGGTTGTCTTGTAATGGGAAAACAATTTGATAACTAGCTTTGCCGAAACTGTTTGTTCCTGCAATCACAGCTCGATGATAATCTTGTAGTGCTCCAGCGACAATTTCTGAAGAGGAAGCGGTACCGGAATTGATCAGTACGACAATGGGTGCGCCATTAAGAATGTCGCCATTGTGTGCCTTTTCTTTAATTTGTGAGCTTGGGATCCGACCTTCGGTATAAACAATGACATCGTCGTATTGTTTTAACTTCTTCTTGTCAAGAAAAGCATCTGCTACTTGAGGAGCGGTATCAAAGATCCCACCTGGATTATTTCGTAGATCCAGAATGATTCCGTTAAGTTTGTCTGGATTTTCTTTCTTAAGTTTATTAATAACATGGATTAAATCATCCCCAGTATTATTTTGGAATTGTGAAATGCGCAAGTAGGCATGCTGTTCATCTAACATTTTGCCCCGCACACTTTTCACACTGATGGTATCGCGTATGACATCAATGAGTAGTGGTTTATCAGTACCATCGCGAACAATAGTTAGCGTAATTTTTGAGCCTTTTTCTCCTCGCATGGATTCGACGGCTTCGCGAGGGGTCATGCCTTTTATGGGGGTATCGTTGAGTCGGACAATTAAGTCACCAGCTTGAATGCCGGCTTTTTCTGCTGGAGAACCATCGATTGGACTGATGATGCGAATGTAGCCATCTTCTGGAACAATTTCAATTCCCAAACCACCAAATTTTCCAGTGGTGTTTTCTTTTAAGTCAGAGAATTCCTCAACACTAAAATACAACGAGTGTGGATCGAGGCCAGTAAGCATGCCGCGAGTTGCATTTTCAAAAAGGAAATCGTCGTCAACAGGATGAACATAGTATTCCTTAATATATTCAATTACTTTGGTAAAGCGCTTTAAATCTGTGATGGGGAGTTTTTTTGTTTCAGCTTCTTCACTTAACAATGTGCTTGAGGTACCCAGCAATAAGAAAAAGCTCAAAGTGCTCGCTTTGAGTATGTTAGGCAAACGTTTTCCAATAGACGGCATAGTTAAACTCTCCAAAAAAGAAACCCAACCAACTTATTGTAAGTATTGCGTGGGCGAGACACGATGTTTGTTCAGCTTTACAAAGTATAATCTGGAACTTGTGTTTTTGCTGTAATCAGTTGCCACTATCATACTGAGATGGTGCAAATAAGTCGATAGGCTTTAGCTGAGCTTCAGTAATGGCTGTCCCGTCATTTCAGTGGGAGCTTTTAAGTCCAAGAGTTTAAGCAGTGTTGGTGCAACATCGGCTAGTGTTCCAGTGTGGTGAGTAATTTTAGCTGGTCGTCCAATGTAGACAAATGGTACACGTTCTAATGTGTGTGAAGTACAAGGTTGTTGTGTGGTCTGGTCAAACATGGTTTCAGCATTACCGTGATCCGCTGTAATAAGCAATTCCCCCCCTACCGATTGAACGGCTTTGACCAGCTGGCCTAGGCAAGCGTCCAGAGTTTCAATGGCTTTAACGGCTGCATCAAAATGTCCTGTGTGGCCAACCATATCCGCATTTGCATAATTGCCAATGATGACAGCGTAAGGTTTTTTTAAGGCTTGAATTAAAGCATCGGTTAATTCTTGTGCGCTCATTTCAGGGCATAAATCATAGGTAGCCACTTTTTTAGAAGGAATAAGAATTCTGTCTTCACCGGGTACTGGCGCCTCTTTTCCTCCATTAAAAAAGAAGGTGACGTGGGCGTATTTTTCAGTTTCAGCAATTCGAAGCTGTAATAAATGTTGGGCAGCCAAAAAATCACCGAGTAAATTTTTAGGAGAAGGTGGGGGGAAAATTGGGATGGCATTTAGGTTAGAGGTGTATTGAGTTAGTGTGAAAAACTGAGAAACCTTGGGAAAAATATTGCGTTTAAATTCAGTGAAATTAGGATCGCTTAAGGCGAAACTCAGTTGTCGTGTTCGGTCAGTCCTGAAATTCATAAAAACAACCAAGTCATCATCAGAAATGCACGCTGGGTAAAGACTGGTTGGTGCAACAAATTCGTCGGTTTCACCGCGTTGATAGGCTGCTTCTAAAGCTTTTGAAGCCGTGGAATAGTGATAAGGTGTTTTCCCTTCAGTGAGCAATTCATAAGTTTTTTGTGTGCGATCCCAACGTTTATCTCTATCCATGGCGTAATATCTTCCGCACAAGGAAGTGATGTGAACATTGGGTAAAGCTTGGCAAAGTTGTTCCAGCTTTTCTAAAGAAAACTTCGCACTCTTTGGTGCTGTATCACGTCCATCTAAAAACGCATGTATGCAAATGGATTTGATTTTTTTCTCCGCAGCAAGATGAATGAGAGCATGCATATGTTCTTCATGGCTGTGTACGCCACCCGGAGAGAGTAAACCAAGAATATGAAGTGTTTTAGTGTTTTCTAGGGCGTTGATTAAGGCAGCATGCTGTGTTAACGCACCTGCTTGGATTGCTGTGGAAATACGAGTAAGATCTTGAGGTAAAATGCGTCCCGCACCAATGGTTAAATGTCCTACTTCAGAATTTCCCATTTGAGCATCAGGTAGCCCGACATCTAGTCCAGACGCGGATAATGTAGTGTGTGGGTAGTTTTGCCATAAATCATCCCACACGGGGGTATGAGCCGCAGCAATGGCGTTGTCGCGGTCTGTCTTTTTTTGTCCCCAACCATCCAGTATCATTAGGACAATTGGCTTTTGGGTGTTGATAGGCATAGTTCTATTATAAACGGCGTGGATCTTTGTGCAATGGGGGGTGCGATACTTAGGCGTTTCGGATATACTCAAGTCTTCTTCCTAAGGTGTGATATTCAGAATGGAACAGTTTGTTGTCTTTATAACGAATCATTGGATGTTATCCTCTTTATTTGCTTTAGCGTTGGTTGTCCTCGCTATCTATGAGTTTGTTGTGGGACGTTTAGGGATTGCGGAAGTTGCAACAGAGCGTGCTGTTCAGTTAATTAACCATGAGAAAGCGGTGGTTTTAGATCTACGTTCAGAAGCACTGTTTGCTGAAGGTCATATTTTAGGGTCGATACACTTGCAGCCCAGCGCGATTGATAAAAAAATGGGTTTATTGGATAAACAACTTGGAAAACCTCTGATCCTAGTTTGTGCGACAGGACAGTCTTCCGTTTCTGTATGTGATGTGTTGCAGAAGAAAGGGTTTCAATTGTATATCCTGAGTGGTGGCATACAAAATTGGAAGGTAGCAGGACTACCGTTGGTGAAGCGATGAAAAAAGTATTTGTTTATAGTACCTCCGTTTGTCCTTATTGCGTTCAAGCTAAGCGACTGCTAGAAAGTGAGGGTGTCCCGTATGAAGAAATTCGATTAGATAACGATCCTAAGGGGCGGGAAGAATTAGAAAAACTAACACAACGCAGGACTGTTCCCCAAATATTCATTGGAGATAAGCATGTGGGTGGTTTTGATGATTTGAGGACATTGCACACAAACGGAGAACTGAATGATTGGCTTAAAGATTAACAATAAGGAATAAGAAAATGGCAGAAACAAAAAAAACAACACAAAAAAATGGTCAAGATCACCAGGAAGCGTCTCCTGTGTTTAATGTACACAGTATTTACTTGAAAGATTTGTCTTTCGAAGCACCACATTCACCACAGGTATTTAATGTTGAGTGGAAACCTAGAATTGATTTTGATTTGCAAATGAACTCACAAGTGCTGTCTGAAGCTGAATCTGTGCATGAAGTGGTTTTACATATCACCGTTACTGTTAAATTAGGTGAGAAAGGTAAAGAGCAGACAGCCTTTTTAGTTGAAATCAAACAAGCTGGTGCTTTTTTGTTACAAAACTTTTCTGATGATGCTGTAAAGCAAATTTTGGCTACAACGTGTCCGACGGTGTTATTTCCTTATGCGCGTGAAGCTGCGTCAAATCTAGCGACTCGAGGCGGTTTTCCACAATTAGTATTGCCTCCCATCAACTTTGATGCAATGTACGCAAAGCACTTAGCAGACACGGAAAAAGCAGCTGAGGGTGAGAATGTCGGAACTGCTTAATACACCTATTGCCGTTCTTGGTGCTGGCTCCTGGGGTAGTGCTTTGGCATTGTTATTAGCTAAAAAACAACAGACAGTGTATTTATGGGATCAAAATGAATCTCTGCTAGACAACATTGTGCAAGAAAAAGCTAATAATCGATATTTACCAGATGTTCCATTCCCCTCAAATATTCACATTTGCAAAACACTCGCTGAAGCTCTGGAGCGTGCAAAAGATATTTTAATTGTTGTACCCAGTCATGGTTTTTTAGGATTATGTCAAAAAATGAAACCATTACTTAAAGAACATCGATTTATTTGGGCGACTAAAGGGTTGGAATTAGAGACAGGTCGTTTTTTGCATGAAGTGTTTGAGCAAGAAATAGGCCAAAAATACCCTTACGCCGTTTTATCTGGTCCAAGTTTTGCGCGGGAAGTAGCCGTAGGATTGCCTACAGCTGTTGCCGTTGCTTCGCGAGATCGCCGTTGGGCGGAAGATGTCTCTCTTAGGTTTTCGAATCCCTCTTTTGAAGTTGAATTAGTTGAAGATATTATTGGTTTACAGCTTGGGGGTGTTTTTAAAAATGTTTTAGCGGTGGCAGTGGGGATCTCTGATGGTAGTCATCTAGGGGCTAACACTCGAGCCGCTTTAATCACCAAAGGTTTGTCGCAAATGATGAGTTTGGGCAAAAAATTGGGAGCAAAAGCTGAGACTTTAATGGGTTTGTCTGGTTGTGGTGATACCATCTTAACCTGTACAGATAATCAATCGCGTAATCGTCGTTTTGGCTTGGCTTTGGCCGAGGGTCTTAATCAAGAACAAGCGCTCGAACGGATTGGCCAAGTAGTCGAAGCTGTGTACAATATAGAGCAACTTCATCGGTTAGCGGTAACACATCAGGTAGAATTGCCTATTGTGGACCAGGTGTTTCGTATTATGAAACAAGGTATTCCGGCTAAAGAAGCTATTGGGGCACTGTTTCAGTAGTTTGTTTGGCAAATCTGGTCATTGTTGCCTAATCTAGAAGTTGAAGGTGTGTTATTCAATTTGGAGGGAGTCGTATGAAAACAGTTGCAAAATTGGTGATCATGAGTTTAGTTATAGTTCCTGTTGCTTTGTTGACTGGTTGCTGTAATAAATCTAATGATGGAAACCATAGACTTGAAAAAATGAGAATGGAAAAAGGCGGAAAATAGTTTCTGGCTTTTTGCGAAGGAAGGACCCTCTACGGAGGGTCTTTTTTTTAGTCGATACGCACGGGGTAACCATGGGTTGACTTTGCTGCTAACTTTACACTTGCCCAATTGATTTGTTTCTTATTCTTTACAGTTTGTTCTATCAGTTTTGTTAGCCTTGTTAAGCTATTTGAGCGTGCATATTGTGGTTCACTCAGTGGTTGATGCACTTCAAGATATAGATGTTTGTTTTTCCACCCGACTTTATAGGGTTCATGAATAATTAGAACTTGAACACCAATAGGAACTTCATTGAAGAGCTTTTCAATATCTGCTGGAAAAAGTCGGATGCATCCATGTGTCACACGAACACCAACGCCAGCCGGTCGATTGGTTCCGTGAATCAAAAAGGATCCAGCTTCTGCAGATAAGCCTTTTGTTGCAAGGTATAGAGCATAACGTCCTAAAGGGTTCTCTGGAGTGCCACCCGGAATAACGGGTGGGAGTGGAGGATCTCCTTTTTCGTGGTGTTCTTGACGAATAGATTTTGGAGGATGCCATGGAGGGTTTTTGCGCTTATTGGTAATGGTTGTTTTGCCTAATGGAGTAGACCATCCTTTTTTTCCGATCCCAAGAGGGTAAGTGCTGACAGATTTGCTTGTTGTATCGAAATAATAAAGTCGCATCTCAGCAAGGTTTAGAACCAGGCCAGTCTGATTTACTTGCGGTAAAATAAATTGCGAAGGAATAACAATAATAGCACCCACAGGTGGTGCCCAAGGATCTAACTTAGGATTGGCTTCAATCATCTCATAGAGACCGATATCAAAACGGCGACCTATCTCACCTAAAGATTCCCCTTTTTGAGCGGTTGTAGTTTGGATTTCACCGATAATATTTCCGTCCGTGGGCAGCTTAAAGGTAAGCGAGTAAGCTACGCGTGGGATCGCTAAAAGAAGACCATAGCAAAGTACTATCGAAAGGAGTGCACGTGTTGAATTGACCTGGAAAATCATGGCTTTCTTATCAGCTTTTTTACGAAGGACTGTCTTGAATAGTATAGATCTTCACTTGCTTTGTCAGTAAGGATTGAGATTTTATGTAAAAAACTTTTTAAATTCATAGAGTTGCATATTATTCAGGATAATTTTTATATATAGTGAACTTGCACAAGTTAGCGAGTGTACTACAATCAAGGGAGGATAGATCTAGGAGGAAACCCGAGGTGGAATGGTTTTTCAATCGGGGCGCAAAGAAGGTTTGCAAGGAAGGCATTGTCGGTGTTTATGAAACCCCAACGAGTATTGCTATGGTTTATGTTGTGCCAAGTGACACACAGATAACTGTTAAAGCACAGTATTTTGAAGCAGGTGAAGATTTAACACGAAAGCAAACGGTTCTAAAGAAATTTGTAGCAGAACATGAATTACAAGGAGTGCCTTGCACATTTGTATTAGGACTTGGTGATTACAGCTTGAATCTAGTGGAGGCCCCGACGGTACCTAAAGCAGAGGTGTCAAAAGCGGTGTCCTGGACCTTGAAAGACCGGGTGAGCTTTCCAATAGAAGAGGCAATTATTGATACTTTTGAGTTACCGTTTACACGTGCAAGTGATAATACCTCAATGTTGTATGCCGCGGTTGTACAAAAACGAGTTGTCAGTCGCATTGAAACCTTTGTTAACGAGTCGGGACTAGAGCTGAAATTTATTGATATACCAGAATTAACCTTAAAAAATATAAGTGATAAAAGTCCAGAGCAGGAAAAGGGTTGTGCCTTTATTAATCTGCACCCAACTGGGGGGAAATTGATCCTAACGAAAAATGAAAGCCTGTGTGTAACTCGATCGTTTAATTTGGATTTAGATGATCTGACAACAGAGGAAGCGCCAGCCATTCTGGAGACATTATCTTTAGAAATACAACGATCGTTTGACTACACAAACAGTTTGTTTAAAAAGACAATACCAAGTGTGCTGGTGTTAGCCCCGACAACGCTTGATAAATTTGTGATTGAATCTTCTATCAAAAGTTCTTTGGGGGTTGAAGTTTTTTATCTGAAATTAGCAGACTATTTTGTGTTTGAGAATTCTTTAGAAGAAGGTGATGAGCCAGAATTTCTATTTGCGCTAGGAGCGACAATGAGAAAGAAGGAAGTGGTTAATGCAACAACAGATTAACTTATATCAGCTTAAAAAAGAAAAGAAGAAATTCGATATAAAATTTGAGGAAATTCTGCACGTCTTTGGTGTTTATTTGATTGGACTGGCGTTGATAACGGCATTCGATACTTATGGCTATTTTAAGATTCGAAAAGAGGAGGAAGCACTGACACGCTTACATGAAGAACAAAGCAAACGATTAGAAGCCGTATCAAGCAAGGTGCCCAAAGAACATACCAGAAAGCAAATTGTTGCACAAATTGAAAAATACGACGGGCAGATCAAGGATAAGAAAAAAATATTATCCATGCTTTCACAAGCTAAAAGCACACAAATTGAGGGATATTCTAGTTATATGGAAGCCCTAGCCAGCATGTCTGTTCGAGGGCTTTGGCTTACAGAATTTGTTTTTAAGAATAATGGTGGATACTTGTTATTAGAAGGAAGAACCATGGATCCTGAACTTATTCCTACGCTCATTTCAAACCTAAGTGGCTCAAATGATTTTTCTGGAAAAAAGTTCGAAGTATTTAAAATGTCCCTGGACGAGGAAACCAAACAAGTTGATTTCATTCTGGAGACGAAAACATTGGGTGGTGCTTCATGAAAATTCAGTTGAAAAAAATGGAGGAGCGATTTAATCGGTCAACACTTCGAGAAAGAATTATGGCAAGCTTTTGTCTGTTTCTTGTTTCATATGCACTTTGGAATATTACCGTATATGACTATCTTTTGGCAACTGATTCAGAGGTCACAAGTCGGATCGAATTATTTAAAAATCAAATTACGGGTCTTGAAAAGCAAATAGATACTATCTCTGGGGTGGTTGGAAGAGATCCTACCGCACAATTAACCCGCCAAATGGAAAAATTAAAATCAGGTAGTGACGCTTTAAGTCGGGAGATTGTGGAAGCTACAAAAAACATGGTTTCACCGGCACAAATGAACAACGTTCTAAGAAAAGTAATCGAAAAAAGTGATGGAATGACGCTGGTAGAAATGGAAAGTTTGGCACGAAAACCATTGTTTGATGAACAAACAATACAACAAGTTCAAAACGAAGGTGTTTCACAAAGGACAAATGAATTTCAGGTTTTTAATCATGGACTACGCCTGGAAATGTTAGGAACTTATTTTGAAACGTTGGAATTTCTCAAATCAGTAGAGGCAGAAGGTCTCAATGTGATTTGGGATATTGTAGATTATGAGGTTATTAAATATCCAAAAGCCAAAATTTTAATCGTAGTACATACCTTAAGTTTAGATGAGGCATGGATAGGTGTGTAAAGGAAAAGGAATATTGTTTGTGGCCATTATTATAAGTAACTCAGGGACGTGTGCTGCGAGTGAGCGTTTGCGAGATCCAACTGAACCAGCGAACTATGCGGTGATTGTCTCAGATGATGATTCAGGGAATGCCATTGATCCAAATGATAATATTGTTTTAGAGGCTGTTGTTATATCAGGAAATAAGAGGCTTGCCATTATCAATGACAATATATTAAAAGTTGGTGATGAAATTGGTGATAAAGAAGTGATGTCAATTGAGACACACAGTGTGACGCTAAGCGATGGGATAGAAGAAGATATGATTTTACGTTTATCAGGAAAATCGATTAAGGAAACATCAGAATGAGCACTCAAGTAAAGTATGCCAAAGTTCGATTGAAAATAGTTCTCATAAGCATTCTACTGCTCATTGGTTGTCAATTACCCGAGAAACAGAGGCTGCTGTCTACTGAGATTGAAGAACAGATGCGACAAGGATCTGAAGAGAACCAGTTGATCGAACAAGAGAATGCTTCAAGAGTATCGAGAGATGTTCATAGTGCTTTGGCTCCAGATGTGCAGGCATTAAAAGGAAAAAATATTCCAGCGCTTGAAAAACGTTTCGATTTATTTGCTGAAGGAGTTCCTGCGAGAACTTTTTTTATGAGTCTAGTGGAAGGAACCGATTACAATATAACGGTTCACCCTAGGGTTGATGGCACTATTTCGCTTCAGCTTAAAAAAGTAACGATTCCTGAAGTGCTTGATACGGTACAAAGTGTTTATGGTTATGACTTTAGACAAACGGCAGGCGGAATGGAAATTTTGCCTGCTACTCTACAAACACGAGCCTTCCAGGTAAATTATTTAGATATTAATCGTGGTGGCACATCTGAAATGATGGTTTCGGCAGGAACTTTAAGTGGTAGTAGTGGTAGTTCGAGTAGTTCTTCAGATGATACTTCAACAACCACGGATTCATCGTCTAGTAGTAGCGGTAATGGCAGTACAAACTCCAAAGTGACAACAAGCTCTAGAGCAAATTTCTGGGGTGATTTAAAGTCATCTATTGAGGCGATTGTTGGGACTGCGGATGGTCGCCAGGTTGCGATCAGTCCCGTAGCGAGTCTGGTTATTGTTCAGGCAATGCCAGATGAGTTAAAACGTGTAGAGGCTTTCTTGAAAAGTGCTGAAGACACGATGACACGCCAAGTAATTTTGGAAGCAAAAATTATTGAAGTTAATTTAAATGAAGCCTATCAAGCTGGAATTAATTGGTCCTTAGTAAGTGGGCGAATTGGGGCATCTCAGTTTGGCGGAAATATTGTTAACAGCGATTTTGCTTTAAATGATGATTTTCCAGTAAATACGGGAAATTTACCTTCAGATATTAATATTACTCCGGGTGGGGCACGTCCAAATACAGCGGGTAATGTCGGAACATTTGGTGGGGTGTTTGCTTTAGCAACAAACTTTAAAAACTTAGGAACCTTTATTGAGCTTTTAGGGGCTCAAGGTGATGTGCATGTCTTGTCTAATCCACGTGTTTCAACGATTAACAACCAGAAGGCAGTCATTAAAGTTGGTTTTGATCAGTTCTTTATTACCAATGTATCATCAACCTCTACCGCTGCTGCGGGGACGGCGGTTTCGACTACTCCGAATGTAACATTTGACTCATTTTTCTCTGGAGTTGCTTTAGATGTGACACCACATATTACAGAAAACGATGACATCACATTGCATATTCATCCTATTATCAGTTCAGTTCAAGATGACACTAAAACATTTAAGTTGAATGGTGAAACACAAGAATTTCCATTGGCTAAAAGCAGTGTTCGGGAATCCGATAATATGGTTAAAGCAAAAAATGGTGAAATGATTATTATTGGGGGACTGATGCAAAACACAACATCCAATTTAAAGGAAGGGATCCCAGTGCTCAAGGATCTGCCTTTGGTTGGCGCTATGTTTAGACACACAGTTCAAACAGAGAAAAAGAGTGAGTTGGTTATTTTATTGAGACCAATCATTGTTAAAGATGGTGTTTCTTCCAAAGTTATTGATAAGAGTTGGAGTGATATCCAACGTATTAATGAAGAGATCCATCAATCTGAAAACAAATACCGATCAGGGTAGTGAAAGGAGCATGAGCGTGAAAAAGTATACTGTAAAAAAATGGTTGCTTGCAGGTGGTATGACCATGTTCTCACTGAACTTAGCCGCCTGGAGTGTTCCAGAAGGTGTGATTGAAATTTCCAAAAATCCTGTGGTTACAATGGAAGTTCCAATACAGAAACCTTTAGAGCCACGAGCTATCTTTGAAACAGGTTATATGCATAAACCAACCGAAATTCAAAACATGAGAGGCAACGAATTTATTTTTCAAAAAACGCCTGCAAAATTGACATCCAGTGAAAAAACATCTTCTGAATACAGAAGGGCGCTGCAATGCTTGCAGAGAGGCGAGGAAAGTCAAGCTGAAAGTGTTTTGATTTCAATTGTCAATCGAATGCCAGCGTTTCATACTGCAAGACAAGAGTTAGCCGCTTTGTATTTAAGACAAAATGAATTAGATGACAGCGAGGCGGTATTGTTGGATGGATTAAAGCTTAAAAGCAATCATGCTGGTTTTTTACGTTTATTGGCAATGATACATGATCGTCGTGAGGATCCACAAAAAGCACTTGCGTTATTAGTAAAAGTGCCTGAAAAACGCAAAAGTGATAAAGCCTATGTTGCCTTTTTGGCGCACGTTTATCAACAAATGGGTCAGTACAACTTGGCTAGACAGCAATATTTTAGATTGCTTCAAGCAGAGCCCAGGAACCCCCTTTGGTTGCTAGGTATTTCTATTGCAATGGATTCAGAAGGGCAGCACGATGAGGCCCTTGAAGGATATCAAAGATTGATCGCGGGTGGCAATGTAGATGCAAGTATTCTCCAGTACGCAAAAGGTAGAATAAAATTTCTAAAAGGGTAAATGATGGGTGTTCGAAAAGTTAGATTAGGTGATCTGTTAATAAATTCCGGAAGTGTTACCAAAGAGCAGCTGGAAAAAGCATTGGTTGCTCAGCGTGAGAAGGGTGGAAAACTCGGTGATGTGCTAGTAGAGCTTGGTTTTATTAGTGAAACAGAATTCGTGAAAATTCTTTCTCAGCAGTTGTCTATACCTTTTATTGATCTCAATCACTATGCCTTTAAACAAAAAATTATAAGTAAACTACCGGAAACCGTTGCGCGACGTTTTCGCGTGATTCTTTTGGACTTTGTTGGAGGTAGTTATTTAGTTGGAATGGCGGATCCTACTGATCTGGTAGCCTCTGATGAATTAGGGAATATATTAAATGCCCCAATTAAGGCTGCGGTAGTGGTTGAGGCCGATCTTCTCAGGGTTTATGATACGGTTTATCGAAAAACAGAAGACATTACCTCATTTGCTCAGGCACTCAAAGAGGAAATCGAAGAAGATGAAGCTAAAGATGAACCTGAGGAAGCGAAAAATATTAGCGCTAACGCTGCTCCGGTGGTTAAGCTGTTGGATTCTATTTTTGAGGATGCAGTACAGGTCGGAGCTTCGGATGTACACATTGAACCTGACGAAAATGTGTTGCACATTCGGCAGCGTGTTGATGGTGTTTTGCAAGAGCATACGGTTCCCGGAAAAGAAATTATGGCTGCTCTTGTGTTAAGAATGAAGCTTATAGCTGATATGAACATTTCTGAAAAAAGGCTTCCTCAGGATGGACGGTTTGCCATGAAGGTAAAAGGAAGAAAAATTGATGTTCGTGTTGCTATTATGCCTACACACTACGGTGAATCCGTTGTATTACGGTTGCTTGACCAATCGAAGGGTATCTTAAAAATGGAACAGATTGGCATGCCAGCAGAGATGCTGAAAAGAGTCCGGGCACTTATTCATAAACCCAATGGAATGGTGCTGGTTACTGGACCAACAGGTAGTGGTAAAACTACCAGTTTATACTCGATGCTTAATGATTTAAATTCAGTGGAAAAGAAAATTATTACAATTGAAGATCCCGTAGAGTATATTATTTCTCGAGTTAATCAAATTCAAGTAAACACTGGTATTGGCTTAACTTTCTCAAGTGTTCTGCGTTCCGCGGTTCGGCACGATCCAGATATCATCATGGTTGGTGAGATGCGTGATGAAGAAACTGCAAGTATCGGGTTACGTGCGGCTATGACAGGTCACTTGGTTTTCTCTACCTTGCATACAAATGATAGTATCAGTTGTGCGGTACGTTTAATTGACATGGGTGCTCAGGGCTTTTTGGTAGCCAGTGCCCTACGAGGTATTATTGCTCAACGATTGGTTAGAAAAATTTGTGATAATTGTGTGAAAGAGTACGAGCCGACAGTTCAAGAGCAGGTATGGGTTTCTGAGTTTACAGGAAACGAAGTAAGTCACTATAAATTTAAGCATGGATCGGGTTGTTCGCATTGTAATAACACAGGTTATCATGGACGAATGGGTATTTATGAATTCTTAGAAATTGATCGAACTTTAGCGGATGCATTACGTTCAGATAACACCAGTGTTTTTGTTAAGGCAGCAAGGGAAAAGAAAGATTACGTACCCTTGAGTAAAGCAGCGTTTGAGGCTGCTGAACATGGAGCCACTACTTTGTCAGAAGTATTCCGTGTCTCAGGTGAACTCGAATAAAAGGATTTTGTATGGCTAAGTTTGTATACCATGGTAGAAACCCTTTAGGCAAAGAAGTGAAAGGAATCATCGAAAGTAAGGATGAAGGTGCAGTTGCTTCTGAACTTGTGAAAGGTGGAATCACGCCCACGTTTATTGAGGTTTATACAGAAAGCGAACATTTCACCAAGCAAGTTATCAACTTTATTACACGCCAAGAACCTTCAGCACAGGATTTATCTTTTTTCAGTCGACAATTGTACACTTTGATGAAAGCGGGTGTTCCAATCGTAAGAGCTATTAAAGTGGTTCTTGAAAGTTCAAAGAATTTAGAGTTAAAAAAGGCGCTCGCGGATGTTTTAGCTTCAATTGAAGGCGGGCAATCATTTGCAAGTTCAATGCGACATCATCCAACTGTCTTTCCACCACTTATGTCTGCCTTAATCGGTGTTGGGGAAAACACAGGGGGGTTGGTTCCCACATTTCAGCAGCTTTCCACCCATTTTGAGCGAGAGCTTAGAACGAAGAAACAGATTGCAGCAGCACTGCGCTACCCTTTTATTGTAGTTATTGTGATCTCTATTGCAATCACTATTGTTAATATACTCGTTATTCCCTCTTTTGCTGGATTCTTCTCAAAATTTAAAACCGACTTACCAATTCCCACACAAATTTTAATTGCAACCTCACATTTCTTTGTGCACTACTGGTATATTTTGGCTGTGATGGTGCTAGGTGTCATTGGTGGTGCTATTTATTTTGTTCGTTCTCCGCAAGGTAAGCCAATTTGGGATCGGCTTAAATTAAAAATTCCTTTAATTGGATATATTTTGAACCTGGCATTGTTAGCACGTTTTGCGCGTAGTTTTGCTTTATCCATGCGTACAGGGGTTCCCTTATTAGAATCCATCGGTTTAATTGCAAAGGCAGCGGATAATGATTACATAGGTGACAAGATTATTGGGATGCGTGAATACATTGAGCGGGGGGAATCTTTAACGATTGCAGCAAACAAAAGTGACATTTTCACTCCTCTCATTTTGCAGATGTTATCGATTGGTGAGGAGACTGGGGAAATTGATCGATTACTAGATGAAGTGGCAGATTATTATGAAAGTGAAGTAGATTACAAAGTTGAACGCCTTGGAGATGCCATTGAGCCAATTTTGATTTCAGTCATTGCGGTATTGGTGCTGATATTGGCATTGGGTATTTTCTTGCCCATGTGGGATCTCTGGAAAGTGGCGATTGTTAATTAATTTAGAACGGGACTATAATCTAGAGTAATAGACCTATGAACGGACAAGGAGTGTTTGAAATGGTTTCTGCGAAGCCCAGAGGGTTTACCTTAATCGAGCTTATCATTGTGATTGTTTTGCTGGGCATCTTAGCAGCTACAGCCCTACCTAAGTTCGCAAATCTAACAATTCAAGCAAAAAACGCAGCTAATCAGGGTATGGCTGGTGCTATGGGATCGGCAACCAGTATTGCCCATGCCGCATGGCTGGCAAATGGTGCGCCTACTGAGGTGGGCGGATCTAATATAAGCCTAGAGGGAAGTACTGTCCATGTGAATACATTAGGTTGGCCAGATGGTTCAGTTGACACGACAGCAACCCCTTCCGCTTGTGCAAATGTTTGGACCTCTATTTTAACCAATCCGCCGCCAGCAGGTTGTGCGTCAGGATGCTCTAATGTGTGTACCACATCTTCAACGAACAACTGTTATATTGCTTCAGCAGCTGGCTCAGTGTGCACCTATACACAGTCATCGAGTTCATCAATCACAGTTACTTATGACATGAATGGTGGCGCGATTGGATCAACGTCACAGTAGCCAAAAGCCTTTAAGGCAAACAGGGTTTACCCTGATAGAGCTCTCTACAATCGTGGTGATTATGGCGATATTGAGTGTGGCTGCCTCATCGAGGTTTTTCTCGACTCGAGACTATGAAGAAGGGCTCTACTTTGATGATATTGTTAATAGTCTACGCTATGCTCGAAAATTAGCAGTAGCAACTGGCAATAGCACACAAGTGTCCCTAACAATGACTACGATGACCTTGGAACGGCGAATGAAAGGTAGTAGTTGTAGTGTAGGAACAACCTTTGAACCCATTTTTGATCCAACGACAAATGCGCTTGGGTTTGTGAGAACGGCACCCGTCGGGTTATCACAGAATTTTTCAATCGCTTGGCCTATTTATTTTGATGGACTGGGGCGTGCAGTGCGTGCAAGTGACTGTGTGGTAATCGATAGTGAAGTGATAACGCTTTCTGGAGGAAAAACCATAAGAGTGTTTGGTGAAACAGGATTTATTGAATGAGTAAGCAACAAGCGGGTTTTACTTTAGTTGAGCTCATTATTTCAATGGTGATTATTTCAATTGCATTAGGTGGGACTTTAATGACCGTTAATAATGCTATTTTCTTCAGCGCGGATCCACTCGTTTCACAACAGTCGTTAGCTATTGGTGAAAGTTATCTAGAAGAAATTTTAAAGAAAAAATTCCCTAAAACACCTTGTCCAGGTGGTCAACGAAAAAACTTTAGAAATATATGCAGTTATGATGGGATCAGCCAAGCACCGACTGATCAAAATGGAGATCCTATTGCTGAACTGAGCGCTTATACCGTTAGTGTTTCTGTTGATACATCAGGTGCAATATTAAACGATTTAAACTCGTCAAATGAAGTAGCTCGCGTGGACGTAACTGTTTCACATCCAGGTCTTGCTTCTATGACATTTAGTGGGTATCGAACGAACCATTAAGAAAGGAGAGAGTAATTAGTATTCAGCAGAAATATAGTGGTGCAACCTTAATTGAGTTAGTGATTACTATGTCGTTAGCCACGGCTCTTTTTGCTGTAGTGTCTGTTTTTATAACACTTCCTATTAATGCCTATAGCGATGTGTCACGTCGTGCTGATTTAGTGGATTCGGCAGATTTGGCTTTACGACGGATGGCGCGAGATATTCAAAGAGCGGTGCCAAACAGTATTCGGATAAAAGAAGAGCCAGGTAATAATCGAGTAGCATTAGAAATGTTAAACACGGTTGAAGGGGTAAGATATCGTAGAACACGTCCAGGATCCCCGTTAAAATTTAATAAGCCTGTTTCTGAGTTTGATATTGTTGGCCAATTTAATTTTGCATTGAATAATACTACATGTGCAGCAGATAAATGTCGCCTAATTGTGTACAATACAGGTGCGAACCAAGGTGGGGCAATACCTACTGATAATCCAACACCTGGATTAAATGTTTATAGCATAGCTGTCGTGCCCAACTGTTCTGCGCCAAGTGGTCGCTGTTTTCCACCGCCTGGATCCGTTACTATTACCCCTGCATCCGTTGATGTTGCTCTATCCAATGTTGGCATAGCTGGGAAAGTTAACTTAAGTGCTCCAGTTCAGTTTGCATTGAAATCATTAAATCAGCGACTTTATGTATCAGATACGCCAGTAACCTATGTATGCAACTATGGCTCAGGCTTGGAAGAGATTACACGCTACTGGGATTACACAATTAATCAGGTTCAACCTGTTGAGTCCCTTTTCTCACCATTAAGTTCTGCGCAGAGTGCGCCATTAGCTAAAAAGGTAACCGCTTGTAATTTTGATTATAGCCCGGGGACTTCACAGAGAAATGGAATCGTAACGCTGACTATTACTGTATCTGAAGGTGATGAAAAAGTAACGTTGATGCGACAAATAGGAGTATCTAACGCGCTATGAAGACACGCGTCGAAGAACAAGGATTTACGTTGGTGAGCGCCATTTTTATTTTAGTGATATTAACGCTTGTAGGTGGGTTCATTGTTAAACTGACTACGGCAACACAACGTTCACAGGATTTAGCAATATTAGGAACTAGAGCCTATTTTGCTGCTAAAAGCGGTTTGCAGTGGGGGGTCTTTAAAGTGACAGATGGTGCTGGCCCTTATAACTGTCCTGCGAGTCCAACTACGTTTACTTTAAACCAGGGTGCAACCAATGGGTTTACCATAGAAGTGACTTGTGCTCAGGAGAATGTTGTGGAACGTGGTAAAAACTATAATGTGTTTAACCTCAATGCGACAAGTCGTTTTGGAGTTTCCACTGATTATGATTATGTTTCACGACGTTTGTTTGCACGCGTGATACAACCAGGGGTTAAATAATTCAAGGAGAGTAAGTTGAAACGGAAAACTATAAAATTTATTAGGTCATTCGCACTAGTGTTTTTACTTGTTCTTGTTCAAAGTTTTGCATTTGCAAAAAAGGATGATCACGATCATAGCCATGGTCATAGCCATGGTCATAGCCATGGTCATAGCCATGGTCATAGCCATGGTCATAGC
>CAYGPC010000001.1:125856-156174 GCA_964351705.1 uncultured Legionellaceae bacterium
CATGGTGATGAAAATGAATGTTCTCAAGTGTTTCCTGGAACGATACAGCTTCATTCGAGTGGTGATAAAATCCAATTTAATTGTGGTACTCAGATAGTGAATCCAGTAAGCACCTCCTTATTTACCACAAATGTTCAAAATCCTGGAGGTAACTGCTCAACAAAAACGTGTGGTTCCGTCGACTGTAGTGCAGCAGGGGTGGTTGTGCCGGAATTAGATCTAGGTGCTTTTCAAATGACCTCTGAAGCAGGTGGGAATAAAACAGTTAATGGGGTTTTTACTTTAGATGGAAATGGCAACACGCAGACGGATTATAAAGACATTACAGTTAACTCAGGGGGAGAGTTAAATTTTTCTCCAAACGGAACAGGAACAACGGTTTATCGAATTAAAAAACTGACGATGAAAAGTGGCTCTGTAGTTAAATTGCAACCTGGAGATTATTGGATTGACACATTGAAAATTAATGGAAATTCATCAATAGAAGTTGTAGGGGCTACAGGGGTAGCTAGAATTTTTGTAAATAATAATTTAAATAACAATCATGTTAAATCATGGAATATAGGTGGCTCTCCTTCTCGGTTTTTTATGTACGGATATGGGAATATCTATCTGGGTGGGAATGGGACACAGATTAAAGGGGTGATTTATTCAAAGGGAAAATTTAGACTTAAACATACCTCGACACTTACTGGCGCTATTACTGCCGAAGAGGTTAAGCTAATAAATACGGCCACCATTTTTGGTACAACATTGGATTACAACACGTTGTGTGGTGATGGTGATACAAATTATTTTGAAGTTGTGGGTCCCGAAAATGCTTCTCATTGCAGTAACACGGATATAACCATTACTATTAAAGATAGCAATGGAAGCACAATAACGAACTATACTGGTGGTATTACTATTGACACTCAGGATGGGAATGGTACTTGGCTATCCACTACTGGAGTAGGTGTTTTCAGTGGAGGGACACCGAATGGAATTGCAACTTATCAGTTTGTTTCAGGTGACAATGGAACCATTACTCTCTCATTAGATTATCCTCAAGCCGGGACAACACCCGTAACGGTGAAGGTTTTTCAAACAAATGACACAGGTGTGGTAGGTGTCTCGAATGCAATAAATGTTGATCTGAATGATGTATGTGGTGAAACCACGCATTTTGAAGTAGTCGGACCAGGCACAGCGGACAGCTGTGAGAACGCAACCATTACCGTTACGGCTAAAAATGCGACAAATACAACTGTAATCGGTTATGTGGGCACAGTCCAAGTGGACACTCAAAGCAGTACAGGAGTGTGGGTGTCAACTACTGGTGGTGGCACTTTTAATGGTGGGACAAACAATGGTTTAGCGACATATCAATTCGTTGCGGGTGACAGTGGGACTACAACTTTCCAATTAAGCTATCCACCAGCAGGTCCAACACCTATTACCGTTAAAGTTCATCAAATCAGCAACCCTAGTATTCTTGGTTTGTCTAGTTTAATTGATTTTATTTACAATAATATTATTATTTCGGGGACACCTAATGGACCAATGTTTGTGGATACACAAATTGCAGCTGATGAGTTTACTTTGTATCTCAATAAGCGTGAAGATAACACTTGTGTTATTGATCAAAATTTTGATGGAAATAAGCTCATACGTTTCTGGACAACCTATAACAACCCTACCAGTGGTACCATTAATACACTCATTAATGGTGCAGCTGTAGCAAGTAGCTCAGGGGAAACTCCAACGAATCAGACTATTAATTTTGTAGACGGAGTAGGAAGCTTGGTTGTTCGGTATGACGACGCTGGGCAGATCCAGATGTTTATCAGTCACGATACCGATGGTCAGGGTACATTGGTGTTTGGTTCTACTAGCCCATTTGTGGTGAAACCTTTGAAATTCTTGCTGAATGTTATTGGTAACAGTGCTTCACAAGTTTTATCACCTCCTACTGCAGCTGAGGCTGCTTGTTTAGCCAATGCTCCATTTCGTAAGGCAGGAGAGGCTTTTGGTGTTGAAGTTCAAGCCGTAAACTTTCTGGGTGGCGTTACTCCAAACTATGGTAATGAAGTTGTGCCAGAAGGGGTAGTGTTAAAATCAAGCGCGCTATTAGCGCCCATTGGTGGTCGTAATGGCAGCACGAATGCCGGTGCTATTCAAAATGCGGCGACATTTACAAAAATCACCAATAACTCAGGCACTTTTAGTGCGCCACCCTATTTTGCAGGTTCCAGTTTTGCTTTTGATGAAGTTGGATGTATAGAGCTTACCGGAGAAGTGGCGAGTGGAAGTTATCTTGGTACAGGGCAAGTGAGTGGACTTACAGTCGTGGGTCGATTTATCCCAGATCATTTTTCAGTGACAGGTAATACACCAGAGTTTCAACCAGCAAACAGCGGGGTAATTGATGCATTTACGTATTTAGAACAACCCTTTACTTACAGTACTATACCTTCAGTAACGGTAACAGCTCGTGCAGTTGGAAATACCACAACACAAAATTACAGTGGAGCATTCTGGAAGTTGAGTACAGCCGGTTTGGGAGCCCTGTACAACAAAGGTTACTATCCAGTAAATGTGGGTGATACAATTCCAAATTTGCCAATTTCAATTGGCGCTTTACCCGCTTTTACAGATGAAGGTAATGGCTCAGGTAGATTTGACTTTTTAGAGGGTCCTGGTCTTCGCATTGAGAAGCTAGCTGATGTATTGGTGCCTCCTTTTAATGCAGAAATTCAATTGCAGATTTCAGCTATTACGGATTCTGATGGCACAGCTTGTACGGGTGCGGGTTGCGTTTCAGGTGGATTTAGCTTTGGTGAAACAACAGCCGGTAACGGGATTGCTTTCACCGGTATAGATAGTAAAAAATTCTATCATGGCAGGTTAGCTATTTTGGAAGCGACTGGATCAGAGTTGTTGCCGATTACAACTACATTGCGAATCGAATATTACACAAGTGCTAGCGAATTTATTTTAAACGAAATAGATTCTATGACCAACTTAACGAGTGCGGCAGATCTTGTTTTGACCCCAAGTAGTGGTCTTGTAACAACACCTAGCTTCCCCTCATTAGCATTTTCAAATGGAGCATTGAATTTAGATTTTAGTGCACCCAATATTGCAGGACATGTTGATTTAGAGCTTGATATATCCACAGGCGGGGCAAACTTACCGTGGTTGCAGTATAATTGGCCCTATACAGCTGTGCCTGTGACGAACTTCTCATTGAATCCAAGGGGGCGAGTGACTTTTGGTATTTTTGAAGGTGAGCCTAATGTCATCTTCGAAACAGAAGTTTATCCATAGGGAAGCATATATGCAGAGAAAAATAGATATTGCCGTACGTAGTATTATGGGAAGCCTACTATTGTTTTCACTGTATAATGTTAACGCAGATCCTTGTTCAGATGCATTTCCTGCAAGCATCCAGTCTCATACAGTGAGTGGATCGGTAGCTTTTAGTTGTGGTACACAAATTGTTAATGCTCTCAGTGCTACGCTACCTACTGGAACAGTTGTTAATCCTAATGCTTGCCCGACAAAAACATGTGAAACGGAAGATTGTCACGCTAGTGGAGCCGTAGCTCCTACTTTGGAAGCTGGAGTTTTTCAGAGCTCAACACAAGCGGGAGGTAGTGTAACCGTTGCAGTCGGTGAGAATAAAACATTAGATTCTAATGTAAATCAAATCAGTGATTATGACACGGTTATAGTTAATGCGACTGGTTATTTAAGTTTTTCGCCAAATGTGATTCTACCCAAAACAACCTATAGAATTCAGTCATTAACATTAGACAACGCTTCTGTTCTACATTTACCCAGCGGTAATTATTGGATCGAAAACCTAACCGTTTTAGGCGACTCAATAATTACTGTAGATGCATCCAATGGAACGGCACGTTTGTTTGTTCAGAATTTTACTCATTCAGGGACTGGAAAATTACTATGGAATCAAACAGGTTCAGCCGCTGATTTGTTGATCTATGCCTACTCTACTCTAACGTTAGGTGGAGTGGATAGCCTTATTAAGGGAATAGTTTATTCTAAGGGAAACGTAGTACTCAAACAGAACTGTAATGTTTTTGGAGCAGTGAATGCAGAAAATGTAACTCTTAATGGTACCTCGTTGGTTAATTATGATCCGAGTGCGGCAGGAAACACGCGATTTGGTTTTATGTGTCCTTCTTCTCAAGTAGCATATTATGAAGTAAGTGCACCCGAGACCATTACACGATGTCAAAAAACCACGGTAACAGTGACTGCACGAAATGAGGTCGATCAGGTGGTGTCAGATTATACTGGGCAAATACTGCTCAGTACAACAGCCAATAGCAGTGGTACTTGGGATGCCACACTTAGTAACGGCACCTTTATTGCGAATGATCCTCAAGGAACAGCAACGTATGAATATGATACGAGTGATTATGGGGTAGCTCGATTCGAATTTACCTATCCTACTATTGATTCAGGTACTTTAGTGTTTAATGCTCATAGTGTTAGTAGTTCAGTTGTTTCAGGATTGTCGTCCCCAAGTGATTTTTCATCTTCCGGATTTATCGTTACTGAACAAATGATCCCCCCAAATTCCGAAACAAGTGTTTCAAGCTTTTCCTCGCCACAAATTGCGGGTACCGAGTTTACAATGTACATTACAGCATTGAAGAAAAATAGCTGTAAAATAGATAAGAAATTCAAAAAAAAGAAGGATATCAGATTTTGGTCTGATTATGTAAATCCAATTAGTGGTAGTGTTGCACCACTGGTAAACGGCAGCCCAGTGGCGATAAGCGAATCAGCAGCTGAAACTGTCCAAGAAATAAATTTTGTAAATGGTGTGGCACAAGTGACAACACGCTATGATGATGCTGGAAAACTTGCATTGAACGTTGAGGATTTAGACGGCTCAGATGATGGTCATGGTCATGACCATGACGACTCAGGAAGAAGTGGTACAAGTGGACATTTTGTGATCAGGCCTGCAGACTTTGTGCTTTCGGTATTGGATAATAACGCAGCGCAAACGATATCACCGCCAAGTGCTGCTGTAGCGGCTTGCATCAATAATTCGGTATTTAAAAAAGCAGGTGAACCTTTCACCGTGAGTGTTCAACCACGTAACGCTTTAGGTGGAGTTACACCCAATTACGGTAATGAGATAATTTCGGAAGGGATCAGTCTTCGTTCAGGAAATCTGTTGGCACCTAGTGCTGGGAGAAATGGTAGTGCTAATCAAGGAATCATTGGAAATCAAGCAGGCTTTTTTAAGATAACGTCTGATCCTGGGCCATTCAGTGAGGCACCTTATTTTTCCGGATCAAATTTCTCATTCGATGAAGTTGGATGTATTGAATTATTAGCCAATGTTGCTACAGGTAGCTACTTAGGTGCTGGTGAGGTTTCAGGAACAGTTGTTGTGGGGCGATTTACTCCCGATCATTTTAATGCGACTAAAAACAGCCCCGCATTTGACGCTGCTTGTTCTGCTTCACAGGGTGGATTTACTTATTTAGATCAACCTTTTTTGTACAGTATCGCTCCGGTTGTGCAAGTTGCGGCTTACGCACGTGGCGGATCCACTACACAGAACTACACTGGAGATTTTTGGCGATTGGGAGTTGTGAACTTAGGGGCCGTGTATAACAAAACATTTTATCCAACTAATCCAACTGATAACATTCCTGATTTGGCTATGAATTTTTCATTACCCAATTTTATTGATAATGGGAATGGAACAGGTGAGTTTCATTTTGTGGAAGGTTCAGGCTTTAAAATCGAGCGTCTTGAAGATCAAGAAATCCCTCCGTTTACCGCAGAAATTCAATTGCAAATTTCTACTATTACAGATTCTGATGGAGTGACATGTACTGGAAATGGTTGTCAGTCGGGTGGAGTGGATTTTGGAGAAACGTCTATTGGAAATGGTATTCCATTTTTAGGTCTAGTAAGTGGCAACACTTTTTATCATGGTCGGCTTGTAATGCATGATGCTGCGGGATCCGAATTACTAGTAGGTTCAGTTCCTATGCGTATAGAGTATTACACAAGTGATCATGGATTTATTTTGAATGAACAAGATAATTGCACCATTTTTAATGGTAGTGTTGATAATTTGATTCTAACACCCTCTGCAGGACTGGTGACGTCAGCTTCATTATTAACACCATTTAATTTTCAAGAAGGGGTATTAACGTTGACGCTTGCAGTGCCAAATACCCCCGGTTATGTTGATATCCAAGCATCATTGGGTATAACTAGTGCCAATTTACCTTGGTTGCAATATAACTGGCCTTATGAAAATATATCAGCAACTGATTTTAGTTTGGATCCTAAAGCAAGATACACTTTTGGGCTTTTTGATGAAAGTGATCCCATTATTTATAAGAAAGAGCGGACAAATTAGTTACTATGCAACCATTGCTCAACAAGAATCGCTGCAGCATAAGCATGAATTTTATTGTCCTTTTTCTTACCAGAGGCGTATTGTTGGGCCTCCCAACTGGATAAGCGTTCATCCACTTCATGGACGGGTAATTTTGATTTCGCGTGCAATCTCTTAATAAAACGACGTGTACAAAAAGTTAAGCGCTGATCGCTACCATCCATATTTAAGGGAAGCCCAACAATCAATTCGTTAGGGGTCCATTTTAGGATCAGAGCTTCAATTTCAGGCCAATTGGGGATCCCATCTTTTGCTGATAGGGTTGTTAAAGGAGAGCTTGTATGAGTGATCGATTGTCCAACAGCAACACCAATGTGTTTCAAGCCAAAGTCAAAGCCTAAAATAGTTTTCGGTGGTTTGGTCATTTTTTACTCAGATCCCTCAATCTGTTCCATAATAGCTTCGATAACATGACTTGCTAGTTCTACGTTGAAAGCACGTTCAATTTCTCGTAAACAAGTAGGACTGGTTACATTGATCTCGGTGAGATAGTCTCCTATAACATCAATGCCTACAAAAGTGAGGCCCTTCTCTTGTAGAACTGGTGCAATTTCGTTACAAATCCATCGATCTCTAGTCGTGAGTTCTGCGCCAGCACCTTTGCCACCTGCGGCGAGATTGGCTCGAAAATCCTGTGAGCTTGGAAAGCGATTGAGTGCATAGGGAAGTGGTTCTCCGTTGATCAACAGGATCCGTTTGTCTCCTTGTTCAATTTCAGGGATAAAGCGTTGAACCATAATAGGTCTGTTTCCCTGTTGAGTTAAATAGTCAACGATACTATTCAGGTTAGGATCACCAAGCACACATTTAAAAATATCTCGACCACCCATGTTATCGAGTGGCTTCAATACAGCGGTTTCGTGTTCCTCAATAAAATCTCTTATATGTGTTAAATGGCTAGTGACAATGGCGGGTGGCATGCATTGGGGAAACCAGGTTGCAAGTAATTTCTCATTAGCGTCTCTTAAACCCTGTGGGGAATTTACGACAAGGCTTCCTTGTTGCTCAGCAATCTCAAGAATATAGGTCGAGTAGAAATAATTTAGAGTAACAGGAGGGTTTGCTCTCATCAAAATAATGTCGAGTTGATCGAGGGGTTGAGTGACAGGATCACCAAGAGAAAACCAATTTGATGACGTATCAGCAACCTGAAGTCGTTTAGCTTCTCCCCAAGCCGTTCCATAACGGAGGAAGAGCTGTTGCGGTTCGAGGTAATAAAGATCGCATCCCTGTCTTTGTGCCTCAATTAATAGGGCTAAAGTGGTGTCTTTTAGGGGATTAATGTTTTGGATTGGATCCATGACTACCCCTAGTTTCACTGAATTAGGCATTTATCTTTCCTTTTGTTATAAGCCAGAAAATAAGTAAAGATCCTAAGCTATACTTTTTGAATAGTATCGTAAAAAAGTTGGAGAGACGAACATAAATGAATTCCTTTGAAACCTTGCTAGACATAGAACATAATTGTAGAGCAAATGCGGTCAGTATTCCACGACAAATCGTGACTGAGCGGGATTGGCTTGGCGTGGGCTTTCGTTCTTCAAACTTTAACTTTGTTTGCCCAATGAGCGTTATTTCTGAAATTTTGATCTGGCCTAACCTGGCTACCCTACCAAGTTCTGGGTCTTGGTTTCGGGGGATAGCTAATTTACGCGGCCGACTACTTCCAGTAACAGATCTTCAGGGATTTGTAACAAAACAATGTCATAAGCATGATTCATCAAGCCGAATTTTGGTGGTTAACATTGAAAATGTTCTTTATGGCTTTGCGGTTGAGCAAGTGCTTGGGATAGAACGATTTTTCTCATCGGAATTAAAGCAGGCTGAGGAAATACCAGAAATTGGAAAGTATTTACCCTACACGAAGAATGCGTTTGAACGAAATTATGAGCCATGGATCATTATGGATTTCTCATCGATTATCGATGAGCCAAAATTTTATCACATTCTCTCTTCTAAAATGGAAGTATAAAGTAAAGTTATGAGCGAAGAAGACGATAATCAAGAATTATTAGATATTTTTCTAGAAGAAGCGGGAGATCTTTTAGACGCTATTTCATCTGCTGTTCAGGTGTGGTCTGCAGATCTTACGAATAAAGCGCCATTCGCAGATTTAAAGCGTGATTTGCATACTTTAAAGGGTGGTGCTCGCATGGTGAATCAGCCGCCATTAAGTGCGCTTGCTCATGAATTAGAGAGTTTATGTGAGATATTTTTAGCCGAAGATGCCGTAGCTGATCGCAGTACCTATGATCTCGTGTGTGCTGGTCAAGATAGAATGGTTCAAATTATAGAAGCATTAGCAAAGAAAGAATCCCCGCCTGGAGTTGATGATTTATTAGAGAAATATAAACAAGCTGAGGGTGCACCAGTTTCAGAATCCGCGCTTGAACAAAAACCCATAGTTGAAGAAGAAAACAAGATAGAAGTAAAACCTGAAAATAAGAAATCTGATACTTCGTCTAATGAACTGATGAAAGTTCGTGCTGACTTGTTGGAAAAGCTCAATGAGCTTTCCATCGAAAATAATATTATGCGGGTAAATCTAAGTCATCATGTAGATAGTTTTAATTTGCAAGTTACCGAAATGGTTCGAGTAACAAAGTCGTTACAGGAAAAATTACGCTCCACTGCACAAACAGCAGATTTACCCATTACTTCAGAAATCATGGGATTGATTGACTTGTGTAAAGGGTTGTCGCAACTGCATTCAAATATTGAATCCTTACTCTCACAACAATCACGTATCGAACTTGAGTTGCAGGACAGACTGGTGGATACTCGCATGATTACCTTCAGTAGCGTTGTGCCACGATTAGGGCGAATTGCAAGACAGGTGGCTGGAGAGTTAAAAAAAGAGATTGATTTTAACGTGCTTGAGTCAGAAGGTGAGATCGATCGAAATTTGCTTGAAAATGTGATTCCATCTTTAGAGCATTTATTGCGCAACGCTATTGATCATGGAGTAGAAGCACCAGTATTGCGGAAACAGGCAGGAAAATCTGAGATTGGTAAGATCAATGTTCGGTTTTTTCGTATTGGAAATCAAGTTTGTATTGAAATCAGTGACGATGGTTCAGGGATCAGCTTAGACGCTATTAGAAGAAAAGCTGTAAAATTGGGAATGGCTTCAGCAGAGGAAGTGCTTTCTGAAGAAGAAGTTCTAAGATTTATTTTTGAACCTGGATTTTCGACACGAGAGGAAGTGAGTGAAATCTCAGGTCGCGGTGTTGGGATGGATGTGGTAAACACAGTGGTTAAAGGATTGGGTGGCAACCTTACCATTGAATCTAAAGAAGGAAAAGGTACAAAATTTACCATTCGCCTACCTTTTACTACTTCCATGAATCGTTCGCTTCTAGTTACGGTTCAAGGTGAAACTTATGGAATATTATTGTCTAATGTAGAACGGGTCATTTGGTTAAATATTAATCAGGTTAAAGAGTACCTAAACAAAAACTCCCCCATTATTTACTATGGCAATAGAGAGTATAATTTAAAATATTTAGGAGCAGCATTAGGTGTTTTAGATAAACCCATATTTTCAAATGTGAAAGAAAACTTACCTGTCTTACTATCTAATTTCGAGGATTATAATTCAGCATTGTTAGTCGATTCCTTGTCAGGCAGTCAGGAAGTCGCGGTGCAAAGTTTGGGACCACAGTTTAAATTAATGGATATTTTTAGTGGAGCAACCTTACTTGCAGATGGAAGAGTTGTTGTTATTCTAGATGTTTATTCTATTACTTCCCGAGGAATCAAAAAAACCAGTGAAGCAGCAGAAGCACGCACACAGGAAGCAAAACTTCCTCTTATTCTTGTTGTGGATGATTCTATTACAATTCGAACGGTTACAAAAAATTTCTTGGAACGAAATCACTATCGAGTGACAACAGCGAAAGATGGGTTAGATGGGATTGATAAGGTAGCAGAAGAAAAGCCAGACATTATTCTACTTGATCTTGAAATGCCTAGAATGGATGGTTTTGGATTTGCCGAAAAAATACGTAATGATCCAAGTTGCACAAAGATACCTATTATCATGATCACGTTTTGTGTAGGTGATGAACAACGTAGTCGCGCGATGCGGCTTGGTGTAGATAAATTCATTAAAAAGCCCTACCAAGAATCAGAGCTATTAGAAATGATTGAAAATTTATTAGGGAAGCGTTAATGGCTATTAATCTACCGTGTTTGTTGTTACCAGTGAAAGACAAAAGCTTGGTTTTGCCTTCCTCAGCTGTGGCCGAAATTATTTCATATGAAAAACCTAAAGAGGTATCAGATGTTCCTGAGTGGTTGGAAGGTATTTTGACATGGAGAGGAATTAATATCCCATTGACCTATCTGGAAAAAATTGGATCACATCTTGCTTGGAATTCTTCAGAGGCCAAAGAAGAAAGGGATGCCAGTCAGAAGCTCTATATTGCTGTTGTTAATAGAGCTCAAAAGGTACAAGAAGATAATCAAGCTGAAAAAACGAATAAATATCCTTTTTTTGGAGTCGTTTTACAGGGAGTGCCAAAATTACATCACGTGGTTGAGGATGGAGTTAAAATTGTTACTCAGTTTCCCGAAGATAATCCTAGATACATTATGGAAGTGAAAATTCAAAGTGAATATGTGCTAGTTCCAAACCTTGTAAGCCTTTGGAAAATGATTGATGCGCTGCCGTCTCGCTTACAATGGTTTAGACAAATAGTGCTATAAGAATTAATGGAGGGTATGACAATGAAGAAAACACTAGGCTTTTTAAGGGAATCGATTCGAATATTACTGATTCTTTTGATTTTTTCAACAATTGTTGTCTTTTGGTATACCAACAAGGAGCAGCATTCCTTTCATCAATACATTGCACATGCGACAGAGATGAGGGTAATTACTGAAGATCTCGCTGAATATGCAGCTGAGGCAGTTTCTGCAAAAAGTGAGTCCAGTTTTGATGCTTTGAAAGCTGCCTACAAAACTATCGATGAACAGGTTGGGTATTTGAAGAATGGACGAACAGTTGATCAAAAATTGGTTCTACCACAAAGCCCAGAAAGCATTCGTGCTAATGAATTATCACAATTTATGAGTACTTGGGCCCTTGTTAAGCCACGCATCAATGATATTCTAAACAATCAAGCAGTTATTGTTAATTTAAATATGGCTGAAGATCGTTTGGAAAACAATTTGGTTCAGATGCAAAGTGTTTACTGGAGTATTTTACAAGATGTTGAAACAGGATCGCTTTCAGATAAAAGGATTTCTATGATTGCGAGACAGGTTGGTTTGATTGAAAGTGTTTTATTGGATATACGAAAATCAACGACCAGTGATTCAAGCTTTCGTAGAACACTTCCCTTAAGAATGAAATCTTTCTTTGAGAATATAGAGTTAACACAAAACAATGGTATTCAAGCATCTATGGCAGCACAGTTTAAGGAGATTGAAAATCGTGCTCAGCAAGTGCGAGATAGTGTTGATGCTGTGAGCCAGAATAGTCTTATTGTGGCAAAAGTAGATAGCTCTGCTAGTGAAGTGTTTAGCTCCAGTCCAATGCTCTCAAGCCTTGCAGATAGCTTGCAGGAAGCCTATGTGAATTTCCCTAAAAATAATAGAGGCATGGAATTTCTTTCCTACTTTTTAGGTGTGTTATCATTGGCTCTCTTGGGAGTGTCGACCTATTTATTTAGAAAAGAGAATGCATTACATCTTAGAACAACAGAGAAGATTAATCAGGCTATGCAGCTTGAAATTGATAAACTGTTGAAACAACTCCCCGATATTGCTAAAGGGAAATTACTAATTGAAAAGGACGATGGTTCAGGGGGAACAGAGAAGCAATATATTCCAGAGAGCTTTTCTTATGCTCTGGATACGTTACGACGGCTTGTGTATCGTATCGGTCGAACCGCCAATTCTGTTTCAGAAGCGGCGCTCAGCGCTCAACATTTAACCAAAGAATTGGCTGTTTCAAGCGGTAACCAGGCGCAGGAAATTGTTGAAATTACAGCTTCAGTAAATTCGATGGCTAGTTCAATTGAACTGGTGTCTACGAATGCCGCAGAATCGGCAACGGTTGCTTTAGATTCCGTTAATATTGCCGGCGAAGGTGGTAAAATGGTTCGTGGAACGATTAGTGGTATGGAGCGGATCCAAACACAAATTCAAGAAACATCGAATTACATGCGGCGTTTAAGTGATAGTTCGCAGGAAATTGGAGAAATTGTTTCCTTAATTGATGGGATTGCTGATCAAACGAATATTTTGTCCCTCAATGCTTCTATTCAAGCTGCGATGGCGGGAGAAGCAGGAAGAGGATTTGCAGTTGTGGCTGATGAAGTACAACGATTAGCTGAAAAAGTGAGTTATGCAACGAAAGAGATCGGTTCTTTAGTACGGTCAATTCAAACGGACACTAATCAAGTGATCGTTGCCATGGATCAAACAAAATCACAAGTTTCAGAGGGAGTGCATTCTGCTCAAGACGCAGGCTCGACCCTGGAAAAAATTGAGACAGTTTCTACCAGACTTTCGGATTTAATTCAAAACATCTCCTCTTCAGCAAGTGAACAGGCAAGGGTGTCTGGAAAAATTTCACGGATCATGAACGATGTGAAGGATATTTCTAAGAAAACAGCCTCAGGTACAATGACTACAGTTGATTTAATTGGAGATCTTGCTCGGTTTACTACGGATCTGCGTAACTCGGTGGTAGACTTTAAGGCTCTTGATGACGAAGAAGCGTCTGAGTAGAAATGGTCACCCAACGAGCGCTCCCTGCGTTCGTTGGGTGTGGCCGGACATCATTGCCCTCATGTGCATCCTTGCACCTGCAAAATCCAATTTCGATGTAACGTGCTCAGTGTATTGAAAAATGATGAGGTTGCTAATCCAATATTGACCATTCATTTTGTGAGCTTTTGACCATGGTAAACGAGAAGGTGCACGTATTATTAAGTTAGATCGCCGATCTTAGCTTGTAAAACGCTGAGCGCGGCGATTGCGGCAGTTTCCGTTCTTAGGATCCGAGGTCCAAAGCGTATGGGTGTGAACTTGGGTATTGTAGAGGCGATTTCCGCTTCGCTAAAGCCCCCTTCAGGGCCGATCAACAAAGCAATAGAAGTAGAAAGGGTGAGATCTTGTATTGAGCGATCCGCATGTGGATCGAGGATCAAGAGTGTCGATTCCGGGCGATGCGCAAGCCATTTGTTTAAAGGTAGAGGTAAATGGATTGTTGGGATAATGGCGCGACCACATTGTTCACAGGCCTGATAGGCAATTTTGAACCAATGCTCCATTTTGTTTTGTAGTCGTTCTATTTTGGACAAACTTCGTTCTGATAAGATAGGGGTAATGTCAGTGACACCCAGTTCAGTTGCTTTTTGAATGACCCAATCCATCTTTTCGCCTTTAGAGATAACCTGTCCTAAGTGAATAGCAAGAGGTGACTCAAGTGAGACATGTTTTTTCTGGGTAAGATATACTTCTACTTTTTTTCGTGTGATTTGCTGAATGGTTCCTTGGTAATCATACCCATCATCATTAAATAGAGTAATTGGATCATTTTGTTTGCTTCGCAAAACATGGATCAATCGGTGTGAAGCATTTTCATCCAGTGCTATTACTTCTCGGAGGGGGAGTATTTTTTTTTGAAAAAGTCGAATTTCTCTCATGTTAACGTAGATCTTTAGAAAGTAGAGGGATGCTCAATAAAATAATACTGATACCTAACCACAGAGACCATGTTGTTGGAAATTCTTGAAAAACGACATATCCAATTAAAGCGCCAAGGAGTAGTTTTATTAATCCTAACGGCGCTAAGAAAGTAACTTCGGCTAACTGATAAGCTTTGCTGAATGCAAAGTGTGAAAAAGCTGCAAGCACGCCCATTAAGATAAGCCAAGGCCAGTGTTGGAGAGTTGGTGGAGTCCATTCATATAATGCAAGTGGAAGAGAGAAAGGTGTCATGAGTAAAAGTAAATACGTTGCAAGTGTAACAGGTTTTTCTCCAGCGGATGCTAATTTCCGTGTTAGCAGTTTACTAAATGCTAAAACCATTGCAGATGAAAGTGGTAAGAGTACAGCTAAACCGATGGCGCTGGTTCCTTCACGGAAAGCAAGATCAGGTCTTGAAATCATAAAAGCACCCGCAAGACTGAGTAGAATAGCAAGTAATCGTTGTGGTCCAATGTGTTCTTTCAGGAAGAACCATGCACCTAGTATGGTGAAAATGGGGCCAGTAAAGGTGAGCGCTATGCCTTCTGCTATTGGCATGACTTTGAGCGTTAGATACCAGAGTGCGACTCCCAATACAGCGGTGATCACACGCAAGAGATGAAGCGAGGTATTTTGAGTGCGCAGATCTTGAAATCCAGATTTCAAAGCGAAAGGCAGTAAAATTGCAGTCCCAATTATATTTTGTATCAGTAAGATCACATAAACGGAGAGTGGAGCGATTTCAGATTCAATGCTTCCGCTCGAAAGATAGCGGACAATGCCATTAATACCTGCAAAACACGCGCAAGAAATAATTTTCCAAAAGGCGCCTTCCCAGATTTCCAGAGATGAAGTGCCTACGGGGGAGTAAATAGCTTTAGTCATGGGACTGTATTATATCGGTAAAACAATTTTTGCGCAAATAATCTGCTGTTTCAAGACCAAACGTGTTGCAGATGCTCGTTTATACAAAGAGTGTTACAATTCCAAGATAAAGATTGTTCAATAACCCTGGTTTTAGTTAAAGGACTTACAATGTCTTCTGATGTTCAACTTGCCAATGCTTTGCGCGTTTTAAGCATGGATGCCGTAGAAAAAGCGCAATCGGGTCATCCAGGCATGCCATTGGGCATGGCAGATATAGCCCAAGTTTTATGGAGAAGTTTCTTACAACATAACCCAAGTGATCCTAATTGGCCAAATCGTGATCGATTTGTGCTCTCTAACGGGCATGGCTCGATGTTACTGTATGCGGTATTACATTTAACAGGATATGCGCTTTCAATCGATGATTTAAAAAAATTTCGAGTACTACATTCTAAAACACCAGGTCACCCTGAGTATGGAGTAACTCCTGGTGTTGAAACCACCACTGGTCCACTAGGCCAAGGTTTGGCCAATGCGGTTGGTATGAGCTTGGCTGAAAAACTCACAGCCACCACGTTTAACCGTCCTGATCATTCCATTGTGGATCACTATACCTATTGTTTTGTAGGTGATGGGTGTCTAATGGAAGGAATATCCCACGAAGCTTCTTCTTTAGCCGGCACGCTAGGTTTAGGTAAGTTGATTGTTTTTTGGGATGACAATGGAATTTCTATTGATGGCAAGATCGTTGATTGGTGTAAGGATGACACTTTACAACGCTTTACAGCTTATGGTTGGCAAGTGCAAACGATTGATGGGCATGATACAGAAGCTATTCAATCGGCTATTCAGGTGGCACAGAGTGAAACAGATAAACCTAGTTTGATTGCGTGTAAAACCACGATTGGTTATGGGACATTAGTGGCTAACCAAGCTAAAGCACATGGTGCACCTCTTGGAGCAGCTACAATTGCAGCGGCGCGTAGAGAGCTAGATTGGCCATATCCGCCATTTGAGATCCCCGAAGATGTTCAACACGCATGGGACGCGACAGCCCAGGGGCAACAAGTAGAAAAAGAGTGGCAAGAAAAATTTTCTTTATATGCAAAGGCTTATCCAGAATTAGCGCAGGAGTTTACCCGTCGCCAAAAAGGTGAAGTTTCAAAAGATGTCATTGATAAAATACATCAATTAGCAGCAGAGTTCCCTGATGAGAATATAGCTACTCGGAAAGCCTCTCAGCGCGTACTTGAGGTATTAGTTAAAGAGATGCCAGAGTTACTAGGAGGTTCAGCCGATCTGTCCGAATCCAACGCAACTTTTTGTTCACACTCAAAGTCTATTGAGCGTAAACATTTTGCAGGAAATTATTTGCATTATGGTGTGCGGGAATTTGGTATGTCTGCGATCATGAATGGACTAGCGTTGTATGGAGGCTTTATTCCATATGGCGGCACCTTTTTAACTTTTTTAGATTATGCTCGAAACGCTGTGCGATTGAGTGCTCTGATGAAGCAACGTGTTATTTTTGTCTATACCCATGATTCTGTTGCTTTAGGTGAAGATGGGCCCACGCATCAGCCTATTGAACACCTGTCTTCATTGAGAATTATGCCAAATATGTCTGTTTGGCGTCCTTGCGATGGGAGTGAAGCAGCAATAGCGTGGTCATGTGGACTGCAGCGCACTTCAGGCCCAACGAGCTTAGTTTTATCAAGGCAAAAAACAGTTCATCAAAAAAGAACTCCGATACAAATAAAGAATATTGCTAAAGGGGGGTACATTTTACTAGATTGTGAAAAAACAATCGATATTCTACTTATGGCTACTGGATCTGAAGTAGAAATAGCCATGCAAGCCGCTAAAGTTTTAACTGAAAAAGGTTTTCAAGTGCGAGTAGTGTCATTCCCTTCAGTGGATGTTTTTATGGCACAAGATTTAGACTACCAACAGGAGGTATTGCCGCCTAAAGTAAAAGCACGAGTAGCTATTGAGGCGGGTGTGACTAATTATTGGTATCAATGGGTAGGATTAGAAGGTGCGGTAGTGGGTATTGATCGGTATGGAGAGTCTGCGCCAGGCTCTATTGTTTTAGGATCCTTAGGTATGACAGTTGAAAATATTATTACCGTAAGTGAAAAATTATTAGCAAAGGAAGGGCACACTAATGACAGTTAAAATTGCAATTAATGGGTATGGACGCATTGGTCGAAATATTGTGCGTGCTTTATATGAATACCGGCGTACAGATGAAATCAAGGTCGTTGCCATTAATGATTTAGGGGATCCCCATACCAATGCTCACCTTACTCAATACGATTCAACCCACGGTATTTTTTCTGGAGAAGTTTCAGTTGTGGGCGATGACTTAAACATCAACGGGGATATAATTAAAGTATATTCTGAACGTGAACCTGCAAAACTTCCATGGAAAGACTTAGAGATTGATGTTGTTTTGGAATGTACCGGTTGTTTTGCTAGTAAAGCAAAAGCAAGTGCACATTTAGAGGGTGGAGCTAAAAAAGTGCTTATTTCAGCGCCTGCTGGAAGTGACTTGCCTACCATTGTGTATGGTATTAATGAGCAGACATTGACAGCAAAAGATCGAGTGGTTTCCAATGCTTCTTGTACAACCAACTGTCTGGCACCTTTGGTTCAACCCTTGCATGAGGCTATTGGTATCGAAAATGGAATTATGACGACTATTCACGCCTATACAAACGATCAAGTGTTATCAGATGTGTATCACAGCGATCTTCGGCGTGCACGCTCTGCGACTCAGTCTATGATTCCAACCAAAACAGGTGCTGCTGCAGCGGTTGGGTTGGTGTTGCCTGAGTTAAAGGGCAAGTTGGATGGTTTGGCTATTCGCGTGCCTGTAGTGAATGTTTCTTTGGTCGATTTGAGTTTGACAATGTCTAAGCAAACCTCTGTAGATGAAATAAATGCATTGCTTAAATCAGCTTCAAATGGCCGGTTGTCTGGCATTCTAGCAATCAATGAGAAACCTCTGGTGTCAATTGATTTCAATCATAATCCCGCTTCTTCCATTTTTGATGCAACACAAACTAAAGTGATGGATAAGCTAGTGAAAATATTTGCTTGGTACGATAATGAATGGGGCTTTTCTAATCGTATGTTAGATACAGCTGTCACCTTAGCAAAGATAAATTGATGCATCTGAAGTCAATAGAGCATTGCGAACTTGAAAATAAACGGGTTTGCTTGCGTGTTGATTTTAATGTGCCTATGCGCAATGGTGAGATTTTGAATGACGCGCGTTTGCGTGCTGCATTACCTAGTATTCAATTTGCGCTTCAAGCAAAGGCAAGAATTTTTTTATTGTCTCACTTAGGAAGACCTCCTGTTGGATCGAGTGAGGCAAAATATTCTCTAGAGCCTGTTGCCAAACGTCTTCAACAATTGCTACAACATCCAGTTCGTTTTGTAAAAAAATGGCTGTCAGGTTTTCCAATTTCTCCAGGTGAAATTGTTTTATGCGAAAATGTTCGATTAAACAAAGGTGAAAAAGAAAACTCTCCTACTCTAGCTGAAAAAATGGCAGCATTAGCGGATGTTTTTATTTTTGATGCTTTTGCTTGTGCACATCGTACCGAGGCCTCTACAACTGGCATGGCTAGGCTGATTGCACAGCGTGCAGTAGGTTTTTTAGTTATGGCAGAAGTTTCTGCTTTGGAACAAGCACTTCAATCTTCTCAGGAACCAGTGATTGCGGTTGTAGGGGGTGCTAAGGTATCGGATAAATTTCAGGTGTTGACCTTTCTATTAGACAAAGTAAACACGCTTATTGTAGGTGGAGGCATGGCAAACACATTTTTGAGTGCTCAAGGTTATGCAATAGGACGCTCTCTAGCAGAACCTGAATTAGCTGAAGCAATTAAAGTGTTTATTAAACAAGCAGCTGAAAAAGGTGTAGCACTTATTTTACCGCAAGATGTTGTTGTTGCTCAAGAAATTTCTCCTAAGTCTGAAGCGCATACTTGCAGACTAGAGAATATAGGTGAAGAAGATAGAATTTTAGATATAGGTCCTAAAACTTGTGAATATTATGCGACATTGATGGAAAAAGCTAAGACGATCATTTGGAATGGTCCATTGGGTGTTTTTGAGATGCCAATTTTTGCACATGGGACAAAACGGTTAGCTTTAGCCATTGCTAAGAGTTCAGCATTTTCACTAGCCGGCGGCGGGGAAACCGTTGCGGCCATTGAACAATATGGCGTGCGAGAACAGATCTCTTATATCTCTACCGGTGGGGGTGCTTTTCTAGAGTTTTTAGAAGGAAGAGAGTTGCCTGCGCTCGGTCTGTATAGTAAATAGTTGGGTAACAAAACAACAGTAGTGACAAAAGAGACATTCGTAGTAGACTAGAAGCGATTATACTAAATATAAATATAGAGTAATTAAGGATATCGTTGTGTTAAAACGCACTAAAATTATTGCGACCCTAGGTCCTTCAACAGATGCGCCTGGCGTGTTGAAGCGTATGATTGCCGCTGGAGTTGATTTGGTTCGGGTGAACCTCTCACATGACGTACAATCTCGGCATCAAGAACGGATTGTGGCGACACGTGCTTGTGCATTGGAGTTAAATAAAACGGTTGGTATTATCATCGATTTGCAAGGACCTAAGATACGGATCGCTTGCTTCCAAGAAGGTAAAATTGAATTAAAGCCAGGTGATCCTTTTGTGATTGATGCAGATCTACCTACAGAGGCAGGTACACAGACTTGTGTTGGCATTGATTATAAGCCACTTCCACAGGAGGTTTACCCGGGGGATACTTTGCTATTAGACGATGGATTAATTGTTTTACTGGTAGAAAAAATAGAAGGCAAAAAGGTACATTGTGTTGTAAAGCTTGGGGGGCCATTATCCGATCACAAAGGTATTAATCGCCGTGGTGGTGGCTTAAGTGCTGAATCTTTAACGCCTAAAGATCGTAAAGATATTAAATTTGCAGCTACTATGAATGCGGATTATGTAGCGATTTCCTTTCCGCGCTCAGCACAAGATATGCATGATGCTCGTGATTTACTGAACAAAGCGGGAAGTCGATCGGGTGTAATTGCTAAAATTGAACGTGTAGAAGCGATAGAGTGCTTAGATGAAATTATAGAAAGTTCAGATGGTGTCATGGTTGCGCGTGGGGATCTGGGTGTTGAATTGGGCTATGCAGAATTACCTGCAGTCCAAAAACGGATCATCGCACGGGCGCGATCTTTAGATAAAGCGGTTATTACGGCAACGCAAATGATGGAAACCATGATACATAACTCAGTGCCTACGCGGGCTGAAGTGTCTGATGTGGCGAATGCGGTACTAGATGGAACAGACGCGGTGATGTTGTCAGCAGAAACGGCTACTGGTAACTTTCCTGATAAAACAGTTGAAGTCATGAATGAAATTTGTTTAGCAGCTGAGCGTCAAAAAATCACCCAGGTTTCGCAACATCGCTTGGAATGTCGGTTCACACGTGTAGATGAAACCATCGCAATGGCGGCAATGTATGCCGCTAACCATGTGGATACGAAAGCAATCATTGCTTTGACAGAGACAGGATCAACTCCATTATGGATGTCTCGTATTCGATCGGGGATCCCTATTTATGGTTTGAGTCGAAACCCTGAAGCGCGAGGGCGTATGACTCTATATCGGGGTGTTTACCCAACTGAATTTGATGTGACTAAACAAGCTATGGAAGTAGTACAACAAGCTGCGATAGACTGCTTAGTAGAGAGAGGCGCTCTTCAAAAAGGAGATTCAGTGATTGTAACCAATGGTAGCAATCTAGGAGACAGTGGTGGTGCTAATACCATGAAGATCAGAACAGTATAAGGTGGAAAAGAAGTATGAACTTAATTACATTACGACAATTACTCGATCACGCAGCAGAGCATGATTATGGGATCCCAGCGTTTAATGTGAACAATCTTGAACAGATCCGTGCGGTGATGGAAGCAGCCAGTATCACAGAAAGTCCAGTGATTATACAAGCCTCCGCGGGTGCTAGAAAATACGCAGGCTCACGTTTTTTGCGTCATTTGATTTTGGCTGCGAGCGAAGAGTTTCCGGAACTCCCAATTTGCATGCATCAGGACCATGGTGCATCGCCCGATGTTTGCCTCAGTTCAATGGAATTAGGTTTTAGTTCGGTAATGATGGACGGATCATTAGAAGCAGACATGAAAACACCTTCAAGCTATGAATACAATATTGATGTGACCAAGCAAGTGGTTGAACTTGCACACCAACGAGGTGTGTCGGTAGAAGGTGAACTAGGCTGTTTAGGATCGCTTGAATCAGGTACCGCAGCACCCGAAGATGGCTCAGGGGCAGTGGGCACGTTAACCAAAGAGATGCTGTTAACCGATCCAGAACAGGCAGCTGATTTTGTGCGTGCAACTCAAGTAGATGCTTTAGCAATTGCAATAGGGACAAGTCATGGTGCCTATAAATTCAAGCGTCCACCAACCGGTAATGTGTTGGCTATGGATCGTGTTAAGGAAATACATAAACGTATTCCTAATACACATCTTGTGATGCATGGCTCCTCATCAGTGCCAGCAGATCTCTTGGCTATTATCAATGAACACGGTGGAGATATCGCTGAAACATATGGTGTTCCAGTGTCTGAGATCCAAGAAGGGATCAAACATGGTGTGCGTAAAATCAATATTGATACTGATTTACGTCTTGCTGCAACCGGTGCTATTCGCCAATATCTCGCACAAAACCCAGCGGAATTTGATCCGCGGAAATATAATATGGAAGCTAAAAATGCAATGTTTGAGATCTGTAAAGCGCGTTACGAAGCCTTTGGCACAGCTGGATGGGCTAAGAAGATCAAGCCAGCAACACTAGAGCAGATGTCAGCCTATTATGCGGAAGGCCGCTTAGAACCTAAAATTGCCTAATGAAAAAGCGCGATTATTATCCGCTGTTAGCAATGGGTTTTGTGACTGTCTTGCTCACAGCGAACATTCTTTCTGAAAAACCTTTATTAATAGGGACGGTGGTTATTCCTGCAGGATTACTCCTGTTTCCTTTAACCTATTTATTGGGCGCTGCCTTAACTGAAGTCTATGGATTTGCACGTTCCCGTCAAGTTATTTGGATGGGAATGCTGTGTAACATTTTTATGGCACTAATGTGTCAATTTACTTTATCACTGCCTGCATTAAGTTCATGGGAATTAAATGAGGCCTATAGTCAGGTATTGCAGCGTTCGAGCCGTTTGATGTTTATTTCTGTGTTTGCTTATTGTGTGGGTGAGTTGCTGAATGCTTATTTGATCGTTTGGTTAAAGCAACATCGGCGTTTTTGGATCAGGGCAATATGTGGAAGCTGGGTTGGTGAAGCTGCAGAAACAGCATTGTTTGTGCCTTTGGCCTTCTATACTATTCTAGAACCAATAGCTTTGTTAAAACTTGCTGTTTTGTATTACGTATTTAAGTGTTCGTATGCGTTATGTGCGATACCATTGCTAAATCAATTGGTAAGATTTCTAAAGAAAGCGCAAATTGAAGATACCCCCTTTGACAATATTTCTATTGTAAAAGGGAATAATTAAGCAATTTTACAGTGGACCACTTCTTTATCGAGGCGATGGTCTAAAGTCAGTTAATGGTTCGTCTGTGCGTGTAGCATGGGATCGACTAAACACTAGTAGTGTTGGTTCTTTACTCACTTCTTTAGCGATAGCATTGAAAACTTCAGTATGATCATTTTGTTTCGCAGCGCGTAGTGCTTGATTAAGTATTTCAGGGCTACTAGGTTCGGATTGGATATACCCGACGAGTAAAACAGCAATATCACTGGAACCGTTAGTTGCTGCAATTTCTATAGCAGTTAGGCCGTGCTTACTAGAAATTGCTGTAGAAACCCCTGTTTTTAACAGAAATTGTATAGCATCCATATCTGCGCGTTGAACCGCATGGTGTAAACAGTTTTGTCCTGTATGATCGAGTGCTTCTAAAGGTTGTCTATCTGCTTTTTCAAGGTGGAGTAGATTGTTTGCCATTCTCATTCGGCTGTTATTGACAGCTAAAACCAAAGCGGTTTGACCATCTCCATTTCTTAGATCGATATTGCAACCCTTTACAAGAAGGCGATTGAGTGCAAATTCGTCTCCTTCAAGCACTGCGCGATGGATTTGTGCGTTACCATTATCATCCAGTATGTCTAAATGGTGTTGTGTTACTGCTGACTTACCTTCTTTTCTGCCAGCTTTTAAGGCAACTTTAGCATCGTCGAGTGTTCTGGAGGTTTGCTTCTTAACAGATTTTAAAGTGTCACGATGCTTTCTTTCAAAATGTCTTAATTCTTCACAGGCATCATCTTTAGCGTGCTTGGCTCCTGCTTTGTTTCTTTGCTCAAAGTTTTTGAGATCTTGTGCTAAGGGGCGTATTTTTTTTTCGAGTTCATGTGCAGCTTCTTTAACAACAGGTCTGGCTTTCTTTTCAGCACGATGTGCTTCAGCACTCACCTGTTTCGTTACCCTATTCGCTTCCTTTTTTAGCTTATCTTTTAAACGACCCATGCTACTCTCCCTCGAATTACCAGTGCATTACTTAGGAGAATAGCATAGCAAGTCTATTCAGCTTTTTCTACAGCTTTAAACTCACGGCGATCCAATTCTCGTATGGCCCATAACCAAGCTAGAATGATAAACAATACAATAACACCTATATACGGCGTAACCGCTGCTAAAGAACCAAAAATGGTAATTAATCCGAGTTGAATTCCAGAACCACCGGCTTTTCCTAATCTCGCACCTACGGTATCAATGGCTGCTTTACCTTTCACCTTCGACTCTTGATCCAGTGGGATATAAGCCATTTCTTTGGTGGGATCAAACAAAGAATATTTGGCGGATTTACTCATGATATTTTGGATAGTGCCGAAAATAACTGCGAGCAATAATGGGCTCAAACCAAAACCAATAATTAAGGGTGAAAGCTGATCTTTAAAGATAATAAAACCAAAAAATCCGATCCCAGTAAGAAGTAAAACAATAGGCGTGACGTACGCAGTGATTGCCCAGCCAAAACGTCGTAGCAAATTACTTGAGACAAATAGCAACATGAAGATTGTGGTCGCACCTAGTATGGTTGAATAGGTGCCCATGAAACTTAGATATTCAGATTGTATGGGATAGAGTAATTTAAGTTGGCTTTTCCAGGTGACTTCTAATAAGTTGATGGCGATATTATACGTCAGTACAAGAATAGCAATGCATTGAATATAGCGAGAGTTGGCTAAAAACTTAAAACTGTCTTTCATCGACATTTTTGGCTTTTTCTTCTTCACACTTTTTTGTTCTGCTTGCTCATAGAACTCTGGATCAGTTAATACATGCCTATTGATCCAACGATAAATAAACATAATGCAGATCCCACTGGCAAAAGAGACGCCCATTAGATAGTTAATTGGTGTTTGCCAAGGATCCATAGATAACGAGGCATCCGTTTGCAAATTAGCAATGTATTTAGCCGCAGGACCCGCAACCATAAGTGCAATATTGGCACCTAAGCCAAACAGTGCATAGAATCTTTTTGCCTCGGTGACTTTTGTAATATCATTTGCAAAGCCCCAGAACAATAGAGAAAGCACAAAGCTGCCCCAAAGTTCAGAAAAAATATAGAATAAGGAATATGTCCAATTGCGAAACGTTGCAACTAAACCCGAGAACCCCGCAGGGAGGGCCAGTTCAAGTTGATCGGCAAGATCAGTTGGGTGTAGGAAGTCTTTTGCTGGGTATAAAACGGTTGCAAATAAAACAAAAAAGAGCATAAAAGGAAGAATGGTTGCATAAAACAACTTTGGCTTGCTTAAAATATTACTAAGCTTTGCATATACAAGCATAAAAATAATGGCAGCAGGTACGACGCCACCCACTTTCAAAAAAGGAATGGCTTCTGCACCTGAGCCGGGGGCTGTGATTAATAGCGCGTCTTTGGTATTACGCAGAATACTGTAAACAAACGAAATGAAGAAGAACATACCCAACATTGGCAGTAATTTTTTAAGTTCATGGGTGTGGATAGGCCAAAAAAATGAACGCCATTTTCCAAATTGTGGAGTACTGTTTGACATGTTGGATCCTCAGTTTTTTTTTGCAATCATACCGGAAGAATAAGTCGAAGTAAAGTTATTCAATAAACTACTTTACTGTTATGAGCTCAGACTACCTTTCTATAGTATATGAGGAATGGTGTGATCTTGCTGAAAATAAGCTTTATAACTTATTTATTAGGGGGTGAGTGAACGTACACCTTTTTTTGCGGTACCAATAAGTAAACGATCCGCTGTGCGTTGGGCAAACAAACCATTCTCAACGACACCGGGGAGACTGTTGAGCCATTGTTCTTGTGCCATGGGATCGGTGATTGGCCAGTGGTGAATGTCTAGGATGATGTTACCGTTATCAGTGATGACATGTTCACGATAGCGTGGTGTGCCTTGCTGCTTCACGATTGCACGAGCAACTAGGCTGCGTGCCATAGGGAGCACTTCCACGGCAATAGGAAACTCACCAAACTGTTTGGTTTCTTTAGATTCATCTGCGATGACAATGAATTCTTGAGCAGCGGTTGCTAAAATTTTCTCCCGTGTCAGTGCGCCACCTCCACCTTTGACTAATTGTCCTAATGTATTATAGGCATCGGCACTATCAATGTATATCGGCAGCTCTGAAACCGTATTGAGATCAAGTATTGGAATGCCAAGAAATTTAAGCTGTTTTGCCGTAGCTTCAGAACTGGCAATCACCCCAGAAATATTATGTTTTATAGTGCTCAAACATTCAATAAAGTATTGTACAGTTGAACCTGTGCCAATACCTAGAATGGCATTTTCAGGCAGATATTCCAGTGCAGCTGCAGCGGCTGCCTTTTTTTGATCGGCTTGATTCATGTGGTTTCCTTGGCTAAGGAAAGAATAAAGCGCCATTCTTTCTTCGAAACAGGTGTAATAGAGAGGCGATTCCCTGGTTTCAAAAGTGTCATACCTTCAAGTGAGGAGTAGGTTTTTAATTTTTTCAATGAGATGGTAGAAGAGAATTTTTTAATAAACTGAACGCTCACCATAAACCAGCGCGGTTTTTCTTTAGTGCTTTTGGGATCGTAGTATTTGGACTCTGGATCATGTGCAGTAAAATCAGGATGAGATTCCTTTACAATTTCTATAACCCCTACGATGCCAGGTTCGTCGCAATTGGAATGATAGAAAAAGGCCTGATCACCCACCTTCATTTGATCTCGCATAAAATTGCGTGCTTGATAATTACGAACGCCTTCCCAATGATCGGTTTGTTTTCGACATTTTTTCAAATTGTCAATTCCGAAAGTTAATGGTTCTGACTTCATAAGCCAATAATTCACGGTCATATCCTTTTTTAGAATTGAATAGAGAGTTTACTCTATTCAACAGCCTAGATGGAATAAAAGTGTTGTTCGGTTAAGATCCCGTGTAATGGAATATCCCATTCATTAGTAGGCAGAGTGTCTACTCGTTGTAGTTCATAGGCAAGACCGAGTAAAAAGGGTTTTTTTGTTTTGTAACTTTCTTTAAGTTCAGCCAAGCTTTGATCGTAATAACCCTCTCCCATTCCCACGCGGTGCCCATTGTTGTCGAACCCAACTAAGGGGATCAAAATGAGATCGATGTCAGAAATAGGTGCTTTTTTTCTTGTGGGTTCAGGCTCTAAGATCCCAAATCGGTTGGGGAGCAGGGGATCGTTATTTTGATATTGAGCGAATTGTAGTTGCTTGGATTTTTCAATTACAATCGGAAGATAACAGATTTTTTGTTGTGCGTTCGCTTGCTCAAGGATATGACTTGGGTTAATTTCACCATCGTTACTCCAATACCCCGCGATGCTTCTTGCATCGTGATAAACAGCTAGATCATGGATTAAAGTTGCAATTTGCTTTGATTTCTCTTCCTGTTGTGAGGTATTAAGCTGTCGGCGTTTAATGCGCAGCGATTGTCTGAGCAAATCTTTTTGGTTCAACATTTTTGACATAGAATTAGGAGGCTCATCCAAAGTACCGTTGTGTAACATTTTTCTTGAACCCTAAAGCTCAAGTGGGAACCGTCTGTTGTCGATCAGGCCTTCTACCAAAGGTAGCGGCACAACACGATACAATGACTATTCCCTATCTTTAAATTATCGGTTCAAGATGTAAGATTACACTCACAAATACACCAGAATCGCCATAAAGTGCAAAGGTTTATTCAAATTCCAGAGCAACGTCTTCTATTAAAACGCCATCGATTTTATTTTGCAACTGTTTTATGCGATCGTTCAAGGCACGGTGGTCAGACTCTTTTTGCTCACGTAATTTGAGCAATTCACTGGTGACATTCAGAGCGGCCATAATGGCCATACGCTCAAGTCCTATCACTCGGCCGTGGTTGCGTATTTCACGAATTTTGTCATCCAAATAGCGTGCTGCATCAAACAGTTCTTCTTCTGAGCCTGTCGGACAGTTTACTTGGAACTCTTTATTTAAAACTTTAACGGCTATTGCTTTCATATTGTTCACAATTGATCTCACAAAGGCTATCCTTTTTATAAGAATAGAGTGACTTTGGGTGGCGGTCAATTGAATAATAGAAGGTAAGAACAAGGTATTTAGTAAGTTTGATTTCTTTTAAGGATGCAGGTATGAGGATCTCACAACAAGAGTACGCAATGAGAAGAAAAAAAATCACAGAGAAATTGCCAGTAGGCAGTGTAGCGGTACTGTGTGCGAAAGCTGAGACTTTTCGTAACGCTGATGTGCAGTATCCCTTTCGACAGGCAAGTTATTTTTACTATCTCACAGGGTTTGTAGAGCCGCAATCGGTTTTGGTGCTAGTAAAAGATCAAAATGGCAATTGTGAGTCTATCTTTTTTTGTCGGGCACGTGATCCACAAGCAGAAGTCTGGAATGGTAAACGTATCGGTCCTGAAATGGCTAAAGAACAGCTGCAGGTTGATCGCACTTATTCTATTGATCTTTTGGATCACACAATGGTCAAATTATTAAGAGACAAAACACAGATATTTAGATCTATGGAGGACGGTGCTCATTGGGAGAATCAAGTTCTCAATTGGCTAAACAAAGCAGAGATGAGCGTTGAGGCTCAAGAGGATCTATTACCTCTTATTGCAGAGGAACGTTTAATTAAAAGTGCTACTGAGATTGAACTGATGCGTGAAGCTGCTAAAGTATCCGCACAAGCACACATCCAATTAATGAAGGCTTGTAAACCCCAGATCCCTGAATATGAATTAGAGGCGCTCTTTAGTTATGAGAGTTGCCGAATGGGTGCTCGAACGCTTGCTTATCAATCAATAGTGGGTGGAGGTGAAAATGCATGCACTTTGCATTATGTGGAAAATAATGATTCTTTGAAATCAGGTGATTTGGTGTTAGTAGACGCGGGAGGGGAATATGATTATTACGCTTCTGATATCACGCGTACCTATCCTGTGAATGGAAAGTTTAGTGAAGATCAAAAAACTTTATATAACTTAGTGTTAAAAGCACAGCTTGCTGTGATTGATAAAATAAAACCAGGAACCCTCTGGTCGGAACTGCAACAAGCAGCGGTAGAGGTTTTAGTAGAAGGTTTAGTTGAATTAAATATACTTAAAGGTGAGATTAAAGCACTTATTGAAGAAAAAGCGTATAAACATTTATACATGCATAGCAGTGGACATTGGCTAGGCTTAGATGTACACGATGTGGGTGCTTACCAAATAAACAATAAGCCCAGAAAATTAGAAGAAGGTATGGTGTTGACTGTGGAACCTGGTTTGTACATTTCCAATAAGAACATAGAGGTTGATCCACGCTGGCATGGAATAGGTATACGTATAGAAGACGATGTGCTTGTGACTGCAAAAGGTTGTGAAATATTAAGCCAATCTGTGCCGAAAGAGGTTGATCGCATTGAGCAGTTGATGGAAAATACTAAAACTTATGGAATTTGATGTTGTTATTGTTGGTGGAGGATTGGTTGGTGCAAGTTTAGCTTGTGCACTTGAGAACACCCATCTAAAAGTAGCACTGATTGACAAAGCACCTCTTCGAACAGAGAAGCCACAGAATGCCTTTGCACGTGCTTTGGCGTTGTCTGCTACCAGTGTTCAACATCTACAAACATTGCAAGTATGGTCAGAGGTATCGTCCAGAGCTACTCCTATCAAAACAGTACATGTGTCCAAGCAAGGTCATTTTGGCGCTACTTGTTTAGATGCGGTGGCTCAGCGTGTGGATTCTTTAGGCCAAGTAATGGACGCTGATGAACTAAACCTTGCGCTCAGTAATCGCATTCAGAGTGTGAAAAATCTAACGCTTTTTCCTTCAGAGCAGATCGAACAACTTAGTAAACAGGATGGATGGTCCATTACGCTTAAATCAGGTAAAGCAATAAGTGCTGCACTTCTGGTTGCAGCAGATGGCAGTTATTCATCTTTACGCGAACAGCAGGGTATTACAGCAACAACAATCGATTATGATCAAATAGCAGTGACTTGTAATATTAGCTTGAACCAGTCACATGACAATGTTGCTTATGAGCGGTTTTTAGACACAGGTACTATTGCACTGCTGCCTTTTGGGGATAAGCGTGTGAAATGTATTTGGATTGCCCCCGCTCAAGATGTAGAGCATGCAATGAGTTTTACCGCTCCCCTTTATTTAGAAACCATGCAACGTTATTTTGGTTATCGCCTAGGTGAGTTTGTTGCCATCGATAAACGTATAACCTATCCAGTTAAAAGCATCTTTGCGAGTGCACTCTACGATCATGGTATCGTTTTAATTGGGAATGCGGCGAATACACTTACACCAGTAGCCGCTCAGGGATTTAACCTTGGATTACGTGATGCAATGGAGTTAGCAGCGGTATTAGGCGTAATTGAACAGAGTAAAATAGGATCTATTGCGTGTCTGTCGCATTATGCTGAATCAAGATATTCCGATCAACAAAAAACCCGAACTTTCACACAGTATTTGAATAAGCCAACCTTGTTTCAAACCCTTGGGATTTTGGCTTGTGAGTTTCTTCCTTCAGTCAAAAATAAAGTGATGCGAACAGGTATGGGCGTCGAATAAAAAAAGGGGCGGGAAGTTATACCTCCCGCCCCTTTTTAGATTGATTATTAACTAGCAGTATCTGCTAGCTGACAATACTTCTTTTTGCACTTCTTTAGGTTGCTCTGAGGCATTTAAACGCGCAACAGCAGCTTGGTATGCTGGTGTTAGAGCAGGTGCTGGAGCTGCAG
>CAYGPC010000002.1:0-35573 GCA_964351705.1 uncultured Legionellaceae bacterium
GCTGCAGGAACAACTGCTGCTGCAGGAACAACTGCTGCTGCAGGAACAACTGCTGCTGTTGGAACAACTGCTGCTGCGTCGTCAAAATCAGAGTCATCATCCGTCCAGTCAGCATCAGAGGGAATAATTCCGCCAACATCCTCACGAATGTCTGTTATTGATTCATTAACAGCTAAGAACTGCATATTCCAGAACGCAGAATCGTTATTTTTCGCAATTTTCCGTATCAGTTGGATTACGTCATCTGTAGTTTGAATCTGAGCGAGGGTGGTCGTTAAGTCGTCAGTGTCTAGATCTGTACTTAAAGTATTTGCTAGGCTACCAACGACTTGCGAAATCGTAAATTTTCGTCTGAATGTTGTGATTGCCAAGGTATCGGTATCGTCGTTGAGTGTGGCGCCTACTTGGAAGTTAGGGCCAGTGTCGTCTGGTTGGCGTGTAAGGGTTAGTTTCGGTAGTTTGCCCAGTCCCATTGTTAATCTCCTCATCAATAGTTAGTTAAACGATTTAAACAATATGAGAAACATATCATGCTATAAGCGCTATATCAAGTTAATCTTCTGGTTTTTTCTGAAAGAGTCTGAGTTTGTTTAGGGATTTCACGCAACTGGGTAGCAGGCGGGGTATTGGGAGATAAAAAGCTATTCATTGATCCAGTTCTTAATAGGCTTCGTGACTGCAAAAGTCGTTTAAGTATTTCTTTTTTTTTATTTAGACTGAGTTGAGCTCCCCAAGGGGAATTGGGTAGTAGGTGGTTTTCCATATCATGGACTGTGGTCAAGGGTGCGATGTACGCTATAAATTGTTTTGCGCTCAATTGGTTTCTGCATAGTTGAAGGCCTGCTAGGTAGTCGGGTACTTGCGCGTGTGAGTTTTTGGTCTCTGTAAGGTTAATAGGAATAATGGTTATATTCTGAAAAACTGCTCTGGTCTGGTCGTAATAGGGTGTGGGTACAAGGATAGCTTGAACTTTAGTGGGGGACAATGAATCTTCGGACAGAAAAACGAGGGTTGCCTGCTGCAGGTTTTGCTCTCTAAATTGAGGGAGTGGTTCAGAATTTAAATGTTCAGTATCAGTACTACCTGTTTTATGATGAACAAGGCGCAAGAGTTCACTGTGTAGTGTGAGTGGGTTAGGTTTTTCGAGATCAATTTTCAAATGCGAAGCGGGTAGACAGAAAGAGAAGAACGTTGGATAAACAGCGTGCGCTGCTGAAACGAGATCACATTTATGCTTTGCGCTATAACTATTTATGTTTTCGAGTAGTAGTTCATTATAAATGATGGTTAGGCGCGGATAGGCGGGTATTTCGTTTAGAGACAGTTTTTCCAGTTGTTTAGCAAGCATTCTCATGTATTCTGCTTGAAAAGAAGTATTCATGGATGCTTTGTTGAGGTGAGCTGCAATAGACTTGAGTTCAGCTGTGACTTGAAGAGGCGCAACTGGATAATTAATGGTGAGCAATGATAATCCTAATTCAAGCGCTACATTCACTTTGAAGTGCCACCTGGGATCAGGACTATTAAACAGAATGGAAAGTGTGTCTACATATTGGGCTGAATTGGAATTGTAATGTTGACATAATTTAAAAAGCCAGTCATTTCGTGCTTTTAGCAATTCTGGATCGGGCTCGGATTGTTGTTTCAACTCATGATTTAGAATGTCGACCAGGGATTGAATGTTTTCATAAGAAGGATTACTCAACTTTAAGGTATCTATTTCTTTTTGTAATTCAGATCTCATGAATGCATTTCCACTATACTTCAGGAATCGTGAGAGGCTAACACACTCATGAGAAGATAACTACCACGTTGTTTTTTAGAAAGAAGACTGATAGAGTTTATATCTTATTTAAAGAGGAAAGCGGCATGGAACGCTCATTTGACGTTTTGGTTTTAGGTGGTGGTTTAGTTGGTCTAGTAACGGCACATCTTTGCGCACAACAAGGATTCTCGGTTGGACTAATTGAGCCTAGAGAACCTGTTTTGCATTGGGATGCAAGTAGAATAGACTTACGGTGCAGTGCTCTCTCCAAACATTCTCAACAGCTTTTAGTTGGTTTAGATATTTGGGAATCATTGTCTCCAGTGAGTCCTTATGCGCATATGTTGGTTTGGGAAGCCATGGGCTTTGGTGAAATAAATTTTTCAGCGAGTGATGTAGGGGAGTCTTGTTTGGGGCATATTGTTGAGAACCGACTGCTCTTGAAAGCGTTGTGGGAAAAAACAACGCATAACTCTTTTTTGACAGTGATGTGTGGCCAGAAACCGAAAAAAATTGTAGTAGAGCAATCTAAAGCGACGGTAGTGATTGAAAATGAACAGAGGTATAGCGCTCAACTGATAATTGGTGCTGATGGGAAAAATTCTTGGGTACGAGAGCAAGCGGGGATAGAAGCAGAACGGATAGACTATAAACAAGATGCATTGGTTGTGACTGCTGAGACAGAATATACGCATGGACAAACGGCTTGGCAGCGATTTTTACCTGAAGGCCCTTTGGCTTTTTTACCTTTGGTTGAACCTAATGTTTGTTCAGTGGTGTGGACTTCAACCATTCAACGTGTTGCTCTGTTGAAGTCTTTAGACAAGTCTGTTTTTCAGAAAGAATTAGAGCATGCTTTTGATTACCGTTTGGGTAGAGTGCTGGATATATCGGAACATCAGAGTTTTCCTTTAGAACGTTTGCACGCAAGTCGTTATATAAGTGAGCGTATTGCTTTGGTCGGGGATGCAATACACGTGGTACATCCTTTGGCAGGACAGGGTGTGAACATCGGGTTACAGGGTGTTTCGCGTTTAGTTGACACGTTGAATATTGCTAAAAAGAAAGGAAGGGATATTGGTAAACAAATTAATTTACGTTCTTATGAACGTGCACACAAAAATTATGTTCTTAAAATGATGGGTGCTTTAGATTTTGTCAAAAATGTTTTCAGTGGTTCTTCTCAACCACTTTCAGAATTGCGTAGTTTGGGTTTGGATGCCATCGATCGTGTGCCGGTGGTAAAAAAACATATGATTAAGCAGGCAATGGGTCTTTAGATTTTATCCAGTCAGGATGATTGAGTAGAGGTGCATACAGATCTTCAGATAAAGAAATCGTGGTGGAAGCAAGTTCCTCTGCAGTTGGCGGTTTTTTTTGAAAGGTAATTTTTGGCGCATCTTCTATCAGCGCTAAAGGTGTTTGCTCATCGCCTTCTCCCATGCAAAAAACGGCACTGGTTGCTAGTGCATCAATGATATTCATTTGCGTCATGTGAATGGGATCTCCAAACACATCTGGTTTACCAAGGTAGCTAAACAGTGGTTGAAAGCCACACCAACCAAGTGCAATACCTGTGACACCACGTCTGAGGGGGGTGCTATGGCTGTCGGTGATCAATACACCTAAATCATCAAGTTGGTGTTTGTTTTTAAGGTGTGTCCAGATGGTTTGTGCTGTGGCAGGAATATCTTTTGGATACAGAATGTAGTGTTCTTGGCCATTAGAATGATCGATGCCTGCTGTTGGGAGCAAGATCCCATTTTTTAGAGTTAAACAGATGCCGTATTGTTCTTGATAGTCTCCAGGTAGAAAATAGTCAGCCTCTTGTTGAATGAGTTCAGTTTTGTTTTTAACTTTTTTGGTTGAGATTAATTGATTCTGACATACACTGATAATTTTTGATGTGATTACTAAAATACTTTGGTTGGGTAGTTTAGGTAAATAACGATCGATAATGGATAAGATCGCTTCGCCAGGTAAAATTTTGTGTGTTGTATAGGCTGTGACTTTCAAGTTGCTATTCCTGCGTAATTTTGCTATTAAGGCTATCAGAAGGCAAACGAAGCTGTCTAGACATAAAGGAGATCACTGTGAATCATATTCCCGCGGACTTGTATTACACCGAAGCACATGAATGGGTGAGATGCGATGATGATGGTACTTTAGTTGTTGGAATAACGGAGCACGCTCAATTACAGTTAGGCGAAATTGTTTCTGTGGAGTTACCTGATGAACAAGCTGTTGTTCACGCGGCAGATGAAGTGTGTTCAATTGAGTCTGCCAAAACAGCAATTGAAATCTACAGTCCTGTATCTGGCAAAATTATTGCAGTGAATGATGTATTAGAGGAAGCGCCGGGTTTAGTGAACTCTGATCCTTATGATGATGGTTGGTTTTTCAGAATAGCGCCGGATGATATGGAAGAGCTTGAGGAATTATTGCGAGCAGAGGATTATAAGGAACACCTTATGGAGCAACCAGAAGACTAGGTTTTTATCCAGTCAAATTTTCGTTTGCGGGAAGTTCTTGATTGTGAAAAAATAAAAAGTGCTTATTTCTCTTAGGTGGTTTTGGTTTTGATTGATGTAAAAGGGTTTCGTTCCAATATTGGGATCATTCTGGCCAATAAAGAAGATCAGGTTTTGTGGGGAAAAAGGGTTGGTAAGCGCGAAGCTTGGCAGTTTCCGCAGGGTGGTATGCATGAAGGTGAGACTCCAGAACAGACTCTCTTCAGAGAGTTGAATGAAGAAATAGGCCTAAGTAAGTCAGATGTATCAATTGTAGGGCGGACTCGGCACTGGCTAAGGTATCGGATCCCTAAGCACATGATCAGAAAAACAGAGCCGGTTTGCATTGGGCAGAAGCAACTGTGGTTTTTGTTACGTTTGGAAACGGATGAGAGCCGTATCAATCTTGAAAAGACGGTTAAGCCTGAATTTGCACATTGGCAATGGGTGAGTTATTGGTATCCCATTAGAGAAGTCGTGGCTTTTAAAAAAGACGTGTACCGTCGTGCTTTAAACGAGCTTGCACCTTATATTTTTAAAAATGCTACCCGAAATGGGCGTGCTCAATCCTTAAATCGACTGTTGGATGAATAGAGATGTTATACCCAGAAATTGATCCAGTGATTTTTCAGATGGGCCCAATTGGGATCCATTGGTATGGTGTTACCTATTTGGTAGGTTTCATCGGTGCTTTTTGGTTGTGTTATCGAAGCAGGGCAAAGCAAGTACTCGCGTGGACTGCAGATGATATTTTGGATCTCTTTTTCTATGCCGCACTGGGTATTATTTTTGGCGGAACGTGGGGTTATTTATTTTTCTATGAACCTGGTTTACTGATACAGGATCCGATGCGTCTCCTGCAGTTCTGGGAACCTGGACGTTCATTCCACGGTGGATTATTAGGCGTTCTTGTTGCAGTTGTATGGTTCAGTCGTGCGCATCAGCGTTCATTTTTGGCAGTGTGCGATTTTATTGCTCCGGTTGTACCAATAGGATTGGCCATGGGACGCTTGGGTAATTTTATTAATGGTGAGTTATGGGGTAGGATCACTCAATCAAACTGGGGCATGGTGTTTCCTAAAGCAGGTAGTTTACCACGGCACCCTTCACAACTCTATGAATGTGCTTTAGAAGGGATCGTATTACTGTGTATTTTACAATGGTATGCGCGTAAGCCAAGACTCACAGGATCCATCTCTGCTCTATTTCTTTTGCTCTACGGTATTTTTCGATTTCTGGTGGAATTTTTACGTGAACCTGATTTTAGTCATGGGTTCATTGCGCTGGGTTGGGCAACGATGGGACAAGCGTTATCTTTACCCATGATAGTGATTGGTCTGTATATTTATAAGTATGCGCAGAATCCATCGAACAAAAGGGGGTATTGATGCAACCATATTTAGATTTAATGCAACATGTATTACTCAATGGAACTGAAAAAGGAGATCGCACAGGGACAGGAACATTAAGTGTTTTTGGTTACCAAATGCGTTTTGATTTAGCGAAAGGGTTTCCTTTGGTGACAACCAAAAAGGCACACCTGCGTTCTATTATTCATGAGCTGTTGTGGTTTTTGCGAGGTGACACCAATGTGCATTCTTTGCAAAAAGAGAAGGTTCGTATTTGGGATGAATGGGCTGATGAAAATGGAGAGCTTGGTCCTGTATATGGCAAGCAGTGGCGTTCATGGTCTGATAGTCATGGAAATGATATTGATCAAATTTCACAAGTAGTTGAACAGATCAAATCCAATCCAGACTCTCGTCGACTATTGGTTTGCAGTTGGAATGTCTCGGAGCTTTCTAAGATGGCTTTGCCTCCCTGCCATTGTTTGTTTCAATTTTATGTTGCAAAAGGTAAACTTTCTTGCCAGCTTTATCAAAGAAGTGCTGATATATTTTTAGGTGTTCCTTTTAATATTGCCTCTTACGCTCTCCTGACGCAGATGATAGCGCAGGTAGTTGGCCTCGAGTGTGGCGAATTTGTGCACACTTTGGGTGATGCGCATTTATACATGAATCACCTAGAACAAGCAAAAGAACAATTGAGTCGAGCGCCCTACCCTTTACCTAGGATGGAGATAAATTCGGGAGTCAGCTCTATTTTTGACTTTCAATTTGAAGATTTTATTTTGCATGGTTATCAGTGTCACCCGCGTATTTCAGCGCCGATAGCAGTATAGTTTTATGCCAATAGCATTGATTGCCGCCATGGATAAAAATCGTGTCATTGGGCATAAAAATGCATTGCCTTGGCATTTACCAGAAGATTTAAAATATTTCAAAAGGATAACTTCTGGAAAAACCGTGGTGATGGGGCGTAAGACTTTTGAATCGATGAACCAAAAACCCTTGCCTAACCGACGTAATATTGTGTTGACACAAAATCCAACATTTATAGCTTCTGGGTGTGAGGTGCTGAATTCAGTGGATAGCGTGTGTCAACTGGATACCGGTAATGATGAAATCATGATCATTGGAGGGGCTGCAATTTATGCTGCTTTTTTACCTTTGGCTTCTAGACTCTATTTGAATTTTATTGAAAAAACCTATCAAGGTGATACGTTCTTTCCCAAGTTTGATGAAAAGGAGTGGACAGTTGTTTCGACAGAAGCCTTCAATGGTTTTTCTGCAAAAATTTTTGATAGAAAGGGTTGACGATGCGTGCCAAAATAAAAAGTTGGTTGTTGGGCAATACTGCACGTCTTTTAGTTGGTCTGATTTATTCGACAATGCGAGTTACTGTGGTCATTGATCCAGCTGTGAATACAAAACAGCAAGCCTTGTTTGCCTTTTGGCATGGTAAGCAGCTATTGCCAATAGTTGAATTACGAAAAATTTATAAAATGCCAATTTCCGTATTGGTTAGTCCTTCCAAGGATGGGGATATTTTGACAGTATGGTTGCAAAAAATAAGGTATACTGTGTTGCGAGGTTCTTCAAGGCAAAAAAATGTGCAAGGACTTCGTGAAATGATTCGACAAATTAAAATGGGTGATTCTCTTGGTTTTGGGATTGATGGGCCGATTGGTCCAATTTATAAAGTAAAGCCAGGTATGACTCATATGGCTCAAAAATTTTGTTTACCCATTGTACCTATGGGTAGTGCTTTTGAAAAAAAATGGGTGATATCAAAAGCGTGGGATAAATATGAGATTCCTAAACCGTTCTCAAAAGCGGTTTTTTATTTAGGAAAACCGATTCAGCTTGAGTCACATGCTCGTTTAGATGAAGAAAATCTAAAGTTAGAACAATTGATCCATGACGCTGGATCCAAGGCACAGGAATTATTGCGGTGAAATTATGACTGAGAAGAAGAAAGTAAATAAAAATTATACAGCAGAATCGATTGAGGTGTTGAGTGGGCTTGATCCAGTCCGAAAACGCCCAGGAATGTATACCGATACGACTCGACCAAATCATCTTGCACAAGAAATTATTGATAACAGTGTGGATGAGGCTATTAGTGGTCATGCGACTCACATAAGTGTGGTGTTGCATAAAGATGGGGCTTTGGAAGTAGCTGATGATGGGCGTGGCATGCCTGTGGATGTACACGCCAAACACAAAATTTCTGGCGTAGAGTTGATCTTAACTCGCTTGCACTCTGGTGCAAAGTTTTCGCAGAAAGAATACACATTTTCGGGTGGGTTGCATGGCGTAGGTGTCTCGGTTGTGAATGCATTGTCTAAATGTCTAGAGGTATGGGTGACGCGTGGTGGTAAAGTACACCACATGGCCTTTGAGCATGGCCATAAAACAACCAAGCTTAAAGTTGTTGATAAAGCACCAAAAACAGAAACGGGTACGCGGATTAAATTTTGGCCAGAAGAAAAATATTTTGATTCTGCTAAAATCCATCAAAAATCATTAAAGCATTTGTTACAAGCAAAAGCAGTTTTATGTTCTGGTTTGCTGGTTACTTTTGAGGACCTAGCGGCAAAAGAAAAAATTGAATGGTGTTATGAAAAAGGATTGCAAACTTATTTAATTGAACAGATTGGCAACGACGGTTGGTTGTTAGAAGATTTTTTTGAGGGTGAATTCTTGGGCAATCAAGAGATGGCAAGTTTTGTCATTGCTTGGACACCCAATAGTGCGCAATCTTTTCAGGAAAGCTATGTGAATTTGGTGCCAACTGTCGGTGGTGGTACGCATGTTAATGGCTTAAGAAGTGGCTTGCTAGAAGCAATGCGAGAGTTTTGTGAATTTCGTAATTTACTACCACGAGGGGTGAAATTAGCACCCGAAGATATCTGGGATAAAATTAATTTTCTATTGTCGATTAAAATGCAAGATCCTCAATTCCAAGGTCAAACGAAAGAACGTTTATCTTCTAGACAATCCGCGGCATTTGTTTCAGGTGTTGTTAAAGATGCCTTCGGTTTATGGTTAAACCAACATGTTCAATCGGGTTTGATTTTGGCACAATTTGTGATTGAAAATGCTGAAAAACGTATTCGCTCTAGTAAAATGGTATCACGAAAGAAAATCACCCAAGGTCCTGCGTTGCCAGGAAAATTAGCTGACTGCTCTCTGCAAGATTTAAATCGCTGTGAATTATTCTTAGTGGAAGGAGATTCAGCGGGTGGTTCTGCGAAGCAAGCAAGGGATCGTCAGTTCCAAGCGGTGATGCCGTTACGTGGAAAAATTTTAAATACGTGGGAAGTAGACTCCTCAACAGTACTGTCCTCAAAAGAAGTACACGACATTGCTGTTGCTATCGGGGTGGATCCTGGAAAAGACGTAGCGCTTGATAAATTACGCTACGGAAAAGTGTGTATTTTGGCAGACGCGGACTCTGATGGACAGCATATTGCTACTTTATTATGCGCACTTTTCTTTAAACACTTTAAAGCGCTTATCGTTGCTGGACATTTGTATGTTGCCATGCCACCTTTGTATCGCATTGATGTTGGGAAAGAAGTCTATTATGCCCTTGACGATGCCGAGAAAAAAGGCGTTTTGGATAGAATTTCTTCCGAAAAACCTAATGCCAAAATAACCGTACAGCGGTTTAAGGGACTCGGTGAAATGAACCCGATGCAACTGAGAGAGACGACTATGGCGCCTGATACACGTCGGCTTGTTCAGTTAACCATTGATAACCAAGACACGGTTCTTAAAATGATGGATATGTTGTTGTCTAAAAAACGAGCACCAGATCGTAAAGCTTGGTTAGAGGAAAAAGGAAACTTGGTTGATGTCTAAAATAAAAAATAGTTCACAAGAAACTCTGGAGAAGCAACCGTTAGCTGTTTTTACGGAGCAAGCGTATTTAGATTACTCTATGTACGTCATTTTAGATAGGGCGCTTCCGTATATTGGAGATGGTTTAAAGCCTGTGCAACGTCGTATCATTTATGCGATGTCAGAATTGGGTTTATCCAATCGAGCTAAACATAAAAAATCAGCGCGCACCATTGGTGATGTGCTTGGGAAATTTCATCCGCATGGTGATACTGCTTGTTATGAAGCCATGGTTTTAATGGCGCAACCCTTTTCTTATCGATATCCTCTAGTCGACGGACAGGGAAATTTTGGTTCTCCAGATGATCCTAAATCTTTTGCTGCAATGCGTTATACAGAGTCTCGACTGTCTTTTTACGCGAGTACTCTATTGAGTGAGTTAGAACAAGGAACCGTAGAGTGGTTGCCTAATTTTGACGGCACGTTAGATGAGCCCAAACTATTACCAGCACGATTACCCAATGTCTTATTAAATGGTACTACCGGGATAGCTGTGGGGATGGCAACGGATATTCCAGCCCATAATCTAAAGGAAGTGGTAGATGCCTGTGTTCAATTATTAGAAAAGCCTAAAATGACTGTAGAGGCACTGTGCCAGCATATTCAGGGCCCAGATTTTTCGAATCAAGCTGAAATTGTAACCTCGCGCAGTGATTTGTTGAAAATATATCAGACTGGGAATGGTACGTATAAGATGCGTGCGGTGTATGTGCAAGAGGATGATGATATTGTAATTGTTGCTTTGCCGCATTTGGTTTCTGGAAGCAAAATTTTAGAACAGATTGCTGCCATGATGCAGAATAAAAAGCTACCATTGGTTGCTGATCTACGAGACGAATCTGATCATGAAAACCCAACACGTTTAATTATCACTCCGCGTTCAAACCGAGTCGATATTGATGAGCTAATGTCACATTTGTTTGCAACAACTGATTTAGAAAGAACTTACCGTGTGAATTTAAATATGATCGGTTTAGATGGTAAGCCCAAAGTGAAAAACCTAAAAGAAATTTTAACCGAGTGGCTATCCTTTCGCATAGCAACGGTGCGAAGTCGTTTAGAGCATCGTTTAGAGAAGGTTAAGTCTCGCCTACATTTGCTGGATGGTTTTTTAATTGCCTTCTTAAATTTGGATGAGGTGATTGCCATCATTCGTAAAGAGGATAAGCCCAAGCCTTTGTTGATGAAGAAGTTTACACTTAGTGACAGTCAAGCTGAGGCTATTTTAGATCTGAAGTTGAGACATTTAGCAAAACTCGAAGAATTTAAGATTCAATCTGAGCAGAAAGAGTTGGCTGAGGAACGGGACAAACTTGAAATGACTTTAAGTTCTGAGCAGCGCCTAAAAACGTTGGTGAAAAAAGAATTAGTATCTGACGCGGCTGTTCATGGTGATGATCGCAGAACAGCTATCGTTGAACGACAAGAAGCAAAAATATTAGACACTATTGAAAAAATGCCTACAGAGGCGGTGACCGTTGTGTTGTCCCAAAAAGGTTGGGTGCGTCTTGGCAAGGGTCATGAAATGGATCCATTAGCGCTTAACTATAAAACCGGAGATGAGTTTAAAGGCGCTGTGCGTGGTAAGAGTAACCAGCCAGTCGTTTTTTTGGATTCCTCTGGCCGTTCTTATACCTTAAACGCCCAAAACTTACCTTCGGTTCGAGGACATGGTGAGCCTCTCACTTCCCAGTTGCAGCCACCATCTGGGATCCGTTTCGAAAGTGTCTTGATGGGTGAGGATGAGCAGCGTTATGTACTTTTGTCTTCCGTGGGTTATGGTTTTAAAGTGCCTTTTTCTGAACTGTTGGGCAAAAATCGTAAAGGGAAAATCATTTTAAAAGTAAAAGAAGATCAAAAATTGTTTGCTGTCTATGATTTGCCCTCAAGTGAAAAAGGTGTATTTTTAGCATTGGTTGGTGAAACTGGTAAATTGTTGATCATCGCAGTTGCTGATATTCCAGAAATGAACAAAGGGAAAGGTAGTCGGTTACTCAAGTTAGCTAAAGATGAAAAGCTTGCACAGGTCGTTCTATTGCGATCAGAGCAAACATTAACAGTTGTTGCTGGGCGGAAAAAGTTGAAGTTAGCTCCCAAAGAGTGGAAGCGTTACTGTGGGAATTTAGCCGATAGGGGGCAAAAATTGCCCAAGGGGACCCCGGCCATTCAGGAATTGATTGTTGATTGATTTTTGGTATAATGTGCCCACAAGTGATAACCAATGGGATCCTTCGGATGGGACGACTAAAAGATTTTTTTGAGCGCGCTGAGAGTAATTCAAGTGCGTGTTCGGCAGTTAAGGCGAACGTGGTAAGTTTGCTGGATCGAAAAAATCAGCGTACAGAGCAGCAACTCGCTGATTGTATGAGAGAAATTCAAAAATTGATGGTGTCTAAGCGTGAAAAAGCACCTGAGAATAAGCTGTTCAATAAAGTTAATGTAATAAGCTCAATTCGATCACCTGAAATCACCTTTTCTTAAGATCCAGTAATTCAACTATTTATGGTGCCTTTGCGTGGATCCTCAGAGCGTGGATATCTGTTTTCATGAGATCACCAAGTGCCGCATAGATCATTTGATGGCATTGAACAGGTGTTTTATTTGTAAAAGCACGGCTACAGATCTGAATTGAAAAATGTCCCATGCCACCATTGTCGTGTCCAACGTGATCGGCACTGTCATCGTCAATGTGGAGCTCAGTGGGCTCAAGCGTTTGCAGACAATCCTGGATCAAAGTTAGGCGTTTTTTATTATCCATTGGGTTTTTCCTGTGTAGGTTCTGAATGATGTTTTGCTATGTAGAAGCCTTGGAGTATGATAAAAATAAAAGTAAGTCCCATAGTTCCAAATAGTTTAAAATTAACCCATGTACTGGTGTCAAAGTGATAGACAACGTATAGATTTGTTATACCCATTCCAAGAAAAAAAACAGACCAGCATAGATTAAGCTGTCGCCAGATTTTATCGGGCAAGTTAATATTCTTTTCAATTGCACGCTGGAAAACAGGTTTGTCACCAATAAAATGACTGCCTAGGAAAACCAGACTTAACACCCAGTAAAGCACGGTGGGTTTCCATTTAATGAACATATCATTACGAAACAATAAAGTTGCCCCACCCAATAAAAAGAGAGAAGCAAAAGTTGCGAGTGGCATTTTTTGAAATTGACCCGTTTGCCAGCGGGACCAAACAACCTGGGCGAGACTGGCTAAGATGGCTGCAGTGGTAGCGATATAAATATCACCAAGCTTATAAGCAATAAAAAAAAGGATGATGGGAAAAAAATCTAAAAGAAGTTTCATTGCACTACACCTTTACCCACTTGAGTACTTGTTGGATTACCCTAGAAGATAGAAGCAGCTGTAAATGGCCTTGATCGGCAAGTATTAAACGTCGTTCTTCTGTGGCGGTATCCAATAGCGCAGATTGCCAGGGAATAATTAGATTATCCATTTTACTCAAAATGGTATAATACGGGACGCTAGATTTTTCTATTCGCTGCTTTAGCTCAGATACATATGCAGTATGAGGCATCATTTCGTTTGCATTCTCCCCAAATCCTAGTACCGCGGTGCGAGTACCCTGAAAGGGGGTTCCAATTGTAATAACGGATTTCACAGTATCAGGTGTAGCTAAATGTTCTGCGAAGTGACTACAAACTAAGCCACCCATTGAGTGCCCAATTAAAATAACATTTTTTGTACCGAGAGTGGTTTCAATTTCTTCTACCTTGGCTTGAACGCAGTTCGCCAATTGTTCAATGGAAGCAAGCGGTGGCGAAAGATTTAAGGTATAGATGGGTCCAATATTCATATGTTTTCTAAGCTGTCGAGCGAACCATAACCAAGAAATTTGGTTGTGAAGATAACCATGCACTAAAAGTATGGGGGTTGGTTTTTTTTCGTGCACGGTCAGTCTTGGGAGGAGCTGACGTAAGCCCATTGGATAGAGTAAACAATGTGCAAAGACGAGAAGTGCTTCAATGAAGAAGTTACGTGCTAAATCGAGTAGAGTAAAGGCAGGAATTTCTGGATTAGATTCACTAGGCAGTTTTTGCTCCATCCACAATAAAAAGTGGGTTAAAAAAGCATGAGCAACAGAGCCAAATGCCATGAGCCAGAAAATGAGTTTTAGAAGAGACCAGATTGCATACACTGACATTGTCCGAAATAAATTGGTGACTAGGTATATCCACAGTAACTTAGTTTAAGCTTTTTTGCAATTAAACTTGCCTGTTTTTCGAGATCTTCGTAAAGTATCACATATATTCTACAATTTTTAGATAATAAGCGCGGATCCTGTATGAAAAGTAATGATTTAGTGGATAAATCCTCTCGAATTGTGTCTGGTGCCAGAACTACTGGGCCTTTGCATTTGGGAAATTACTATGGCGCCGTGAAAAACTGGGTAGATTTACAGTCAAAACATCAATGTTTTTTCTTTGCGGCAGATTGGCACGCGTTGACGACAGAGTATGAAAACCCACAAGCCATTCGTACCTATACACATGAAATGCTTTTAGATTGGCTAGGAGCGGGTCTGGATCCTAAACAATGTACAATGTTCGTTCAATCGCATGTGCCTGAGCACGCTGAGTTGCAACTATTGTTGGGCATGATAACGCCTTTAAGCTGGCTTGAACGTGTGCCTACGTATAAGGAATTGCGCACAAAGCTGAAAGAGAGACATCTCGCAACTTATGGCTTTTTAGGTTACCCGCTATTACAAGCCGCCGATATTTTAATTTACAAACCTTTGTTTATTCCAGTGGGTGAGGATCAGGCTTCACATGTGGAGCTTACACGTGAGGTGGCTAGACATTTTAATTTTCTATACAAAGATCACTTGCCAGAACCACTTTTTCCTGAGCCACAGACATTGTTGACAAAAAATGCTAAAATGCCAGGATTAGATGGGCAAAAAATGTCAAAATCCTATCACAATACAATAGGATTACGTGAAGATCCGGATTCAACTATACGAAAGATCAAGACGATGCAAACTGATCCGGCCCGAGTCCGACGTTCTGATCCTGGCGATCCAAATAAATGTCCTGTCTGGCAGTTTCATCAGCTGTACTCTACAAAAGACATCAAAGAATGGGTTGAGACAGGTTGCCGTAGTGCGGGTATTGGTTGTGTTGAGTGTAAAAAACCTGTTATAGACGCTGTGTTACAAGAGCAAACTCAGATAAGAGAAAAAGCCGAGCCTTATGTCAATGATCCAGATTTAATTGATGATATTTTACGTGAAGGTGCTATTGTCGCTCGGCAGCAGGCCAGTCAGACTTTAGCAGAAGTGAAAGAAACCATAGGATTAAAGATATTGTGAGCAGTGAAGTCCAAGTGGAAGCAGATACTAAAAAAGAAGCAATCCAGACCTATGGTTTTTTGCGAGGCCAAGCGGTTGTAGACTTGCCAGCAGATCTTTATATTCCACCGGATGCCATGGAGGTGATTTTAGAAGTATTTGAAGGTCCACTTGATTTGCTGTTGTATCTCATTAAAAAGCATAATCTTGATATTGTGAACATACCTGTGGCGGCGATTACCCAACAGTACATGGAATATGTAACGGTGATGTCTGTTTTTCGGTTGGAATTGGCTGCTGATTACTTGGAAATGGCTGCTTCCTTGATGGAATTAAAATCGCGTATGCTGTTGCCTCGTCCTGTTTTGGACACAGGTGAAGAATTAGATCCTAGAGCTGAATTGGTGCGACGTTTGCAAGAATACGAACGTTTTAAAACGGCAGCAGAAAACTTAGATGAAATGCCAAGAATTGGTAGAGATTTATTTACAGCTGTTGTGAGCGTATCAGAGCTTGAACGTAAAAGACCGGAACCGGAAGTAAATTTTCAAGAAGTCCTCTTAGCGTTTAAAGCCGTTTTGAAAAGAGCTGATTTGCAATCAGTACATAAAGTGCATCGCGATGTATTATCGGTTGAAGAAAAAATGTCGTTGATTTTGCGCAATCTGGAAAGTGAAAACTTTGTGAATTTTGTTGGTTTTTTCGATCCGCGAGAAGGCCGGCTGGGTGTTATTGTAACTTTTCTAGCCGTTTTAGAGTTAGTACGGGAAGCAATAATTGAATTAGTACAAAATGAGGCTTTTGGGCCTATTTATATAAGGGCATCGAGTGTTGGAACCTAATATTAAAAATCTATTGGAGGCGGTACTATTAGCCGCTGGCAAACCGCTATCTGAAGATCATTTATTAAAGATTTTTACAGAAGAAGAACGGCCTTCGATGGAAGTGGTGCGTGAGGCATTAGAACAACTCATGGCAGAATCACAGAAACGTGGCGTTGAGTTGGTCAAAGTAGCAAGTGGATATCGATTTCAGATCAAAAAAGAATGGGCGCCTTGGATCACTCGCTTATGGGAAGAAAAACCACAGAAATACACAAGAGCCTTATTAGAAACAATGGCATTGATAGCGTATCGGCAACCGATCACGCGTGGTGAGATAGAAGATATCCGTGGGGTTGCTGTGAGTACCTCTATTATTCGAACTGTGGAAGAACGCGGTTGGGTGCGGGTGGTTGGTCATAAAGAAGTACCAGGCAGACCTGCATTGTATGCCACCACTAAAGAATTTTTGAACTACTTTAATCTGGCGAGTTTAAAAGAGCTGCCGTTGTTACCTGATATTATGGATTTAGATGCGGTAGAGCTTGAATCTGAATTTCCGGAGATCGAACCTTCACATACGATGCTGATCGAAGAGACGGAACAAGAACTTGAGCTTGCTGTGGCCGAGAATGAATAAAACTGAAAAACTACAAAAAGTACTTGCTTCAATGGGATTTGGTTCGCGCCGAGAAATTGAAGGCTGGATCAAGGAAGGCAAAGTTAAGGTAAATCGTAAAGTAGCAACCATTGGTGATCGGATCGGTTCTCACGATCGGGTCGAACTGAATGGTCGTGTAGTCGATCTCAAAAAAAATGAGCATGTGAAACATGAAGTATTGATTTATCATAAACCGACACAAGAAATGTGTAGTCGCTCCGATCCCGAACAAAGACCCACTGTTTTTGAAAATTTACCTAGCCTGCATGGAAAACGTTGGATTGCTGTTGGGCGTCTAGATTTTACAACACTGGGAGTATTACTCTTTACTACCGATGGTGAGCTGGCAAATCGTCTCATGCACCCCTCTTTTGAAATCGAACGAGAATACGCGGTTCGGGTGCTGGGTAAAGTGGATCCTGAAATGATTACACTGTTAAAAGATGGGGTGCGATTGGAAGATGGCTACGCCAATTTTGATGATATGTGGGATGCGGGTGGCGATGGCGCTAATCATTGGTATCACGTGGTATTACGTGAAGGGCGCAATCGCGAAGTCAAACGCCTCTTTGAATCACAAGGTTTAACGGTGAGTCGGCTTATTCGAGTGCGTTACGGGTTTGTGACATTGCCACGTTTCTTAAAAGCGGGTGATTTCAGGAAGATGGAATATAAAGAACTTGATAAGTTGTATGAACTTGTTGGATTAAAAACAGAAACACCTAAAAAAAAGCTCGTGCTCAATAAGAGAAAACCACTTCAACGTCATGCTCAATCCAGGAAAAAATAGATATTTCATTAGGAAGTCCCCTAAGGGGATGTAAGCCTTAAGGGACATGAGAGGATATTTAAATAGACCTTAAAGGAGATGATAGGTTCATATTTAAAAAAATATGTTTTGGGAAGTAGAATATCTATTCATACAACGATGAAATGTTTAAATTTCAGATCATATGAAACCCGATTAGTTTATAAAAAATTTTAGATAATCGTGTTGGATAATGGAACTAATAACGGAATAGAGGGTCAGAACTTTTAGACTGAAATCCATGAGAATATTATTTTGACAATAGATACTGATTTCCAGTAAAAGTTTGCATCTTTATAGCCACCTTTCCCTTCTACCGGTAATAAACTCTCCTATCTGTGCTATCAATGCATGTCGATAAGGCTCATTAGTTTTAGTAGTGAATATGCCCAAGAGGGAGTGTTGTTCACACACAAGCCATAATAGCATCCGCGGTAAGTGTTTTCCCGTGTATAGTGCGGCTGTCGGGTCCCATTAGATAGAGATAGAGGGGTAGAATGCCCTCTGGTGACAGTAGTTCTGCTTTTTTCTCAGCGGGATAGGCATTACGTCTTAGGAGTGTGTGAACTTTCATAGGATTGATGCTGTTTACTCTGATATTCGTATTGGTTTCTAGTTCCTCAGCGAGTGTTTGCATGAGGCATTGGATCCCAGCTTTGCTGATCCCATAAGCTCCGAAATATGCCTTGGGATCGATGCCTTCATTTGCTGTGGTAAATAGGAGAGATGCCTGGTTAGATTTTATAAGTAAGGGTAGCGTCGCTTGCGTTAATAAAAAGGCACTGCTCAAGTTTATTTGTAGCACTTCATACCAGCGTTCAATAGGGTAATGTGCAATGGGTGTTAGCGTACCAAGCGTTGCGGCGTTGTGTAACAGTCCATCTAAACGACCAAATGTTTTTTGTAGAGTGGTTGCAAGTTCCTGATAATCGGCAGGACTGGCGGTGGCAAGGTTGAATGGGTATAACGCTGGGGTAGGGTAACCGGCTTGTTCAATCTCATCATAGAGGGCTTCGAGTTTTTTAATGGATCGAGCTAATAAAATGACTGTGGCGCCGTGTGCTGCATAGGATTTGGCAACGGCTGCGCCAATACCGGTAGATGCCCCGGTAATTAAAATAATCCGATCGGATAGGCAATTAGGGTGTGGAACGTATGTGCTAATCATGGAGAGAAAGTGTAACATAGAGAATAGGTAATACATATTTGTTGGTCTGCTTAATATGTGATAGGTATGACAAAGTACTTAATAAATTGCTAGACTAAAAATGAGCTTAATAAAGGAATAATCATTGTGATCCGAACAATTCAGTCGTGGTTTAATCGATACTTTTCCGATCCGGAAGCCGTCCTATTATGTGTGCTGTTGGTTTTGGGATTTGGTTTAGTGATGTCTATGGGCGAAATCATGGCGCCTGTGTTGGCCAGTATTGTAATTGCTTATTTATTAGAATGGATAGTCTCTCAGCTACAAAGTTTGTGCATGCCACGGCTTCCCGCGTTGTTTGTTGCGTTTATAGGATTCTGGGGTCTTGTTATTATCTCTTTAATGTTTCTATTGCCATTGCTATGGACACAAATTAGTAATCTCTTTAATGATCTGCCTAATATGACTTTAAAAGGCCAGGGACTATTGATTGATTTGGCCGAACGTTTTCCAGACTTCTTTACTGAGGATCAAATTAATACAGTATCCAATGGGTTGCTCGCCGAAGCACGCGACTGGACAAAAGTTGTTTTATCTATTTCTTGGTCTTCAATTACTTGGTTAATTACGGGTGTTGTTTATTTGGTTTTGGTGCCACTTTTGGTCTTCTTCTTCTTAAAAGATAAAGAAAAAATCATTGGCTGGGCGGTTAGCTTTTTGCCTAGCAAGCGTAGCGTGCTTAAGCAGGTTTCGGTTGAGCTCAATCAACAAATTGCCAATTACATTCGAGGAAAAGTGGTTGAAATCATTGTAGTAGGTATTGCTAGTTATCTGGTATTCTGGTTTTTTGACGTGCGCTATGCGGCCTTATTGGCTTCTCTTGTGGGTATATCGGTATTGATTCCTTATGTTGGAGCAACAATTGTCACTATTCCTGTGATTTTAGTTGGATATTTGCAATGGGGTATGGGTGCGCATTTCGGTTATTTTATGTTGGCTTATTTAATTGTCCAAGGACTCGACGCTAATGTTTTAGTGCCGCTGTTGTTTTCGGAAGCTGTGAATTTACATCCTATCGCCATTATCGTTGCTATTCTTTTCTTTGGAGGCATCTGGGGTTTTTGGGGAATTTTCTTTGCGATTCCTTTAGCAACTTTGGTCAAAGCGGTTTTAAATGCGTGGCCTTCTGTGGCGCAGGGGCAAACCAAACCGCGGTTGCCGCGAAAAGGAAAGTAAAAGAGACAATTAAAAAAATCTGGTTGAGCGAAATAGTAACCGCTTGTTGTTGTACCAGCTGATCAATAATATAACTGCCCTTTTGTTGCCCTAACACTCGGAGTTCTTCGGGAATAGTGAGCAAGTGACTCGATAGATCTGAGCGAACTATTTGTGTTTTGTCTTCCCAACTGGTTGTGACCAGCGATACGGCAAATGCGCCAGCGAGTGTGCGTAAAAAATTCATCAACCCTGCAGCAGATGCCGTTTCATTTGGCTCTACGCTACTTAGCGCTAATGCAGTTAAAGGAACAAAAAAGAAAGGAAGCCCTATGCCTTGGAATAATATAGGTAAACTGATTTGCGTGGAAGTCATGTCTGTCGTTGCAAAAGAGCGGATAAACGTAAATAAGCCAAGCCACATCACGCCGAAAAACACCAAGCCCCGAGGATCATATTTCTCAGCGAGTTTTGCAGCGAAAGGCGCAGCCACAACAGCAAAGCATCCCATGGAGGCCGATACAAACCCCGACGCAGTTGCAGTATACCCCATATAGTTTTGCAGCCATAATGGTAGTAAAACAACTGAACTGAAGAAAGCACCAAAGGCAAGTGATATGGTTAAAACACTGATAGAAAAACCACGATGGCGAAATATTTTCAAATCAACGATGGGGTTTTCTTGAGTGAGCTCCCAAATGAGAAAAGATAAAAACCCAATCAAAGCAAATAAACCGAGCATGCAAATGTAACCCGATTCAAACCAATCGTATTTTTTTCCTTCATCGAGCATGAGCTGCAGTGCAATTACCCAAAAAAACAATAAGCCCATACCCACAAAATCCACTTTGGCTTTTACTTTAAGAGTTTCGAACTTACCCAGCATTCTCCAGGAAATGAATCCGCATAATAGGGCAATAGGTACGTTGATTAAAAAGATATAGTGCCAGCTCATCTGATCTGAAATATACCCACCTACAACAGGTCCAACAATGGGAGCCACTAAGGTTGTTACGCTCCACAACCCTAGTGCTGTTCCCTTTTTATTTTTGGGGAAAATGCTCATTAATAACGTTTGCGATAATGGCATCAGTGGCCCACCTGCAAGTCCTTGGAGTAAACGACCCGTGACGAGACCTTGTAGAGTGGTTGTGCAGCCACACAGTATAGAGAATAATCCAAAAAGCAAAATACAGGTAACAAAAACTCTGAGCGTGCCGAAGCGTAGGGCTAGCCACCCAGTTAAAGGAACCGTAATGGCTTCTGCTACTGCGTAGGACGTAATAGCATAGGTTCCTTCATTGGGCGATATGGCAAGGCCTCCTGCAATGTGTGGAAGTGAAACATTTACAATAGTCATATCTAGAACCACTACGAAGTTAGCAATTGCTAGAAACAGTGCTGCAACAAACAGCTCCATTCCTTGTAGAGATTCTGGTAAATTAACTTTATGGGTTGTCATTTAGGCGAAACATCAATATTCGCTCGCATGGAAAGCCCTACTTGTAAGGGGTTTTTTTCAAGTTGTTTTGTATCGAGAGAAATCCGAATCGGTAAACGTTGTACTACTTTTATCCAGTTTCCAGTGGCGTTTTGTGCAGGGATGATGGAAAAGGCTGAACCTGTTCCGCCAGCAATGCCTACGACTTTTCCTGTGTAGGTAACAGTATTTCCATACAAATCAGCATTCATTTTAACTGATTGACCAATCCGAACCTTTCTGAGCTGTATTTCTTTTAAATTGGCATCAACGTGTAGAGAGAAAAGAGGCACAACAGACATTAAGGGCGTACCGATCTGCACTCTTTGTCCAAGTTGTACTTGACGTTTAGCAATGGTCCCTTTAATAGGAGAATAAATTTTTGTTCGAGTCAAATCAATTTCTGCTTGAGCTACTGAAATTTTGGCCTCATCAAATTTTGCCTGCGCTGATTTTAAGGCATTATCAAATCTGCCAATTTCTTCGATTGAAACAGAACCGGTGTTTGCTAAGTTGGTACGACGCTCATAATCCATTTTTGTGCGGACTAAATTGGCATCTGCCATTTTTAAATTAGCAGTGGCTCGGGAAAGAGATAACTGTGCATCGGTATCATCTAATACGACTAGCAACTCACCTTGTGTGACTTGATCGGTGTCTTTATTATAAATGGCTTGAACCGTTCCGTTCACTGAAGAAGAGACTTGAGCAATTTCAGCACCCACGTAAGCATTTTCAGTGGTCACATGACGAGAACCAATGAAGTAGTTGTATAGCATGTAGACGATAACAAGACTGGAGATCCCAATTGTGAGCAGTTTGAATAACTTTTTTCTCTGGACAATGGCATTGTGCATGATGATCTCACTCTGAAAAAACCTTAAATTAAGCTAGAATATAAACCAATTAATAGGGTGTTGTCTAGACGTATTCCCAGCACCTACATGATCTTTTTGTAGGTTTGTACCTCGCGTATGTATACTATAAAAGTATCGGAGATTAATAGATGTAGGTGGTTATGGCTGGTCATAGTAAGTGGTCGAACATTAAGTTTCGCAAGATGGGGCAAGATGCCAAACGTGGCAAGCTTTTTACCCGGCATATTCGTGAAATCAATGTAGCGGCACGTCAAGGAGGTCCTGATTTACCCAATAATCCTCGATTGAGACTTGCAGTCGATAAGGCGTTGTCGGCTAATATGACTCGAGATACTATCGAGAGGGCAATTAAACGTGGTGCTGGGGGACAGGATAACCAAGATGTCGAAGAAATACGCTATGAAGGCTATGGTCCAGGTGGTGTAGCGATCCTAATTGACTGTATGACCAATAACCGCAACCGTACCGTTTCAGAGGTGCGACATGTTTTAGTTAAGTCGGGTGGTAATCTTGGTACCAATGGTTCTGTATCTTATTTATTTGCTCAGAAAGGACAAATTCTCTTTGCTGCGGGTGTTGATGAAGACAAAGTGGTAGAAGTTGCGCTTGAGGTCGGTGCAGATGATGTTAAAACCGAAACAGATGGTAGCGTAGAAGTTGTAACGAATTTTGAGGATTTTATTCGCGTTAAAGAAGCGATTGAAAGCCATGAACTCAAATTTGAAACCGCTGAAACCAGCTGGATCCCTGAGACCGTTGTTGCCATTACGGACAAAGAGCAAGCTGAAAAATTCATCAAAGTTATTGATCGACTTGAAGAACTCGATGATGTTCAAGCTGTGTATTCCAATGCTGATATTGCAATGGATGTGCTAACAGAATTAAATTAGAATAATAAGGGGTTTGTGTTATACGTATTTTAGGGATTGATCCGGGTTCTCAAATTACAGGCTTTGGTGTGATTGAGCGTGTTCGTAATCGTGAACATTATCTCACGAGTGGCTGTATTCGAATTGGGAAGCATCCTTGGCAAGCACGACTTAAACATATCTTTGAAGGAGTTTCCCAAATCATTGCTGAATACGCACCAACCATTGTTGTTGTGGAAAAAATATTTGTGCACAAAAATATCGCCTCTACTCTAAAATTAGGCCAAGCGCGAGGAGCTGCTATGGTTGCTGCTGCGATGTGCGACTTAGAAGTTGCAGAATATACACCGCGCCAGGTCAAAAAAACGGTTGTTGGTTATGGAGCAGCGGAAAAGGCACAGGTGCAACAGATGGTTAAAGCCATTTTTAAATTAAATGGATTGCCGCAGGTAGATGCAGCAGATGCTTTAGCGATAGCCATGTGTCATAGTCAACTGTGTGGGAAAATTAAATGATTGGGCGCCTCAGGGGTGTTTTAGAAAGCAAAAAGCCACCCAATTTACTTTTGGAAGTTCAAGGGGTGGGTTACGAACTGCAGGCACCCATGTCCACTATTTATCAATTGCCTGAAGTCGGTAGCGAGGTTGTGCTGCTCACCCATTTTCATGTGCGAGAGGATGCTCAAGTTTTATTTGGTTTCTATTCTGATCGTGAGCGCGCTTTATTTAAGGCGTTGATCAAAATATCAGGAGTAGGGCCCAAGATGGCTTTAGCCATTTTATCTGGCATTGAAGTCGAAACCTTTATTACTTGTGTGGAACAGCGTAATATTGCTCCTTTAACACGATTGCCTGGCGTTGGCAAAAAAACAGCGGAACGGTTGGTGGTTGAAATGGCAGGAAAACTGGATGTTTCATCGGGTGATCAGTCACTGTCGCGGACATTATTGGTGGGTGACAACGTCTCTTTATCGATGCTGGGCGCTGAAGAGGAAGCAATTGGAGCTCTAATTAACCTAGGTTATAAGTCGCAAGAAGCAATTCGGTTGATTCAGAAAGTAAGTTTTAAAGATGCGAATAGTGAAGAACTTATTCGTTCTGCACTACAGAGTTTAGTGAAAATATAAGGTGTTCTATGATTGAAACCGATCGGTTAACCGGCGCTATTGTTCAAAATGATGAGATCCATGTTGATAAAGTGATTCGTCCAAAGTCGCTACAAGAATACATTGGTCAAGCGCGCGTGTGTGAGCAAATGTCATTATTTATTGAGGCAGCAAGAGCGCGCAATGAAGCTTTGGATCATGTTTTAATCTTTGGTCCACCGGGTTTAGGAAAAACAACATTAGCTCATATTGTTGCCTATGAAATGGGGGTTTCACTTAGACTCACATCCGGTCCAGTTTTAGATCGGGCTGGTGACTTAGCTGCACTGTTGACGAATTTAGAGCCACACGATGTTTTATTTATTGATGAAATTCACCGCTTGCCACCGGCAGTAGAAGAGATATTGTATCCAGCAATGGAAGAAGGAAAATTGGATATCCTAGTAGGTGAAGGACCTTCCGCACGTTCAATTAAATTGGAGTTACCACCTTTTACTTTAATTGGGGCAACAACAAAAGCAGGCTCGCTCACCTCTCCTTTGCGAGATCGGTTTGGAATTGTACAGCGGCTAGAATTTTACTCTGTATCAGATTTAATGAAGATTGTTCAGCGTTCTGCAACGCTATTGGAATTAGAAATTGATGAAACGGGGACTCGAGAAATCGCCCGTCGTTCACGTGGAACGCCTCGGATCGCCAATCGCTTATTACGTCGGATCCGTGATTATGCGCAGGTGAAAGCAGAGGGAATCATTGATGCAAATGTTGCTGACAGCGCCTTAGCCTTGTTATCCGTTGATCAACAAGGCTTTGATATTATGGATCGAAAATTTTTAATGGCTATTATTGAAAAATTCTCAGGAGGACCTGTGGGTTTAGATAATTTGGCTACTGCTATTGGTGAAGAACGAGGAACTATTGAAGATGTGCTAGAGCCTTTTTTAGTTCAGCAGGGTTTTATTATGCGTACCCCAAGAGGTCGTGTAGCGACAGAGCGTACCTATCACCATTTTGGGTTGCCTTTACCAAAGGCTGTATCCGATGAGTGAGGCAAACGTGCCAGTGATTACCATTGATGGTCCAAGCGGTTCAGGAAAGGGTACCTTAGGCTTTCGATTGGCTGAGCGGTTGGGTTGGCACTTTTTAGATAGTGGTGCTTTATATCGCGTGTTGGCTTTAGCTGCTATGAACCGAAAAATTCCGTTTGATAGTGAGCAAGAGTTAGCTTTGTTAGCGCAGGGATTAGATGTGCAATTTAATACCAGTATTATGTTAGACAACAAACCAGTATCTAGTCAGTTGCGAACAGAGGCTTGTGGTGATCTAGCATCAAAAATTGCTATTTTTCCGAAGGTTCGCCAAGCTCTGTTGGGGCGTCAAAGAGCATTTAAAACTTCCCCAGGATTGGTTGCCGATGGGCGAGATATGGGTACAGTGGTTTTTCCAGAAGCTATTTATAAGTTTTTCTTGGATTCTAGTCCTGAGGAACGGGCAAAACGACGGTATATACAGTTGAAGGAACAAGGACATAATGTTAGCCTTGAGGATCTTTTGGGGCGGATAGTGGCTCGAGATGCGCGAGATATAGGACGCGCTAGTGCACCGTTGAAGCCGGCAAAAGACGCGATTGTGATTGACACAACCGCCATTGGGGCAGATGAGGTAGTAGAGCGGGTGTTAAAAGCCGTTCAGTTACCCAGCTGCTAATTTTTATTTAGGCCTGCCAGCATATGTTATGGGCAGAGAATTGGAAATAACTATGAGCGAAAATTTTGCTGAATTATTTAAAGAAAGTATTGAAAAATCTAATGTACGTTTAGGTTCCGTTGTCACTGGAACTGTGGTTTATGTTGGGAAAGAATTTGTAACCATCCACGCGGGACTAAAATCCGAGGGTTGTGTACCCATTGATCAATTTTACGACGAAAGTGGTCAATTAGAAATCAGTGTAGGTGATGAAGTAGATGTTGTTCTAGATGCGGTGGAAGATGGCTCAGGTTCCACTCGACTCTCTAGAGAAAAAGCGAAGCGTGTCCAGTCTTGGACTCGACTGGCGAAAGCTCACGAATCAGGAGAACCCGTAGTTGGTATAATCAGCGGCAAAGTGAAAGGTGGCTTCACAGTTGAAATTCAAAATATTCGAGCCTTCTTACCTGGTTCTCTTGTTGATGTTCGCCCAGTTCGTGATCCAGTTGTTTTAGAAGGTAAGGAACTTGATTTTAAAGTCATTAAAATCGATCAAAAACGTAATAATGTAGTGGTATCACGACGTTCATTAGGTGATGCAGAAGGTGATGCTGAACGCGAAGCCTTAATGACAAACTTGCAAGAAGGGCAAGAAGCCAAAGGTGTGGTGAAAAACCTGACTGATTATGGTGCTTTTGTTGATTTAGGTGGTGTAGACGGACTCTTGCATATCACAGATATGGCATGGCGTCGTGTTAAGCATCCAAACGAAGTTGTTGCGGTTGGCCAAGAACTCTTGGTAAAAGTGCTGAAGTTTGACCGAGAACGTAACCGAGTGTCTCTGGGATTGAAGCAGCTTGGTGAAGATCCTTGGATTGATATCACTCGCCGTTATCCGGTTGAACATCGTTTGGTAGGTAAAGTAACCAATATTACCGACTATGGTTGTTTTGTTGAGATTGAAGAGGGTGTTGAAGGTTTAGTACACGTTTCAGAAATGGATTGGACTAATAAGAACATTCATCCCAGCAAAGTTGTTCAGCTTGGTGTTGAGGTTGAAGTCATGGTGTTAGATATAGACGAGGAACGTCGTCGTATTTCTTTAGGGCTGAAACAGTGTAAATCGAACCCTTGGGAAGCATTCTCTGAAACTCACAATAAAGGTGATAAAGTCTCTGGTAAAATTAAATCCATTACCGACTTTGGTATATTCATTGGGTTAGACGGCGGCATTGATGGATTAGTCCACCTTTCCGACATTGCTTGGAATGAGAGCGGTGAAGACGCTGTTCGTCGATTCAAAAAAGGTGAAGAAGTCGAAGCAGTTGTGTTGGCTGTTGATCCTGAACGTGAACGCATTTCTTTAGGTGTGAAACAACTTGAAGGGGATCCGCATACACATTTTGTTGATCAATACGCTAAAGGTAGTATGGTGACTGGAACTGTAATGAGTATTGAAGCCTCAAAGGGTGCAGTGATCCAACTCAGCGATGGCGTTGAGGGTTACATAAAAGCAAATGAGCTCAGTCGAGACCGCGTGGAAGATGTTAACACTGTACTCAAAGAAGGCGACACCATTGAAGCCAAATTTATGAGTGTTGATCGTAAAACGCGCACTATCATGTTATCAATTAAGGCCAAGGAAAATCAGGAAGAGCAAGAAGCGGTGCGGGAATTAAACAATCTCGAATCTCCTAGTGCGACCTTGGGCGATCTATTGAAAAAACAAATTGATAGTAAAAGTAAGGACGAGTAAATTCTTCAGCAAGGAGCAACAGATGTCTAAGGTTTATGAGAAATGCGTCTCTTAAGTCTGATACTGTTGCTCGCTGCAGTTTTGTTGGGCATTACGTTTGCACTTTTGAACTCTAATTCAGTTGTTGTCAATTATTACGTGGGCACCAAAAATCTTCCCTTGTCTTTGTTAATTGTTGCAGCTCTCGCTGTAGGTGTTTTTATAGGGTGGGTGGTTTCATTACCCGCTGTGATTAAACTGAAAATGGAGTGTTTGCGCTTATCGCGTAAACATAAACAATAGAAGATGTTTGAGTACCTCATTTTACTCCTTTTGCCTCTAGCCTCTTTTTCAGGCTGGCTGATTGGACGTCGAGCTTTTAGTGCACAAGCCGTTAAAAATTTTTTGGGGATGAGCAAGTTAATGCGCAGTAAACCTCATCAAGCGGTTGAGGTGCTAACGGATCTTGTTGAGTCAAACCAAGAGGTCGTAGACACCCATTTAGCTTTAGGGGGGGCCTTTCGGCGTAGCGGAGAAGTGGACAAGGCAGTTGGGATCCACCAGAATTTAATTAAGAGGGACTCATTAACAGCCGAGCAGCGTGCTGTGTCTCTGCTTGAGCTCAGTCAAGATTATATGCGAGCGGGCATGCTCGATCGCGCTGAAAATGTATTGTTGGATCTGGTTGAACAGGGAAATCAGTTGAATACTGGGTATCGATTGCTGCTCGATATATACCAACAGAGCAAAGATTGGTCGCGTGCTATTCAGGTCGCTGAAATGTGGCAAACTAAAACTAAAAAAAACACCAGCTACCATGTGGCACATTTTTATTGTGAACTTGCAGAGCAGGAATGGCTGAAAGCAGGCAGAGCAGAAGCTCATGGACATTTAACCATTGCTTTAAGAGTTAACCCTGCATGTGTGCGTGCTAGTATTTTGCTTGGCAATATGCAAACACAATCTGGCGCTTATCAAGAGGCCATTCAATCCTATAAGCGAGTGCAAAAACAAGACAAAGATTTTTTATCAGAAATTGTACTGCCTCTAGCACGTTGCTATGAAAAATTGGATGATCCGGATGGCATGATGCATTATTTTGATGATTGTTTGAGGAACTATTTAACCACTCCTACAATCTTAGCTTTTTCAGAATGGTTGCATCAAATCAAGGGAGAAGAGGAGGCGGTTCAATTTGTGACGCAGTATTTGAAAAAAACACCCTCACTTCGTGGGTTGAATCGATTAGTTCAATTGAGTATTGAACGTTCGCAAGGAACTGCACAGCAGGATCTACAACTTTTCCAAGAGTTGATTGACAGCATGTTGGTTAATAAACCTTTGTATCAGTGTGAAGCCTGTGGATTTTCTGGGCGGGTATTGCAATGGCAATGTCCAAGTTGTAAACGATGGGATGTGATTAAACCGATTCATGAAAAATAAAATACGCAAAGCTGTCTTTCCGGTTGCAGGTATGGGATCTCGGTTTTTACCAGCAACTAAGGCAAATCCAAAAGAGATGATGCCTATTGTTGATAAGCCATTAATTCAGTACGCCGTAGAAGAGGCGGTTGCCGCTGGAGTTGAAGAATTAATTTTTGTTACATCTGTCAGCAAGCGTGCGATTGAAGATCACTTCGACCGTCAGTTTGAATTAGAGCAGCGATTGTTAGAGCAAGGAAAACATGAGCTACTTGAAATAGTAAAAGGCGTACTGCCAGACGGTGTTACGTGTATTTACTTGCGACAACCCGAGCCGTTAGGCCTTGGACATGCTATCTTGTGTGCTAAGCCGGTGATAGGTGATGAACCGTTTGCCGTGCTATTAGCTGATGATTTAATTGCAGCAGAACCAGAATCTTGTTTGCAACAAATGGTGGCTAAATTTTCTGAAGTGAAGCAGAGCGTTATTTGTGTTGAATCAATAGCGCCTGAAGACAGTTCCAAGTATGGGGTGATTGGTGTTGATCAGTCTTTTGCACAATTCGGTCCTATTAAGAATATTGTCGAGAAACCACAGCCCAAAGATGCACCTTCAAGTTTTGGGGTTGTTGGACGTTACATATTGACACCAGATATTTTTGCAACGCTTGAAGCAACTAAGCCGGATGCCAAAAATGAAATTCAATTAACAGACGCTATTCAGTCTCTGCTGTTGGATCAAACGGTATACGCTTATGCTTTCTCAGGCACCCGCTACGACTGCGGGAGTAAAATTGGCTATTTACAAGCAACTATTGCCTATGGGTTAAAACACCCACAAACAGGGAAAGCGTTTCGAATATTTTTACAAAACATGAAGGTGCCGTAGTTATGCCTAAAATAAAAACAAAATATGCTGGTAATAGAGTTCCAGAAAGCTGGCGTTTAACCGATCAAGAAAATGTTGAAGTTTATAAACAACTGCATTTGCCGAAGATCCCGGTAGTGCATCCCTATCATCCAGAAGGAGGTAGTGTTGCAGACCAGCGGTTGAATCATGGAGTTCCCATTTTTAGTGTGGCACAGTCTTTACCTAATCGTGGCGCAAAGCAGTGGCCTGCTGGAGTAAGTGAACAATTAAAAAGAGTAAATGTCAGCCCTGAAAATGTGGAAGTTTTTTTCTGTGTTCAAGATAGACCATGGCAAAACACTCCCCTTTTGCTAAGACCCCATCCGTGGTTGCATCCACATGCTCCCTTTCAGCAAAAAGGGTATAATAAAGTTTCTGGAGCTTTTGTAGGTGTTTTTGATCTGCATTCTAGTATCGATACGCTTCCGCTTGTTCGAGGAATATCAAGTCATTCTGGTCAATCCGATATGGTTGTTTATTCGGCCACCCAAATGCCAGTTGAAGGCGTTGAAGATTTCACACAAACACATGCTTTTTATTCGCTTTGCATAGAGCCTGAAACACGTAAAGCGGCGTTGACTTTGCATTGGTTGCTAAATGATGCTGATCAAATACGAGTACAAGCAGTATTGGAACAGACTAATACTTTAGCTGAATTTATAAAGGGTACTAGTTCTCTTGATAAAAGTGTATTAAATGGAACACTTCAGGATGTGCCCTGGACTCCATTGCTTGCATTGGATGCACTTTTACAGGATAACCAGCCTGATCCAGTTGATACCGATCAGTATCGATTGAAAGAGCAAAGTAAACGTATCGTTTCTGATAAAACCCCTAGTATACCACCAGTATTTCAGCCTACCCCTTCCACTTCCAGTACCGCTGTTGATTCTGTAATCGCAGCTCAGCAAAGGCCATTATCTCGACAAGCAGATGTGGTGCCCGAACCTCAAGCGCCCCAAACAGTAGCGACAGTCGATGTCAGTGCGGAACGCATTGCACAAGCTCGTGCAATTGCAGCTCAGCAAAGCTCAAATACAGGAATGCCAACATTATCGCGACAAGCAGATCCAGAGCCAAGTGTGGTGCCTGTGCCACAAGCGCCGCGGACAGTAGCGGTAGAAGTAAAGAGCGCTAGCCGATATGTATAAGACATCACAAGTTTAAAAATGCGGGTAGCAATCCTGTCTCTTGAATGAGACTGAGTAGTTTATGGTAAGTGGATACATTGAGCTTTCTTTTAATATTTTCTCTGAAGGTTTGAATAGTGCGGTTTGATAAACCACCCAGCGCCGATGCACTTTCTTTGATGGAAAATCCTTTGATCCACAGTTGTAGACATTCGATTTCTCGTCGAGTCATTTTTTTGCCAGTGGCGGCACGTAAATTAGTTATTGTTCGTTCGATGTTAAAGGAGTTATCCTGAGCTTGCTGCAATGTTCGTGGTAGATCAGAAAAGCTTTTGAAATCACAGATTTGGCCTGCTCGTAGGGTGTGTGATGTTATGCCTGAGAACTGAATAGTGGTGTGCGTCGGTAAGGTAGCCAAGAGGGGACCTGTGTGTAGCGCTTGGCCCGACCAAGCAAGGATCACACCATTTTCATGATATTTTTGCTCAGTGATTGAGAGATGTAGATCAGAGAAAGCAGCAAACGTTTGCTTGGCAGCTTCTTTTAAGACTGAAGGTCCTATGCCGCTGTTTAAAGTAGTTTGAATGGTTGCATTTGGATCTACACAGGTGTCAACAACACTTAAGGTGCGTTGGTTCCAAAGAGGTAGGGTGAAGCGATAGATCAGATCTTCTGGAGTTATGCTCATATTTTCAGTCCTTTAAAAATAGAATTATTTGAATAGGACCATAATAATTCTTAATAGGTCAGCTGTAAATACTTAAAATGACCGAGTGCATATACATTTTCGGGTGTTTTACGTTAGAATGCGTCGATGCTTAGATCTATAAACCCAGTTTCGAACGATTTGGATGAGGATGTTGACCGGATCCAGAGGTTTTTAGTGAAATATCACATTATATGTGGGATCCCCGAAACTTTTTCTGAAAATGCTCCTGATGTTTATTTCTATTCTTTTCAATCTAAATTAACGGCTGATCAACTAGAAGAAGATAGCTATCAGTATTTTTTGCGACGAGGCGGCGATCTAAAGGAACGACGTTGTTGTTTCTTGACGCTTCATCAAGAAAACATAGTTGCCTTGGTCTTTAATTTAAGAAATCCCAAATCAGAAGAAGCAAAAAAGCTATATGTTGGGGGAGAAATAAAAGATAAATCTTGTTTTTTACGTGCTCGTAAAGAGCTGTATGGAAATATTGACGTTGCCTGGGTTGGGCGACGGCAAACACAAGAAGCTACTCGGGAAGTTCTTGCGTTACTAAAAGATGTTTATAAAACAAAAATCGTTTTAAATTTCATTTTCTTTGATGATAATAGAAATAGGTTAGACCAGCTAGGCATTGCTTGTTTGAAGTGGTTGCAACCTGAAACACTTCAAAAAATCCATCGACAAAATATGATTAGGCATCTTTTAGAAAAAATTAATATCATTGATGCATCAATTCGAATGGATTTAGAAAAGAAGCTGGCTGTCGTAGCCAAATATTATATTTTAATCAAAGAGGCAAATGCTTTAGATAAAAAAACAGATAAATCAGATCCTGAGCAGACTTTGATAATGATGAGCAACTATGAAAATTATAAAAAAAAGGTGTACCAGGCTGTGCTTAAGCCTAATGAATGCTTAAATCTTTTACCTCTATTCATTTTAGAGCGTTTGTCAGTGGCCAGGGTGTCGGTGTGGCCAGATACTCTTTCTGAGATTCAAAGTAAAGCACTCGCGGAGTGTATGATATGGGAAGCTGAAAAAAAGAAACTTTTATCAAGGTTAACCTGGCCTAGAGCTATTAGGCATAAAGGAGAAGAAGCCTTGAATTTTCTGTATCAAACTTCCTTTATTGTTTTTGGCGCGAATCTTATTCTTTGGTTAATAAAACCAATTACAAAGCACTTTCCAGGCAAACAGCGGATGGTCCGAAGAACAGAATCAATAGCCTATTGGGCAGGCGGGGGGTTAGGACTGATTTATTGTTATTATCTGGGCAACTATTCTATGGTACGAATGGCTTGCATTAATTTAGTTGCTCATAAAGTGAATGCTTATCAAGATGAGCGGTGTATTGATAATAAAACAGCAAGTTATAAGGAGCCATTGTTCAGTTCAATTGGGACTTTTAGAGCAGTAAATGCAGTTGCTATGGTGATAGAATCAGGTTATACAGGCAACTATCGCTATTTACTGCAGGGGATCACCGGTCTTTTGGGGAATGTAGGCTCAGTGCGATTATTGCAGTCTGTCTACCCGGAATTTTCCCAATCTGAAGGACGGGTATCGGAAAAAAACCAGTTTGTTTTATTTGCTGTGTCGGTTATTGGAAACAGTCTTGGACATCAATTAAGTATTTTAGGGTTGCAAATGCGAGACAGAGTGGTTCATAAGCAACTAATGGCATTAGATTTTTTACAAAATCTTCGAATGACATCTGGTGTGATGGATGCCGAGGTGCGCACTACCTCTAATGTAACTTGGCAGGATACCTTATTTGAAGACAGTGCTGCAATTGAAGCAGAGTGGCATAATAGGAGCGGAACTTATTTTCGAACCTTTTGCTCACTGTTCCCTATATCACAGAATACGATAGAGGTTACGTGCACCTCAGCGACGGAGCAGGTTCCACGCCTTATGCCTCCAAAATAAAACTCAGCAGAGTTATTGTTTTTAGTTTTAGGAACAGAGTAACTAACAAAATAACGACAGTTTCCTACTTCTGCTGTTCAAAGTATTTATTTGGGCCTACGTTCTAGAGTTGTTTCACTTGTAAGTGCCCTAAAATTTTGGTTCAATGGCGATACTTGAGTTGAAGTGGAATAATGAGAATGCAAATAATTGGTCACAATTTTTGCTGTAATAATAAAAAACATCTAATGCCATTTCAGCCCCCACCGTTTATAAGGAAATTGACCTATGCCAATCGTACAAGTCGGTAGTGAAACACTCGTAAACACGTTGATAGCCAGTTCACAATCTGATGGCGCGTGTGCAGCGTTAACAGGTGGAGGTTTTGTTGAAGTTTGGTATGACGCCACTGATTCTGAAATTTGGGTTCAATTGTTTTCAGACAATGGCTCTAAGAATGGCAGTCCTTTTCTAGCACCGAGTTACACTTCGGGTATTCAATCAAGTCCAGGTGTCGTCGCCTTAACTGGTGGAGGGTTTGCGGTTTGCTGGGAAGGGGAAGGCACAGGGGCTGCTAATGGCGTATGGAGTCGAATTTTTAATGCTGCAGGAACAGCTGCTGGTTCTCAGCTTTCTGTTGCTGATAAAACTATTGGATTTTCTCAACGTCCAAAACTAGCCGGGCGCTTGGATGGGGGTTTTTCGGTCAGCTATCTCGGTGAAGATGAAACCTCAAGTGCGGGCGTGTTTGACGCTGATTTCGATTCAGATGGGTTGCCTATTTCTACTGAGAGAGCAGTAAATGCGTACACGCCCTTTCTTCAATCTGATCAGGTGAATACGCGTTTAACAAATGGTGAGCCCGTTGTGGTGTGGCGAGGTCTTGGGGGAGATGGGCATGGTGTCTATGTTAAAATTGGAAGCAGCACTGAAAGCCTAGTAAGTACGGTATCAAAAGGGCAGCAAGATTTGCCGTATGTTTTTGCGTTAGCTAATGGTAATTTTGTGGTGCTTTGGCTGGACAAAAGCACGGATAGTTATCATGGTCAAGTGTTGACTGCTGCCGGGGTACAAGTAGGAACGCAGAGATTTTTTATCGCGAACTCCGATAATGACTTGAATAAAATTGTTGGTTGCGATGTGACAGAAAGTAACTTTGCTGTTTTTTGGACAAATGGTTCAAGTGGAAGCTACGTAAATTCAGGTGCAGTGTACGATCCATTGGGGAGCAATCTTATTCCGGAATTTGTTGTCAGTAGTCCTAATGTTATGAGTGGAGCACAAGGCTTAGACTGCACTTCACTTTCAGATGGTCGTATAGTTATTAACTATGAAAGCAATACAATTGACACGCAAGTTTGGGGAGTAAACTTTAAAACTTATTACCCATTGGCTTTAATAAACTCTAATCAGGCAATCACCTACACAGAGGATACGCTTTATAATTTAGCAGTGGTGAATGTGGTTTCTTTGAAAAGCCCAGCAGTGACTGTCACGTTAACGCTTTCTGATTCGGTTGCGGGAAATCTTAACACAGCAACATCAGGTAGTGTGACTTCGACGTACGTAGCAGGAACCGGCGTTTGGCAAGCATCGGGTGCTGTCAATGATGTTAATATACTCTTGGCTGGTTTGCAGTTTACACCAGCAGAAGATTATAACAGTGATTTTACGGTGGCTGTTTTGGTAGATGACGGTTTCTATTCAGTAGGTGATACGATGATAGCAACTGGAACATCTGTGACAGATGCGCCTAAAATCCAGTCGGGTAGTAGTGGCTCTTTAGCCTTTACAGAAGGAAATGCTGCTACTGTCATAGATCCTCTTCTGGGGTTAACCGCTGAACGTGGGACATGCCAAAGCGCTACTGTGTCTATTAGTAGCAATTTTTCTGCTGGTGAAGATATCTTAGTGTATTCTACAGTACACAGTATTACAGGGGCATACAATGGCACAACAGGTGTGTTGGAGCTCACAGGTTCAGCGAGTGCAGCGCAGTATCAAGATGCTTTGCGTGCGGTGCAATATCAAAACGCCGAGCAAAATCCGAGTAGTCTAACTCGTACTATTTCATTTGTGGTGAATGATGGTGTTGAAGAGGGTAATATTTTTAATCGAAACCTATCTGTAGCTCCGGTTAATGATATACCAGTATTGACTTCTACGAGCAGTGGAGCACTTTCGTTTACTGAAGGAGAAGGGGCTATAATTGTAGATCCGTTGGTTACGGTTTCGGATGTGGATTCTGAAAATTG
>CAYGPC010000002.1:35673-148875 GCA_964351705.1 uncultured Legionellaceae bacterium
ATTGTAGATCCGTTGGTTACGGTTTCGGATGTGGATTCTGAAAATTGCCAAAGCGCTCGAATTGAGATCACCGATGGATTTTCTGTTAACAATGATGTATTAGGATTTGTTAATCAAAATGGCATTGCACATGCGTATAATGCTACCACGGGTGTCTTAACCCTAACAGGTTCTGCTACGACAGCAGACTATCAAATGGCATTGCGTAGTATTACTTACAGCAATGCAAATGAGGATCTAAGTGAAACTTCTAGGATCATAGCATTCACTATTAATGATGGTTTGATAGACAGTAACACTATTACACGTACTATCGATATGACGGCTGTTAATGATCGTCCCGTTTTGAGTTCTGTTAACGCAGATCCCTTAACCTTTACTGAAGGTAATGGTACAGTTGTAGTTGATCCTTTATTAACAGTCACTGATGTTGATAATACACATTGTGTGAGCGCAACAGTTTCCATTACCGCTGGATTTATGAGTGGCGAGGATACGCTAAAATTTGTTAATCAGAATAATATTGTAGGTAGCTATTCGAGTGGCACGGGGATCTTAACTTTAACGGGTAGCGACACGAAAGCACATTATCAAGATGCTTTGCGTAGCGTGGAATATGAGAATCTCCTAGAAAACCCAAGTGATGCAAATCGCACGATTGCCTTTGTGATTAATGATGGGAACCTAGACAGTTTAGAATTTGTTCGTGATGTTTATGTTATACCGGTTAACGACGTGCCAGTTTTGACTTCTGGAGGGGCTGGGCCAGTAACCTTTATTGAACAAACCGGTGGAGTATCGATTGAACCTGCGCTTACGATTACCGATGTTGATAATACAAACTTAGAAAGCGCAGTGGTTAGTATCACCACAAATTTTGTACGTGGGGAAGATACACTTGTTTTCACCACAACGGGTGGCATCAGTGGCGATTATAATGCTGATACAGGCGTTTTAACCTTTACCGGTTCTGCTACTGTGACAAGCTATTTATCTACTTTGCGTAGTGTGCAATATCAAAGTACCGTGAATAATCCAGATATCTCTCCACGTACAATTTCATTTTCCATATCTGATGGACTTGGAAATAGTAATCTTTTAGAACAGAGCGTTAATGTAACGGCGGTTAATGATGCGCCTTATCTAACTTCGCCTAGTATGAGTTTTGGAGCCGCAAGCTTCATTGAGGGTGGAACCCCAGTTCTGATTGATAGTTTGATTAATATAAACGATGTTGATAGCAATACCTTTTCAGGTGCGACAGTTTCTATTACCGGTGGGCATGTGAACAGTGAAGATGTGCTTATTTTTAACAATCAAAATGGTATTACTGGGAACTTTGTTGCAAGTAGCGGCATTCTAACATTAAGCGGCACAGCAACTCTTGCAGATTATCAAACGGCACTACGTAGTATTGAGTATCAAAATACGGCAGGCAGTCCAAACACAGGACAGCGCACAGTCGCGCTTTACATTAATGATGGAGAGGACATTAGTGTAGGACCATATAACAGAAATATTGATATCAGTCGTTTTGGTGTCAGCTCAACCAGTTCAAGTCCAGTCAGCTTTACAGAAAATGGCAGTGCTGTTGTAGTGGATCCCTCAGTGACTATTGATTATTTAGATGGTTCAACTATTAATTTTGCAATTGTTTCAATTGCTGATGGGTTTGAAGCCGATGACAGTTTGCTTTTTTCAAACCAAAATGGCATTAGTGGAACTTACAATGCGGGTTCTCTTATTTTAAACGGTGCAACAACGGTTGCTAATTATCAAGCGGCCTTGCGTACGGTCCAGTTCCAATATTCTGGGGAGGATCCCGCTCCTTCACGTGCCATTACTTTCCAAGTGCACAATGGTGCTTCGTATAGTAATCAATGGGCGCGTTCGGTGAATGTTATTGCCGTAAATGATGAACCTATCTTGTCTACCACGAGTTCCGATACGCTAAATTTTACTGAAAATGATGGCCCAACTCCGATTGATCCATTGTTGAACATTACCGATCTAGATGCAGGAGGTAATTATGTCAGCGCAACGATTTGGATTTCAAATGGCTTTATTGTTGGAGAAGATGCGCTGAGCTTTGCGAATACTATTGATATTTCGGGCAACTATAATGCGACGACAGGTGAATTGGTTCTTACGGGTAGTGCTAGTATGAGTGATTATCAAGCTGCACTGCGATCAGTCAGTTATGAAAACCTGTCAGATGATCCAAGTGCTACTAATCGAACAGTGTCGTTCAGAGTAAACGACAGTTTAGAAAGTAACATTTTGTCTAGAACACTCACAGTGACACCAGTAAATGATCCGCCGGCACTGACTTCAACAAGTAGTTCAGGTTTAGTTTTTACTGAGGGAAATTCAGCCATTGCAGTGGATACGCAGTTAAGTATTACCGATGTAGACACTCCTAATATTCAGGGTGCAACGGTCTCCATCACTGTAGGCTTTGTAACTGGGGAAGATGTTTTAGTCTTTTCTGATCAAAATGGTATCACAGGAAGCTATGACTCGGGTTCTGGTGAATTAACCCTGACTGGTAGTGCCACAACAGCACAGTATCAAGCCGCTTTACGTAGTGTGCAGTATCTTAACAGTCATCAAGATCCAACAAATGCTTTAAGAACGATTTCATTCAGTGTCAACGATGGACTATTAGATAGTGTGGCGTTAACACGAGATCTTAGTGTCAACCCAGTAAACGATCAACCCGTATTGGCTTCAACCAGTAGTGGCAGTCTTCAATTTTCGGAGAAAAGTTCCCCTATTTCAGTGGATCCATTATTAACGTTACAAGATGACGATAATGTTAATATTCAGGGTGCCGTAGTGTCTATTACTTCTGGTTTTGTTAATGGAGAAGACAGCTTGGTGTTTTCTGATCAAAATGGCATTACGGGAAGTTACAATTCAGGTTCTGGAGAATTAACTCTGACTGGTAGTGCCACAAAAGCGCAGTATCAAACTGCCTTACGCAGTGTTCAGTACACCAATTCTGAAGACAACCCGGATACAGCTCTCAGAACAGTATCGTTTGTGGTGAACGATGGTGCTTTGGATAGTAATACCTTAATGCGGAATGTAAGTGTTCTAGCTGTGAATGATGTGCCTCAGTTATTGACTACCAGCAGTGGTTATTTAACGTTCACTGAGGATGATGATGCTCTGATTATTGATCCTTTGTTAACCATTAGTGATATTGATAGCACTATGATTCAAAGTGCTGAAATCAGCATTGCAGCTGGTTTTTCAGCGAGTGATGAATTGCAGTTCATTGCACAAAATGGGATATCCGGTAGCTATAATAACGGTGTTTTGGCTTTAACTGGGACAGCAAGCTTGGCAGACTATCAAGCAGCTTTGCGTACTGTGAAATACTATACCGCAGATCAAAATCCAAGTGCTGTGAATCGTACCATTTCGTTTGTTGTAAATGATGGTGTGGATGACAGTTTACCCTTGACTCGGGTAGTTTCGGTAGTACCAGTTAATGATCCTCCTTATTTTGTGCTAAATCGCTTAGCAGTTCAAAAAGGTGAGAGCATTAATTTAACCAGCGATGATATCCAAGCGCATGATGCGGAGACCCCAGATGATCAATTGGAAATTGTTATAGAAGATGAGATTTCTTTTGGTGAATTTATGATTGGAACACCTGGATCCCGGCCGGCTAGCTTTTTACAATCAGCACTCGGTCAAGTGAGCTTTACTCATGATGGCTCTGATAATTTACCGAGCTACAACTTGACCGTTTATGACACTGAGGGTCTAAGTGAGCGCTCAGCGGCGATAGTGAGCTTTATTTCTAGTAACATTACAACAGCACCCAGTACAGCACCCAGTACAACACCTAGCATTGCCGGACATACTGAAGGTGGATTAACAAGTGTTGCGATTGGAGGTATTGTCGCCGCTGGTGTTGCTGCTGGGGCTGCTGCAATTACTGGGACCTTGTTTTTTGCTTATAAGAAATTTAGCAAAAAGGGTGATGTAGACGATGCAATTGCAGATGCCCTTTTCAATGATGACGAAGCAAGAAAAGATGTAGAAATGGGTACCATAAAGAAAAAAATATCTGCATAAACGTGTATATACACACTTATACATTTGTTTTTTTGGTATGCTTGCAAGTGCGCTTGTAAAATATTTGAAAAAATGAGAACATAAGCTTACAAATAGTAGTAACACCATCGGGTAGTTTTAGTATGGTTTTATTTGATAGCGTTAAAGTTGAGATTGATCGTGGCTGTGATGGTCGTGAGTATCTGTTAACTAAAAAAATTCAAGATTTTTTTAATGCCCTTAAAGCAAGCATTCAGAGTCGTGGGCGACTTTATGCTATTGAGCCCATCGAAGAGCCAAGAATCGAACATTGTTGTGAGCTGTTGAAAAGAGCTTTGTACCAATCTTTGGAAGAAGTCGTACAAACTACAGTTAAAGCCTATCTTAAGACAAAAAAACCGGAAGAGTGGGATTCTATTGATTGTATAGACACAGCTTTTAAACAAGCTTTTATCGCTTTGACTCAGCAATATCGTAAAATTTTTAGTACACATCGTGATGACAACCAAATAAAGGCTATGTTTAGCCAATATGATCAATTGCAGGTGTTTTTTGAACAAAATATGCAAGTGGTCTTAAAACAGCTTTCGTTTGTTGCTCTATCTGATATGGTGCGGCAAACAATTACTTCGCTTATTAAGGAAAAGGTAGTTTTTCATCAAGGAGATCAAAATCAGCAAACAATATTACACCTGGTTTGCCGTCATAATGCATTGAGATCTTTTAAAGCAATTATTGAACATGGTTTTGACTTCAGTGTGCCTCGTAACCATTTGATTGCACTGCAAGGGATCATTCATGGTTTGGGTTATGATGATCTCGAGGATTATCTTGAGGGATTACTGAGTTCACCCGTGCAAAAAACGGGTCTAAATTCTTTATTAGCACGTATGGGTGCTTTAGGCTCACCTTCATCTCGTATGGGGATCCAAAACAGCCAAAGTCCAACTTTTCATGAGCATTTTTCATCGAGTGTCGGTGTTTTGCGTCCTGTACTCGGAAGCGCACGTAAAAATTTTGGTATGACACCAGGCCAAACACGGTTACATGTCGCATGGAAAATTGAAGTGGATAGAGATAGTGACAGCCCAGCAATGGTGTCGTTGTACCTGGATGAAAAAAAGGTAATTGATTTGTCGGCAGTTATTCGATGTCAACCTAAATCACCTCCAGTTGAATTGCCTCATAATTCTAAAGTTGGCAAAACTATTGTGACACGCATTACTCCAGAAGTTCTGCAGACATGGGTACCAAAATATTCTCGGTATCGTAATCAGGTTCAGACAATGCAAGGATGCCATTCAAATACAGTGGCTTATGCGGCAGGTTTTAATCGTTCAGGGTTTCATTGGTGTCATTTGGTCGCCTATACCATGGGTGGACCCGATGGGTTACGGCCTCTCAAAGGAGAAGAGGATTACAAAGGCCCGCAAAGAGAAATGAATCTTGTACTTGGTACAAAAGAAGCGAATGCCCAGATGCTGATTGTAGAAAATACAGTTAAAAGTTTAATTGATGATGATGGTTTTGAAGAGATTTTTTTAACTGTTATCCCAACATTTTCTGAAAAATACAAAGATTTTCATATAGCAGAGAGTGTTGAATATACTATTCAAGATAAAGCTGTTAACCCAACTCGACAAGCTACTTTTAATTTTAACATGCTGACTCGGCGTCGAGTATCAGAAGCTGAGGTGGCTGCGGTGGTAGAAGTATTAAAATTAATTTTCTTAGATCGTCGACGTGTGCAAAAAGAGATCATACTGTCACCAGTAGTTTTTTATCGTCGTTTTGGATCTCAAGTAGAACCTAATAGCCCTTATATTCCAAGAAAAATGGGATTCAGTTTCGATGGTAAAGAGAATTTCAGGGCTTTATCATTTGAAGACACAGAATCATCTGATGATGATTTGTCTGTAGGCACGACGTCCTTAGGTAAACGCAGTAGTAGCTCTGATGATCATACGAAAAATTATGGAGTTTCATCTTTTAGTAGTATAGAGACAGATGAATTAATTGATAGGCTTCCTAATTTAGAAGACAGCTTATCCACATCTGCATCAGTATCCCCATCTGCATCAGACAATGATGAATTCGAACAAGAAGCAAAGCGTCATTGTGCCGTGATCCCTAAATCCATTAGGATTTAGCAGTTGTTTTGTATTTACGCTTTGCGCTTGCTTCTTGTGTCGGAGTGACAGATCCAAACGAAAAACACAATGCATCTACTGCAGATCCTGGAACCGGTGCAGGTGATAACTCATCTAGTCTGTGTATGAATTCTAAAGGACTGTGGGCAAGTGCCGCCTGTTCATCCAACTCAGGTCGATTTGATCCATTTCCCAAAAAGGCAACAACACCGTCAGGTATATTTGGTTTCGTTGGAGCATCTATACAGGACTGTCTGTTTCTAGTTAATTTTTTATCGATAGCGTCTCGTGCTTTTTTAGATTCAACATGTTCAAGATTTTGTTCCAGTGGTGTCCCGTAAAATAATAATGAGAGTAAAGTTGTATTCGTGTCTAACACTTCAGCGAGATGAGCTCCTATCGTGTTATTCAATTCTGGATTATCATTTAATTGCATTTGTAACAGGGTTGTGTTCTGACGCAACATGGTAATCAATTGTGACAGCGTAAAGACGGATAGAGCGTTGTTCGAAAAGTTTATTGATGAAAGCTTAGGGTGTTTCGCAATGGCATTAATGAGAAGAATGATTTCATCTGAATCTTTTTTGGTAAGTTTACAATCAGACATATCTAAGTGAACTAAAGTGGGACAGGCCTCTAATACCAAGGGTAATGTTGTTAAGATAGCTTGTGTCAGTTTAAATCCAGAAAGATTTAAGACAGCAGGCTTATACTGTCCTGTACCTAGTGCCACTAGGATTTCTAATGATTCTGCTTCGGATAGTGAGTCTTCTAAAAAAGAGATGCACTCCATTGATGTTATTTGTTGTAATTCTTTCTTCATATGTTTCCTATGTAAACTGCTTATAAGAAGCCGCTAGTCTACCGCGTTTAAAAGGAAATGTGTATATTCACTGTTTTGTTAGTAACTAAGGTTTAGTTTGTCTGTTATATAAAAGAGATATTAGTCTTCTGTCCGTGCCGTTGCATGGAAGCATGTTACTCAATAAAACTAAAAAAGATTTATTTCTAGAATTTAAAATAAATAATTAGTTTAAGCTACTGCAAGTATCCGAGACGCTGGGTAAAGGTTCAGAAGGAAAAGTTAAAAAACTTGTGGATGAAACCGGTGTTCTTTATGCTGCAGAAAAATTTATTGGCTCCCCGGGACGGACGATTTTCGAAATTTCCGGGTTGAGATAGAAGATGGGATATCAAGAGCGCCTAATCTGACTAATAAAAAAATAAAACTTAGAGTATTGCGTCAAGAAAGTGGTAAGCGCGATCTTTATCTCTCACACTGTGACCCTATATGCAATACAATCATAGTTTATATATGATAAAACAATGGTACTAATAGTACCATTTTTAATGCAAAAATAAACTTCACATTGACTTGGTTTAAAAAATACAATATATCGGTACTATGAGTACCAATAAAGGCACAAAAATAAACCAATTATTGTCCATAGCCCCAAAAGGGACTGTGCTGTTGTCCTCTTGGCTAACGAGACACGGTTATAGCTTTGAGCTGATAAAAAGATATAAACATTCTGGTTGGCTTGAGCCTATAGGAACTGGTGCATTGATGTGCGTAGGTGACAAAGTTGATGTGTATGGTGCTTTATACGCGCTTCAGGCTCAGAAGAATTTGAAAGTTCATGTTGGCGGTAGAAGTGCATTTTCAATGCTAGGAAAAGCGCATTATCTAGAATTAGATACCAAGAACATTGTTATATTTGGAGACAGAAATGCATATTTGCCTTCCTGGTTTATAAAACACGATTGGGATCTAGCAATGGAATATCATGCTAGTGATTTCTTACCTCCAGATTTGGAGGTGATAGAAGTACTGATAAAAGAATTTACGGTAAAAGTTTCTAGTCCAGCTAGGGCGCTTATGGAATGTCTATACCTTGTACCGGATAAACAAGATCTTACCGAGTGTTATGAGTTAATGGAAAGTATGAATAATCTACGTCCTAATAAAGTCCAAGAGTTACTTGAAAGATGTACTTCTGTAAAAGTAAAAAGGTTGTTTTTATATTTGGCAGAGTTGCATAATCACGAGTGGTTCAAATATCTTGATTTATCTAAAATAGCTTTGGGTTCAGGGAAGAGGAGTATTGTTAAAGATGGTATTCTATCCAAAAAATATCAGATAACAGTGCCTAATAAGTGGGGCAGTAATGATTGATCATTACTGCAATAGACAGGTGCAACTATTACTTCAAATTCTTCCTGAAGTGGCAAAAGAGCAAAATTTAGTTTTACATGGTGGTACGGAAATTAATTTATTTATTAAAGATATGCCTAGGTTATCTGTAGATATTGATATGATTTATACCCCTATAGAAAATAGGGCTGAATCAATTAATAATATTAATATTGCATTGAATAATATTCGGAATAACTTGGAGAAAATATTACTAAATATAAAGATGCAAAATCTACAGAAATTAAGACAAAACGATGTGGTCAAATATAAAAATCAAGTTAATTTGTTACAAGAGTGTTTGAATAAATAGAAAATTATGGAGTTGAATTTAACTAGATCTTAATTTCCCAAAATTTTATGGAATTAAAAAAGGTGCTCAAATGGTGCATGGTGCATGGGAGGAAGTTCCAGAATTTTTTTATCCTTTTATTATGAGGCATTTAATTACCCCGTTGATATCGTCAAGTGGCTTAACGAGCTATCTACAATATTTTTTGTTTATTCAAAGAATCCGCTTGAATTGTCCCAAAACCTTACCAAGGATTCCAGCTTTGAAACATCAGCACTTTTATTAGTTGCTTTTCAATTATTTGATTAAGCTTACGTATTCTAATGCCCAACCCTTCTATTCATCCTTGTGTTCTTATTCGTTCGTAATTATCCGGAATTGGTCAGATATCATCAGGATGTTATCAAATTTGCTTAAAGTGAGAATTAAGGCTAATCTAATATTAGATAGGATTAAAGTGAAGTAATATATGACCGCACTACATATAAAATTGCTTGCCAGTTTGATTATTCAGTTATCGATTTTATATCCTGTATGGCGGATATATAAAAAGGCAGGTTTAAATCCATATTTTTCACTAGTGTTGTGCATCCCAAGCATAGGCGTTCTCGTAGCTAGCTTATATCTTGCATTTAAGATGTGGAAAAAGGCATAGGAGGGAGTATCAATGGGTATATTTTTAGCTATTCAATTACTACTTCTTATTACTCTCTGGATATCGTGGGGTATTATTTTAAAAAAAATTGGGTATACATGGTTGTGGGTTATCCCATGTATAATCCCATTAGTAATGATACCAGCAGTCTGGGTATTAGCATTTAAAGAGTGGCCTAAATTCAAGAAGCCTTCAAAAAAATCCAAGCCATAGCATTAAAAGTTAGCGCGAATCCATACGAATTTTTGAGAATGATATTTTTTGTGGATGCTAAAAACTAATTGTGTTTATCAGCTATTTTTGGATATTTACGAATGATTGCGGAGTCATTAAATCTAGTTAATGGCTCCCCGGGACGGACTCGAACCGCCGACCCAGTGATTAACAGTCACTTGCTCTACCAACTGAGCTACCGGGGAATATTGACTTTAGAGCTTGCGATACTACCCAATTTCCTAGGTGTGGGTCAAGCTGATAGGGTCTTTTGCAGGCGCTCTATTGATTTTTGTAAGTTATCTAAGCTAGTTGCAAAGGATAAGCGCATATAGCCTGGTGCACCAAAAGCACTGCCAGGGACAATGGCGAGGTGGGCTTGGCTGATTAAATGATCGGCAAATTCGAGATCATCTTTGAAGCCAAGTTTTTTCATCGCTTGTTCAATTTTGGGGAATGCATAGAAAGTACCGTCGGCTGGAGTACACTCTACGCCAGGTAATGCATTCAGGGCGGGGATTAAATAATCATGGCGTTCTTTGAAGGCGTGTACCATGGTTTGCACGCAGGTTTGATCGCCGGTGAGTGCACTGAGTGCTGCTGCTTGAGAAATGGAGCAGGGACCTGAGGTGCTTTGTCCTTGAATGGTTTTCATGGCTTTGATGATATTTTTGGGTCCAGCGGCGTATCCTATTCGCCATCCCGTCATTGCGTAGGCTTTTGAAACCCCGTTAATGACGAGTGTTCTTTCATAGAGGGCAGGGCAAACATTTAAGAGATTTTGAAAAGGTTCAGCACCCCAAACGATATGTTCATACATATCGTCCGTTGCTAATAATACATGTGGATTTTGCTCTAAAACGGCGCTGAGTGCTAAAAGCTCTGCACGTGAATACAGCATGCCTGCAGGGTTTGAAGGACTGTTGAACAAGAAAACTTTTGTTTGGGGCGTAATGGCAGACTGGAGTTGTTCTGGTGTGATTTTAAAGTGTTGTTCTAAACCAGCAAAAATCAGCCTAGGGGTTCCGCCGGCCAGTGATACCATGTCGGGGTAAGAGGGCCAATAAGGTGCGGGAATGATCACCTCATCATTTAGATTGATGAGTGCTTGAAACGTGTTGAATAAACTTTGTTTAGCGCCACATGAGATAAGAATTTGGTCGGGTTGGTATTGCAGTTGATTGTCTTGATGTAGTTTGGCTGCTACGGCTTCGCGTAGCGGTAGAATACCCTCGATTGCGGTGTACTTGGTTTGTCCTTGGTGTATAGCATCAATGGCGGATTGTTTAATAGGATCGGGGGTATCAAAGTCAGGTTCTCCAACGCCCAGATTGATTACAGGATGTCCTTGCGCTTTGAGTTCACGTGCCTTTGCTGAAATAGCAAAGGTTAAGGAAGGCTTAATTTTTTGGATGCGATCGGCGAGTTGAATGCTCAAAATGGTGCTCCTGTTGTGGTATCCTGACGATAAAGAATGATGATTATAATATAGGTGATCTTGTTTATGTCCAGTGTATTTCAACTGTTTTCTGATTTTGAGCCCGCTGGGGATCAGCCTGCGGCTATAAAAAAGTTGGAAGAAGGACTAAATAATGGACTTTCAAGTCAGACATTACTTGGGGTAACCGGCTCAGGTAAAACCTATACCTTGGCCAATGTGATTGCTAGGGTTGGGCGCAAAACACTCGTCTTGGCCCCTAATAAAACCCTCGCCGCACAACTCTATGGAGAGATGAAAAGCTTTTTCCCCAATAACGCGGTTGAGTATTTTGTGTCGTATTACGATTACTATCAGCCGGAGGCCTATGTTCCAGCCTCTGATGTGTATATTGAAAAAGATGCGTCCATTAATGAGCAGATTGAGCAAATGCGTTTATCAGCAACACGCTCATTGTTGGAACGAGAGGATACGATTATTGTTGCGAGTGTCTCAGCTATTTATGGTTTAGGTGATCCTCAATCCTATTTATCCATGGTTTTGAAATTAACCGTCGGTGAGAGAATCGATCAGCGAGTGTTGCTGAGGCGGTTAGCCGAATTGCAATACACTCGAAACGATGTGGATTTTCATCGTGCTACGTATCGTGTGCGTGGAGATGTTATTGATATTTTTCCAGCAGAATCAAGTGAAGCAGCGATTCGAGTGGAGTTATTTGATGATCTTATTGAGAGTATTCGGTTTTTTGATCCATTGTTGGGAACTAGCATTAAAAAAGTATCTCGGGCAACCGTGTATCCTAAAACACACTATGTAACACCTAGACAGCGGTTGTTGGACTCAATTGAATTTGTGAAAGAAGAGCTAAAAGAAAGAGTGACTGAACTGGAAAATAACAAAAAATTAGTAGAAGCACAACGTTTAGAACAGCGAACTCGTTTTGATATTGAAATGATGTTGGAACTTGGTTATTGTTCTGGAATTGAAAACTACTCTCGTTATTTATCTGGGCGGAACGCCGGCGAACCACCTCCAACACTGATGGAATATTTGCCTGCAGACGCACTGCTTATTGTGGATGAATCCCATGTGACTATTCCGCAACTGCGCGGAATGTATCGTGGCGATCGAGCGCGCAAGGAAAATTTAGTTGAATATGGTTTTCGTCTTCCTTCCGCTTTAGACAATCGTCCTTTGCGATTTGACGAATTCGAACAGTTAAAGCCGCAAGTTATTTATGTTTCAGCGACTCCCAGTGATTATGAATTGGAAAAGTCGGATGTGGTTGCAGAGCTGATTATTCGCCCTACTGGTTTGTTGGATCCAGTGGTTTCTGTGCGTAAAGCCTCCACGCAAGTCGATAATGTGTTATCTGAAATTAACGAGCGGGTACCAAAAGGTGAACGAATATTAATTACGACTTTAACTAAACGCATGTCAGAAGATCTAACTGACTATTTAGCGGAACAAGGAATCAAGGTGCGATATCTGCACTCGGATGTGGATACCGTTGAGAGGGTGGAGATTATTCGAGATTTACGTTTAGGTGTTTTTGATGTGCTGGTTGGTATTAATTTGTTACGTGAAGGTTTAGACATGCCAGAAGTTTCTTTAGTGGCTATTTTCGATGCGGACAAAGAGGGTTTTTTGCGATCGGAGCGTTCACTGATTCAAACGATGGGTCGTGCTGCGCGTAATCTAGAAGGGAAAGCGATTTTATACGCTGAGCGAGTAACCGATTCTATGCGACGAGCGATGGAGGTGACTGAACAGCGACGTGAGAGACAACATGCTTATAATATAGAGCATCATATCACACCGAAAGGGATCACCAAAAAAGTGCAAGATATTCTAGCCAACTCATCAGGGAAAGAATTCCAAACAAAAAAAAATACCAATAAAAAAGCAAAGGCGGCACTTTCTACGCAAGCGTATACTACAAAGGTGAAAGAACTGGAAACTCGAATGTATAAGCACGCTAAAGATTTAGAGTTTGAACAGGCTGCTGAGATACGCAATGAATTACAGGTTTTGAAAGCGCAGTTTTCCACTATATAGTTGTTTGTCAGTAGGTCCTGGTTAAAAAATCTTAGCTAACTTCCTTGCCTATTTCTCTAAAGTGATCCTACACTTTTGTTAGGAGGTGCACTAATTATGAGCGATGCTAAAATATTCCAGAATATGAATGCCCAATGTTGTTGTTTTAATTTACGCAAAACAACACGGGCTGTGACGCAATTCTTTGATCGTCACTTGGAGCCAGCTGACATACGTGCAACTCAGTTTACCTTATTGTTAACGTTGACTTCCGCGAGTGGTAAAACTTTAACAGAAATGGCAGAAGGCTTAGTGATGGATCGAACGACCCTGACGCGTAATCTAAAGCCTTTAGAGAAAGCTGGGTTCATTACCACGGTTAAATTATCCGATCGGCGTACAAAAGGCTATGCGCTTACCGAGAAAGGCCAAGAGACCATTGAAAAAGGTGTGCCCTTATGGGAAAAGGCTCAGTTGCACATTGTTGAGCAATTGGGAGACGATCGTTATGCTCGGTTATTGTCGGAGCTTGGGATGGTGCGTTCAATGGCCAATGTACACAAGACGCCACGGTTTAAAGAATTTAAAATTGATTAGTATATAACCTTGCAGAGTAGTTGTTCTGTGAGGTTGTTCTGTGTAAGAATCCTCCACAATCATTTATTTCAATGAAACGGGTGTTTAGGCCTCTGCAAAGTGGAAAGTTGTTCTACTCTGTTGTGAGTGATAGTGTTTTTTTGCATGTGAAATTCATAATTTAGAGGCGTCGTATGTTACCAATCCTTCGTTTAACCTTTGCACCTTTGTTGAGTCTATTTATTCTCATCTTAGGTAATGGGTTATTTACGACCTTGCTAACACTACGTTTGCAACTCGAAGGTACCGATGAACTTATCATTGGGATAATGACCAGTGCTTATTACTTGGGGCTTGTGGTCGCTTCTTTTCGGATTGAACGGTCAATTATAAGAGTTGGGCATATACGAGCGTTTTCGGCTTTTGCGTCAACCTTAGCGGTTGTGAGTTTATTGCAAGGGATTTTTGTGGTCCCATGGTTTTGGTTGATCCTGCGCTTTATGGGTGGTTTTGCAACGGCCGGTTTGTTTATTGTTATTGAGAGCTGGCTGTTAATTTCTGGGACCGTTAAAACACGCGGACAAGTACTGGCTTTGTATATGGTGACATTATATGCAGCTCAGGCCTGCGGTCAGTTTTTAGTAAATTTAGGTAGTCCAGAGACACTTTTGCTATTTGCAATAACCGCCATGCTCAGTTCTTTATCAGTGATTCCTTTAGCTTTGTCCAAGATAGGAGTCCCACAAATAGAAGAGCCGGAGTCGTTGAGTTTTAAAAAACTTTACCAAAAATCAGCTTCAGGCATCATAGGATGCTTTGGTGGTGGGTTGTTAATGAGTTCCATTTATGGACTGTTGCCATTGTTTATCGTGGCAAAAACCAATAATAAAGCCGATGTTGCTTTTTTTATGGCATTAACCATCTTTGGTGGCATGGCCTTGCAATACCCGGTAGGGCGTTTGTCTGATCTGATGGAACGACGTATTGTGTTGGTAGGAGTTTGTGCCTTGACTGTACTTTTATCGTTGGTTGTCATGGTTGGGTTTGGAAACAACTGGTTAGCTATGATAGTCACTTTCTTGTTTGGTGGTTTTATTTTTATTATATATCCAGTGAGCATCAGTCATGCGTGTGATTCATTAGATGCTAAGGAGATGGTATCAGGGACTCAAGGGCTTCTATTAGCTTACAGTGTGGGTGCGACGTTAGGGCCGTTTATTGCCTCTGTATTTATGGATCTTTTGGGCCCAAATGGCCTGTTTATTTATTTTGCTTCTGTAAGTGTCGCATTGTGTGCTTTCTTCATATGGCGTCGTACTCAAGTTGCTTCAACGATCCAAGAAGAGCAGTTTGTGCCGTTGCCACAAACAACACCTATCACTGCAAATTTAGATCCACGAGGTGATGACATCACCGAGACAGATTAAGTTACCAACTTACATCGTCTATTATATTTTCTATACTTTTCTTAACTGGTGTTTTTTCCCGATAACTATTGTGCGTAGAATGAGGTATTCTAGGGATAAGCGTGGATTAAAACACTGTTACAGTTAGTTTACTTTATTTAGGAGAGCGAGGATGGACGATCACAAAAAGAAAGCCTTAGATGCAGCTTTGTCACAAATTGAACGCCAATTTGGTAAAGGCTCGGTTATGTTGATGGGAGATGGTGGTGCTATCGCAAATATAGAAGCGATTCCAACCGGTTCTTTAGGGCTGGATATTGCTTTAGGCATAGGTGGATTACCTAAAGGCCGAGTGGTTGAAATTTATGGCCCAGAATCCTCGGGTAAAACAACTTTAACATTGCAAGTGATTGCTGAATGTCAGCGTATGGGCGGCACGGCAGCCTTTGTGGATGCTGAGCATGCTTTGGATCCAGGTTATGCTGAAAAATTGGGTGTGAAAGTGGATGAGCTATTAGTGTCACAACCAGACACAGGTGAACAAGCGCTTGAAATTACCGATATGCTAGTTCGCTCAAGTGCGGTTGATGTAGTCATCATCGATTCGGTTGCTGCCTTAACACCGAAAGCCGAAATTGAAGGTGATATGGGTGACCATCATATGGGGTTACAAGCACGCTTGATGTCACAAGCGTTGCGAAAATTAACCGCTAATATTAAGCGCTCAAATACTTTGGTTATTTTTATCAATCAAATTCGGATGAAAATTGGAGTGATGTTTGGAAATCCAGAAACGACGACAGGTGGGAATGCCTTGAAGTTTTATTCCTCGGTACGTTTGGACATTCGTCGTACGGGTGCGGTTAAGAAAGGCGATGAAATTCTAGGTAACGAAACACGAGTGAAAGTCGTCAAAAACAAGGTTTCTCCGCCATTTAAACAAGCTGAGTTTGAAATTCTCTATGGGCAAGGTATTTCACGCTTAGGTGAAATTATTGATCTTGGCGTTAAAGTGGGCTCGGTTGAAAAAGCTGGTGCTTGGTATAGCTACCAAGGTAACCGAATGGGACAGGGTAAGGAAAACTCAAAGCAGTTCTTGAAAGATAATCCAAACGTTGCAGCAGAAATTGAAGCTGTGATCCGAGAAAAGCTTTTACCTACACCATCGGTTAAAAAAGAGACGGAAACTGCTGAGGACTAAATGAAAACCACAGAGTTACGTACGCTTTTTCTAGATTACTTTGTACAGCAAGGACATGCATTGGTTCCGAGCAGTCCGTTGGTACCAGGTAATGATCCGACATTGTTATTTACCAATGCAGGTATGGTGCAATTTAAGGAAACTTTTTTAGGGCAGGAAGAGCGTGCGTATACTCGTGCAACAACAGCACAACGTTGTGTGCGTGCTGGTGGAAAGCATAATGATCTGGAAAATGTGGGCTACACAGCACGACATCATACCTTTTTTGAAATGCTTGGGAACTTCAGTTTTGGTGATTACTTTAAACGCGAAGCCATACGTTTTGCTTGGGACTTTTTAACTAAAGAACTTAAGATCCCAGCTGAAAAATTATGGGTAACTGTTTTTGATGATGATCAAGAAGCCGAAGATATTTGGCTGCAAGAAATGAAAATCGATCCTACTCGGTTCTCACGTTGTGGCGTTGCTGATAATTTTTGGTCTATGGGTGATACCGGGCCATGTGGGCCGTGCAGTGAAATTTTTTATGATCATGGTTCAGAGATCCCCGGTGGCCCTCCAGGAAGTCCTGAGCAAGAAGGCGATCGTTACGTTGAAATTTGGAATTTGGTTTTTATGCAATACGATCGAGATGATCAAGGTGTATTGATACCATTGCCTAAACCTTCAGTGGATACTGGTATGGGCTTAGAGCGAATTTCCGCAGTGATGCAAGGCGTTCATAATAATTATGATATTGATCTTTTTCAAAATTTAATTAAATCAATTGTGCGGCTAGGTTCTCTTAAGGATCCAACAAATAAATCCGTGCGGGTGATTGCTGATCATATTCGGTCTTGTGCGTTTTTGATTGCAGATGGTGTTTTTCCAAGCAATGAAGGTCGAGGGTATGTATTACGTCGTATTGCCAGACGTGCAATTCGTCATGGTCACCGTCTTGGTTTTACCGAACCTTTTTTCAATGAATTGGTGCAGCCTTTGGTGCAGGAAATGGGACAGGCTTACCCTGAACTTGCTAAGCGTGATTCATTAATCAAAGAAGTTTTGTATCAAGAGGAATTGCAGTTTGAGCGCACCCTAGACCAAGGGCTCAAAATTTTAGAGCAAGATCTCTGTGCCCTTTCCGGTACGGAAGTACCCGGAAAAACGATATTTCGTTTATACGACACCTATGGGTTTCCGGTAGACTTAACCGCTGATATTGTACGTGAGCGTGGCATGACTCTAGATATTAAAGGGTTTGAAATAGAGATGAATGCACAAAAAGATCGCGCACGAGCGGCCAGTAATTTTTCAAAACAACAGGAAGACGTGTTAGACATTTCTCACGAAAGTGATTTTGTGGGCTATGAGCGCTTGAGTGAAAACACAAGTATTGTTGGGTTGTTTTTGGCTGGCAAAGAGGTGTCTGTCCTAGAGTCTAATCAAGATGGCAGTATCGTTTTAGAAAAAACGCCTTTTTATGCAGAGTCTGGTGGACAAGTGGGTGACAGTGGTGTGATCAAAACAGCAACAGCAGAGTTTAGAGTAACCGATACTCGTAAACAAGGTGACACTTTTGTACACTATGGTTCGATGCAGCGCGGGCAGTTGGCTAAAAATGAAACGGTTGCTGCGGTAGTTGATGAGATTAAGCGTTGTGCAATCGCACGTAATCACTCAGCGACACATTTACTACACGCCGCTCTACGAAGTGTACTAGGTGATCAGGTGCAACAAAAAGGTTCTTTAGTAGAGCCTGAACGATTACGGTTTGATTTCTCGCATTCAGAAGCTTTAAAGGAGTCACAATTAAGGGCTGTTGAAACTTTAGTTAATGTAAAAATTATGGAAAACGCACGGGTAGAAACCAAAGTGTTGCCAATTGAAGAAGCACTAGAAAGTGGCGCTATGGCATTGTTTGGTGAAAAATACGATCAAGATGTTCGTGTGTTGCACATGAACAACGACTTCTCTGTTGAACTGTGTGGCGGTACACATGTGAAACGCACGGGGGATATAGGTATCTGTAAAATTATTGCAGAGTATGGAATTGCTTCTGGTGTGCGAAGAATCGAAGCGTTGACTGGTGAAGGCGCTTTGCGTTGGATCAATACCTTAGAACATAAAGTGAATCGCATGGCAGATGTGATGAAATGTAGCTTTGATTTGCTTGAAGATAAGTTGCAACAATTTTTGCTGAAAAATCGACAGTTAGAGAAAGATTTTGAACGCTATAAATCACAACTGGTAGATAAAGGGGCAGATTTAGCAGCAGACGTGAGGAATATTAAAGGGTTGAGCGTACTCGCCGCTAAATTACCTATTGGGGATATGAAAGCGTTGCGTGAGGCAATGGAGAGACTAAAAGATAAGCACAGTTTGGATGTGATTGTGTTGGGTACAGCAGCGGATGCGAAGAAAGTAAATATTGTTGCTGGTGTGTCAAAAGAGCACCAGGGAGCTATTCAAGCAAACGTCCTAATCAATCATGTTGCTCAGTGTGTGGGCGGCAAAGGTGGGGGGCGATCCGACATGGCGCAAGCTGGCGGAAACCAACCAGAACAACTGGATAAAGCACTGGATTCTGTATACGCCTGGGTTGAAGATCAACTCTAAAGTATGCGATGATCTTTGCCTTTTGAGTGACAAAAATGGCCTTAATTGTACAAAAATATGGTGGCACCTCGGTTGGCAGTATCGAGCGTATTGGTATTGTCGCGGATAAAATTGCGTACGCTCGGGAAGAAGGGCATGAGTTAGTTGTCGTTGTTTCAGCTATGGCCGGGGCAACTGACAAACTTGTACAATTAGCTCATCAAATCAGTAAAAACCCCGATCCACGTGAATTCGATGTGCTGTTATCGACAGGAGAACAGGCCAGTATTGCGCTGTTAAGCTTAGCATTGCTGGAGCGAGGTTGTCCGGCACGCTCGTATACGGGATCACAAGTACACATTCGAACCGACAATGTACACACTAAGGCGCGTATTTTAGCTGTAGATACTTCTAAGATCCGTGCAGACTTATCCGCAGGGAAAGTGGTTATTGTCGCAGGTTTTCAAGGTGTGGATGAGCTCGGAAATATCACAACATTGGGACGCGGTGGATCAGATACCACCGCGGTTGCACTTGCCGCAGCATTGGAAGCTAAAGAATGCCAAATTTATACAGACGTGAATGGTGTTTACACTGCTGATCCACGTATTGTACTAGATGCGCAGCAGATTGCTAAAACAGCAGTGTCGCAAATGCTAGAGATGGCGAGCAGTGGTATGAAAGCTGTGCAAAGTCGTGCGGTTGAATTTGCAGGTAAATATGATGTGCCCGTTCGTGTACTGTCTACTTTTCAAGAAGGACCAGGAACCTTAATTACCCGGGATGAAGAAAACTTACAACACTCGATGGTATCAAACGTAACTTATAATAAAGACGAAGCCAAAATCATGGTTTATGGTGTGCCATGTGCCAAAGGTGCTATTTGTGCTGTTTTAGGTCCTATTAGTAAAGCGCATATTGAAATGGACATGGTCGTGCAAACGATGGGTGCAGAAGGCACAACTGCGGACGTAGTCTTTACAGTCCATAAACGTGATTATCAAAGAGCATTATCTGTATTAAGCACAGTAGGTGCGCGAGAAATCTCGGGGGACGATAAGGTGGCAAAACTCACGTTGATTGGCATGGGAATGCGTTCTTATGCAAGTATTACAGCGCGTTTGTTCGAGGTTTTAGGTAAAACAGGTATAGCTGTACAGTTGATCTCTACGTCAGAGACTAAAATATCTGTTATCATAGAAGAAAAATTTATAGAAATTGGTGTTTGTGTGTTACATGAGGCTTTTGAGTTGGGTGTGACTACACGTGAAAAAACAATGGAAGATTGTTAAGAGCAAAGCAGGGATGAGGCATTCAATTCATAATAATGAACAAGCGTTTGGGTTTTTTTATGGAATAGAAAAATCCAGATTGCGGACGAGGGTATTTGGCAAGGAGATCGAAATATGTTAATTCTAACTAGGCGTGTAGGTGAAACTTTGATTGTTGGTGATGATGTTTCAGTAACCGTATTGGGTGTTAAAGGCAATCAAGTACGCATTGGCGTGAACGCGCCTAAAGATGTATCAGTGCATCGTGAGGAGATCTATCAGCGGATCCAACAAGAAAAATCTGGTACCGTTGAAGATAAGCCAGAAGAGAGCAACTAAGGCCCGCTAGTTCTTTTTTTTAAATTTTCATGATACACTTGCACGCTTCAGGAGAGATGGCCGAGTGGCTGAAGGCGCTCCCCTGCTAAGGGAGTATGGGGCTTAAACCTCATCGAGGGTTCGAATCCCTCTCTCTCCGCCACAAAATACGCGCCCGTAGCTCAGTTGGATAGAGTACCTGGCTACGAACCAGGCGGTCGGCCGTTCGAATCGGTCCGGGCGCGCCATTTTCTTACGTCTAAAATATTTTCAAAACATATTGTATTATAGATACCGGTAGCTGTTTAACTAGTTAATAAGTTAACTGTTTTCTGAGCGTTAGATTTGAATACGGTTTTTATAAAAGTAGGACACACGCATGAGCGATTTATACGAAGCAATTGAAAAAGGTGATAAAGGTAAGATTATAGCACTGATTGCTTCAGGAGAGATTGATGCTATTTTAGCAGAAAATAAAGAATTGCCATCTGATTTTGTCGCTAGGTTAGAGCAAAATGAGGATTGGGTATCTGCTTATGGATACGAATCATCGGATGGTGGACATATGCTGCATTTACTGATGCAAGCTGAAAGAGAAGCCAAAGAAAATGCTAAAAAGAAAGCTGCGCCGTTATGGGAATCAATTGAAAAAGATTTTACAGAACAGGCTTTAGAGTTAATTCGATTAAGAAAAGAAGATCTCAATATAGGTAAAAGTATAAATCATGAGACGCCATTAATGTTAGCTGCTGAAAAAGGGAAAATAAATATCATGAAAGCACTTATTGATGCTGGAGTTGATGTGAATAGAAAAGTAACTCTTTCACCAGTGCATGCGGATCCTCGCAATGATTTAACTGCTTTACATCTAGCTGCTGAAAGCGGTGAAATTGATGCTATTCAAGTACTCATTGATGCTGAGGCTGATCCAAATAAAGCTCGTTATGATGGTATGACGTCGTTAATGCTGATTATTGAGCGTATTAATTTCGTTGTGGAGTACATGCTTTTATCTGAGCAAGAGCAGCGTCGATGTTATTGGTTTAAAAAAAATGCTTTTACTATAAACCAATATGAAAATATTATTGAGAGGCTTATCAATAGTGGCGCTGATGTAACACTGAAAGATAAGTCTGACAAGACGGTGCTAGATCATGTTTCATTTATTCAGGAGCTGAATTCATTTGGTTTACAAGATGGTAGTCTTTTTAAAGCGTGCGAAAATATATACAATATTCTCAATAGCGCACTTTCAACTACAAAAGAGAGCAAAGAAAAAAGTGCTGTTGAGAGTCAAGGTTTTACTAGCTTTAGTCCAATTTACTCAGGCATGAAACGCAGCCCATCTCCATTAACGATTTCTGTTGATAAACGGCAAAAGACTAGGGCTGTGCGTCAAGAAAAGCAAAGTGAAGGCACAAGTCTTCGGAAATTGTAGGACACACTTGTTGCGTCGTATCGAATCGTTTGATGTCTTAATGGAAGATCTAAATATAGGTTCATCTTTTGAAGGTTTTGCCATTGAAAAAATATTGAAAGGACTAGAAGCTACTAATTGACAGCCTCACTATTATCGAACACGAAATGGTGCTGAGATTGATTTAATGCTAGAGGGTACGGGTTAATTTTTGTGCCGTTTTTCAATCGACAGCATTTTAGGTAATCGATATAATACATGCTTTTTTAAAGGGCTATGGCCGTCTACATTGGGATGATTAAAGTCGTCTTTTGAATTGTGCTGCAAACCAATTTTTTCCATGACGCGTCTAGACTTTGTATTGCCTGTTGGTGTGAATGATACGATTTCAGGGATGTTACATTCACTAAATGCGTAGTTGAGAACAGCCTGTGCTCCTTCTGTTGCGAAACCTTGCCCCCAATGTTTAGAGGCTAAACGCCAACCAATTTCTGTGGCTGGGGTAAAGTGAGCAGTAAAAGTTGCCGTTAGAAGCCCTATGAATCCTATGAATTCATTAGTGTCTTTTCTAAAAGTGGCATATAGAGAGTAACCATATTGATCAAAATGCTTTCGCATTTTGCCGATGAAATGTTGAGTAGATTCTAAATCCTGCAAGCTGGGAAAATATTGCATTACTTTAGGGTCTTGATTAATTTTATACATAGGAGGTAAGTCAGCATCAGACCAGGTACGTAGATATAAGCGTTCGGTTTCCAGGATATCCATACTAGGCGATATTTTTAGCTGGCAGATCTCTTGCCTCAGTAGGCTCTGAACTGGGCTGATAAGAGGACGTTAAGCCTAAAGCCAGAAAAGCGGATAAAGCAGCAACGGATACATATAGGCCTAATCCTATTTGACCATAATGGTGCATTAGTGTTTCTGCAGTAAGCAGTGCCGTTCCACCGAAAATGGCAGCGGTTGTGTTCCAAGCGAAGGATTTTCCTCGGTAACGGATTTCAGGTGGGAACTTTCTTAGTAATAAAGTCATCATTGGTGCGGTTATCATTCCGTTTAAAAAAGCATAGAAGAGTTGACCAATCATACTGAGGGCTATTTCACCAGATTGTGCGCACGCTAAAATGATTGGGCCCAGAAAGATGGCGAGACCTAATCCCATTAAACATAATTTTTTTCCATTCAGCTGATCGGCGATAGAACCAAAAGCAAGAATGAGCAACGCAGTGAGCAATTGACCTGCTGTTACAATCTGAGCAGCAAGATGAGGTGTCAGTCCACCAATATTAACACATAAGGTTTTGTAATAAATATTTCCGATATAAACATAAGTCGAAACAAAAAATGCCATGGCTGCAGTACACAGTAAGGCTATGAGGTTTTCTCTGGTGGAAAAAAGCGTATTGAGCGGGGTAGATTTTGTTTTTGTTTGCAGGAAGGCAGGCGTTTCTGTCACATTTTTTCTAAGATAGATGGCAACAATGCTGAGCACGCCACTGCAGAGAAAGGGAATGCGCCAGGAAAAATCGGGTGCATTAGGTAAAGAGACAAGTGTTGCGGCAAATGCTCCGACACTCATGCCAGCAGCGGCAGCAAAAGACGTAAAACTACCAGAAAAGAATGGACGATCATTATTATGCTCAAAAATAAAGACCGCGGATCCGCTGAACTCACCAGCAACAGCAATGCCTTGCAGTAGACGGCACAAGATCAGAAAAATAGGGGCGAGCGCCCCAATGTACTGATGGGTGGGTAACAAACCAATAGTCGTAGTGGCAATAGACATGAGCACCATGGAAGCAATTAAGGCGGGTTTGCGTCCAACTTTGTCACCAATAGTTCCGAAGATAAGGGCTCCGACTGGACGCATAAAATAACTTGCGCCAAAGATGCCATAGGTTTTTAGGCGTGCAAGATCAGGATTCTCGATTGGGAAAAAAAGAGTAGAAAGGTGATCGGCCATATAAGCAAAAAACGTGTACTCTGCCCACTCGAGTATGGTGCCGAGAGTAGTTGGAATAATGCTTCGAAGATTTAATGTTGACATGAGAGCTCCAGTTATTAAACTTGACTTCGATCCATTACACTGTATGTAAGAACGGCAACTTTCATTGCTATTCTAATCTTCTGCTGAGTCAGATCGCAAGAGACTTTGACTGAAATTTGTATAGGCCTTGAATAACTAGACTTCCAACAAAGTAAATCTGCACTTTTACTGTAGAAATAGGATGTTTTTAGGGCGAAGATGCTATCTTTAAAGGTATACTGTTATGCGCGCATGGACAAAGTGAAGAAGGCTCAAGTATGCTTAGTGTTTGAGGTTAAGCCAGATCCCAAGAGTAAGTTATGAATCAAAATATGGACAATTTGGTAGAGATACATGACTTGCATTTTAGTCGTCATGCACACGTGGTTTTTCAAGGTGCTACTGTCTTGGTGCCGCGTGGTAAAGTGACGGCGGTGATGGGTCCTAGTGGTTCAGGTAAGACGACCCTATTGCGTTTGATTGGGGGACAAATATTACCTGACTCGGGTACTGTGAAAGTGGAGGGCCAATCGATTCCGGACTTGTCACGTACGGAGTTGTATGAGGTGCGGCGCAAAATGGGCATGCTGTTTCAGAGCGGTGCGTTGTTTTCAGATCTTTCAGTTTTTGAAAATGTCGCTTTCCCCTTAAGAGAACACACAGATTTACCAGAAGAAATGATTCGTGATGTGGTATTAATGAAACTACAGGCTGTTGGTTTGCGTGGTGCAAGGGAGTTAATGCCGGCTGAATTGTCTGGCGGAATGAATCGGCGTGTTGCGTTGGCTCGAACGTTAGCTTTGGATCCCTCACTCATCATGTTTGATGAGCCATTTGCTGGACAAGATCCTATTTCGATGGGGGTATTAGTTGAGCTGATACGTTCTTTAAATAAGGCGCTACAGATGACAACAATCATCGTTTCTCACGACGTGAAAGAAACGGTCAGTATTGCAGATTATATCTATATCATTGCCAATGGACGTGTGGTGGGCTCAGGTACACCTGAAACATTGATGACGAGTAAAGCACCTTGGGTGCAACAGTTTATGCAAGGTTTGCCAGATGGTCCAGTACCTTTCCATTACCCTGCAGAGGATTACAGTCACGATCTGCTAGGAGATGAAACGTGTTTGCAATAGAGCGACTTCAAATGATTGGTCATTACGGGTTGTGTTTTTTGCAAGATATTGGGCGTGCTTCATTGATTTTGTATCACGCATTAGTTTGCCGTTTTGATTGGGCGCGTGGTTCGTATCGCTTAATTCAACAGTTATATTTTGTGGGCGTCTTATCTCTATTGATTATTGTGCTTTCCGCACTTTTTATCGGTATGGTGCTTGGACTACAAGGGTATACCATATTGGTTAAATTTGGTGCTGAACACGCTTTAGGGCAGTTGATTGCTTTAAGTTTGGTTCGAGAATTAGGACCTGTAGTCGCTGCCTTATTGTTTGCAGGGCGTGCGGGATCAGCTCTTACTGCTGAAATTGGTTTGATGAAAACTACCGAGCAGCTGTCTTCCATGGAAATGATGGGGATTGATCCACTGCACCGTATTGTTGCTCCTAGGTTTTGGGCAGGACAAATTTCAATGCCAATACTTGCCTTGATTTTCAATTGTGTAGCTGTTTTAGGTGGTTACATGGTTGGAGTGGATTGGTTGGGTGTTGACGACGGGGCTTTTTGGGCAAACATGCAATCTGCGGTTGATTTTCGAACTGATGTCATCAATGGTATTATTAAAAGCGTTGTTTTTGGAACAATAATTACTTGGATAGCAGTTTATCAAGGGATCAGTTGTGCGCCCACGTCCGAAGGTATTGGTCGTTCAACCACTCGAACCGTCGTTTATGCCTCACTTGCTGTGCTAGGGATGGACTTTTTTCTAACAGCCGTAATGTTTGGAGAAACTTAATGATGAAGATGAGAACGGTTGAGATAACCGTTGGGATGTTTATTGTTGCTGGCATTGTCTCTTTGTTGATGCTGTCATTGCAAGTCAGTGGCTTGGGGCATTTTTTTCGCGATGAACCTGGGTATCAGATTAAAGCAGAGTTTAGCAACATTGGTGGTCTTAAAGTGCGCGCAAAAGTTTCTCTGGCAGGTGTGATGATTGGTCGAGTGGTCAAAATAAAATTAGAACCACATACTTTCAATGCACGTGTTTGGCTGGCAATTGATCCTAACCGCGTCACACAATTACCAGAGGATTCTCGGGCGAGCATTTTGACTGCGGGATTATTAGGGGATAATTATATTAGTATCACACCTGGGTTTAGCGAAGACACATTTTTAAAAGAAGGTGATATTATTCCAGCAAGCAACACGGATTCGGCTGTGATTTTAGAACAATTAATTTCTAAATTTATCGCTGGGCAGGGTGCCGGTTAAATAAAAAGGACAGTGAAATGAAACAGTTTTTTAACATGAAGAAAGTAGTTGCTTTTGTGGTAGCCGTATTTTTTGCATTGAATGCAGGGTGCGTCTTCTCCTTAGAAGAACCTGTTTCAATGCTCAAGACGGTCACTGGAGAAATCATGACTAAATTGAGGGAAAATCAGGAAGATATTAAATTACACCCTAAAAAATTGTATGCGACAGTTGAACATATTGCTATTCCCCATGTTGATTTTGTAGAGATGGGGCGTTGGGTTGTTGGACGAAATGCATGGCGTTCAGCAAGTGATGCAACCAAAGATGGTTTTATTCATGAGTTTAAAATATTGGTAGTGCGCAGTTATGCACGATCACTTCTAGAATATTTGAATTATGAAATAGAGTTTTTGCCTATGCGAGATTCGGTTGATGATAAAAAACGTATTGAAGTGTTGAGCCTATTGAAAGGTGAAGGCCGCTCGCTGAAGATGAACTATCGATTGATTGACAGTAAAGATCGTTGGCGTGTTTTTGATATTATTTTGGAGAATGTTAGTTTGGTTCAAGGCTATCGAGCACAGTTTGCTAACGATATTCAGCGTGGGGGTTTGAAAACGGTTGTAGAAACGGTACGCAAGAAGAATGAAGCATTTGATTTGGATCATGGGGACGAGCATAAACATGACTGATGTTCAGTTAGAGTTGAAGCAAAACGTTTTACGGATTCAGGGTTCTGTTTGCTTCAGTAATGTTGTTTCCTTGTTACACGAGGGAAAATTTTTGATGAAGGATTTGGATAAAATAACAGTCAATCTTGAGGGATTGGCTCCTAGCGATAGCAGTGCTTTTGCACTGTTTGCCGCTTGGTTACGTATTGCACAAAAGGAAAATAAAGCAATTATTTTTACACATGCACCTTTGTTTATACGGAATGTTGCACGGGTTTATGGTTTAGAGAGTGTGTTACCAATATCATGGGAAAATTAATTATTTCAGGGGGGATCCCCTTAAGAGGTGAAGTGCGGATGTCTGGTGCTAAAAATGCCGTATTGCCAATTTTAGCTGCATCGTTGCTAGCAGAAGAAGATGTGTTGATCAGAAATGTACCGCATTTGAATGATGTGACAACAATGATGGAACTGTTAGGTCAATTTGGAGTAAAGCTAACAGTAGATGAGAGTCTTGCCATTGGAATTAATGTTCGTACATTGGATAATTGTTATGCGCCTTATGAATTAGTGCGGACAATGCGAGCTTCTATCTTAGTGCTGGGTCCATTGCTTGCTCGTTTTGGTCAGGCAGTTGTTTCATTACCAGGTGGGTGTGCTATTGGACCACGTCCAGTGGATTTGCATATTCGAGGTCTAGAAGCCATGGGTGCTGAGATTGTTATAGAAAATGGCTACATTAAAGCAAAAACCAAGAAGCGTTTGCATGGAGCAAATATATTATTGGACACTGTGACAGTTACTGGAACAGAAAATTTAATGATGGCTGCAGCTTTAGCAGAAGGGACGACAGTATTGAAGAATGCTGCTCGTGAACCGGAAGTTCAAGATTTAGCACAATTTTTAAATACCATTGGAGCTAAAATAACGGGTGCGGGGACGGATACTATTACCATTGAAGGTGTTACTTCGCTAGGCGGTGGAGAGTATACTATTGTGCCCGATCGTATTGAAACTGCGACGTATTTGGTGGCAGGAGCCATCACATCAGGCTCTGTTAAAGTCAAAGATACTCGGCCAGAGTTGTTGGGTTGTGTGTTGCAAAAACTAGAAGCAGCAGGTGCTGAAATAATTCGGGGAAAAGATTTTATTTCTCTGGATATGCATGGGAAACAGCCGCTCGCAGTGGACGTAAAAACGGCACCTTTTCCTGGCTTTCCAACGGATATGCAAGCCCAATTTACAGCTTTAAACGCTGTGGCCAATGGCACAGGTGTGATCACGGAAAATGTGTTTGAAAATCGTTTTATGCACGTGCAAGAACTAAGACGTATGGGGGCAGATATCAGTGTGTCTGGGAACACGGCCGTGTGTCGAGGGGTAAAGGAGTTGGCTGGTGCGCCAGTAATGGCTACCGATCTAAGAGCTTCAGCTAGTTTGGTATTAGCGGCCTTGGTTGCTAAAGGGGAAACAGTTGTTGATAGGATATATCACATTGATCGAGGTTATGAATGTATTGAGGAGAAACTTATGCAGTTGGGCGCAAAAATTTCGAGAGTATCCCCGTGATGACAGTTAAGAAAAAACTGACAGATGAGTCGGAAAGCAATGTTGAATTTATTCGGCATCGTGGTATTTACCTGTTGCCTAATTTGTTTACTACTGGGGCATTGTTTTCAGGGTTTTATGCCATTGTTGCTGGTATGAAAGGTCAGTTCGAACATGCAGCGATTGCTTTGTTTGTTGCCATGATTATGGATACGTTAGATGGGCGGGTGGCGAGACTGACAAAAACACAGAGTGCCTTTGGGGCGCAGTATGATAGTTTATCTGATATGGTTTGTTTTGGTTTAACACCTTCCTTAGTAAGTTTTAATTGGGGACTTTCTGGTTTTGGAAAATTAGGTTGGCTTGCCGCTTTTATATACACAGCAGCCACGGCATTGCGGTTGGCTAGATTTAATACACAAGTTGGCTCAACAGACAATAAATATTTTATTGGATTGCCTTGTCCGGCTGCCTGCGCGGTTGTTGCAGGACTTGTTTGGGTTGGGGCAGAGCTGGATTTCCCAGGTAAAAAAATAAACGCACTGGTTGCGTTAGGGCTGGTGGGGCTGGGTGGACTTATGGTAAGCAACCTGCGCTATTACAGTTTTAAAGAAATTGATTTTAAAGGGCATGTGCCTTTTTTTGTTGTTTTAATCGTTGTTTCTATTTTTAGCGTGATTGCATGGAATCCACCTATCGTATTGTTCTCACTCTTCACGCTGTATGCATTGTCTGGTCCTGCGTATTGGGTGAAAAGACGTTATTGGAAAGGGTGGAGATAAAGGACTTGTTTGCTCAAAGACAAGCGTATTATCAACTTTTAGACGCGGCTGGCATTCGTTATTGGTTGTCACGTCACAATGAGGAAACGTTATTTAAATCGCGGACGCCTTTATTTTGTGCAACTTGTCTAGTGATCTTACCTAATGCTCCCAGCGCATTGAGCGTAAAAGAAGAAAAAATGCTTTCTGGTATGTTAGAAGTATTGTCATTAGATCATTCTCAACTGTGTGTCGCTTGGATGGGAGACTCTGAACCCACTCCACAGGCGCTACAGGATGAATTGTTGAAGTGGGCTCCACAAACAGTATTATTGCTTGGAAAAGCGCATTTTACGCCTTTGTTTGAAAAGAAAATTCCAGAAACCGTTCAGCTAACCTATCATCCAACGGAATTACAGGCTGAACCGTCTCGTAGAAGTCAGGCCTATCAAGCTTTATTATCTTTGAAAAAACAAATAGCGTCTTTGCAGATCCTATGATTACTTTACGAAGAATGTTGGAACGGGATGTGGAAGAGGTTACTCAGATAGAAGGATCTGTAGTAGAGTTTCCTTGGTCGTACGGGATTTTTAGAGATTGCATTAAAGTGGGCTACGATTGCTGGGTGTTTGAGGATCAAGATGAAATCATAGGTTATGGCTTGCTTTCAATAGGTGCTGGTGAGGCACATATTTTGAACATATGTATTAGACCTGATAGGCAGCGTAACGGTTTAGGCACACGTATGATGAAGCACTTAATGCAAAGAGCGGATGAATTGAAAGCACAGTCTGTTTATCTTGAGGTTCGTGCTTCAAATAAAGGCGCTTTTGATCTCTATCAAGATATTGGGTTTTCGGTGATTGGACGACGCAAAGATTATTACCCGCATAAAAATGGTCGAGAAGATGCTATTGTCTTAGAATTGTGCTTTAGATCTTAGTTGAACAGAGTGATGCTTGTTCATCTGCGTGATACGATGATCGAACGAGAGGACCGCTTGCTACATTTTTAAAACCGATGGATTGGGCATAGGCGCCAAGATCATCGAAGACTTCTGGTCTTGCAAATCGATTAACCGGTGCGTGAAACTTAGTAGGTTGTAAGTACTGACCGAGTGTTAGCATATCACAGTCGTGTTTTCTTAGATCCTTTAAAACCTCTTTGATTTCATCATCAGTTTCCCCTAAACCTAACATTAAGCCAGATTTCGTTGGTATTTTAGGGAACAGTGCTTTGAACTCTTGGATTAACTTTAAAGACCAAGCGTAATCAGATCCGGGACGAATAGCTTTGTATAGGCGTGGAACGGATTCGACATTGTGATTGAATACATCAGGAGGCGCTACGCTTAAATTCTCGAGTGCTTTTTCCATTCGGCCACGAAAGTCAGGGACAAGGATCTCAATGCGGATCTGTGGATTTAAAGAACGTATAGCTTGAATACACTCAGCAAAATGTGACGCGCCACCATCACGTAAATCGTCTCGATCAACAGAGGTAATCACAACATACTTAAGCTGCATGGATTGAATCGCTTTTGCTAGACGCATAGGCTCATGAGCATCCAGGGGATCAGGTCTGCCGTGTCCAACATCACAAAAAGTACAGCGGCGTGTGCACTTATCTCCCATGATCATAAAGGTTGCAGTGCCATGGCTAAAGCATTCATTTAAATTTGGACAGGAAGCTTCTTCACAAACAGTATGGAGTTTGTGTTCACGCAGCAATTGCTTAAGATCAGAGACGATTGGATTATGGGTTGCTTTGATTCGGATCCAATCCGGTTTTGCAAGAGGTGTAGAGGGCTCAATTTTAATAGGGATCCGTGCGAGCTTCGCTTGACCTTTCTGTTTCTCATACGGGTTTATTGTCATGAATAGATCACCTTGGTTGCTTATGAGACAGTATAACCCAAATTATGAGCCATATGACTTATTAATTTAGATAAAACAGCTGTTTTGTCTATTTTACCATCAAAATCTTTTAATTGGGTAACTGGTAAGTTGGGATAGCCACAGGGATTGATACGACTAAAAGGCTCCAAATTCATGTCGACATTCAAGCTAATACCGTGGTAACTACAGCCCTTGCGGATCTTTAAGCCAATAAAGGCAATCTTAGCCTTATCTACGTAGATCCCAGGCGCGTTTGTACGTCTATGCCCCTCTACTCCAAAATCATCAAGTACAGCAAGGATGGCGTTCTCAAGTTGTTGTATGAGATTTTTGATACCGAGCTTTTTACGTTTTATATCGAGTAGCAAATAGACAATTAATTGCCCGGGACCGTGATAGGTCACCTGACCACCTCTATCGGCTTGCACCAAAGGAATATCTCCTGGGTTGAGCACGTGCTCTTCTTTGCCGGCTTGCCCTTGGGTGAATACCGGTAAATGTTCTACAACCCAAAATTCATCAACAGTTTGTTCATGGCGAGCATCCACAAATGTTCGCATTGATTGCCACGTGTCTTGGTAAGGCTGTAAGCCTAACTGTTGAACGATGAGACGATCCATTTAGAGCACCATAAGTATATGTGGTTCATCAGAAAGTGCTTGATAAAGATCATCCAGTTGTTTTTGACTTGTTGCAGTGAAAGTGGCAGTGATAGATAAGTACTTTCCTTGTTTACTTGGTTTTATAACAAGTGTATTTTCAGAAAGCTCAGGTATGTGTTCTGCCAGCACGCCGGTTGCGGTTGCTTTAAAAGTTCCCTCTGCAAGTCCCATGACTTTAATGGGAAATTGGCAAGGAAAGCTTATTAGTTTCTTCTGCATACAGTTCCCATATTTTTTCCCACATTGGGCCGGATTGACCGTTGTTAATAAGTGTGTCGTTAAATTGAGTGACGGGGCGAATAAGACGAGTAGAACTGGTTATCCATATTTCATCCGCTTTGAGACAGTCACGCTCTGAAATCTTGGTTTCACGATATGGAATATGGTGCTTTTCAGCAAGGGATAAGATGAGAGCGCGTGTGATACCACCTAGTAATAATGAAGATTTCGGTGGGGTAATGAGAACACCATGTCTGACAATAAAAATATTGCTGGCCGTTCCTTCCGTAACAAAACCATTATTAATAATAATGCCTTCTTCACCTCCATTGGCTCTGGCTTCTTGATACATCAAAATGTAAGCCATCCGGGAGCACGTTTTAATGTGTGAGTACTTCCATCGAATATCCGTAAGCCCGACTACTTTAATACCTTCAGAAAACATTTCCTTAGTAGGCCTTGGAAAAAAATAACTGTAGGCAAAGATAGTGGGCTGGGTAGTTGGAGTGATCCTTTGGTCGCGAATTGGTTCAGGGCCACGGCTGAATTGTACATAGATGCATTGATCTTGCCCGCCGTTTTTATCAACTAAGGTTTGCAGAATAGTTTTCCATTCACTGTAACTGTAGGGTGAAGACATGTGTATTTCTTCTAGGCCCTGGGTAAGTCGATCCAGATGTGCATTTAAGCTGAAAGGTTTTCCATTATAGACGGGGATAACTTCATACAAACTGTCTCCGAACAAAAACCCACGATCCATAGGAGAAATCTTGGCCTCATTGAGTGGAACAAACTGGCCATTCAAGAAAGCTAGGGTGTTCATTCAGTAGAAACTTGATGAAGTAGTTTATGAATGTTCAAAGCTACTGTGTCATACATTCTCGAGAAAAAACTACCGTCTTCAATAGGATTAAGCGCGACAATAGGTTTTTGTGCTAGAACCTTATCATCCAGTTCAATGGATAGGGTGCCTAGAATAGCACCTGGCTTTGTGGGAGCCTTAATGATAGGTTCAACGTTAATTTTTGCTTGGAGTCTATCGTACTGTTCTCGATTGGCGGTTACGTATAAATCTTCAGCCAAACCAAGAGCAACTTCTTTCTCATTACCAAGCCAAATCCGGTTTTTCTTCAGAACTTTTTCTGCGGGGTATAGTTTCCGTGTTTCAAAAAAGCTAAAACCATATTTAAGTAACTTGTCCGTTTCATCAATACGTACAGAGTCATTTTCAGCTCCCATAATGACTGCAATTAACCGGGTATTGCCTTTTTTGCCTGAAGCGACCAAACAGTAGCCTGCAGAATCGGTATGCCCCGTTTTAATCCCATCGACAAGCGTATTGCGCCACAAGAGTCGGTTGCGATTTTCTTGACGGATCCCTTTATATTCAAAAGCCTTCTCGGCATAGATAGAGTATGTTTCAGGGAAGTCACGGATAATGGCTTTCGCAAGGATAGCCATGTCTCTTGCACTAGTGTAATGATTTGGATCTGGTAGTCCACTGGCATTCACAAAGTGTGTGGTTACCATACCAAGCTGAGCAGCGTAGGCATTCATTAATTCAGTGAAGCTGGATTCAGAACCGGCGATGTATTCTGCTAAAGCCAATGAGGCGTCGTTTCCAGATTGAATAATGACACCACGTAAGAGATCATCAACTGAAACTTTGGAATTGACTTCGACAAACATACGTGAGCCAGGCATTTTCCAGGCGCGTTCACTAATAGGCACCAAATCTGTTCTAGCAATTTTTCCATCACGCAGGGCATGATCCGTTACATAAACAGTCATCATTTTAGTAAGACTTGCAGGCGGCACACGTTGATCAACATCTTTTTCGGCAATCACAAAGTCACTTTTTTGATCCATTAAGATATACGACCGCGCAGCTAGAGCAGGGGGGGCCGGGATGATCATCATGGGTTGTGACGCTGCGGGGAGCTTCGCCAAAAGCGAAAAAGGGAGACAGCAAAGAATAAGGGTTGGGAGGGCTTTTTTTAACGAAAATGTCATGATATGGCTCCAACTACTGAATTGATAGTACCTATTTGAATTGTATCACGGAAATTTTAGAATGACGAATTAGTGTGGCAGTGTAATAACTGACTTATGAGGTTTAGCGTTTGACTACCCGTACTGTTGCTTTTTTTACTTTCGGAGTTGTTTTGAGGCGTGTGGATTTCTGATGAACTTTTGTAGTGTTTGTTTTGATTTTTTTGACACTTTTAATTTTCGCTGTGCTTTTTTTCACTCGGTTGTTCTTTGAAGGGGTGGTTTTTTTTGTTTTGAGTTGAGTAGGGGCTTTTTTTACTTGCGGAGTTGTTTTGAGACGTGTGGATTTCTTATTAATTTTTATAGTGTTGGTTTTGACTTTTTTAACACTTTTTAGTTTGGCAGTGCTTTTTTTCACTTTGGTCGTGTTGGCTTTAACCTTGGTAGGAGTGGCGTTAACTTTTTTAGAGCTTGTTTTTGATTTGGATGTCGTTTTCTTCTTCCATCCATTATCTCGCGGATCGACTGACTCCACTTCTACCTTCGCAGTGCCTTGTCCTAACATGCCTAGTTTTAAGGCAGCAGCATACGACAGATCAATGATTCGGTTTTGGTGGAAAGGGCCACGATCATTTACTTTAACAATAATTCTTTTGTTGTTTTTCAAATTAGTTACTTTGACATAAGTAGGTAAAGGAAGCGTTTTATGTGCTGCGGTCATGGCAAACATATCATATTTATCGCCATTAGAGGTTTTTCGACCGTGGAATTGCGTTCCATACCATGATGCAAAGCCACGCTCTTTATAACCTCGGCTGGTTGAGCGTACATGGTAACGTTTGTTGAAAATAACATAGCTGTTGGATTTTCCGTATCGATTTCCCCATCGACTTAAAGGTTCTATTTTAGGTTTTGCATTGGGGATCCGTGACAGATTTTTAGGAATTTGTTTTGGTGCCCCATCATTTTTAACAGCACGAACCGATTGTGGCAGTCTGCGCTTTTTGCTGCAGGCGGGCAAGCATACACACATACACAGGGTTATTGTGAAGAGTGCTCCAAGGCGAAAAAAACTCACAAAAGGTTCCTCAAGCGTCGTTCAATTTTCGAATGCGATCGCTGAGTTCGTGTACAGCCATAGCGTAATGCACACTATTGTTGTAGCGCATAATGGTATAAAAATTTGTCAAGCCTAAGCAGTATTTTCTAGTGTTTTTGGATTTTTGTAATACAATTATTTTCATTTTTTTATTATTGCTCAGTATTTTTTTGCTAGGCGTTTTTATTTTATAATTAGCGAGTTCAGCTGTTTTTAAATCATGATGTGTGGATAGCCCTGATAAATTTTTACTAGGCTTAATGTTATCAATGATCGTTTTCTCACCAGATTTCCAACCATTTTTTTTGAGATAATTTGCAACGCTCAGTATAGTATCGTCAACGCTACTGACGAGATCTCTTTTACCATTTCCTGAGGCTGCAACGCCATAGTTGCGGTAGCTGCTCGGCATGAATTGAGGCATGCCAATTGCGCCAGCAAAGGAACCTTTTGTTGTGGCAGGATCTAAGGACCCTTCTTTAGCAAGTAGTAGAAAATGTTCTAATTCTGATCGGAAAAACTTTGCACGACGTGGGTAATCAAAAGCAAGCGTTGCCAAGCTTTGTATGACTGGAAAGCTTCCCATGTTTTTACCGTATCGCGTTTCAACTCCAATGATACTCACAATAACCTCTGCAGGAACTCCAGTTTTTTTCTCGGCTTTTTCCAAGGAGTTTTTGTGCTCTCTCATAAAATCAACACCGGCTCGAATTTGCTTTCGAGTGACCAATCTATTTCGATATTGATACCAAGGTAGCGCTTCGTATTGTTTGGACATTAGGGTAATTATTTTTTTATCAGGTGAGAACTTTGCAAAAAGAGAGTGAAGTTCCTTTTCATTAAAGCCATGTTTCTTATGCATTTCTTGAATAAAGACATGCACTTCTCTACGATCCGAAAATGAATCGCCGCTGGCATAAAGACACGCGCTGTACGTGATGAATATACTTACGAGTAAAAACTTTTTAATCAAAACAATCTCCTACTTCTTTATCTGGGTAATAATTTTTTATGGGTATGAATAGACATTAGGATGCCAAAGCTTATCATGAGGGTGACTAACGAAGTTCCGCCATAGCTGACTAAAGGCAAAGGGATCCCAACAACGGGTAAAATACCTGTGACCATGCCGATATTCACAAAAACATAAACGAAGAGCGTCATCACCAAGCTGCCTGCCAAAAGCCGGCCAAAGGTATCTTGTGCTTGGGCACTGATATAGAGCCCGCGGACAATAAGTGCTAAATACAGCATGATTAAAATAAAGCAGCCGACAAAACCAAACTCTTCACCAAATACAGAGAAAGCAAAATCGGTGGTTCGTTCAGGTAAAAATTCTAAATGTGATTGGCTGCCATTAAACCAACCTTTACCATGTACACCACCAGAACCAATAGCAATTTTGGATTGGATGATATGGTATCCAGTTCCTAAGGGATCACGTTCTGGGTTGAACAAGACTAAAATACGTTGACGCTGATATTCACGTAGAAAGAACCAAAGTGCGGGAAGTGAACAAAAGAACATGACACTGGACCATAGCAAGTAAGTCCATCGTAGGCCTGAAAAAAATATTACGGATAAGCCACTACTTAGAATCAGAATGGCGGTTCCTAAATCAGGTTGCTTTGCAGTAAGGATAACAGGGAGCATAATGAGCAGTAAAGGGACAGCTAACTTTGATAAGCGTGGAGGAAGTACCTGATTGTTAAAGTATTGTGCAACAACCATGGGTACGGCTATTTTCATTAGTTCTGCAGGTTGAAACCGAAATAAGCCGAGATCTAGCCAGCGCTGTGCGCCTTTACTGACATGTCCAATAATGAGAACAACAGCGAGGAGTACTAAAGTGGAAGCGTATAACCAAGGGGCGAAACGTTGAAACAGTCGGGGTGGGATCTGCGCTACAACAATCATGCCAACGCTGGCGAGACCTAAACGGAGCAGTTGTCTTTCTAACATGTGCGTTTGAACACTGGCACTGTAGAGAATACAGGCACCAATTAGACTAATAGCAATAATACCCGTTAGCAATCCCCAATCTAAACGGAGTTTGGAAAAAAAACCAAGTTTTTTGTGGTTGAATGATGAGTAGGGGAGACTACGTTCAGCAGTATGCATTAGGAAGCTGCCTTGGAATCAGAAGGGTGGTTAAAGTAACCGTCTAGTAGAATACGTGCGATGTCGACGCTACTGGTCTTATATTTGTTTTCGATTAAGATGGCAAAAGCAATTTGAGGATCTTCTACTGGTGCAAACGCAATAAACCAGGAGTGATCTCTTAAGTGAGATTTAACTTTACTGGCGTTGTATTGTTCATCAGGTTTTAAGCTATATACTTGAGCAGTGCCGGTTTTGCCGGCAACTTGATAGGGTAGGCCACGACTTATACGATGTGCTGTTCCGCCTTTCATGTGGACAACCTTTTGCATGGCATCAATAATTTTTTGAATGTTGTCTGCTGATTGTAGTAAATTTTTTTCAATTGGGCGAGACAAATGCTCAGCAGGAGTAATAAGGTGATCACCGGCGTCGATAGTCGTCACCAACTGGGGTTTTACAAGTTTGCCTCGATTGGCGAGCGTTGCTGTTACATGAGCCATTTGTAGGGGGGTTGTCAGTAGCAGGCCTTGCCCAACACCAATATTAAGGGTATCACCGGGGTACCAACTTGTATTTTGATTTTCTTTTTTCCATTTCACGGAGGGAACGAGTCCTGCAGACTCGCCATAGATATCCAAATCTGTGGTTTGCCCCAAACCAAAGCGAGTGTATATTTCATACAAGTTGTCTATGCCTAAGTTATGTGCCAGTCGAAAGAAATAGGTATCACAACTTTGTACAATTGCCTTTTCAAGATTCACTAAACCATGGCCTTGCTTGCTTCGAGTATAAATAAGATCGCGATACAAACGGCCTTCGTTATTAATTTGGTACCAACCCGGATCAGAAATCGATTCTTGAGGATCAATGGTATGAGTCTCTAATCCTTTGAGGGCAACTAGTGGTTTAATGATAGAACCTGGGGGATAGCGTGCTTGGATAGCGCGATTAAACAAAGGTTGTTCAGGCGAGTTGGCTAATTGGTCATAGGTTTTTTGGTTCATGCCTTGACTGAACACATTTGGATCAAAAGAAGGGGTGCTGACCATGGTGAGCACATGACCGCTTTTAGGCTCAATGACTACGATGGCTCCTTTAAACTCTTGAAGGGCTTTGTGTGCTACTTGTTGTAGTCCTACATCTAATGACAGATACAAATCGGAACCTGGTGTAGGTAAAATGTGTTTTAGGATCCGAATCGTTCTGCCTCTAGCATCTGTTTCAACATGTTGATAACCCACTTTTCCATGAAGTGTTTCTTCATAAAATTTTTCAATTCCTGTTTTTCCAATGTGATAAGTGCCTCGGTAGTTAGTTTTATTTGCTTTAGCTAATTCTTGTTCGTTGATGGGGCCTGTATAGCCTATTGCATGTGCGAACAACTCTTGTAAGGGATAGTGACGGATCAGTCGAGCGGCAATTTCAACTCCAGGCAGCTTATGTTTTTCTACTGAAAATTTTGCAACTTCTTCTTCTGTCAATTTGATACGAATAGGGATCCCTTCACTGCGAGATTTGTATTTAAGTTGTTTTGAAAATTGTTGCTTTTCAGTTTCAGTGAGAGGCATGATGGCGTTGATTGTGGAAAGCGTTTTGTCCATATTCACAACTTGTTCGGGAATGATCTCTAAGTTAAAGACTGGAATGTTTTCAGCCAATAATGTTCCATGTCGATCAAAGATAAGACCTCGATTGGGCACAATAGGGATGATCCGAACCTGATTATGCAAAGAAAGCATTTTATAGCGATCGTATTGGTATATTTGCAGAGATACCAGACGCCCCAGCAGGGTTAGAACCAAAAGCAGCACTATAATGACTGCAATCACAACCCGATTGACATAAAGTTTACTTTCTTTAAAGTGATCTTTGATAGTGTGTAAATTTGTCAAAAACGTTGTCCGACAGAATGTGTGAAATCAGTACTATCATGCCAAAAAGAACGTTCTATCTCAATGTAAACCTGCGAGAAGACAGGAATTGGCAAGTTGGAAACCTTGTATTGATTAAGCTAATCACCTGAACTTGGCGTTTCACTGCGATCCCAGAGTTTTTCCAGACTGTAGAACTCTCGTGTGTCGCGTAACATGATGTGCACAACCAAGTCACCGAGATCTACCAGGATCCACTCACCTTCATTTTCACCTTCTATTCCTATAATTGGGTAGGATTGCTCTTTAGCCTTACAAACAACGTTTTCAGCAATGGCTTTTACTTGTCGAGAGGAGTTGCCTGTAGCAACAATTAAACGATCAGTGACGGAAGTCAGTTTTTGAACATCAATGACTTTTATATCCGTGGCTTTAATGTCTTCTAAGGCTTCCATGACGAGAGCTTCTAAAGGGTTCATGTTGGTCTCCCAGTGAGTGTTAGGCACATTGTTGATAACGAACGCCAGGGATCACCTGGGATCCGTCCTTTGATAATGTCATCGGTTTTTTTGGCTTGCAGCAGTATAGAATGAAGTGTGTGGAAGGTTACACGTTGTATGCATTTTTGAACGAGAGGTTCTTTACGTCGCCAAATCCCACATTGGGTAAAAGCTTGAGATTGTGGGATGCCTTGTTTTAGTTTTGTACAAAGTGTTAACAAGATCCTGCTTTCTTTAGTAATGGCCCATAGTACTAAAATAGGATCAAGTTTTTCATTCTTTAAGCCTCTCAGTATGTGGTGCACACGATCTGAAGAGCCAGTAAGCAAAGCATCTATTAAAAGAAACACGCTAAAGCGAGTGTCCATACTGACCGTAGATAGAATGGTTTCGGCTGATAATGTGGTGTCTGGGTGTGACAACTTAAGTCTTTCAATCGCTTGAAAAGTGGCTGCAAGGTTTCCTTCAGTCCTTTCTAGTAGTAGTTCAGCAGTTCCGGCATTCACTTTAAATCCCGCTTGTTTGAGCTTCATTTGGATCCAGCTTAAGGTTTCTTCTCGGGACAAAGGGGATACACCGATCACACAAAATTTTTGTTCTATCTGTTTAAACCAGTTGGTTTTTTGTATTTTGTAGTCAATTTTATGGCAGGAAATTAAAAGCGCTAGATCTGCCGGTAATGGTGTTTTAGCAAGAGCCGTTATCGATTTTTCGATTTTGGAAAAGACGTTATCTGCTAGTCGACATTCAACAAAGCGCTTTTGAGAAAAGAGATTACTAGCAGACAGTTGATTGGTTAGTTTATCCCAGTCTAAGGCGGAGGTAATGTCTACGACCTCGCGAGAAAAGGTTTGCTTCCGAGCTAAAGTGCGGATGGCATCGATGGCCTCATTTTGTTGAATGGGTTCTTCGCCAAAAACCAGGAAGCTTCCTGGAAAATAACGTGCCAGTTGCGCATCAAGTGCTTTGAACGGAAGTCGCATTTAGCGTTCTCCGCGCGAACTGATGATAGAGAACTGGCGGATAAGTTGAGACGCAGCGTCTAAATACAGATCTGTCTTCAGTCGATTTCTTTCGTGATCAGTAGCCAAATAATTATTGGGATCAATGGTTAACTCTCGAGTGGCATTTACTTGGTGAGTTTCACTCAGTGGTTTTCCATTGAGTAATAATTGATATTGTACAGAGAAAGTAATGACTGCACGATTGGCTCGTCCATCTGAGCCATAGGAAACGACCTTTTCAGTAAAATCTTGACTCAACAGTTCAAGTGTTGCGGGAGTTTGTAGATTATCTACGATGTTGACATGATTGCTTTTGAGTAGTGGTCTCAGTGTGCGTTGAAAATTGTCAAGTGGTTGGTGTGGTGTTATTTTCAACGTTTGTAGTTCAACGGGTATTGGGTAGGCACCTCGTAGTTGAAAGCCACACCCAGGTAGAAAAATAATAAAGCTAATAATGATTGAAACCTTTTTATACATTGCTTAAGTCACAACAATATTGACAAGTTTATTGGGTACAATGATAACCTTTTTGACTTGCTTGTTTTCAATGTGGCGCTTTATATTTTCATGTTCGAGTGCCAGTTTCTCCAGTGAAGCTTTTTCATGCACGGTCGGAACAGTCATATTTCCACGAAATTTCCCATTAATTTGAATGACAATAGTTAGTTGATCTTTGATTAAGGCTTTTGGATCGACAACAGGCCATGTTTCATCGACAATAGGTTTTTGGTTGCCGAGTGCTTGCCAGAGAGTATGTGTAATATGAGGTGCAATCGGAGAAAGCATCAAAACCAAATTACGTAGCGCTTCAGCTAAAATGGATTGGTCCTCTTTGGTTGCACACTGAAATTTTTGTATCGCGTTGAGCAGTTCCATCATAGCTGCAATGGCGGTATTAAATGTTTGGCGACGTGAAAAATCATCGGTTACTTTCTGTATGGTTTCATGGCACATTCGGCGTAAATTTTTTCGTTCTACCTCTGGCGTCTCAATATTAGGCAGTACGTTGTTTTTGTATTGGTAGACTGCGGTCCACAAGCGCTTCAAGAATCTAAAGGATCCCTCCACTCCTGAATCAGACCATTCCAAGGACTGCTCAGGTGGTGCGGCAAACATGAGAAACAAACGTAAGGTGTCTGCGCCATACGCATCGACTAAATGTTGGGGATCTACAGTGTTGCCCAGAGATTTTGACATTTTTGCCCCATCTTTTAACACCATACCTTGTGTTAGGAGGGCCTTGAAAGGTTCGTCTCCTTGAACTAACTCTAAATCACGCATCGCTTTATGAAAGAAACGAGCGTACAGCAAATGTAAAATGGCGTGTTCAATACCACCGATGTATTGATCGACTGGTAACCAGTAACGCGCATTTTCATTAAACATTTTTTCGGGTTCATTGGGGCAGGCGAATCGAGCGTAATACCAGGAAGATTCAACAAATGTATCAAACGTATCGGTTTCGCGGGTTGCTGGCCCTTGGCATTTTGGACAGTGCGTCTTACTAAATTCATCGAGGTTGCGCAGGGGAGATTGCACACCTGAAAAAGAAACGTCCTCTGGTAGCACAACAGGTAAGTCTTCTTCTGGGACGGGAAGAGCACCACAAGACTTGCAGTAGATGATAGGGATAGGTGTTCCCCAGTAGCGTTGGCGTGAAACTCCCCAGTCACGTAGCCGCCAATGAATTTTCTTTTGACCCAATTGTTGGCTTTCTAGATATTGAGTTATGACGTTAATCGCTTTCTTAGAATCTAAACCATCAAATTGTTCTGAATTGATAAGTTTTCCGTGTCCGAGAAATGCTTCTTGGCTGAAGTCTGTGTCCTGATCTGAGGTAATAACGGGTTGTACGGCAAGTTTGTATTTAGTTGCGAATTCAAAATCTCGTGTATCGTGAGCAGGAACACCCATGACAGCACTGGTGCCATAGTCAGTGAGTACATAATTAGCAATCCAAACAGGGATGGTTCTACCCGTGAGAGGATGTATCGCTTGTATAGGGGTTGCGATGCCGCGTTTGTCGAGGGTTGCAAAATCGGCTTCTGCAGTTTTTTGGCTATTACAGGTTTCTATAAAACTTTTGACTTCAATATCTGTAGTTGCGAGTGCTTTAGCGATTGGGTGATCGATTGCAATGGCTAGATAAGTAACCCCAAATAAAGTATCTGTTCGTGTTGTAAAAACGGTGATGGGATCGTTTTTTTCAACTTTGAATTCAATTAGAACGCCTTCTGAGCGGCCCAACCAGTTTCGTTGCATTGTTTTGACTTGGTTTGGCCAATCAGGGAGCTTATCGAGATCGTCTAATAGTTCTTGAGCATAGGCTGTCGTTTTAAGAAACCATTGGGGGATTTCCCGGCGCTCAATTTTTGCCCCTGAACGCCAACCACAACCGTCAATCACTTGTTCATTGGCTAAAACAGTTTGATCAATTGGATCCCAGTTGACTAATGCATTTTTTCGATAGACTAAACCTTTTTCAAGAAGTTTAATAAAGAACCATTGTTCCCAACGGTAGTAACTAGGCTTACAGGTCGCCATTTCTCGATCCCAGTCATAACCAAAGCCCAAGCGTTTAAATTGATCACGCATCGTATTGATGTTCTGATAGGTCCATTCTGCTGGCGGAATTTTATTTTGTACGGCGGCATTTTCGGCAGGAAGCCCAAATGCGTCCCATCCAATGGGTTGCATTACATTTTTGCCTTGTAGGCGTTGATAGCGGGTGATGACATCACCTAAGGTGTAATTACGCACATGGCCCACATGCAGGTTTCCGCTTGGGTAAGGAAACATGCTTAGGCAGTAGAATTTCTCAAGATCAGTATTTTCAACGGCTTTAAAGGTTTTATGAGCAGTCCAGTAGGATTGAGCTTCTTGTTCTATTTTCTTGGGATCGTATTGTGTTTCCATATCTTTGACCAGTCGAGTTTTAGGCTTACAAAATAACATAAGCTCATAACTTCCAACAAATTTAATTCAGGCTATGTTAATTGTTATTCAACTTACATTCAATAGGTTATCTTCCGGATGTTGAATTACACGCTTCCGTGAAAAAATGGAAGAACATCGAGCAGGGGAGTAAACCGGTTGTGGAAACGCCACGTGCACAACTAGATGAGAGTTGGAAAGACGCATTACGCATATTTTTTAAAGATTTTATGGCACTTTGTTGGCCAGATGCATTTAGTGAAATCGATTGGACAAAAGGATATGAATGTTTAGAACAAGAGTTTCAAGCGTTGGTGAAAAAGGAGGAGGTTGGACATCGAATTGCAGATCGTTTGGTTAAAGTTTGGCGTAAGGATGGAAAAGAGAAATGGGTATTGATTCATGTGGAAGTGCAAGCACAACCGGTAGCAGATTTTGCCGAACGTATGTTTGTGTATTGGTATCGAATTTTCGATCGATATGCTAAAGATACAGCAAGTCTTGCGATGTTAATTGATCATAGCCAGAGTTGGCGGCCACAGCAGTTTACAACAACATTATGGAATACAAAAATCCAGATGGATTATCCTGTGTTTAAGTTGCTCGATTGGCAAAATAAGCAAGAGGCCTTAAAAAATAGTGATAACCCTTTTGCAGTAGTACTCTTAGCACAGTTAAGCGCACTTAAATCGACCAAGCACCCTACGGGGCGCTTGATGAGCAAAGTGCAACTTACCCGAACTCTCTATTATAAGGGTTGGGACAAAAATCGTATTTTGGATTTATATCGTTGCTTGGATGCTATTTTGATACTGCCCAAGCCTTTGGAGTTGGCGTATACTGTGGAAGTAGAAGCGATTGAGGAGGAGTTGCAAGTGGCGTATATTACAACAGCGGAGCGGATTGGTATCGAAAAAGGTATCGAAATGGGTGAGCGCAGCTTATTGAAAATGCAGCTAAAAACTAAATTCAGTCAAGTATCCGAATCCGTGCTGCAGAAGGTAGAACGCGCAGACTCTCCCGCCCTGGCACGATGGAGCAAAAGGATTTTAGTGGCTCATACACTGGAAGACGTTTTTGATTAGGATTTCTTTTTCAGGCGACCGGGAAGAATAAAACCTAAGCCTAAGAAAACGAGTAATGGCCACAATCCAATTTTAACCCATGGGGTTTGGCCCTTCATACTTTTGAACGTTCCCATTAAAACCACCTTCTGAAAAGAAGGTATACGTTGAATTTTTGTGCGGTGTGGATTAATAATGGCTGTGATTCCGCTGGTTGTTGCACGCAAAACATAGCGTCCCGTTTCGATTGCGCGCATCTTAGCAATATCCAAATGTTGGTGTGGTCCCCATGAATCACCAAACCAACCATCCTCACTTAACGTGATAATCACATCGGCATCTCTTAGCGTTTTACGCACCTGTTCAGGGAAAGCAATTTCATAACAAATGGTTGGGTTTAGCTTAAGTTTATCTGTGCGGATCAGTGCTTGTTCGGAAGTGCCTGCTTTAAAACTGGACATGGGCAGATCGAAGAAGTTAATAGCACCACGGAGCCATTGTTCAAAGGGGAGAAAATCTCCAAAGGGCACAAGGTGAACTTTATGATAAAGCCCTGCTCCTTTGCCAAGTGCTATCAGAGAGTTGTAATAATTGCCTTCAACATCTTCAACGATGATGCCACTGATAAGCGTCGTATTATTTTTCAGTGCAAGTTCATCTAAATAGTCAATATAAGCTTGCGAATAAGGTAATGCCACGGGGATTGCACCTTCAGGCCATAGAATCAAATCAGATTGCCATTGACTGGCTGTTAAATGGCCATAAAGGTTCTCAGTCCACTCGATAGCATCTTCTTGAGAAAACTTTTCCAGAGGCCCCACATTACTTTGAATCAAACTGGCAGTAAAAGAACGATCGGTTTGTGTGAACTCTCTGGGAAGCATAAGTGCGATACCCCAAATAAGCACAATAAGGGTCAATGCTAAAAATCTCGCTGTTCTTCTTTTATCCAATAAGGTTACCAAGGCGCCACTGGTTGTTACAAAGGCTAAAGAAACGGCATAAACGCTCATGACAGGAGCATATTGTTGCAAAGGTGTGTCAAGCCCTGCATACCCTAGATATAGCCAAGGGAATCCCGTAAGTACCCAACTGCGTAACCATTCAAAAAACACCCAACTACATGGGAATCCGAGTAGTGAAAAGGCAACAGGACTTCCTTTAAAGAATTTTTTTAAAGTATACCCCTGAACACCAATAAACAGTGCCAATAGAAAGGTAAACAAAAAAGTAATTAGTCCAGCCATGGCCAGGTTTGTTTGACCGTATTGATGAATGCTCACAAATACCCATGAAACCCCAACGCCAAAAGCGCCTAAGCCAAAAAACAGACCTGAAAAAAAAGCTTGTCTAGGTGTATGTGCCCTTTGCCAGCACCAGAGCATTAAAGCGGGGGATAAGAAAGCAAGCCCCCAAAGATGAAAAGGTGAGAAGGCGAAGGGAAGCAGACAACCTGCAAAAAGCGCTATAAATCCATTTTTTAACATTGGTGTAGTGTAACGGAGTTTTACCGGTATTACAAACCATTGATTTCACTAGAGCTTATTAAAATATGAACTTAATACCCCGATAGGTGTCAGAAAGTTAAGGACTTAATACAAGTAATTTATAGATACGCTTGATGGGAGAACACAGATGTCTGGTAACGATAAAAATCATAATGAAGACGATTGGGATACCGATTCAGATCCTGAAGATTCTCCTGAAGAGTCGGTCAGTAGGAAGCAGATGGAGGCTGTCATGGCAGGACTCGGCAGTGCGAGTGGAACAGGCAGTGATGATGAAGCAGATCCCATAAACGAGAAAGATGCATTTAAAGTAAAGATAGATAGTAAATATGATGAATTCGCCCATAATTATCTACTGAAACAAGAGATCACCAAAGAATCTTTGAGGAATATTGTTATAACTATTCTGAAAAAAGATCAATCAAAATTTAAGTCAGAATTTATTGATGCTCATAAGAAATCAGGGGATGCTGTTATTTCAGAATATGAAACAAAATTGGAAGAGCGCTTTACAGGTGCCAGTGAGCAGGAATTACTGGGAACTCTTAATGATGCGGTGGCTGTAGAAGAAGAAAAACATGCAAAATTAGCCGCTGACGAAGAAAGAATGAGACAAGCAGCAGCAGAACGAAAACAGGGAGAAGAAGAAAAGTTAAAGAGAACTATTGATCAGCTTTCCAAGCAAGCGATTGAATCAGGTGCGCCTGCAGATGAAGATGGGATTGATTATAAGGAATTGAAAAAAAGAGTTTTAGAAACGAAAAATAAAGGTGTTTCAGACCCGAAGGTGGAATTAGCAATGCAGCTGGCAGCTCGAAGAGGTGCTGTAGCAGCTTTAGAACTTAGTGATAAAAAAGCATTGCTTGAAGATTTCATCCAGCAGAAAAAAGCAAACACAAAAATAGACGTTAGCAAATTTGGCAATCTTTCCAGTATGTTAACGGCTAAAGCCGGACAAGGGCCACGAGATAGTAGTGGAAGTACAAATAAAAATATTTCTCAGCCTGTTCGTGCTGTCAAGGAAGAAGAAAAGATAGAACTGGAATTGCCCAAAGACTACCTCTCAAGTAAAGAAGGTATTAAAGAAGCTGTGGGAATATTGAAAGCATATTATACTGAAAAAATGGCAGTCACTGATGATCCAGCTTTGAGATCTTCGATACTTATGAAGCTGGGTAGATGTAAAAAAATAGAAAAAAGTATTGAGGCCTCAGACCTTAGTAAATTAGTTGGAGAAATGAGTGCTGTAGATCCAACACTGACTCAACCAGTTGCAGCGAAAGCTCTACCCACGAACACAGATGGGGCGACTTTATCACCACCACTGATGAGTAATGGAATACCTGTGCCACCGCCGCCACCACCATCGGCTTCGGCACCACCACTACCACCATATGACAAGTCGGCGGCTTCGGGAACACGATCAGCACCACAAGCCCCTTCTTCTAATGAGATGCCTTTGCCACCGCCACCAGTTCCACAAGCGGGACCTCCAGCACGTGCATATGTCGATAGGCTGCGGGGCAAATTTTCCGGAGAGAGTGAGGAGGTTAAGGCAGCACTTAAAGCTATGCTAGAACCAATACTAGACGATGAGAACAGTCTTATTGCACTTGATACGAAAGATAAAGCAGCTGTATTAAAGATGCTGAATTCACATGTGCAAAAGAATCGTCAATCTGAAGAAAGCACCCGAGAAGAACAAATAGCACAAAGAAAAGAAGATGTTATTCCCACTATATTGACAGATGTCCCACCTCGCCTAGTATCTGAGAAATCGATGGCGAAACTAGAAAAAATATTACAAAAAACAAATAATTTAGGAAAAGAATGGACAGCAAAAGAGTTGTCAGGTTTTTTAAGTGATGTAGTAGATATAGCGAATGGTGGGATGATGAGTAGCTCTCTTCTAGATGAAGGGGCTAAAGAGTTTTATAAAAAACAGATTAAAGAATTGAAGAAGAACACAGATTTCACACAGGCAAGAGAGAAAATCAATGTTCTAGCGGGTTTCCTGGTGAAAAGGATGGGCTTGTATTTGGATATGCATAATGAAAAAGAAGATGTTTTGAAAGATATGGAGGCAAAAGTTCCTTATAAAAAGTTGGTTACTGATAAGATTGAAATAAATCGAAATCTAATTACTGCCTTGAAAGGACCTTTTGGAAAAGACGATATAGAGTCTATGGAAGGTCTTTCTAGTATTCAAGCTGAATATATGCTTGATAAAGAAATTTTTCAAGAGCAATTAGCAGCGGTGAAACAGGGCAGGGATGCTATACAAGCTTTTATTGAGGGCGCTAAGCTAGGAGAAAAAACGGCGCGGACGGATGAAGATAAAAAGTATTTCGAGGAGCTCACTCAGTTTGAAACTGCATTTCGAGATGAAATTGACGCCCTTCCTCTTCAGAAATCAACAGGTGCAGCATCAGAAAAAGTAGATGCAATTTTTAAGCATGCTCAAGCAGAGTTTAAAATACGAATGGAGGTTAGTCAAGGAAAAGAAAAAGCACATAAAATGATTGAGGGCTATATTACAGATTTTGAAGAAAAGCAAAAGCTGCCAGGTATCAATGCAACAGATAAAGCGTTCTATAAATCTATGGCAAAGCAATTGGTTGATTTTCAAGAAAAACTTATCAAGTGTCCAACGGAAAAACAAGGACAAGTAGCTCAATTGTCTCAAGATGCTGCTGCAAAATATAAAGATGCAGTAGAATTGGATGCGTATAAGAAGCAAGCAGTAGAGGCATGCAAAATGATGATAGGGGAATTACCTGCTAGCGAGACAAGTGTGGCAGATAAACAGTATCTTCATAAAATGCATGAAGACTTATCAGCGAAGTTAGTTACGCTTGAAAAAATATCACCGGAACTGAAAGACGATTTTGATAAAATAGAAAAAATCATTGAAGAAATACGTGATACGCGTGCTGGGGCACAAGATGCCTTGTCAGCTAAAATGGAAATTTTGAGTAAAATGGATGGCCAGATAAAATTCCTAGAAGATTCGGTTGCTGATTTATATGAAACAGCAGCGCCAGTTTTAGAACAAAAGAGTACTCCTGAGATGCTAAAAATCGCTAAAGCGCTCGTGTCACAAGCAGAAGAGAGGTGCCGTTCTGCTCGCTTGATGCGAGACAAAGTGCATAATGAACTGAGCCCGAACGATATAAAAGGCATTGAGACAGAGTCTAAAAAAATAGATGATTTGGTTGGAGGCACTGAAAAGTTCATTGTGATTCGTAAAGCGACACTTGAGCAAACGAGAGATTTGTTCTCGAAGTTACCTCCTCCAAAAAAGACATTTGGGTTTTTTAAGAAAATGTTACAATGCCATAAGGACGCGAGACTTATGGTTAAAAATGTGGAAGACGGAAAAATAGGTGCAGCACTTCTCGATGTGGGTGTTTTACTAAAATCAGATGAGTTAAAAGAAACTGCAAACAACAATAAGCAAAAATCAAAAAAACCAGGGTAAACTCCAATAGAAATTTTCCAATGTTTGTGTAATGTTTTTGACATTACACAAACATTGTTGTATGGTTTGTCCATTGTGATGGAGTACAGACGATGAGCAAACAACTAGTGCAGATGAACGTCAGTTCTAAACTGTTGGAGAAAGTCCAACGTATTCAAGAACTGGGAGATTTATCAAATCGTACGACAGCTATTAAATTAGCTGTCGAGGTAACAGAAGTATTAGCCTCTGCGTTAAGTCGAGGTGAAAAAATTGTGATCGTCAATGCTGAAGGGGCTCAGCAGGAGTTGTTGGTGCCTGGATTCAGTTAAGACGTCAGCACTAAGGATGGTGTGTGATGGAAGAAAAAGGTGATGTCTCGTCACGTGAGCGTTTGTGTTTTGCAAAATGGGTATTACGTGGCATATTTGGTTTTTCATTATTGAGTGTTGGGATCTGGTTGTACAAGGGATCTGATATCTTGGTTGATATTTGTCGAACAGGTTTGTTACCGATCGCTGCACTGGTGATTGGGGACTATTTCAGGAATCGTTGAGGAAAAGATATGTTAAGCTCAAAAGAACCTGTCACAAAAAAGCTTCTATTATTTCATCATAGCGATTCGTTACTGTGTGATTGAAGGTGCCATCCTTAAATCAGCCCAGAAGCCTATTTAAGGAGTATTTGTAAGAAATGCACTCGACGGGTATCAGCTCTTAAAATCTTAAATGTGTAATTTTGAATATCAATGCTTTCACCACGGTTGGGTAGCCGACCAAATTCTCGTGTGACTAAGCCTCCAATGGTGTCTACTTCTTTGTCGTCAAGATTGGATTTAAAAAATTCATTAAACTCTTCAATCGTTGTCAGTGCTTTTATGGCGTAAGCATTGTCACTGTATTTTTTGATATTTTGATCGTCGTTGGTGTCGTACTCATCTTCGATGTCACCCACAATTTGTTCTAGCACATCTTCAATGGTCACCAGGCCAGTGACGCCACCGTACTCATCTACAACTACTGCCATATGATTACGGTTACCTCTAAATTCTTGCAAAAGGATATCTAAACGCTTGCTTTCAGGAATAAATATGGAGGTGCGCAAAATATCATGAATATTGAAGCTTGCTTTGGGATCAAAGGCATAGGCTAAGAGATCTTTGGCTAAGAGGATCCCTAAAACTTCGTCCTTGTTCTCACCAATGACTGGAAAGCGGGAATGCACAGTGGTAATGACAATGGGTAGGATCTGCGCGAGCGTCATGCCTTGTTCGATGACAATCATTTGTGAGCGCGGGATCATAATATCACGTACTTTAAGTTCTGGAACTTGCAGTATGCCCTCTATCATGCCAAGTGAATTCAGATCCAAGAGCTTTCTTTCAGCTGCATCTCGTAGAAGTTCAATGAGTTCTTTTCGGTCCTTGGGTTCTCCAGAGAATGCCTGGCCTATTTTTTCTAACCAGGAACGGGTGGGTGAAGCTGAGGCTTGTAGTTCGTCACTCATGTATCTTTTGTGTCTCCATAAGGTTTAGGGAAATTAAGTGTGGTTAACAGTTTCGTTTCAAGGGCTTCCATTTCAAGAGCTTCATCTGGATCTACATGATCGTATCCAATCAAATGGAGGATCCCATGAATAATCATATGAGCCCAATGAGCTAGCAGCTCTTTATTTTGCTGAGCTGCTTCTTCCTCAATAACCGGAGCACAAATAATAATATCACCTAATAATCGTGTAGGCATGCCGGGTAGAGGATCATAGGGGAAAGACAATACATTGGTTGGACCTTTCTTATTGAGATATTGAAAATTAAGTGAGGTCATTTCTTCTTCATCGACAATACGTATTGTTAGTTCAGCGGTTTTTATTTTTTCATTGAGTGCGACAGAAACCCATTCACGAAATTGAGCAGGATGAGGCAAGGTTTTAGCTTTACTGGCGACTTGCAGTTCTAACTCAACACTCATCCGAAGTCCCATGTCTGTCATAAGCTTCAATGATTTTTTGTACGACTGGATGTCGTACCACATCACCAGATTCAAAAAAAGTATAACTGATCCCTGGAACATCCCGAAGGATCTCAATCACTTGTTTTAATCCAGATTGTTTGCCTCTAGGCAGATCAACTTGCGTAATATCACCAGTGATAACGGTAGTAGAGCTGAAACCAATACGGGTTAAAAACATTTTCATTTGTTCAACGGTAGTGTTTTGTCCTTCATCTAAAATGATAAAGGAGTCATTTAAGGTACGTCCGCGCATATAGGCGAGTGAGGCAATTTCGATAACTTGTTTTTCAATGAGTTTGCCAACCCGTTCAAACCCCAACAGTTCATAAAGCGCGTCATAGAGTGGGCGTAAATACGGATCAATTTTTTGTGCAATATCACCTGGCAAAAAACCTAAACGCTCACCTGCTTCCACTGCAGGTCTTACTAATAAAATGCGTCGGACTTTTTCTTGTTCAAGTGCTGCTACCGCGCAAGCGACAGCTAAAAACGTTTTTCCAGTGCCAGCCGGGCCGATCCCAAAATTGACATCGTGCGAGTCAATGTTGTCTAAATAGATCCCTTGATTTTTAGAACGAGGACGAACATTACCCGCTCGGGTTTTAACTTCTTTACTATTGGACTGAATACGATTTTCTGGATGTTCATCTCCAGCACCATATTGTTGTAGAGCGAGGTGTACATTGGTTGGTGTTAGGTTAGTTCCTTGGCCTGCTTCTTCGTAGAGATCGGTGAGTACCTGACAAGCCACATTCGTAGCTTCGGGTTCACCACGTAGTTGAAAAGTATTGCCACGGTTACTGATCTCTATTTGCAGACGTCGTTCTATTTGTTTGAGATGCTCGTCAAATCGACCACAGACGCTGGCCAGCTGCTGGTTGTTCAGAGGATCTAGGATGATTTCACGGACTTTTGGGGTATTGCTCAAGTTTTTTTCTTAACAGTAAACATCGTCTTTTAAGAATAACCCGAAAATCGAGCTTAGGCTACCCATTTACCCCATAAAGTGTTTCCGGTGACCTCTAGAACTTTAATTTGGGCCATTTGGCCGATAGTTGCTTGACCTTCAAAGTTGATGACTCGATTATTATCTGTTCTTCCACACAGTGTTTTTGGATCTTTTTTAGAAGGACCTGTAACGATAACGTCTTGTAGGCTACCGATCATGCGTTGGCTGAATGCGGTGGCTTGCTGGGTTAATCGATGTTGTAGAAGACCAAGACGGTGTTTTTTGGTCTCAGGTGCTATTTCATCTATTAAACTGGCTGCTGGAGTGCCCGGTCGTGGGCTGTAGATAAAACTGAAGGATTGATCAAATTCAAGTTCGGTAACCAGATCAAGTGTCGCTTGAAATTCCTGATCGGTCTCTCCTGGAAACCCAACAATAAAATCAGATGTGATACTGATGTTTGGGCGGACTTGCTGCAGCCGTTTAATTTTTTCTTTGTATTGTTCCGCAGTGTGACCACGTTTCATAAGAGCTAAAATGCGGTCCGATCCACTTTGTACTGGCAAGTGTAAGTGATCGGATAATTTAGGAATGTCAGCATAGGCTTGGATCAACCGATCGGAGAACTCCACTGGGTGAGAGGTTGTGAAACGGATCCGAAGTAAATTATCTATTTCAGCGATATAATGAATTAACAAAGCCAGATCTGCGGTTTCTTTGTTGTGCATACGGCCTTGATAGGCGTTGACATTCTGACCCAACAAGGTGATTTCACGTACACCTTTTTCGCAGAGAGTGAACACTTCATGCAATACATCGTCAAACGGGCGGCTAATTTCTTTACCACGAGTATAGGGAACAACACAGTAAGTGCAGAATTTATTACAACCTTCCATAATCGATACGTAAGCTGCAGGCCCATTGGCATTGGGTGTAGGAAGTTTGTCAAATTTTTCAATTAGCGGGAAAGAAATATCAACGACAGAGCGTCGTGTTTTGGTTAAAGCATTTAGCATTTCAGGGAGCCGATGTAGTGTTTGCGGTCCGAAAACTAAATCCACATAAGGTGCACGTTTTAAAATAGCACTGCCTTCTTGGCTAGCAACACATCCACCGACACCGATGACTACATTAGGACGCTTTTCCTTGAGTGCTCGAAAACGACCTAATTCTGAAAACACTTTTTCTTGCGCTTTCTCTCGAATAGAGCAGGTGTTCAATAGGAGCAGATCGGCGTTTTCAGGGGAATCAACTTTTTGTGCACCATGTGAGTCCAGGAGCAGATCGAACATACGCGTAGAATCGTAAGTGTTCATCTGGCAACCGTGAGTTTTGATGTAAACGGTTTTAATCATAGTTTCTTCTTGGGTATCTGGTGGCTATGGGTGGACTCGAACCACCGACCTCGGCATTATGAGTGCCGCGCTCTAACCAGCTGAGCTACATAGCCAAAAGCGGGGGATACGAGGTTTCATTCGTATCAGTAGGGCGTATTCTCTCTGGATCAGGGGGAAATTGTCAATTACTTAAATAGTGTTAGTTTTTAAACTAATATGAAGGTCGTGATCTGCATGCTACAATGACTCTCGGAAAATAGATAGTTCACAAGGTACTTTATGAAGGTTCGTACGCGTTTTGCGCCTAGTCCCACAGGGTTTTTACACGTTGGTAGCGTTCGCACCGCTTTGTATTGTTGGTTGTATGCCAAAAAGACTCAAGGCACGTTTGTACTGAGAATTGAAGATACTGATAGAGAGCGCTCCACACAGGCTAATGTTGATGCCATCTTCGAAGGTATGGAGTGGTTGGGGCTGACGTATGATGAAGGCCCTTTTTATCAAACTAAACGTTTTGATCGTTATCTGGAAGTTGCAGAACAGTTGTTACAAGCAGGCAAGGCTTACCGTTGTTATTGCACCAAAGAACGTTTGGATAGTTTGCGACAAAAACAGCAATCCGAAAAACAAAAACCTCGTTATGACGGTTGCTGCCGTTCGGTTACTGAACCGACTGATCCAAAAGCGCCTTTTGTGATTCGTTTTAAAAATCCTGAAGAAGGCACTGTGGTGATTCAAGATATGATCCATGGTGATATTAAAATTAATAATATAGAGCTAGATGATTTGATCATTGTGCGCAGTGATGGAACGCCTACCTATAATTTCACGGTTGTGATCGACGATTGGGACATGAAAATTACCCACGTGATCCGTGGTGACGATCATATTAATAACACACCAAGACAAATCAATATATTTAATGCCTTAGGAGCCCCTTTACCTGTTTTTGCGCATATGCCAATGATCCTAGGCAGTGATGGCAAACGTTTATCTAAAAGGCATGGTGCGGTCAGTGTGCAGCAATATCGGGATGATGGAATATTGCCGGAAGCGTTAATCAACTATTTATTGCGCTTAGGTTGGTCACATGGTGATCAAGAAATATTTTCCAAGCAAGAAATGATAGAGCATTTCAGTTTGGAAAATATTAATAAATCAGCAGCGGCTTTTGATACGGAGAAACTGCTTTGGTTGAATCAACATTACTTGGTACATGGTAACCGAGACAATGCCTTAGATGAACTGCGGCAACAGTTTGAAACTTTGGGGGTTCATATTCCTGAAAACCCAGAACCTTCTTTGGAACAATTATGGACGGTACAAGGCAACCGCGCAAAGACCTTAAAAGAAATGGCAGAGAAAAGCCTATTCTTTTTTCAGGGATCTATAACGATAGATGAGAAATCAAAATCTTTATTAACAGCGGACGCTTGTGAACTTATCCGCTTATTGAAAACAGCGTTTGAATCCACTGACAATTGGCAAGCGGAAGAAATCAAAACAGTTATCAATCGGATCGCAACCGAACAGCAAGTTAAATTTCCTGAAATCGCTAAACCGTTACGGGTAATGGTCACTGGTAGCACGAGCTCCCCTTCAATTGACGTGACCCTTGAGTTGATTGGCAAAAAGCGTGTGATGCAACGCATTACTGCGGCAATAGGGGTTTGACAGCTTTCGAGTTAGTCTGTAAAATTCGGCTTTCTACTGAGCAAGGTTCCTCACAAGGGAACTTTGTTAGTAGGGGCTATAGCTCAGCTGGGAGAGCGCTTGCATGGCATGCAAGAGGTCGGCGGTTCGATCCCGCCTAGCTCCACCAAAAAAATAGTTCTATGTCCCCATCGTCTAGAGGCCTAGGACATCGCCCTTTCACGGCGGTAACAGGGGTTCGAATCCCCTTGGGGACGCCATTTTGCGTTAATTCATTGAAATATAAAGTTTTTTATGAGCTGTTTGCTGATGAGATACCAAGGATGGAACATTAGCAATGAAGTGTTTTCAGCTTACTCTCACTGTAATTTATTAGTACGGATTCCATTAATTCTAAAATCCGTATTAAAGAGCGTGCATATCTACTATTAGGTTCTCCGCCCATGAAACAATGAAGTTACAGTTGGTGTTAGTGTGACGTTAACGATAAGAAATTTTTAGCCTGTAAAACAACACCTCCAGGATACTTCTCAACATCTAATAAATGTTTGTCTCCCGAAACCAAATATTTTGCTTTTGAGGCGCAATTGCCGCTTGTAAAAACATAATATCATCTGGATCACTGCATGGGGGAGTTGGAATGTTTCCTGCATCTATAATCAGAGAGTTTGAAATGAGGAAGTTAACGATATCCAGCGATGGTTTTTCAGGCATTTTTTGTTTCTTTGAGTAACGAATAACAACCTCCAAATACTCATCAATAATATTTTTTGATAAGATAAGTTGGTATTGATTTTCAGCGATACCATCTATAATTTTGCCTGGAGTACCTCTAAAGAAAATGCCTGAAATAACAACGTTGGTGTCTACTACAATTTTCAGCATTATTTAGTTCGCTTTTTATTAGGCTCTTTAGTTGCTAGTGCTTTTTTTCTTTTTGAGGTTCTAACTGTTTTTATTGTCTCGGTAATCTCTGATTCTTCTAGACTATATTCTTTAGCTAATTGTCTCGAAGCTTTTAATAAAGATTTAAGATCCTGTGTTGGGATAGGGCTAATTTTCTTAAAAACAATAGAATCACCAGCTGCCATCACAATAAATTTTACACCGGATTCTAGGTGCATATAATCGCGAATTTCTTCAGGGATCACAACTTGCCCCTTAGAGGTCATTTTGGTGGTCGATACATTTGAAGTTGATAAGCTCATAATAATCCCCTATAATCTTACTGGTAAGAATAGTATGTATTTAGAAAAAAAGCAATATTAAATAGAGTTCGTTTATTAATTAACCACATCAGCAAAATAGTTGTATATCAATGATTGATGCAGGACCAAAAAATTGGACTCGAATCCCCCGTCCCCATCTTTGTCTAATCGACTGATATTAGTGTTTTCAATCTTCGATTTTTTAAAGACATTCACTCGTAATCGCCATTTTTCTGAGTACGTTCCTCTCAACTCTTGAGAAGGATTGAGAAGTCGATAGCCATATCGCAGGCCCTGAGCCAGTGTAGGGTTTGTAGTGCCCAACCGATTCTTTTGCTAACCGCCATACCCCACTTTAATACATAATCAACGAGCTTATCTAGAGCTATTGTTTTCAAACTTTCTTCCAATCCATACATAATTTTTACAAACCCACTACAATATTGAGGGTATGCAAAACCTTCGACCAGTGTTCTCCCCAAGTTCCCTACTAAAAAATTTCTCTTTTTTAAACTGCATAATTTGATAGTCAATATCATCGAATACAAAACCTGCCCGCCTACCTGATTGGTCCTGTTGTGGGGTTGCTGTTTCTTTAAACGAATTTTTTTGTTTTTCACACATGTTCTTTTTTATCATAAAAACACCTATGTTCAACCATCTATACCTATAATGAATAGAATGTAAGTTATTTAAATAAAATATTTTTCCAAATAATCCAATGCCTAAACAAACATTCTCAGTGGCTTGAGGTAGAATAGAACTATAAAAGTGTCATTCCACTAAGGAGAAGGAGGCACCCAGAAAGTAATTTGACTACAAGCATCTCCGTTGGCCTACAGTAATAATAGGATCAGGGTTTACATGAGGTGCTGAATGTCGGGGTTTTCCTTCTATTTGCTTCTATTTAGTGCGTCAGGGTTTGCCGCACTGATCTATGAAAATGCATGGACACAATATCTAAAACTCGTGTTGGGGCATTCAGCACACGCTCAACTGTTGGTTCTCGTTGTCTTCATGGGTGGTATGGCAATAGGTGCTTGGATCTGTGCTCACTACAGTCATCGTATTAAAAATTTATTGAAGACGTATGCTTGGATTGAATTTGCCCTGGGGGCGATGGGTATTGTATTTCATCCAATTTTTCTCAAAGTAAGCCATTGGTTATTGGCATCATCACCTGATTTTTCTTCACTGCTTCTTGTAGAGAGTGTGACTTGGTTAACCGCGGTTGCCTTGATTTTGCCACAATCCATTTTACTGGGCATGACTTTTCCACTGATGACAGGAGCGGTGTTGCGACGCGTCCCTAATCAAACCGGACGAACAGTATCATTACTGTATTTTATCAATAGCTTAGGTGGCGCGGGTGGTGTTTTAGTATCAGGCTATTGGCTCATTGGAGTTGTAGGGTTACCTGGAACCATATTGACGGCAGGCAGCATTAATATTCTAATTGGTTTGTTGGCTTGGATAGCAGCGAGCTCAACTGAGCAACGGTTCAAGAAAGATAAAACAACCCTACCATCAAAATCGGTATTGCCATTAACCATTTTAATGATTGCTGGAAGTAGTGGTTTCTCAGCATTCTGTTATGAAATGGGCTGGATTCGAATGTTAAGCATGGTGATAGGATCCTCTTCGCACGCTTTTGAACTTATGCTGAGCGCATTTATTTTTGGCTTGGCTTTTGGAAGTCTTTACGCAAAAAGGGTAATACGTAGATCAAATTCATTACTGAGATCCTTAGGGTATGCACAGTTGCTCATGGGAGTTGCTGCCTTAGTGACGCTGCCACTTTATAATTTAAGTTTTGATGTGGTCTATCTGTTAATGCGTTTTATTCCAAGAACCTCTACTGGCTACATCGCGTTTCAAATTTTATCAGAAGGGTTTTGTTTTTTATTCATGCTGCCAGCTACTTTTTTTGCAGGCATGACCTTACCACTGATAACCGAAATATTATTAAGAAAGGGTTACGGTGAAAAGAGTCTGGGGCGCGTATACGCCTTTAACACTTTTGGCGCGATTCTGGGTGCTGTTTCGGCACAGTGGTGGTTGATGCCATGGCTTGGATTGAAAAGCGTTATTGGTGTTGGGGCATTAGTTAATATAGTCATCGGATGTTGGATTGTTTTTGCGTTGATCAAAACAGTTCAATGGGCAGTAGGTGCGTTTTCAGTAGTCAGTGCGGCCGGTATTCTTGGATTTGTGCACCTTGATGCTTTTAAAATGAGTGCGGGTGTTTTTCGTGGAGCTAATATTGAACAGCTATCTGAGCGAGAAGTACTGTTTCATCAAGATGGGAGGTTAGCGACTGTTTTTACCATGAAAACGCCAGACATGTTATATATTAGTACAAATGGAAAAACAGATGCCTCGATTTCTTTAAATGCCAAACCTAGTCGAGACGAAAGTGCCCAAATATTATTGGGTGCACTTCCTTGGTCCATGTTACCCAGTGCGAAGCAAGTGGCGGTTATTGGTATTGGCTCTGGTACAACGACAGCAACTTTATTACACACAGCTTCCGTGGAATCAGTAGACACTCTTGAAATTGAGCCTGCAATGGTTGCAGGTGCAAAATTTTTCCCACACTCTGCAGCAGCTGTTTTTCATGATCCACGCAGTCATATTATCACTGAAGATGCGCGGCGTTATTTTGCGAGGACAAAAAAACAATACGATCTCATTATATCAGAACCTTCAAACCCTTGGGTAAGTGGTGTCTCCGATCTTTTTACGGAAGAGTTTTATCAAATTGCTTCAAAAAGATTGTCTTCAAATGGAATATTTACGCAATGGGTTGGTCTCTATGATCTGTCGCCTGAGCTTCTGGCAAGTATTATGAAAGCCTTGAGGAAAAGCTTTTCTTATTACGCCGTCTATTTGTCAGACAGTCACAATATTATTATTTGTGCATCTCAAAACAATGCTTTGCAAATACCTAGTGCTGAAATCTTCTCCATTCCAAATGCAAAAAACTCATTGAAACGTATTGGTATATCAACGTTGGAAGATCTTGCATTGCATCGTTTAGGTAACCAAAAAGACTTGGGAGCTTTTTTTGCTACCTTTGCCACTAAAGCAAACTCTGATTACTTTCGAGTGCTAGAACAGCGTGTAGACAAAGAAAAGTTCCTTAATCTTACGGCGCTGAAACTTGCTACCCTTAAGTATATTCCGCTTCCTTTACGGTTGTTGAGTGAACAGCCTATCAATGCAGAAAGGATTGATGTGAATTCGCATTTTAATCTTTCCTATTTAGTGAAGAAGGGATTGCAATTATATGAAACTTTAGTAATAGATTCTAAAGTTGAAAGTTTTGACAGGGAAAATCATTTGATTGTCAGTACTATGGAGAATCCGTTTTCACTTTGTCAAGGTCAAGTTGGAGAGGAAGCCTGGTTGGATTCTTTTCGGCTTGTTATGGAATATACGCTTCCATTCTTATCAAAAGAAAACGCACAGCGGTTGTTTGGAAAAATTCGTCCTAAGGATTGTTTTATTGGTTCGTCTTCTAGAGTGAAAAGCTGGGTTAATCTTTACGATTATTTGATTTATGAAGACTATGCAGCTGTTTTGCAGACGGCACAAACTATTTTGCAGGAACAAGATAACCAGATAGATCAAATTCGAGGGACTGGTTTTGCAGTATACGCTTGTTTAAAATTGGGTAGGATCGAAGAGGCAAAAAGACTTTTAGAAAACTGTCCACGGAAACTTCGCTACGATTTACAGTTGCGTTATTTGGCAGGATTAACTAGCTTGGCACTATATGGCACAGCAACTCATGTCAAATTCTAAGTTGGTACCTACTTGTTTGGGTTTACCTAGCTCTGTGTAGGTGAGAAAACGTATATTGATTCGATGTTTGTTACCACTGACTTCAGGATACGCTGTACTGTCTATAGGAAGTGATATTCTGATAAGTTGACAGGGTAATTGAGCGTCTAGCGCTCTCTGAAAAAAACCGAGTGAGGCTTTTCGTGTTTCAAACAACGCACTGTTTCGCGTCAAAGTTAAAAGTAATTCAATGGCTTTATGCAGAGGCGCGATTTCTGCCGCCCAGCGCGAGACACATTCAGACTTTACATGTGTAGGTTGGTTTAACCAGTAGTCGTATGCCGGAATATCAAATCCAGAAGTGCCACCATTGATCATGGTTCGTTGTCGAACGCTGTTGAGCAGATCATTCTCTCGAATTTCCGAGCTGAGTTTATTGGGCAGCCGTTGAATACGCTGGGATTGCTCATTGAGTTCTTGTAAAGCTTCATTGAGTCGTGTGTGATCAACTGCGGGTGTGTCCAAAAGACGTGAAAGTCCAGCAGTGTGTCGATCCAGTTCTTTTAAAATTTCTGAACGAATATCACATCGGTCTAATACATTGAGGATCTCAATTAGCGCAGAAACACTGGCATGGCTCGCTTGCCGAGACGTACCACTTTGGAAGTAATACAACTGAGAGAATAAATCTTCCAGTCTAAGCAGAAGTCTGATCCGTTCGTTAAGAGGTTGTTCGTATAATATAGTGCTTGACATCAAGTCACTATAACAGATCTGCTCTCATTGTCGATATCGGTTTTTTTAATCCACTTACTTTATTTTGTTAGTTGGATATATTTTTCGTGTAAACGTTGAATTTGAAGAGGTAGATCAGCAGCCTCTCCTGTATTGTCGATGAGATCGTTTGCTGCTGCTAGGCGTTCGGTTCTGGTGACTTGAGTGTTAAGAATAGATTCAACAGCTGATCGGGTGCATCGATCACGTTTTGTAATACGTGTAATTTGTGCTTCAGTAGAACAATCCACAACTAAAATTCGATCAACGAGAGAAATAAAATTGGCTTCCAGTAATAAGGGAATCTCGACGATAAGATAGGGATCCTGATCCAGGATTTTTATTTGATGTAGAATACTTTTTTTAACAAAAGGATGTAAGAGCTTTTCAAGCCATATACGATCGGCTTTATTTTGGAAAATTCGTATACGCAATTTTTTGCGATCGAGTGAACCTTTTTCATCAAATAAAGTTACTCCAAAATAGGAGGAAATTTTTTTTTGGACTTCAGTATTCGAATCCAATAAGTGATGTACGATTTGATCAGAGCTGATAATAGGCACACCAAGGGTTTTAAAAACTTTGGTGCAGGTTGTTTTTCCGCTTCCTATACCGCCAGTGAGACCAATAATCATAAAGTGAAATACTGATAAAAGGTAGCTGGATCTAAGAGTAATTGGGAGAGGCCTCCGATGGCAAGAAAGGGACCAAATGGGATTTGGAAGTTTTTAGTTTTATTTTTAAAATAGATTAAAGTAAGTCCCACTATACTACCTAAAATAGATGAGATCAGTATGATGATAGGCAGAGATTGCCAGCCAAACCAAGCACCAAGAAGTGCAAACAGTTTAAAGTCACCATAACCAATGCCGTCTTTTTGGGTTATCCATTTAAACACCCAAAAGATAAACCAGAGTGAGAGGTAGCCACAGAGTGCACCCTGAATTGCAGAAATGGGTGTTACAAAAATCCCGAAAGTGTTGACGAATAGACCCAACCAGAGAACCGGTAGAGTAATAGTGTCTGGTAAAATAGTGTGATTCAAATCAATAAATGAGAGGGAGATAAGCGCCCAGATCAATGGAAGGCTGACGAGTGTGGTTGTGGTGAGACCAAAACGTATGGCAATGATAGTAGAGAGTACGGCGGTAAGAAGTTCTACCACTGGGTATTGGACTGAAATGCGAGTTTTGCACTGGGCACATTTTCCCTTGAGGTATAAAAAGCTCAAGATAGGAACATTATAGAACCAGGCAATAGTGGATTTGCATTGTGGGCAATGTGAGCGCGGAAAAAAAAGATTAAGTTTTTCAGCTGATTCAGTGTCGTGTTCCAGTTCAGCAAACAGCATGGCGGGTACACGAGCAATCACTACATTTAGAAAGCTACCCACAAAGAGCCCAAGCATACCGATAAAGGACCAGTAAAAAGGCGGATGGTCCCGGAACAATTCAAACAGTACGGTCATTACAAAATTGCACCCATTTTGAAGACTGGTAAATACATGGCGACCACTAGACCACCAACGACTACCCCTAATACTAACATAATTAAAGGTTCGAGGAGAGTTGTGAGTCCATCAACGGCACTATCAACTTCTTCTTCAAATATGGTAGCAACTTTACCAAGCATGTCTTCTAATGCCCCAGATTCTTCTCCAATACCAATCATCTGTACCACCACAATGGGAAAGACCCCTGTTTTTTTAATGGCTACTTTCATCTGTTCACCAGTAGAGAGCCCCTCTTTAATAGCTTGTATGGCATTGTAGTAAACGATATTATTTGAGGCAATGGATACAGCTTCTAAAGCATCCGTGAGCGGGACACCAGCAGCAGAAGTTGTTGAAAGGGTTCGTGCAAAGCGTGCAATGATTGTTTTTTGTAAAATATTACCAAATATGGGAAGTTTCAACCAAACTCTTTCCATCATATGCCTAAAAGGATCGTTACGCCGATAAAGGTTACGTATTACCACCGAGCCAGCAATAAACAGAACAATTAGGTAGAGACCAAAGTTTTGGATCAGATCCGATATTTGCAGAACAAACACGGTGAACCCAGGTAGTTCCGCGCCATAAGATTCAAATAAATCACGGAACGTTGGCACCACTTTAATTAACAAGATAAGCGTCACAATAACCGCGATGAAAACAACGGCAAGTGGGTAGTACATGGCTTTTTTAATTTTTCGTCTTAACGAGTCAGATTTTTCTTTATAAAAGGCAATTCGATCCATCATATGATCAAGTGTTCCAGAGAGCTCGCCTGATTCAATTAAGCTGCACACTAGATTATCAAAATATTGTGGGTTTTTCTTAATAGCGGCACAAAATGAGCCACCACTTTCTACATCAAAACGGATTTTTTGACACAACGAAGCCATGGGTGTTTTTTGATAACCTTCACCAATGATGGCGAGTGCTTGCGCGACAGGGATCCCTGCAATGAGCATCGTAGACATCTGCCTGCAAAAACTGGTGATATCTTCAGGCTTTATAGGTTTTTTGCCGGATAAGCTAAAAATAGATTTCTTGCTAACACTGGAAACCGTTATACCTTGTCCTTTGAGCAGGTCTTTAGCTGTGGCGAGGGTTTTAGCAGAGAGTTCTCCTTCAACTTTTTCACCTTTGCTGTTGGCACCTTTATAAACAAAATCGAACAGTTCAGGTTCTTTTTTTCCAGCCATAGGTTAATCCCTCATTATTCGTGATATTTCATCGAGTGTGGTAAACCCTTGACTGACTTTATGTAAACCAGATTTTCGTAAATTCCACATACCTTCTTTAGCTGCGAGATCTAACAAAGAGAGGGCATCGCCACCTGCCATAATAATTTTTGTCATGGGTTTTGAAATAGGCATGAGTTCGTAGATCCCGACACGTCCTTTATAGCCTTCGCGGCACTTGTCACAGCCTTTAGGTCCGAAAATTTCAAGCTCAGGCAATTCTTCTTTTGTAAAACCAGCTTCTAATAAAGCCGATTCAGGAATTTCTATTTTTTCTTTACAAGAATCACATAAGCGTCTTGCTAATCGCTGTGCAATAACTAATGAGATAGATGTTGCTAAATTATAAGAAGGGATCCCCATGTTCACTAAACGGGTAATGGTATCTGCAGCACTGTTGGTATGAAGGGTTGATAGCACCATATGTCCAGTTTGAGCAGCCTTAACAGCAATTTCGGCTGTTTCAACGTCACGGATCTCACCAATCATAATCGTATCTGGATCTTGCCTTAGGAAGGCACGTAGAGCAACGGCAAAAGTAAGCCCAGCTTTTACATTAATCGATACTTGGTTGACCCCTGTTAAATTAATCTCCACAGGATCTTCACAGGTGGAAATGTTACGGCGAGTGACGTTCAAAATATTAAGAGCCGTGTAGAGTGACACCGTTTTACCACTACCGGTAGGGCCTGTGACTAAAATCATGCCTTGCGGTTTTTGCATGGCATCTAGAAAAAGTTGTTTTTGAAAGGGTTCGAAACCCAGAGCATCAATACCAATTTTTGCAGAGCTGGGATCTAATATACGCATGACAACCTTTTCACCATGCAAGGTTGGGCAGCTACACACCCTAAAGTCAATTGCACGCGTATGTGAAAGACGCATTTTAAACCGTCCATCTTGTGGAACCCGTCGCTCTGAAATGTTCAACCGTGCCATTACTTTGAGACGTGCCGCAAAACGATCGGCGATATTCACAGGGGGATTGGCGTGTTCGTATAAAATCCCATCGTGGCGAAGTCGGATCCGATAGGATTTTTCGTACGGTTCAAAATGTAGATCGGAGGCACCAATGTTAACGGCATCCAAAATAACCTTATTAATAAAGCGCACAATTGGAGCATCACCTGCGTCATCATCACCTCCTGTTGAAGTAGGGGCTGCAGGCTTATCTTCTTCTTCACTGAAGATATCGACATCGTCTAAATCTGAATCAAATGCACCTAAAGACGCAGCTTCAAAGCTGGCCATGGTTTTTTCAATGAGTGCTGACAATTTATTTTCTTCAACCAGAATCGCTTCAGTATTTAAATTGGTTTTGTATTTGATTTCATCCATTGCTTTTAAGTTTGCTGGATCTGAAATAGCCACAAAAAGCTTATTCCCTCGACGAAAAATTGGCAAAGCATGGTGTTGCAGGACAAGTGCAGGGTTGATCAGACTGCTTGGAATATTTTGTGTTTCAAAGGTATCTAAATCGAGTACTGGGATCCCGAATTCTTTAGAGCAAGTAAGCGCTAAAACGGTCGGATCTAAAATTTGATCTTCGATGAGGACGGCGACGAAGGCTTTACGTTGTTTAACAGCCTTTGCATTGGTTTCGTTTGCGGCATCTTCTTTAAGCAAACCAATCTGGATTAGCTTTCTAGCTAATCCTCCAAGTGGTGGGATTTTCCCTGTCTTGGTATCCATATAGGTATAGGCCTACTGACAGTTGCTGGGAATGTACTCACTGTCCCCAGTAGATGAGCATACCCATTTTATTGAACCGTCGCCGGCTCCAATGCTGGGTGTCATAATAATAGCGACAGTGCTTGCGCCAATGACGCCAGAGATACTAGTTACTGTAATTTTGCAGTTCGCATCAATTGCAACGCTATCTGTGATGTCGCTGTTGGGAGTAGTAGAGCTGGCTGAGCAATTACCCGTAACATCTGTTGCTCCCAACTCTGTCAATCGTAGGGCGACTTTGGTTGCTTCGGCACCGGCAAAAGAGATGAGCTCACTGGTTTTAGCTTTAAAAATATAGTTTCGGTAAGCCGGGACAGCAATGGAAGAAAGTACCCCAATGATTGCCACAACAATCATAAGTTCAATTAATGAAAATCCCTGGTCATTCGAAGGTTTCACAGACACCTCTCCAAAGTCTTATCTCTATAGTGTACTTCTGATGCAGGAATTATGCCAAACTGGCCTCCTGGTCTAATACACTGATTTTGTTAAAAAAAAAATATGTGCAAAACTTTTTTACCCGTTTGTAATGTTATTAAGTTTAATTTCGTCAAATTGATGACCTTATCCACAAATACTGGGGGCAAATTCAGGTAAATTCGTGCTACAGACCCATGTTATTGAACCACTGGTTTCTAATGTTGGAGTAAGCGTTATTGTCATTTGTTGTGTTCCACCACCAATAGCACCAGGTGAGCTGGTTACAGTAACGAGGCAAGCATCACTGATTGTCCACGATTCAGTTGTCCCAGAGTTAACGCTCACGGTTTCAGCAATATTCTGGCAGGAAGTTGCCGTAATAGTAGCACTGCCAAAAAGAAGCACATCAGCCACATCAGATTTCATTTTTCCAGCAAAGCCTAGAAGTTCGCCACTTTTAGATTTATAAATATAGCTGCGGTACATAGGGACAGCGATACTAGCGAGCAATCCGATAATACCTACTACGACCATAAGCTCGATTAAGGAGAAACCTTGGTGTTTGCGGCTCATAAAATAATTACCTTTTCTGACACATAACTGTAAGTATAACAAGTTTTAGTATTTTTTCCTTAATAACAGTAAAGAAAGTGGCACGAGTCTATTAATTATAAATATCTACTAGTAAATATCTGTTTCCATAGGTCTCCATGAGCACATTTAAGGGACACTATCTTATGGTAGAATAATTTAATTGTTATTAAGAGAGTTAAAGCGTGCAAGCATTAAAGGTGAGTAAATTAACAAAAACATATGCCGGGGGCTTGGTTGCGCTGCGTGGGATTGATCTCGAGGTAGAGCAAGGTGATTTTTTTGCTTTACTCGGCCCAAATGGTGCAGGCAAAACAACCACGATAGGTATTATCACTTCTTTAGTCAATAAAACGGCTGGTCAGATTGAAGTGTTTGGTTGTGATCTTGATAAAGACATGGAACGCGCAAAATCATTTTTAGGTGTTGTTCCACAGGAATTCAATTTCAATTTATTTGAGAAAGTGATTGACATACTGATGAATCAAGCCGGTTACTATGGGATCCCACGTTCCGTTGCTTTTAAGAGGGCTGAAACGTATTTAACCAGATTGGGTTTGTGGGATAAGCGTGATCAGCCTGCTCGAACTTTATCGGGTGGAATGAAGCGACGCTTGATGATCGCACGTGCTTTGATCCATGAGCCTAAAATGTTGATCTTAGATGAGCCTACTGCAGGAGTGGATATTGAACTCAGACGCTCAATGTGGAATTTTTTGCAAGAAATGAATGCTAAAGGAATCACAATAATTTTAACTACACATTACTTAGAAGAAGCCGAATACTTGTGCAAACGGGTAGCTATTATTAACAAAGGGAGTATTGTTGAAAATACAACGGTTAAAGAACTTTTGTCTCGATTAAATACAGAAACTATTTTATTAGATCTTAAACGCCCACTTGCTGAACCACCTGAAATAAAAGGTTGCGAAGTGAAATCTTTAGATGAGAACACGTTGGAAATTACCTTTCCAAAAGAATTAAGTTTGAATTACGTTTTTGAAACGCTGACGAATCAAAAAATTGATGTGGGCAGTATGCGTAATAAGGTAAATCGTTTAGAAGAACTGTTTATTCAGCTTGTACAAACTGCTTGAAGGTAGAAAAAAATGAATTTTTTTAAAGCAAATAGCATTGGTTTATACACCATCTCGCGACGTGAGATCACTCGTTTTTTTCGCATCTGGAAACAAACATTGCTACCTTCTGTGATTAGCATGCTCTTGTATTTTGTCATTTTTGGAAATTTGATTGGTTCACGAATTGGTGATATGCAGGGTTTTGATTATGTAGAGTATATCTTACCAGGGTTAGTCATGATGGCAGTGGTTACAAACTCCTATGGGAATGTAGTCGGCTCTTTTTTTATTTCGAGATTTCAGAGGAACATTGAAGAGCTGTTGGTGTCTCCCCTGCCTAATTCTATCATTCTACTGGGCTATGCTTCAGGAGGGGTTATCAGGGGTGTCATTGTTGGGATCCTTGTGACAATAGTTTCCTTGTTTTTTTCTAAATTGCATTTACAACATTGCCTCTTGATTTTCATTATTGCTTTTTTAGTAGCGATATTATTTTCGTTGTTGGGCTTGATTAATGCCGTGTTTGCTAAGAATTTTGATGATATCAATATCATCCCTACTTTTGTCTTGACCCCTCTAACCTATTTAGGTGGGGTGTTTTATTCTGTCAATATTTTACCAGAATTCTGGCAGTCTGTTACGTATTTTAATCCTATATTTTATATTGTGAACGCTTTTCGGTATGCCATGCTTGGTCGATCAGATGTGAGTGTTGCTTTGTCGCTTTGGATCATCAGTGGTCTTGTGCTGTGCGCCTACTTTGTGGCTTTGTGGTTATTAAAGAAGGGGTTTGGGATCCGCACTTAGGTAGTGTAGAGTGCAAGCGTTTGTTTTTGAATAATCTCATCCGAAAAATAGTGTTCTACACGTGCTCTTCCAGCATTGCCCATCGTTATTCTGAGTGTTCGATCTGCTAACAGTTGATGGATGGCGCTAGCCAGTGCTTGGCTATCTTGTGCGCTGACGAGAAGACCATTTTCGTTGTGCTTTACAACCTCCCGGCACCCAGGGACATCGGTAGTCACAATTGGGCGAGCGCAACTTGCCGCTTCCAATAATGATTTTGGTAGACCTTCTCGATAGGAAGGAAGTACAGCAAGGTGACACTTTGCATAGGCTTCTGCAACAGTTTCACATTGTCCTTTCCAATAAATAACGTTGGCATCCTGCCACGCGTTGAGTTGGGAGGTAGTAATGGATTCAGGATTTTCTGGATCCGGCATGCCGTAGAGATGCACCTCTAGATGGGGATACGTTTGTTTTAAAGTACGTGTTGCCTCAACCAGCTCTGCAATTCCCTTACTACGAAGTAAGCGCGCCACACAAGCAATAATAAGTGGAGGTTCCTTGGGGTAAGTTTGGACGGGATAGGCTTGTGGATCGACACCCGCACCACGAATAATGGTATGGTGATGGGGGTAGATCCCAGCTTTATTTAAGTTATTGAGATCATCTGAGTTCTGCAAGATCAGCGTGCTATTTTTTCTAGTGAAGCACCAAGTAAATAGTTTTGAAACTGCGTAGGAAAGTATTTTTTTCTTTAGGGTTGATGGTGAAAGCTCAGTGAATAGGTAACCTAACCCCCCTAAAGCATTGATTACTTTTGGTATTCGTGTAATAGAAGCTATTATTGATCCAAAAATAATAGGCTTGATAGCGACGTGATGTGTAATATCTGGCTGGTATTGTCGAAAAATCCGGTAGATTTCGATAAGTGCTTTAAGCTGAGTAAGGGGAGCTAAGCCCGTCCGAGTGAAAAATTTAAGTGAAAAAAGTTTAATACCTGCTTCATGTATCTGCCCCATGTGATTCTGGCAACGTGTAGCAACAGCGACCTCAAAGCCTGCCGCTAAAGCGGCTTTTGCCAAGTTCAGTCGATGTGAACAAAAATACTGATCTTCAGAGACAAGAAACAGTATTTTCTTTACTTTCATCTAGAGTGTCCAATAAGTGAAAATATCAGGGACAATATTTTTCCAGAGATTTTTGATATCAACAATGAGCCCACCAGGCTTGAGCAGCGTATGGAAAGTTTCGGAACGAAAAGCCAAATAAGGCTTATGTGGAACGGCACCAATAATACAGTTGTATTGTGAAGCGGTATCTAAATTTGGGATCAAATTAGCCTGAATGAGCTTCTGAGCCTCTAGGGGATCAACACAGGGATCGTGTGCATCAACCGTATAACCTTTCGATTGCAGAGCGCTAATGATGTCGACGGTTTTAGTGTTTCTGAGGTCGGGAATATTTTCTTTGAACGTCAGACCAAGCATTAGAATTTTTGCCTGCTCAGGTGGACAATTTGTTTTCTGTAAAGAGGAATGAATATGTTCAGCAATAAAGTTACCCATTTTTTCATTAATTTTACGTCCGGCCAAAATAATTTCCGGTTCCACATTAAGTTGACGGGCGCAGTGTGCAAGATAATATGGATCAACACCGATACAGTGACCACCCACTAATCCGGGTTGGAAGTTTAAAAAATTCCATTTGGTATTTGCGGCTGCTAGAACATCGTATATAGAAAGATCTAGTTTTTTGACGATGGTGGAAATTTCATTAATGAAGGCGATATTAATATCCCGTTGGGTGTTTTCAATAACTTTGGCAGCTTCAGCGGTTTTAATGTTTTCAGCGACAAAAATATTATTCTGATTCATGGCACCGTAAACGGTACTTAGCATTTGTGCGATTTTAGGTGTTTGCCCAGCAACTACCTTTGTAATTTTGTCTACGGTGTGTTCTTTATCGCCAGGATTAATACGCTCTGGCGAATAGCCTAGAAAGAAATCTTTACCGCAGGTTAGATCGGAATTTTGTTCCAAGATTTTTCCACAAAAATCTTCAGTGACGCCTGGATAGACAGTACTTTCATAAACAACAATGGCGCCTGGCTTAATTGATTTTCCAACTGTTTCGGAAGCTTTTTTTAGGCAAGTTAAATCTGGGAGGTTGTTCTGATCAATTGGCGTTGGAACGGTAACGATGTAGATTGCCTGCTCGGTTAATTGGGAACTGTCAGTAGTGAACTGAATCATTGTTTTTTCTAATCTTTCTTTACTTATTTCATTGGTATGATCGAACTTATTGTTGAGTTCCTGAACACGCTTTTCATTGACGTCAAAACCCAAAATCGTAAAATATTTTGATAAGGCAACGGCTAGTGGCAAGCCAACATAGCCTAGTCCAATAATCGCAATTTTTGTTTCTTTATTGATTAACATAATAGCTCCTGTACCACTCTACGAAGTTCTGCAAGCCTTCTTCAATATTTGTTTTGGGTAAAAAGTTAAAATCGTGGGTGGTTTCAGTAATATCGGCAATAGTGGCTTTAACATCCCCAGGCTGTATAGGTTCGAAACGGATTTTTGCTTTTTTACCTAAGGCTTTCTCGAGCGCTTTAATAAAATCCATGAGTTCTTCGGTTTGATCGTTGCCGATGTTATACAGACGAGCAGGTACAGCGTTCGGATCTTTTACGGTTTCTGCGGGTGGAATATCCAGGCAGCTGATAACTCCCTGAACAATGTCATCAATATAGGTAAAATTTCGTTTCATATCACCATGGTTAAAAACGGAAATTTCCTCTTCGGCTAGAATGGCTTTGGTGAAAAGAAAAGCAGACATATCCGGTCGTCCCCAAGGGCCGTAGACGGTGAAGAATCGTAGCCCAGTGGTTGGGATCTGATAGAGGTGGCTATAGGTATATGCAGATAATTCACAAGAACGTTTCGTGGCAGCGTAAAGTGACATCGGCTGCTCTACTGGATCTTTTATTGAGAAAGGTAGTTTTGTATTTGCTCCGTATACGGATGAGCTGCTGGCATACACACAGTGTTTAATGGGTAATGCTTTGCATGCTTCTAATACAGTGACTTGCCCGGTAACATTGGCTTCTATATAAGCATGCGGATTGGTCAATGAGTATCGGACACCCGCTTGTGCAGCAAGATGTATTACGCGATCAATATTAGGGTGTTTTTTAACAATAGGATCTAAGCTGGTTTTATCTGCTAAATCAAGTTGGTAGAAACTAAAACCTTGGTGTTGCTTTAACAGGTCAAGACGTGAGTTTTTCAGTGTAACATCGTAGTAATCGTTTAAGTTATCAAGACCAATGATGTTCTCTCCACGGGCAAGTAAACGCTCACAAACATGGTAACCAATAAAGCCTGCGGCTCCAGTAACGAGAATGGTCATGTGTAGAATGCTCCGGAAAAAGTGTTTTAATTGTTGATTGGAAGCATATCGAAAATACAGAGCAGCGTCTATGTTGAATGATAAGTTAGAAACCAAATTATCTTGAACCTCTGTTATCTGAGTTGTGGGAATGGTATTCTGGAAAGCTACTGTGGAGGTAACGGCATGGATCTAACCATCGAGAAAAAGAAAGAATTGGAGACAGAGGTGCATGCTCAATTGAAAGCTTCAATTGAGACTAAAGAAGCACTTTTGCAAGGGGATTATGCGCAACAGTTGATTTCAATGGCTGAGCGAATAGCGCAATCTCTGAAGCAGGGCGGTAAACTAATGCTATGTGGAAATGGTGGATCTGCTGCAGATGCTCAGCATTTAGCTGCCGAACTATTAGTTAGGTTGCGTTCGGATTTTAATCGAAAGTCTATACCGGCTATCTCATTGGCTTTAGATACTTCGACTATTACCGCTTGTGCTAATGATTACGGTTATGAGCATTTATATGAACGTATGGTAGAAGGCTTGGGGAAACCAGAGGATGTATTATTGGGGATCACTACCTCAGGTCGTTCACCCAATATACTGTTAGCGTTGGAAGCTGCACGGAAGCAAAATATAGCCACGATGGGTTTTTTAGGGGGAAGTGGTGGTCCAGCTTTAGATCTGTGTGAGATGGCTTTTGTTGTTCCGTCCGATCAAACCAATCGGATCCAAGAAGCGCATATTACAGCGGGTCATATCCTTATGGATTTAATTGAGCAACTTGTTTTAGGCTCACCTAGTTAACTGTTTTCTTTAATCCGTCCATAGGCATCTTCAATACGTACGATGTCATCTTCGCCTAAGTAAGATCCAGACTGTACTTCAATAAAGTGCAGTGGGATTTTTCCAGGGTTCTCGACTCGATGTTTTTGCCCCATAGGCAAATAAACCGAGTTGTTCTCATGCACTAGGAAGGTTTCGTCACCGCGTGTTACTTTGGCAATGCCTTCAACCACAACCCAATGCTCCGATCGGTGGTAGTGTATTTGGGTTGAAGTCATTTCACCGGGTTTTACCATAATGCGTTTTACTTGAAAGCGCTTATCGAGATCAATCGTTTCATAATAGCCCCATGGACGGTAAGCGCGTGTGTGGATATCGAGTTCACGGCGATCAGATTGCTGTAAAGTTGCAATAAGCTCATGCATTTGATCAAGTGAATCACGATTAGCAATAAAGACGGCATCTTTAGTCGCTGTGACTAAAATATTATCCAATCCCGACACGCAAACGAGGGGATGATGTGAGCGAATGTAAGAGTTTGTGACATTGTGTGCTGTGACGTCACCTACTATTGCATTTCCATCTTCGTCTTTTTCAGAAATAGACCATAGTGCATTCCAGGAACCCACATCGGACCATTCAATATTGAGTGGCGCAATACAAGCATTCTCGGTTTTTTCCATAACGGCGTGGTCAATGGAGAGGGCATTCTGTTTAGAGATGAAAGTGGAATCGAGACGTAAGAAATCCAAATCTTTTTTAGCAGTTGCTAATACTTGTTTGCAACTATTCAGTAATTCAGGTTGCAGTTGCTTTAGTTCGTTTAGCATTGTTTTGACTTTAAACAAAAACATGCCACTGTTCCAGTAGTAATTCTTCTCAGATAAGAATTTTTCAGCGGTTTCTTTATTAGGTTTTTCAGCAAAGTGAGAAACAGAGAACACATGTTTCTGATCATCTAACGCGCTACCCCTTTTAATATAGCCATAGTGTACGTCAGGATGCTGTGGCTGGATCCCAAAGGTGATAATTTTCCCCTTCTGCACAAAAGGGAGAGCTTGCTGTATAGCCGTGATAAGCGGTTCAGAATCTTTAATATTGTGATCAGCTGGCAAAACCAAGAGATCTTCATTTGGATCACTTAATAGACAGGCAATGGCAATAGCCGCTGCTGTATTGCGTCCTTCAGTTTCTAATACGATGTGTGAAGGCGTTAAATTAATTTCTCGTAGTTGCTCTGCAACGAGAAATCGGTGTTCTTCATTGCAAATGACTAATGGCGGGTTAAATTGTTCAGGAGCGGCTACGCGCAAAGCTGTTGCTTGAATGAGTGTGTTTTTGCCAACCAGCTCCCAATATTGTTTAGGAAATAAACTGCGTGAAAGCGGCCATAGACGGGTTCCTCTTCCACCCGATAAAATAATAGGTGTAATCATGACAAGTTCCTTAAATAATGCTCATAAGTGAATTTGATACCATCAGGTAATGTGGTTTTAGCACTCCATCCCAGAGCTTTGAGACGACTAATATCTAGAAGTTTCTGTGGGGTACCATCAGGCATAGTGGTGTCGTATTCAAACTGTCCTTGATAGTTTAGGCTTTCTGACAATCTGTGCGCTAGCTCAGAAATTTTAATATCAGTCCCCACACCAATATTGATGGTTTTAGGATCTGAGTAGTGTTTCATGAGAAAAACACAAGCATCTGCTAGATCATCCACATAAAGAAATTCTCGACGTGGTGTTCCACTGCCCCAAATCGTTATTTTGGGCTCGTTATTTTTTTTTGCAGTGTGAATTTTTTGTAGTAGAGCAGGTAACACATGGCTGTTTTCAAGATCATAGTTATCGAAAGGGCCATACAAGTTTGTTGGCATACAGCTGATGAAATCACAATGGTATTGTTGACGATAGGCCTCAACCATTTTCAAACCGGCAATTTTAGCAATAGCATACCCCTCATTGGTTGGTTCGAGGGTGCCGCTAAGAAGTGCTTCTTCAGCCATGGGTTGTGAGGCATGTTTAGGGTAGATACAGGACGAACCCAAAAACAATAGTTTTTCAACATGGTGTTCTTTGGCCGCGTGAATAACGTGACTTGCAATTTGTAGGTTCTCATAGAGAAAAGCAGCAGGTTGCGAACGATTGGCCTGAATACCTCCCACCTTAGCGGCAGCGAGGAAAACCATATCGGGTTTTGTTTGAGCGAACCAATCATTCACGGCTTGCTGGTTGGTTAAATCTAGTTCTTTGCGATTTACGGTTAAGACAGTACAATTCTCTTGCGCCAGCCTGCGAACCAAGGCATGTCCCACCATGCCATTATGCCCAGCAACAAAGATGCGCTTATTTTCGAGTGACTTAACAGTTGTCATTTGATAAATCCGCTGCCATCATTTCTTTCACCAATTGATTCAGTTGTATTGTCGCTTGCCACTTAAGAGTTTTATTCGCTTTACTGGGATCACCTAAAAGTAAATCAACCTCAGTAGGTCTAAAGAATTGAGGATCTACCACCACTAAGATTTCTTGAGTTGCAGCATCAATACCGCGTTCCTCCTGAGCGTGTCCCAGCCATTTCAGTTGGATGCCAATCTCAGCAAAAGCAAGTTCAACAAATTCGCGAACAGAATGGGTTTTTCCAGTTGCAAGAACATAGTCATCCGGTTGATCTTGCTGTAGCATTTTCCACATACCTTCCACAAAGTCTTTGGCGTGTCCCCAGTCTCGTTTAGCATCTAAATTGCCAAGTGCTAATTGTTTTTGCCTACCTTGTTTAATCGCTGCAATGGCTTTGGTAATTTTACGAGTCACAAATGTTTCACCTCGTAGAGGACTTTCGTGATTAAAAAGGATCCCATTAGAAGCGTGTAAACCATATGCTTCGCGATAATTGACGGTGATCCAGTACGCATAAAGTTTGGCTGCGGCATAGGGACTCCTAGGGTAAAAGGGGGTAGTCTCCTTCTGAGGGGTTTCAACAACTTTACCGTAAAGTTCTGAGGTAGAAGCCTGATAAAAGCGGACTGTTTTTTCCATCTTTAATATTCGGATAGCTTCTAATATGCGCAGTGTACCAAGCCCGTCTGCATTTGCAGTATACTCAGGCGTTTCGAAACTGACATGCACGTGACTTTGTGCGGCTAGATTATAGATTTCACTTGGGTTTATTTCAGAGATCAAACGAATGAGATTGGTGGCATCGGTGGTGTCGCCGTAGTGCAAAAAGAATTTATTCTCTGGCTGATAGCGTTCGTACAACGGCGCAATACGCTGTGTATTGTTGAGAGAAGATCGTCTTTGTAAACCATGGACAATATAATCTTTTTCGAGTAGTAGCTCAGCAAGATAAGCGCCGTCTTGCCCAGTGATTCCCGTGATAAAAGCGATTTTTCTATTCATGTATTTTTCCTTGAGTCACACGAAAAATTTGTACGATCCCATTAGTGGCTGAAATATTTTGTCCACATAAACAAGACCATTCGTTCTGATTGAAAAGTTCAGTCGCACCGACAAGATAACGAGTCTTTTCACTTTCAAAATCATAGGCAACGCTGAGTGTCATAGGTTCAGTTAAAAAAGTTGGGTCCACTATTTTTAGAAAACCTTCATGGTCTTCAATAGAACTGGCGAGGACATTTCTTTTGAATTGCGCTGAAGATTTTGGAAACGCTATTTGTGGAGCACCTGATATTTTTCTGACAAGGATTTTGGTTTCGTTGGATTGGCAGCTGAAAACAGGAATAGAAAGAGGGGCCTTCGTTTGCAATACTTTAGGAAGAATGAGCGCAGAGCTTAGGATCAGTAGACTTAAAATATACGCGCTGGCAATGGGTAGGGGCGTTTTCAATGCTTGTGGAGACTTGACTCTAAAAATATCACGGGCATAGGCATTGATAGTGACACCTATAGATACAGCAAAAAACGGAATAGTTGCAGCAAAGACTCGAGGGTTCCCGTCTTTCCAGATAATTAAGGCCGAGAATATCATGCCAAAACACCCGGCAAGGAGGAGACCACATTCAGAAGGATGATCGGTATAGAATTTTTTGTAGAGCGAAAAAAGGTATGTTCGGTAAAAGAGGAAGGTACTGAAAAGGGTTATGCTTGCTACTCTCAGAAAGGTACGAAATATTTGATTTCCAGAGGCGTCTATGAAAAAAGTAGTACCTGATTTTAGGAAGAGCCAGAAATTCTTCATCATTCCAATGAAAATTAATGCAGGTTGCTGTTTAAAAAGAGCCCATGATTTTTCATAAAGAAATTGTGATCCTGCGACTTCTGTGAGCATGGATACCTCGGGATGGACTTTGTAGGCATGCATCCAGCCTTCTCCACCTGAGACTAAACCGAAAAGAACCAATCCAAAATTGCCATGAGTTGCACCATTTCCATTGGTATAGAGATGGGTGATAGCAACATTAAAGTTAATACCCAGCCCTGCACCAATGAGTACCACCAGTAAAGCTTTCCAGTTATATTTTTTTTTATGAGCTGGGTTTAAAAAACTCCATAGGGCAAGCAGGGGTAATACAAAAAAAGCACCTGCTCGGGCATTTAAGGCCACCATCAACATTAGAATACCAAATAACAGGGAAGTTGATTTTTGCGAGCTTGCGTAGTCCCATAGGAAAATAAAGCTTAAACATCCTAGCGTGAGGCCTAGTGATTCACTCAAAGTTGTCGGTAAATACGTATCGGCAAATAGGAACAACACACATAAGGTGATGATCCCAGCCGCTTTGCCTAGTCGCATCCCCACACTGAAGCTGAGTGCAAAACTTCCAATAGCACATCCAATGGCTTGAATCAGTGCCGCAGCCAAAAAGTTATGATCGGCTAACCATAAACGTACTGAAAAAAGAATTGAATTGAGTGGGCGCCTCATGTTCCAGTTATCTAAAAATCCATTATGGAGAAGCTTATTCGCGCCTGAATAATATCCAGTTGCATCACTCCAGGGAAATATACCCGATAGTGCAGAATAACTGGTGGCTGGACTTTCAACCCCTAGGGGGTAGAGCAGCCAGGCATTCAATAGAGGAACAGAGAATAGTGCGATAGAGCCTAATAGTAGCCAAATATAAGAAGGAGTTAGGCGATTCATTGCTCCGTGTCCTTTTGTAAGACAATGAGTATTCTAAAGCCGAGATATTTGCCTAAGAATTTTTCTAAATAAGATTCAACTTTTAAGAAAAAAGTGGCGCAGCTTTGCGGTATCAAGCACCAAGGACGAAAACCACCAGATAAAGGATAGATCCATAAGCTTAGATATTGTTTCTCTAAGATAGAAAGCTTTGGGAAAAGGCTTTGGAATTTTTTTTGGTATTTCCCAAAAATCAATTCAGGGACAGCTTGATTTGCGTCAAAAGGTTTTCGGTTTGGATCCAATGGTGCGTCGATTAAAGGATCCGTTGTAAAGTCGACGGGTTCTGGATGGAAGAAGTGGTAAAAAAACCAACTTACTTTCGAAATCGCGGGATCCAGAAAAATGATACTGCCTCCGGGTTTTAGAACTCTTTGAGCTTCTGAGAAAAAGCGGATGGGTCTTTCGATATGATGTAGTACGTCGACGGCAACAATATTATCAAAGCTCTCATCGGCAAACGGTAGGGATTGGGCATCGCAGGTTGCATCCAGTGACGGCATGCTAACAATGTCTGTGGAGGTTACATTATTGAGATATTGTTTGAGGTTGCCAATACCGCCACCAATTTCTAGGGTATTTCCAGGTTTGATGAAGGCAAGCATCCTTTGGTAGTAGTCGTGATACACTGCGCGGAGCACAGGTTTTTTTGTCCAAATAATATCATGCTCTTGAAGTACTTCAGCTGTCATTAGAATGCTTTGAGTTTGCGGAAAGCAAATAAGACCATTCTTAAGAGTAACCATCCGTGTTGAAATCTTGAGATTTGGGTTGAGCCATAAGTGCGCGCAGCGTAGCGAACTGGAATTTCTACTACTTGTAAATTTAGTTTGCAAGCACCAAAAATTAAATCAAAATCACCAAAAGGATCGAAATCACCGAAGTAATCCCGGTTGGCAACTATTTTTTGATAGTCTTCGCGATAAAGCACTTTAGTACCACAAAGTGTGTCAGTAAACCGTTGGTTGAGCAAATAAGAGAAGATCCAGGAAAATGTTTTATTGGCTAACAGATTAAGAAATTGCATTGCTTGATTTTCCATTGGATAAATCAAGCGTGATCCGTTTATAAACTCGCCTTTGCCGCTGGCAATGGCTTCATAAAATTTTGGAAAGTCTTCTGGGGGTGTTGTTAAGTCTCCATCCAAGATCATAAGAATATCTTTGGTCGCGTGTGCAAATGCTTTCTGCATAGCATCGCCTTTGCCTTTTTTATCTTGAACCAGCACTTTAATGTTGTGTTCAGGGTAGGCAGCAATAACTCGGTGGATTTCATTGAGGGTGCCATCTTGGCTATGACCTTCTACAAAAATAATTTCTATGTCATCGCAAAATTTGGGAAGTCGTTTAATAGCCGGTTCAACATTGCCTTGCTCATTTCTGCAAGGGATCACAACGGTTGCAGACGGTTGTACGGCTGTTTCCTTGGGTTGCATACGAGCAACGATATAGTTTTTCAAGCACCAACGACGAATGCCCGGTAAGGTGGCAATGGTACGATTGATGAGAGGACCAATGCCTAACCAATATTTAGGAATGAGTTGGCGCCACTCGCGTTTAATAGGTTTGTAGTTAGCAAGCTCTAAGAGGTTGCAGATATCAGTTGTTGATAAATAGTTGTTTTCTGGCTGTGGAAATTTTTGTTTGAAATGTTCTGCTACTTTGATGATTGGATCCCAAAGCCTACTGTAATATGAAATAACGATGCGAGTATTTTTATTACAAAATCTTTGGAGCAAAGTGAGTGTTTGTTGACAGTCTTCGAGTAAACCAATGACATCTGAAAGTAAGATGATGTCAAACGTCTCTGATGGTAAATCTGCAAAGTGTGATGCTTCTATATCTGAAACAAAAAAATTAAGATTGTCTTTTGTATGGCGTAGTTGGGCAGTTTTGATCAGTTTTGGGCTGAAATCAATACCGACGCCTCGAGAAGGGTTTAGAGCGGCTAGTTTGTCTCCAATGCCGCAGCCTATGTCTAGAATTTTTAGGTTTTCAGGGATCAGAAATTGTAAATATCGGAGATCTTCTGCTTGGAAATAATCTTTTTTAGATAGCCATTCTTGCAAACGTTCACTGTAGTCTTCACTGGATCTTAAGATGTCATTTTTGCGTTTTGATAAAAGGTGTATGTTGCTCGACATTCGTGTAAGTCCTACCAAAAATTTTAAACACTCTTTAATTGAGTAGAGCCGCTAAATGTAACTGAATTCACCCGCTAAGACAAGTGTCCTACTAGATTTGGATGATTAGATAACTATTTACTGGACAAGTTAGGTAAATATTTTGTATATAGGTGTTCGACATGCGTTTAGGAATAAAATAAATAATATGGATAACCAACTTATTTCTCTGCTAGAGGAGCTTCACTTGGTTTCAGGGGATACTATCTCGTTAGCTGTATTAGGCTTGGCACTCGCTTGTATTCTCATTGCCTGGTGGAGTTTAGATCTGTTGGGTTTGTATATGTTTCAGGTGGTTGTTTTGATTGCCGCTAATATTCAGGTCTTGCGTTTAAGCACCAGTTCGTTTAGTCCAGAACCTATTGCACTAGGCACTATTATTTTCGCTACAACCTATATTGCGCAAGACATCATTACACATCATCATGGATCCACAGCCGCTTATCGTGGTGTTTGGGTAGGGTTTTTGGCACAATTAATGTTTACCGTTACGATGATTGCTTCTTTGGCCTATGCGCCCTTGAGCGAACAAGATCAAAATTATCAGGCTATGGAACTTCTTTTTGTGCCATCCATGCGCTTGGCTTTTTCTAGCCTATTTGCTTATCTTTTTAGCCATATGTTGAATGTGCGGGTATTCTCTCATATGCGGACCTATCGTAGGGTTCCTTTGTGGCTCTGTGTGAGCCTATCTGCCTGGCTAGCAACATTTGTGGATCATGTTTGTTTCAGTTGGTTTGCCTGGCAAGCTTTGGCAGCTTCTCCGGTAGGCTGGGATAAGCTTTGGTATACTTACATTTTTCCAAGTTTTGTTCCACGTGTTTTAATTGCACTGTTGGCATCACCCATTATTTACCTCACGTATCAGTGGCGTTCTGCGAGGAATCAGTATGTTTGACTTTCGATTTTTTAATTATAAAAAGGCTCGACGAGGTCGACTAGCTACTCCACATGGTATTGTTGAAACACCGGCTTTTATCTTTTGTGCGACGAAAGCAGCTATGAAATCTGTCACTCCAAAACAAATGGAGACAGAGCAAACACAAATTATCCTGTCGAATACCTACCATCTTTCAATACAGCCTGGATCAGAAATTGTTGAGCGACAAGGTGGCTTGCATCGGTTCATGGGATGGTCTGGCCCTATGCTGACCGATTCGGGTGGTTTTCAGATTTTCAGTCTGGGGCACGGTTCGGTAGCTGAAGAAATTAAAGGTAGACGTTATCACCAACGTCCAAGGACTTTATTGAAAATCAGCGAGGACGGTGCAACCTTTCGATCGTATGTGGATGGAACAACGCACCACTTAACGCCAGAGCGTTCAATCGATATTCAGAGGCAGTTGCAAGCAGATCTGATTGTTGTGCTGGATGAGTGCACCCCGTTTCATGTGGACAAAAATTACACACGCCGTTCTATGGAAATGAGTCATCGATGGGCGTTACGTTCATTAACACAGCATCAGCGTTTTGATGAAGGACAGCAAGAATTGTATGGAATCATTCAAGGTGGTGTTTATGCTGATCTACGTGCTGAAAGTTGTGATTTTGTCAATGAAAACGAGTTTTTTGGGCATGCAATAGGCGGTTCTTTGGGAGCAGAAAAATCTCAAATGTATGATGTCGTCGCTATGTGTACCGACAAGCTTGACTCCAATCGTCCTATTCATCTTTTAGGGATCGGAGGGATCCAAGATATTTTTAAGGGCGTTGCTTTGGGTATCGATACTTTTGATTGCGTGCATCCCACACGTTTAGCTCGACATGGCGGTGCTTTGGTAAGGCCTCCACACAATCCCATTCCGGGGCGGGAACATATTAACCTTCATAACAGTCGTTATCGAAATGATAATGAACCGATAGAGCCGGATTGCCCTTGCTATACCTGTTCAACTTTTAGTAAAGCCTATATTCACCATTTAATTAAAGCTAATGAGCTTCTAGCACATACGTTGTTGACGATTCACAATGTTCGATTCATGAATCGTTTAATGCACTCTATTCGTACAGCGTTGGAAAGTGGTTTATTTGAACACACCTATCATGATTGGGTGGCTGTAAAAGAGCCTTTAGTAGTTTAGTGTGAAAGTTTTATAAATAACTTCTATTGCAAATTACCTAGTAATTTTTACTAACCGATCCTAGACTGAACGACACAAACGTGTTCATTATGTTTGAGTAAAAGTTTGTGTTGTTTTACTCATATTCAATACCAGGAGGGTTATATATGAAAAAGTTAGGAATTTTATCCGCAGTAGCAGCAGCTATGGCGTTGTCAGCAGGTGGCGTGCAAGCCGAGGATATGGAAAAATGCACAGTAGTTGATCAAAATGGCAAAGGTTTGATCAAAGCGCATACGTCGGATTGTAAATCAGAAAATCAAAGCTGTTCAGGCCACAACGAAGCCGGTGATCCTAATGCATGGATCTTAGTGCCTAGCGGTGAATGTGCAAAAATCAATGCGGGTGATTTTAGTGGTGTCTCCGATACCATTAAAGATAAAGTTGAAAGCGCTTAGTAAAAGCATACATGATGACTTCGAACTCATTAATAGGCGTAGGATTGCGGCAACCGCATTACGCGCAAATTTTGCAAGAGAAACCGCCTATTGGTTGGTTCGAAGTGCACAGTGAAAATTTTTTTCATCTTGGGAGCCCAGCAACCCAAACATTGTTGGAAGTACGTAAGGCCTATCCTATTAGTTTACATGGCGTAGGCTTATCCTTAGGATGTGTTGAGGGTGTTCAAGAACAGCATTTAGAGCGCCTGAAAGCGTTAGTACAAGCGGTTGATCCTTTTTTAGTTTCTGAACATCTTTCATGGAGTGTTTTTTCGGGTAAGTACCTTCCCGATCTCCTGCCGATTCCATATAATCAAGAAACATTTGAAGTTTTTTCTCGAAATATCGAAAAAACGCAAGAATGTCTAAAGCGAGAAATTCTCATTGAAAACCCCTCTTCATATTTGGAGTATAAAAGCTCAGATCAAGAAGAAGCCTCATTTTTAGCAGCCCTCTGTGAGAGTACAGGCGCAAAATTATTGCTAGATATAAACAATATCTATGTGTCTAGCCTTAATCATGGTTGGGATGCTATGGCTTACCTCGAAGCAATTCCTAGAAAAGTAGTTGCCGAAATACACCTGGCAGGTCACTCTGTTAAAAGAGTTGGTTCCAATAAAGTGTTGCGAATCGATACCCATGATGACTTTGTAGCACCTGAGGTTTGGGGGTTGTATAATAAGGCAATAGAAAGATTTGGCAAGGTATATTCCCTTTTAGAGTGGGACGCAAAAATTCCAGAGCTTTCTGTTTTAGTTGCAGAGGCATTGAAAATGAAGAGCTATTTAGAAATGGAAGTATGCGCTGGTGCTTAAAACCATACAAAAAAACTTTTTCTTCTCAGTTTTTGATAAAGAAGGGGAAAACTTACAAGATATCTCTTCTACAGACGCTGAAGAAAGATTTAATGTCTATCGACAGACTGTGATTCAAAACTTGCAGAATGCCTTAACGGTTGCTTTTCCGTGCACCTGGAAACTCCTAGGACCAAAATGTGCAGACAGCGCTGCTTATCGTTTTTTGAAAAAAGGGAAAAATGGTCCGGAAACTGGATGCTTAGACGATTGGGGTGAAAGCTTCCCAGAGTTTCTTGAGAGTGTTCCAGAATTTTCCAAATTCTCTTATCTAGGAGATTTTGCAAGATATGAATGGTTAAAACAGGAAGCCTATTGTTCAAGTCCAGATGGGAAAATACAACCACCTGATTTGAATGGTCTTTCAGAAGAACAGATAGGACAAGCAAAAATACAGTTTGTTTCATCTGTTCAACTGTTTTTTTCGGATTATCCAATTGATCAGATACAAGATTTAATCGATGAACCCACAACGAAGAATATTACGCTGCGACAAGGTGGAGCCTGTGCGATTATTGCTCGGATCAATAATACTGTGAAAACTTTTTGGCTCTCTGCTTCTCAGTATGCCTTTATTGGTTTTTTGTTAAATAATTGCAGTTTAGGTAATGCAATTGAATCTACTATCAGAAAGTATGGCTCTTTTAATTTAGAGGAAACACTCTATTTATTGTTGCATGCCGGTGTAGTGAAAAAAATAATTGTGTAGAGGGTAAGTTTCTATGAATGAAGTCTCTGACACAAGGATTAGGTTTTTTTCCAAAAGCAACTTTAAAGATATTTACTATAAGAAAATGTATGTTTTGGAACAAGTTTTGTTCCCCTTTTTAGTTTTTGTGATGCGTGTTTGGATGGGGAGAGTTTTTTGGTATTCGGGGTTAACTAAAATATCAAACTGGAACTCTACTGTTTACTTGTTTAAGTATGAATACAATACACCTATTTTTTCCCCTGAAGCAGCTGCATTTTTAGTAACAACCTTTGAGCTGGCTTGTCCATGGTTGTTAGTGTTGGGATTTGCAACACGCTACGCAGTATTACCGCTTCTGAGCATGACAGCAGTGATTCAGTTTACTTATTTGGATTCTCAAGAACATTTTTATTGGGCAATATTACTTGGAACAATTTTATTATATGGTCCTGGACGTTTTTCAATAGATCGGTTAGTCAGAAATAAATTTGAACGCAATGTTTGGTTCTAAATTTCTTTTACATGAAAGAGATGGCTTTCTAAGTTCTTTAGATCTTGCTCAGTGTGTATTTCAAGAAATCGTACATGGGTATATTGTGATTTTAGATTTTAGATTTTAGATTTTAGATTTTTTATTTGGTTTGCGACACGCTTTTCAAATGACCAAGTGTAAGTTAGCAAAGACCAACTGATGCGCTTTGACCAGCCAGCGGTTTCTAACGCTGGGTTAGTGATACCAAGGAAGCGTTTTCAGTGAGTAAATTGAAAAATTTCGCCTATTACTGCATGAATCGACCAGAATTAAGCCATTTGCTTGTGCCGTCAGGGTGATACAGTAATGAAGTATACCCCATTGGGATCAATCGTTCTGACATCAGTTTTTTTGCGGAGTTGCATTTTTTTCCACCACAATAAACGATATAGAGAGCTGTTTTATCTGGAAGGAATTGTGTAATTTCTTGATCAGTCATTTTACGATGAACGTAAAGAGCATTTAGGATCCGTCTTCCATCATCATATTCAGGAAGGCGCGCATCAACCAAAATGGCTTTATTGAGAGATACTAAAATTTCGAGAGTGCGTGCATCAATAGTGCCATACTGCTGCATGGATTCACTCTGATTTGCAAAGACATAGGTATTGATAAAAACAGCACCGACAGTTAAAAATAACCCAATAGTCATGGTCTGGAGTAATTTTTTCATAGAGCTTATTATCCTGAAAATAGAGTTGATGCAAAATACCATGTTCCAGAATCAAGCTTCAAGTGTATTCTATCTATTCAACAAAAAAATAAGTCAACTTGCTTTTAATGGAAAGTGCCTGAATTAAGGTGTAGGTGTATTGTATACGCAAGAAGACGATTGACTGATTCTTGCGGCTTAGGCTAAAGTTCTCATCGTGAACAAATAGATATTATGCAGCTGAGATTGGAGATTTAATGTCAGTTTTCCAAGATATTCGTGTGAAAACCGAGCAAAATGTCCTGATGCGGCTTTTAAGTAAAGTAGAACGTAACACTTCATTTGCGCAGAGAGGATGGATCAGAGCTTCTCAGATTTCACCTTGCCGTATTCGATATTACCTAACAGTACAGGGCTTTACAGAAAAGAGCCTAAAGGTTACAGATTACTTATCACGCTCCTTGAATTTTTTTTGGCCTTTAAATGTGGTTGAGGTTATTTAACCATGGAGAGAGTTGAGGGTTTGAAGGGTGCTCAAAATGTCTTAAGCGGAAAAACAAGTGGCTTATTTAGTTTTTCAATCCCCATCATCCTGCTTTCAATTATTGTGTACTACTTTCAAGTTGATTTTACCCAGCTGCAGGCACAGTTCCTTTCATTTTCTATTTTTTGGGTTTTCTTATCAGTTGCTACTTTCTTTTCACTCAATTTTCTTCTTGTGTCTTTTCGATTGTTATTGGCATATAAACAGCTGGGCTATGCACTCAGCTATCCAATAGCTCTGCAAGCCACTTTTTTTGGCCAGATCGGAGGGGTTGTACCGGTTTTTGGGACCCTGTTTGGTCAAGGGTTACATTTGTATAAAAAACTAGCCATTCCCTCAAGTATTAGTACAAGTGTAATGCTATACGAACGAATTCTAGTTGCGACTACAGGATTATTGTTAAGCACAACTGGTGCATTCCTTTTATTCCGAGAGAAGATCATGTTGATTTTTGCTGAGGCGTCAGTGCTGAAGCTACTGGTCTCTCTAGGGGTAACTTTAGTTGCTGTACTTTGCATAGGATTGACGCCATCTGATCAAGATAAAATGAAACGACTGTTCTCTATTCGTAATTTATATTATACGGGTTATCTACTTGTGGTTGCTATCGGTGGATGGTTGCTCAGTGCATTATCCTTCGCTATGCTTTTTAGTATTCTTAAAATCGATATTTCTTTTGGACTTGCGTTAAGTGCAAGTGTAATCGTTTGCTTTATTGCTAGTTTGCCTATTAGTGCAAACGGATGGGGTGTTAGAGAATTTGCTGCTATGAGTATTTTCGGGTTGTGTGCCGTTCCAAAAGAGGCTGCTATTTTTTCAGCGGTTTGTATCGGATTTTTTTCTTATGTTGCCTTAATGGCTTGGGGTGCGATTTTGTCTTTTTGTTCCCAACAGAATGAAGGCGTTTATCGAAAATCAAGACTGCGAATATCATTAACGCGGTTGGAAGGTAATACCATTTATTTTTTGGCTTGCGCGGCTTCGGTACTTGTTTTTTTTCAGATCCACGTTAAGTGTGGTGATGCAGTTTTAAACGTTAATGCAGCTGATCCAATTGCACTTTGCGGTTTTGTGATGGCAGTGATTTCAAATTTACTTAGAAAAAGGAGCTTGAAATATCATTTGCCATCAACGTTACGTTTTCTAGTATCCGCCGTGATGGTTTTTTTTGTTGCAGCTCTCGTTGGGGTAGTGAAAACAGGGGTAAACCATTATTCTATCTTATATAAGTTGTTTGGTTTTTTTGTTCTATTAGGGTATGCCAACATTGGTGCGGAATTGGTAAGTCGTTTTGGGCAAAAGGGGTATGAAGCAGCCGTTCGATTAATGATGACAACAATTATTGTGAGCATTGCTTTAGGGAGTGTCATTTCGATCTTAGCTAAAGCAGGAGTGATACCTCTTTCTTATCTGCAAGAAAGTTTTGTGGGGTTGTCTGGAAATCGGAATGCATTAGCACTTCAAATATTACTAATAACTTTTTTGTTTTTTTCAGGTGTGTTTAAAAATATAAGATTACCCAGTGGGTGTCGATATCTACTTTCAAGTATATTGCTATATGGCTTGTATCTCACTTTTTCTCGCTCGGCATTGATCACAGGTGCTATTTTATTGTTTATTTTCTGGCGAATGGCTTGGCTAAAAACCTGGGAAATCATTGGTTTTCTTACAGGGGCAACCGCATGTGTTCTTGGGATCCATCTAGTAGATTTTTTATTATCTATTGCTAAATTTAATCTTTTCCTAAATGAAGGTTTCATCGCTTCTTCAGAGCAAGTAAGCATTTTTTCTCAATATTCCAACAGCTTCTCTGACCATGAAAGATGGTACTCCTTAATGGAGGGAATGCGATTATGGTTTAACGAGCCATTGCTGGGCGGTGGATTAGCAAGCTTTAGTTATCATGAAATTTTGAAAAATGGCCGTCCACTCGTTATCCACAATACTCTTATTTGGTTAATAGCAGAGTTTGGGCTTGTGGGTGCTTTGCCTTTTTTGTGGTATGGATTTAAGACGCTTGTTTATTTGGGGACGAAGATCAGTAGTCAGAATGTATCTTGTATGGATGTTAAGGACAAAGCTTTATTTAGTTTGATCTTCATTTTGATAATGATGGGTATGGCGCATGAGGTATTTTACCAGAGAATATTATGGTTAGCCTGGGGAATGCTGGTGGTGGTTCCTGTGGGGAGTGAGAGGGCGATTGCGCCAGAAGTGGCGGAGAGAGAGGGATTCGAACCCTCGGTACGCTATTAACGCACACACGCTTTCCAGGCGTGCTCCTTAAACCACTCGGACATCTCTCCTTAAGGGTGGATACGATACCGTAATCTGATCTGGAGTTCAAGGCAGAAAGGTAACTAGTTGTGTAACATAACTTTTGAATGTTTGATGAAATAGACAGAATAGTTGGTAAGGAGATAACACATTGAAGATAAAAATTTTTGCCGATGGGGCAGCCATAGATACCATGTTAGAGTTAGCTTCCGATCCACTGATTCAGGGTTTTACGACGAATCCTTCCTTGATGCGTAAAGCGGGAGTTAAACACTACAGAATGTTTGCCCAATCACTGATAAAGAAAATCCCAAACAAACCTATTTCCTTTGAAATTTTTGCAGATGATTTAGATGAAATGGAAGCACAAGCACGGGAAATAGCGACATGGGGAAAAAATGTATATGTTAAAATCCCTGTAACAAATTCTAAAGGTGCATCTACACAACAAATAATTTCGAAGCTGTCCGGTGACGGTATTAAACTGAATGTTACCGCCATATTTACCGTTGAACAGTTTGCAGAAGTGGTTGGTGCTTTATCAGTGAACACGCCTGCGGTTCTATCTGTATTTGCAGGTAGAGTGGCAGACACTGGGATAGATCCAGAACCCCTGCTGCAGCAGTGTGTGGAACAGATGAAATTGAAGCCAAAAGCAGAACTTTTATGGGCAAGTGTGCGTGAACCGTTTAATATTATTCAGGCAGAACGTGTGGGTTGCGATATAATTACGGTTCCCTATGATATGTTGAAAAAAATAGCCATGTTTGGGAAATCCCTCGTGGAATTCTCATTAGAAACAGTGGAAAATTTCTACCAAGATGCAATCGCTGCAGGCTATGAAATTCAAACTGAAAGTGTAGAGTATGATTAAGTATCTGGTCTTTCTTGCAACTAATATTTTATTTTGTGTTATCGGTTATCGTTGGTTTCAGTCTAATGTGAGTTATCCCGTGCTGATAGATAACCTACAACATCTTAATGTAACAGCCATTATCATCAGTAGTATTCCATATGGATTGCTATTGTTAGCCTATACAATACGCACCGGCATATTGATTAAGCGTCCGATCACGACTGCTTTTGTAGTGACCATCATGGGGCATGGTTTTAATAATATATGTCCTTTTCGTTTAGGTGAGCTATTGAGAATTATACTAGCAAGACGTTTTTATAACATTTCAGCATATTATCTAGGGTTGACGGTTATTCTAGAGAAATCATTCGATCTCATTGCTGTGTGTTTGCTTGCGATTTTGGTCATCTATACCCTAGGAAGCTTTGGGGGTACGTGGGTGCTGATAGCACTATTGTTTACAGCTATACTAGCTATAAATTTTATCATGCGAGAATTTGATTTTACCAAGTGGTTTAAGGAAGATTTTTTTCTAGTAAAATATCTTGTTCGACTTCATGCTGCAGTGCAGGGTTGTGAATTGAAGAAAAAAATCATTCCAGTTTCCGTACTAAGTTTACTCATTTGGTTGCTTTCTACGGCTCAATTTTATTTGTATTTTACTCTGCAACTGCCGCATGCAAATATTTCTGTTTATGACGCATTGGCTATGGTTGTTATAACTGCGGTGGCTTTTGTTATGCCAGTTACCATTGGCAGTATAGGTGTGTTTGAAGGGGTTATTATTATCTTTTTACAAAAACATTATAACCTTACAGCAGAACATGCTTTAGTCTTAGCAGGGACGCTGCATTTAGTCATTTCTGTTCCACAGATTTTGGGAACGGTCTTGTGCGTATTGTTTAAAGAGTCTGAAAGACTGATTACATCTTGTCCAGCGATAAATAGGGAAAGGTAAGAAAGGAGAAACGTAAAGTGAAAAACATTATTATGATGGGTGCCGGGGCACATGCGACCGTTGTTTTTGATCTCTTGCGAAATAGACATGCAGATATTGTTGCTATCTGTGATCCAAGACTGACACCTGGCGAGGTGTTTTGGGGGATCACAGTCATCTCAGAAGAGCAAATTTCGACATTTTCACCTAGTAAGTGTCAAATGGTTAATTCAATTGGTTCAAATCGATCGCTTGATCTTAGAAAACAAATTTTTATTAAATACAAAAATTTAGGATATCAGTTTATTTCTTTAATACATCAAAGTGCTGTGATAGCAACAAACGCACGGTTAGGTGAAGGGGTGCAGATCATGGCAGGAAGTATTGTGCAACCCAAGACTTATATTGGGGAGAATGCTTTGATAAACAGTGGCGCCATTGTTGAACATGACTGTCACCTGGGTGCTTCAGTGCATGTGGCACCAGGCGCAGTTTTGTGCAGTGGTGTACAGGTAGGTGAGGGATCTCATATTGGGGCTGGAGCTGTTGTTATTCAAAATACTACGATTGGTAATAATGCTTTAGTGGGTGCCAATACCACTGTTTTAAAAAATATACCTGATCATGAAAAGTTTTTGGGTTAAAAAATGAAAAAAGAAATTATCTTTTTTATTGGGAGCTTGGAAGTTGGGGGTGCTGAACGTCATTTAGTCTATTTGTTGCCTGAGTTGAAAAAAAGAGGGTGGCAGGTTTCAGTTAGAACTGTACTTAAAAAAGGCCCTTTGGCTATCGAGCTTGAAAAAAAATCAATCTTGGTTGAACAGCTTTTAAGTAATACTTACCTAACCTTCACAAATCGATTTTCTCCTTTTATCAATCGTATTCTTAGGATCATTCCTTCACTCTATAGAATAGGTATGATAGCAAGAAGAAATCCAAAGGTTATCATCCATTTTTTCTTGCCTGAGACGTACATTCTGGGGATGTTTTCACTTATACTGGTTCGGTTCTCAGGGGGGAAAATCATGAGTCGCCGTTCACTGAATGAATACCAGAAATGTAGACCTATTTTGGGGAAGCTTGAATGCAAACTTCATGCAAAAACAACCGCGATTCTAGGCAACAGCCAAGCCATTCTTGAGCAACTTGAAAAAGAAGAAAAGGTAGAAAAAGCAAAATTGCATTTAATTTATAACGGTATTGATACACTCCCTTTCCAGCAGGAGTGTTCAAGAGACGTTATTCGAACCGAACTTGGACTTGGAAAAAACACGGTAACTTTCATTATCGTAGCCAACCTTATTCCTTACAAAGGGCATTTGGATTTACTAGAAGCCTTTGCCTTTATTCGGGAAAAAATCCATATGGATTGGCATTTGTTGTGCGTGGGAAGGGATGATGGGGTTGGTCCAAAACTTCAACAGCAAGCAAAAAAATATAAGCTAGATAAACATATATCGTGGCTAGGCTCTAGAAGGAATATTGTAGAGCTTTTCAAAGCTTCAGACGTTGGCATTCTTTGTTCGCACCAGGAAGGATTTTCAAATGCAATTTTAGAAGGAATGGCAGCGAGCTTACCGATGGTTGTTACAGATGTCGGCGGAAATAAAGAGGCCGTCATTGATGGTCAAACCGGCTGGGTTGTACCTAAGAAATCACCCCGTGCGCTGGGAACTGCTATTTTACAGTTAGCACAGAACCCCGAACAAAGAAGGCAGTTTGGCGCTGCTGGAATGCAGCGGGTGTTAGAGTTATTTACACTTGAAATATGCGCGAAAGCGTATGATCAATTTTATACAACCCATTGTAAAGAGATGGTCTGATGTGTGGTTTAGCAGGGTTCTGGGATTTTAAACAAACACATTCAAAGGCAGAGCTTTTAAGTATTGCTCAATCTATGGCTGAAGCCATTAGGGAACGTGGACCAGATGCTTCAGGCGAGTGGGTTGAGGAAAACAGTGGTGTTGCCTTAAGTCATCGGCGGCTTTCTATCGTGGATTTGTCTGACGCAGGAGCACAACCCATGTCTTCTCAGTCGGGTCGTTATATCATCGCTTATAATGGTGAAGTTTATAACGCCGCTGAGCTGAGAAAAGAACTTGTGTCGGCTGGTTGTAAATTTCGTGGGCACTCCGATACCGAAGTCATTATTGAAGCTTGTGAACAGTGGGGGATCCAGGAAGCTTGTTGTAGATTCCTGGGTATGTTTGCATTTGCACTGTGGGATAGAGAAGAAAGGCGACTTTATTTGGTAAGAGATCGTTTAGGCATTAAACCTTTGTATTTTGGGTTGAATGGTCACATATTGTTTTTTGGTTCGCAAATCAAAAGTTTTAAGAAGCACCCAAGATTTAAAGCAAAACTTGATCAGCAAGCTTTAAGTGAGTATTTTAGATTTAACTATATTCCTGCCCCACTCTCTATTTTTGAAGGGATTAAAAAAATAATACCGGGTGTGATAGTTTCCATTAATCAAGCTGGGACCATAGAAGAAAATCCTTATTGGGATTTTGAGAAAATTGTAGAGCAAAAAATTGCAACCCGTAAAAAAACAAGTGATAACGAACTGATAGAAGAACTTGATTGTTTATTAAGAGATTCAGTCAAGAAACGAATGATTTCAGATGTGCCTTTGGGTGCGTTTTTATCGGGCGGGATTGATAGCTCTACCGTTGTGGCACTTATGCAGGCGCAAAGTGAAAAACCAGTAAAAACCTTCTCAATCGGGTTCTTTGAAAAAGGATTTGATGAAGCAAAGCATGCGGCTCTGGTAGCTGCTCATCTTGGTACTGATCATCATGAGTTATATTTGAAAGATAAGGATGCACAAACCTTTATTCCAGACATTCCCAAATTTTTCGATGAGCCTTTTGCAGATGTGTCTCAGATCCCAACTTATTTAGTGTCTAAAATGGCACGTGAAAAAGTGACTGTAAGTCTGTCTGGAGATGGTGGTGATGAATTGTTTGGTGGCTACAACCGCTATTTAACAGGTTATAACATCTGGCGTTGGATCCAATGGATGCCTGAAAGTGTTAAAAAAATGGGGGCTTTGGGTATTCAAGCTGTTCCGGCTAAATTTTGGGATGCATTGGAAGCGACTATCCCAAGCAGATGGTCCCCTCCGTTATTGGGTGATAAAGCAAATAAATTTGCAAATGTTATGCAAATGAAAAGTGCAAAACATTTTTATCGAACGTTAGTAAGCAGTTGGCAGCAGCCTGAGAAACTTGTGTTGGGTGCCCAAGAAGCATCACTGTACCCATGGAGTGGATGTCGCTCGGTTTCATTTGAAAACTTTATTGAGCAAATGCAGTTTTTAGATACATTGACTTATTTGCCCAATGATATTTTAACCAAAGTTGACCGCGCAAGTATGGCCGTTTCTTTAGAAGCAAGAGTGCCTTTATTGGATCATCGAGTCGTGGAATTCGCATGGGGGTTACCATTAAATTTAAAAGTGCGGCAAGGGAAAGGAAAATGGATTTTAAGGCAAGTGCTTGATCGCTACGTTCCACGAGAATTAATTGAGCGTCCTAAAATGGGTTTTGGGGTTCCTATCGGTCAATGGTTACAGGGTGAGCTGAAGGAGTGGGCAAGCGATCTGCTATCCCCCGAACTGCTTAAAAATCAGGGATTATTCAATCATGAATGGGTGGGTAAACATTGGCAGGAGCACTTGACCTCACAACGAAACTGGCAATATCAATTGTGGAGCATGCTCATGTTTCAATCTTGGTATCTAGAACAAGGTGAGATGAGTGGATAAGAAGAATAAAAGCTGTCTTGTCACAGGAGCGTCAGGCTTTATTGGAAGGGAGTTGTGCCGAAAACTTCAGCAAGAAGGATATGTGGTGCGTGCACTTCTGCGATCGCCTGCAGTGGGGCCATGGGATGAATATGTTATTCAAGATCTCAGTTTGCTTAAGGAATGTTTATTACCAGATGAGATAGTTCTTAATATTGATATTGTTTTTCATGTGGCTGGTGTTGCTCATGCAAATGAGGGTTCCGTATCTAAGGAAGATTATTGGAATATAAATGTAGAGGGAACTCGAGACTTAATTCATCTTGCAAGCACTTCTGAGGTTTCACAATTTATTTATTTTAGTAGTGTAAAAGCTATTGACGCACTTGATGAGTATGGTTTATCAAAGCGTGCAGCCGAAGATATTGTTTTAAAGTCAGGAAAAGAAAATTCCTTGCGCGTTTGTGTGTTACAGCCTGCCTTGGTTTATGGTATTCCTTTGAAAGGAAACCTTTTAAGTATGTTGCGAGCTGTCGAGAGTGGGTGGTTCCCACCGATCCCTGAAAATCGGAATGAGCGCTCTCTGATTTCCTTGAATGATTTAACGCGTGTTGCCTTATTGATACTAGAGCATCCTCAAACCAATGGAAAAATCTACCCGGTAACAGATGGACAGGCGTATTCAACCCGGCAACTATACGAATACATGCGTCTTAGTCTCGGACTTAAACCGATTCGTTGGTACGTTCCCGAATGGGGATTGCGTTTGCTGGCCAAACTTGCAGATGTATTGCAGTATCTTGTAGGTAAAAAATTGCCGTTTAATTCAAATGTTGTCGAGAAACTGTTGGGCTCATCGTATTATTCTTCTGAGGGGTTACAGCAAGATCTGCCGTGGAAACCGCAAGATAGTTTTTTAGATAAATTACCCATGATTGTTGAAGCGTACCAGAAAAGCCATAAAAAAGTGTTTGAAAGTTGACTTTTATTCGGTTATCCGGAAAAGTGTTGAATTGGTCTTAGGTTACCATTAAACTGGCCGTTCAGTGGTGCCTTTCCTGGTCCCCTCGCAGCGATACATTGTGAACTCCGCCAGGCCCGGAAGGGAGCAACGGTAGCAACGGATTCGGGTGCTGGGGTGTGGCTGTGAAGGGTACCTCCACTAGAAACCATGAGCTAATAAGACCGGATTTAATGACACTTGCACTCGCGAGACGCTACAGACCTCAAACCTTTACCCAAGTTGTTGGACAGGACACAACGCTTTGTGCGCTTTCTAACGCGCTTGATACCAAACGATTGCATCACGCTTATCTTTTCACGGGTACGCGAGGGGTTGGCAAAACGTCTTTAGCACGTATTTTAGCCAAATGTTTAAACTGTTCTAAAGGCGTCACATCACAACCTTGTGGGACATGCACTAATTGTACAGACATCGTACAAGGTAGTTTTGTGGATTTGATTGAAGTGGATGCTGCTTCTCGTACTAAGGTGGAGGATACTCGCGAATTACTTGATAACGTTCAGTATGCGCCTACTCAGGGTCGTTATAAAGTGTATCTGATTGATGAAGTTCATATGCTCTCAGGGCACAGCTTCAATGCTCTATTAAAAACGTTAGAGGAGCCACCTGCTCATGTTGTATTTATATTAGCAACAACCGATCCTCACAAGATCCCTGCCACTATACTCTCACGTTGTATGCAATTTCATCTTTGGCATGTGACGGAGCCCGATATTACACAACATTTGAAAAAAGTATTAAATCAGGAGAATGCATCCTGCGAAGAGGGTGCCCTGTCTATTATCGCGCGCGCTGCCAATGGCAGTTTACGTGATGCACTGAGTTTATTAGATCAAGCTTTAGCTTACGGAAATGGTAGTGTTGAAGTAAAATCAGTGCAGTCTATGCTAGGGTTGTCTGCCGAGGAACAATTGCACACTCTAATACGAGCAGTCATCCAAGGAGATGCAGCTCGTGTTTTAGAGATGGTGAACGACGCAAGTAAACGTATACCGGATTTTTCGGGGCTGTTGAATCAAATTCTAGAACTGTTGTATCACATTAGCTTAGCGCAAAGTGCGCCGACTGCTTTAGATCCTTCAATGAATTCTTATGAAGTCCTGATGCGTTTTGCGCAAGAGGCAACCTTTGAAGAAATACAACTCTATTATGAAATAGGTATTTCAGGACAGAAAGATTTGTCTTATGCCCCAAACCCTAAAATAGGGTTGGAAATGATCTTGTTGCGAATGGTTGCATTTCAACCAGTAAAGATTGGACATCCAAGAATGGTTCAGCAGAAAGCAGTAGAGGTTCAGAAAACGGTAGAGGTTACTGTTGAAGCTAAAAAAGAGATGGCTGTTGAAGTCGAAAAAACACCTGAGCCTACTAGTGTACCTGCAGTTGCTGAGACAGGAGCAGATCTATCAAATTGGGCGGAAGTCATATCGAAACTGAACATCACTGGATTAACCAAAATCCTAGCCGAACACTGCATTGTTGGTAAGCAGGAAGGTGATCTTGTATTATTGATATTAGATGTGACGAAAAACATGTTGTTGAATAAGCGCAATCAGGATCGTCTAGAACAAGCACTCATCACTTATCTAAATAGAAAAATCATCTTGAAAATTAGTAATGGGAAAACTGACCAAGAAACACCCGCCGTGCAAAATTCTCGAGTTGAACAAGAAAGAAACACTGCGGCACGCGAAAAAGTGGATTCAGATAAAGGTATTCAAAATCTCATTAAAACGTTTGGTGCAACAGTAGAAGATATTTCAATAGATCGGAGTTAGGATAAATAGTATGTTTGATAAAATCATCCAACAAGCCAAAGCATTGCGTGAGACACTGGATAACATGGAAGTGACAGGTGAATCAGGTGCGGGAAGCATAAAGGTTATTATGAATGGCCAATATCAAGTGCGACAAATATTAATTGAGGAGGCACTGTATTCCGAAGGAAAAACAGTGGTTTCAGAGTTAATTGCTTCGGCTACAAATGTTGCTTCACTCAAAGTGAAAGAAGCGATTAAAGAGAAAATGAAGCAGTTAACGGGTGGTTTTGGCATACCAGCTGATCTGTCATCCTTGCTTTAGGAAACACCTATGAGTTTTAGTCCATTAATTGACAAGCTGATCACAAGTTTTCGTCGCCTACCGGGTGTAGGCACCAAATCTGCGCAGAGAATGACTTTTCATTTGTTAGAGCGTGACAGAAATGGGGGCAGAGAATTATCCAGTACGCTAGAGGAAGTGTTCGCAAAAGTAAAGAATTGTGAACAGTGCCGCACTTTTTGTGAAGATGCGCTTTGTCGGTTGTGCAATAACCCAGCACGAGATCGCTCTGTCTTATGCGTTGTAGAGACTCCAGCTGATGTGCTTGCCATAGAACATGCTGGTGGGTACCGAGGGTTGTATTTCATATTGATGGGCCATCTCTCTCCTCTCGACGGCATTGGTCCGGAAAAACTAGGATTGGATTTATTTGCAACACGCTTAGTACCAGGGCAATTAAGTGAAGTTATTTTAGCGACGAACCCAACGGTTGAAGGTGAAGCAACTGCACACTATTTATCTGAGATGGTTAAAAAACAGGGCATTCGTGTAAGCCGCATTGCCCATGGTGTTCCATTTGGCGGTGAACTTGAATACATTGATGGGGGTACTTTATCCAGAGCCCTACTTGAGCGAGATCTTATTTAATTTGGAGGTTATTATGTCAGAAACAACAAAAAAGCAAACATTCAGTTTTGAAGCAGAAGTAAAACAATTAATGCATTTGATGATTCATGCATTGTATAGCAATAAAGAAATTTTTCTACGAGAGTTGATTTCAAATGCGTCAGATGCTGTTGATAAATTGCGCTTTGAAGCACTAAAAGATCCTATGCTCACTGCTGATGATACGGATTTTAAGATTGAAGTTTCTTTTGATCAAGAAGCCAAAACCATTACAATTCAAGATAATGGTATTGGAATGAGTCGAGAAGAAGTTATCGAAAATCTTGGTACTATTGCCAAATCTGGTACTAAAGAATTTTTGAGTAGTTTGACTGGTGATAAGGCGAAAGATAATAAATTAATTGGTCAGTTTGGTGTTGGGTTTTATTCTTCTTTTATTGTAGCGAATAAGGTAGTCGTCACGACACGTCGAGCAGGTTCTGAAAAAGAAGCTGGCGTGCGTTGGGTTTCTGCTGGTGAAGGTGACTACGAGCTTGAAACAGTCAATTGCGAAAAGCGCGGCACCGAAATTATTTTACACTTAAAGAGTGAAGAAGAGGAATTTTTGAATGATATGCGCTTGCGACATATTATCACAAAATATTCTGATCATATTACTTTGCCTGTTAGAATGAAAAATGACAAAGGCGAGGAAGAGACTGTAAATCGGGCTATGGCATTGTGGACATTGCCTAAGGCCGATGTATCGGATGAACAATACAAAGAACTGTATAAACACGTTGCACATGATTTTGAAGATCCGTTGATGTGGAGTCATAATAAAGTGGAAGGGAAGTTGGAGTATATTTCTCTTTTATACATACCGGCTAAGGCGCCATTTGATTTATGGCATGTTGGAAAAACGCGCGGCTTGAAATTATACGTGAAGCGCGTATTTATTATGGATGACGCGGAGCAGTTTTTACCACATTACTTGAGATTTGTGCGTGGTGTCATTGATTCGAGTGATTTACCTTTAAATATTTCTCGCGAGATTTTGCAAAATAATAGAGTGATTGACTCTATCCGAAACGCTATTGTTAAACGTGTGCTCGGCATGCTAAGTGATCTTGCTGTAAAAGATAAGCCAAAGTATCAACAGTTCTGGGATCAGTTTGGAATGGCCTTGAAAGAAGGACCTGGTGAAGATCTCATCAATAAAGAGCAAGTTGCAAAACTATTGCGGTTTTCAACAACAAAAGAAGATTCAGAAAAACAGGATGTTTCTTTAGAAGAATACATCGATAGGATGCCTGAAGGTCAGAATAAAATTTATTTTATTACCGCTGAAACCTTTAATGCAACTAAGCATAGCCCACACCTTGAAATTTTCCGCAAAAAAGATATTGAGGTTCTACTTTTATCTGATCGCATTGACGAATGGTTAATGACACATTTAACTGAGTTTAAAGAAAAAACTTTCCAATCCGTGACACGTGGTGGACTTGATCTGGGTGATTTAGCCGATAAGGAAGAGAAAGAAGCTCAGAAACAAGTTGAAGACGATTTCACAGAGACTCTGAGCAAAATCAAAGCAGTTTTGGATGACTCCGTAAAAGAGGTGAGGCTCACTCAGCGGTTAACGGATTCGCCTGCTTGTGTCGTGTTGGATGAACAAGATCTGAGTGGTCAAATGGAGAGAATTTTGCGTGCTTCAGGCCAAGCGGTTCCGACCCATAAACCGATTCTTGAGTTGAACCCTAATCATCCTATGGTTCTACATTTAAAGAATGAAACTGAGCAAACACGTTTTTCTGATTGGACTCAAGTACTTTTTGAGCAGGCCATACTTGCTGAAGGGGGCCAGTTAGAAGATCCAGCCAGTTTTGTGCGTAGACTCAATAAACTACTTCTCGAGGTAAACTGAGTTTTATTTTTTGCGTCTTGAGAGTATGAAAATAATGGGTGGTAGGCCTGATAAGAGCATACCACTCATGAGTATGAGTGCATATTGTGTGGCAGAATAGGACACCGCTATATCGCTAGGTCTGATAAACCCAATGACAATGGCAAATAAGCAACTGAGTGCACCTAACCCACCTACAATCCAGATACCTATTTTACCACCTGGAATTTTATAGTTTCGGTTTACGCCTGGTTGACTGTAACGCAGCTTGATCAAAGCAAGGAATAAGATAAAGTACATCACCAGATAGACTTGCGCCGCTAAAACATTAATCATCCAATACGCTGCATTAATGCTAGGACTTAAAATAAACAATGAAAGCAGTAGAGTACCGCAAATAGCTTGCAAGTACAGGAGTGCAGTAGGCACTTCCGATTGGTTGGTTCGCATAAAGATCTTTGGCATATAACCTTCTTTAGTACTGCTGAGCAGTCCTTTGCTTGGGCCAATGATCCATGTGTTCAGTAGAGCCAAACTGCCTAGAAGTGTAAGACCTGCAAGAATAGGTGAAGTCCATGTATAACCAAATTTGCTAAAGAAAATATGAAACGCTTGCATGGGTCCTGCAATCAAGCTCATTTGCTCTTTCGGGATAACAGCAGCAATTGCAAGGGAACTTAAAATATAAATAGACAAGATAATAATAGTTGCCAAAAACATGGCTTTTGGATAATCGATTCTAGGATTGCGTACATTTTTAATATGGTAAGCGGGGATCTCCATGCCGCCTAAACCTAGCAGTATTCCTGTGAAGATGACTAAAGTGCCCAAGTCACCACTAGGGGTTAAGGTTTCTGCTGAAAACTGTAGATAACCATTTGCTTCAGCAGTGGGTAGCTGACTGCAACCCAGTATAATAAGAATGATCCCTGGGATCAGCGTGCCCAATAATACGCCAGCAGTACTGATAAAACTTGAAGTTTTAATTCCTTTGAAATTAATGAAGGTCGTTGCCCATAAAACGATAAACATGGAAGTGACGAGGAATATGCGACTGTTTTCGAGTTCGGGATCAATGAGATAAGCAAGTGTTGCTGCAATGAATGATAGAACGGTTGGCAACCAAATCACACTCTCCATCCATTGTAGCCAAGTAGCCATGAATCCAAAGTTGGGTCCAAAGGCTTCTTCTACCCAAAGATAAACCCCACCTTCTTTTGGCCATCCAGAGGAAAGCTCAGCGCATGCCAGTGCGACTGGGATAAAAAAACAAACTCCAGCAGCCAGAAAAAAAGTGATGGTTTGAGGTCCCAACAAGGCATTGGCAGGTAAGTTCCTAAGGCTGACAATCGCAGAGACGCTAAGCATTGAAAGGGTAAAGGCACCGATAAATTTGCGGTTGGATGTATTAGGTTTGTTCACTGGCTTATCCGGTCATATTTTACAAAGTCGCCAGTCTAGCATAGTTTTAAAGTATCGCGCTTGGAATTCAGCTTGAAAATCGGAGTAGCAATATGCAAAAAATTTGGCTTGATCACTATCCAGAAGGAGTACCCCCTGAGATTGATCCCATGCGCTATGACTCCATTAACGACATGTTGGTGCAAGTGTGCGAACGCTATGCAGGTTCACCTGCCTTTGCCAACTTTAATCAAGTATTAAGCTACCAAACGTTGGAGAGGGACAGTCGTTTTTTTGCTTCGTATTTGCAAAACTGTTTACAATTAAAGAAAGGGGATCGAGTTGCACTGATGATGCCAAATTTGTTGCAATATCCTATTGTCATGTTTGGGATTTTGCGTGCCGGTATGGTGGTTGTTAATATAAATCCACTTTGTAAGGCACGAGAACTTAAGCATTTATTGAGGGATTCAGGTAGTGAAGCAATCGTGATTGCTGCAAATTTTATTGAAACACTTACTCTGCTTGAAAATGAAAACCCAGTGAGACATGTTCTGGTAACACAAATTGGTGACAGGTTATCCATACCTTATCGATGGATTGTGAATGGCATGCTGAAATATGTAAAAAAAGCTGTACCTAGGAACTCGATTAATAGAAGTGTGAGCTTTAATGAGTCTTTAAAGCTTGGGGCAAATCAACCTTTTATCCAACCAGAGGTTGTTGGAGAAGACATTGCCTTTCTTCAGTATACTGGCGGGACAACAGGGGTGTCGAAAGGGGCCGTTCTGACGCATCAGAATATGGTTGCCAATATTGAACAAGCATCGGCTTGGATCAAACCCAGGGTAGAAGATAATAAAGAAATCATTATTACAGCGTTGCCGCTGTATCATATTTTTTCGTTAACAGCGAACTGCTTAACCTTTATGCGTGTGGGTGCGCTAAACGTTTTGGTGACAAACCCAAGAGACATTAAAGGGTTTGTTAAAGTGTTAAGCCGATATGCCTTTACGGCAATTACAGGTGTTAACACTTTGTTTAAAGCACTTTTGAACCACCCGGATTTTAAAGAACTTAACTTTGACAAGTTGAAGATAACGCTAGGGGGCGGAATGGCTGTACAGCATTCAGTGGCTGAGGATTGGAAACACACAACAGGTAATGTTCTGCTGGAAGCTTATGGTCTTACTGAAGCCTCTCCTGCAGTTTGTATTAACCCATTAACACTTAAAGCGTATAATCACAGTGTCGGACTACCAATTAGTTCTACTGAAGTTTCGATTCGGGATGGAGTTGGGAATGAGGTTGGCTGTGATACCCCTGGGGAGTTGTGGGTAAGTGGACCGCAAGTCATGCGAGGCTATTGGCAGCATCCAGAAGAAACAGAGGACGCAATTCAAGCAGGATGGCTGCGTACAGGTGATATTGCAACCATAGATAAGCAGGGCTATGTTCGGATCATTGATCGAAAAAAGGACATGATCTTAGTTTCAGGATTTAATGTTTATCCAAATGAGGTAGAAGATGTTATTTCAGCATTAGCAGGTGTTGCAGAAGTGGCGGTTATTGGTGTATTGTACCGAGATCAAGAAAGAGTGAAAGCTTTTATTATTAGGGATGATAAGTCTCTTACCAAGGAAGCAATTCTACACTATTGTCATCAGGAGCTTTCTGATTATAAGGTACCTAAAGAAATTGAGTTTAGGGATGACTTGCCAAAATCAAATGTCGGAAAAATTTTGCGTAGCGCCTTAAGAGATGAGCAGAAGAATATAGATGTCCAAAGAGAGAAGAAAAATTGAAGCTTTAGCAGAAGCAGGATTGATCGAGCCAGATACAATTGATGAATTAGTAGATGTGGGGAAAAACTTTTCGGTTTCTATTTCACCGCACTTGATCGAATTAATTAAGAATAGCGATCCATTAGAACAAGCAAACTTAAAGAAGCAATTTGTTCCGGACGTTCAAGAGCTAGCAGAAAATCATTTAGAGCAAAGCGATCCCATTGGCGATAAACGACATTCCCCAGTAAAGGGTATTGTTCATCGGTATCCCGATCGCTGTTTACTCTTACCAATAACGGTATGCCCTGTGTACTGTCGGTTTTGCTTTCGTCGAGAAGTAGTTGGGCAAAAAGAACAAACTTTAACCGAAAATGAGCTTGAAAATGCTTATACCTATATTAAGGAACATAAGGAAATATGGGAGGTTATTATCACGGGTGGCGAGCCTCTTATACTTAAGCCATCAAGACTTAAAAAAATAATGCAAAAATTAGCAGAAATTGAACATGTAGAAGTACTCCGGATCCATACACGCATGCCAGTTATGGATCCTGAAAAAATTACAGAAGCATTAATTGAATCGTTACGCACCACTAAAACTTTGTATGTTGTTTTGCATACAAATCACCCGGGTGAATTGATTGAATCGGTACAAACGGCGTGTGCTCGATTTATTGATAAAGGGATCCCGATGCTCAGTCAAACGGTTTTGCTTAAAGGTGTCAATGATGATCCACTGATACTAGGAAAGTTGATGCGAGCCTTAGTGAAAAATCGTATCAAGCCGTACTATCTACATCACGGTGATTTAGCAAAAGGTACTCAGCACTTCAGAACCACCCTTAAAAAAGGACAAAGCCTCATCAAAGCACTTAGAGGTACGTACTCTGGATTGTGTCAGCCCACCTATGTGTTAGACATTCCAGGAGGGCATGGTAAAGCTTGTGTATTGGATAGCTCTATTAAAGAGGAAAAACCCACAGCCTCAGGCACCGACTATGTGATTGAAGATTTTGAAGGGTGTAATCACGCGTATACTTCGGAAGACTGATTATAAAGCGAAAGTCTCCCAACTTTCTGTAGGCGATTGCCCTCTCTATTTGAGCCCTTGCTCTATTTCTCCTACCTTTAGGAACTATGCACCTACTTTAGGGTCTTATCTACTGATAAAGTAATATGAGTGGTATTGTATGCAGGTAAGAAACCTTCCATTGTCCAAATCTGATGAAAGTGAACATTATCAGCCTAAAGTGCTTTTTGTTGAGGATGATCCTATTGCTCAATTCATACACAAAAGAATGCTACGTCGTTTAAACTGTGAGGTGGATATGGCAGACAATGCCGCAAAAGCCTACGCAATGGCAAATAACGGATACGATCTCATTTTACTAGATTTAGGGTTGCCTGATAAAAATGGAATTGAACTGATACAGGAAATCCAACAGTCAAAAAAATACAAAAGGAGTTTGCGAATAATCGTATTAACCGCAAATCACGATGAAAAAATCCGTCAAGAATGTTTGGGTTTAGGTATTGACACTGTTTTACACAAACCAATAGATATTAATAAATTAAACGACTCTATTTATCAGTGCTAGGACAGTTCAAGCGCTTTAGTTTTGTCTGAGAGATCTTGGAAGATCTTCAGACCGAAGAGTGGGGCTGCGGCAAACAAGTGATCAAATATATCTGCTTGAATGTGTTCATACGTTACCCAATTAGTGTCATTTGTAAATACGTAGAGCTGTATCGGTAAACCTTTTTCAGTAGCTTCTAACTGTCGTACCAAGAAGGTGAACCCTTGACCTTGCTGATGGAGTCCTTTGTTATTTCTTAACAGAATATTGATATATTCACGGTAGATACTAGAATTTGAAATAGCAGAAATAGCGGTCTCATTTTTATGTTCTTTAAGTTTTTCATCGATGAACTTAGCGACAGCTGGGATATCATTTTTGATCTTATCGAGTTCTTTAGGTGAGCAAAAACGTATAAAGTCGATATCAATTCTGATTGAACGCTTAATTCGGCGACCACCAGCTTCTTTCATACCACGCCAATTTTGCAGAGCGGTAGAAAGTAGTGCAGAGGTAGGAATTGTACTAATAGTCTTATCAAAATTTCTAACTTTTACAGTTGAAAGTGATACTTCTAGAACATCTCCATCAACACCGTAGGTAGGGGCAGTGATCCAATCTCCAATTCTGACAATGTCATATAAACTGAGCTGGATACTGGCAACAAACCCCAGGATACTGTCTTTAAAGACCAACATGATAATGGCGGTTGCTGCACCTAATCCGGTGAAGAAAGCGATAGGAGAGGTGTCAAGAATAATGGAAGTGACAACAATGGCTGTGAAGGAAACTAAAAGGATCTTAAGTACTTGAGTATAGGTTTTAACGGGTAATCGATTGGAAATAGGATACAGATTGTATATTTCTTGAGTAACGTTAATCAAAGAGGACAACGAAAGTGCAATGGCAATACTCATGTAAACCAGACACAAAACCTCAACGACTTTTCCAACCTGAACAACAGAGTCAAGATCATTTGTTTGCAAAGCATTTGAAAAAGTATAGAAAACAAGTGCAGGAACCACATGTGATAGCTTATGTATTGCTTTATGCTTTATAAAAACATTTCCCCAAGCCGAATTGACAGCACCGATTAGATTACGGGTGACACCCTCAAGGATAAATTTTGTTGCCTTGTTTGCAGACCAGCTAACTATTCCAACAACTAAAAAGAAACTGCTTAGGGTCAGAAGTAGCGTGAGAGATGGCCAAGGAACATATTTGCAAATGTGGTTGCTAAAAAATTCAATCATGCCTTGATCATACGTATCCCAAGCTATTAGTGCAAGTCCTCCATGCGTAGTTATCGGATATACTGTACTTATTGCTACACATAAAATATCATTCTAGCGATCGTAGTAGAGATTAATATGGGATTAGGTAATCAATGCAAGAAATGAAAATAAGGCCTTTCTTAAAGTGGCCTGGGGGAAAATACCGACTACTTGATCGGATCCTAACAGCTTTGCCTTGCGGAAATAAGTTAATAGAGCCTTTTGTGGGTGGAGGATCTGTTTTTTTAAATACAGATTACAAAAAATATCTATTAAATGATGCCAATGCCGATTTGATTAATTTGTATACAATTCTGCAACAAGAAGGTGAATCTTTTATTGTGGATTGCGCTTCTTTGTTTAAGCCACGCTATAATTCAGAGAAGCATTACTATCAGTTCAGAAATAAATTTAATAGATCAAAAGATAAAGTTGAGCGTTCGGTGTTGTTTCTTTACTTAAACAGGCATGGCTACAATGGACTGTGTCGTTACAATGTGCGGAAAGGGGAATTTAATGTGCCTTTCGGGCGTTATGTGAAACCTTATTTTCCTGAAAAAGAAATGCATTTCTTTCATCAAAAAGCACAACAAGCGACATTTGTGTGTGAGGATTTTAGAAAAACCTTTCTGCGTGCTAGGAAAGGTAGTGTTGTGTATGGGGATCCGCCTTATGTTCCACTGAGTAGCACTGCACGCTTTACACACTATCGAGCGGGTGGCTTTAGCTATGAAGAGCAGCAAGATTTGTCAGATCTAGCTGAAAAGCTTTCAAACAAGGGGATCCCAGTTTTGCTGTCTAATCATAGTAATGAGTATACCCAAAAACTCTACAAACAAGCAGATATTGAGGAGTTTTTAGTACGGCGCTTCATTAGCTGCAAGGGAAAAAATCGAGCGCAAGTTTTGGAATTATTAGCACTGTATTCAATTGAACTGTGAATCCCTTAATTTTGAGAGCTAGAGTCTACTTTGGGTTGAATGCTCGGAAAAATACGCGCTATCTTGATGGTGTTTTCCTTAACCTCTATGATTTCAATTGGATGTTGATTGACCAAAATACAGCTGTTTTCGATCGGCATTGTTTCTAGAGTTTCTATGATCAGACCATTGAGAGTTGTGGGGCCTTCTGTAGAAAACCCCCATTTTTGTATGCGATTTAAATCACGGACACTTGTGCTACCGTCTACCAGAAAACTACCATCTGGTTGTGGACGGATTCCGGGCACGTTTGGTTGAACATCTGTTGTAAAGGTGCCGACAATCTCTTCTAAAATATCTTCAAGCGTGAGAAGGCCGAGCACATCGCCATATTCATTGACCACGATAGCCATGCGTTTTTTGTTTGTTTGGAAATTGAGCAACTGAGTCTGTAAGGATGTTCCTTCAGGCACAAAATAGGGTTTGTCGATGGTATCAATTAGAGTTTGCTTGTTTATTACATTGGTTGTAAACAGCTTCGGAATATTACGAGTGTGTAGAATGCCTTGTATATTATCTAAATCAGAATGATAGACCGGTAGCAGCGTGTGTTGTAAATTCATGATTTCAGTGGTAATGGTTTCTGGGGTTCTTTCAAGATTGATTCCTATTACATCATTACGTGGAACCATGATGTGTTCAACACGGACTTTTTCAAGATCAAGAATACTCAGAAACATACTTTGGTGTTCTGAGGGAATATTATGGCCAGTCTCATGCACAATGGTTCGAAGTTCGTCGCGTGTAATAAAATCGCCTGTTTTTCGTGAAATCCTAAATCCGATTAATCTTAACAGATAATTGGATGTACCAGCGGCAAGCCGAACAATTGGGTACAGTAACCATTGTAATATTTGCAGTGGTAGAGCAATAGCGCGCGCAATACCTTCAGGGTTAACTGCTGCTGCAGTTTTAGGCATGATTTCAGCAAAAATAAGTAAAAATACGGTTACTAAAACAGGAGCAATAATAATCCCTATTTCTCCCCAGGCATTCTCAGCAATTTGGTAAGCTAAAGTAGCTGAAACCGTTGCAGCAAAAGTATTACAGATGAGAATGGCGCCTAGCAAGCGATCAGGGTGCAACAACAGTTTGCTGATCCGGCGTGCATACTTGTGGTGTTTAGCTAGATGTTTGAGTCTGTATCGATTTAAGGTCATAAGACTTATTTCGCTGGCAGAGCAAAAAACAGACATTAAAAAAGCTAAAAATAGAATAATGTAAGATAAGTATTCGAACAAAAAGGTTTTCATTGCAGTCAGTTCCAGAAGATTAAGGTAGAGAATTTTTCAGCGAGATAAGCACACATTAGGAGTATAACGGCTAAGAGTGTCCATTGAATAGCTTTGAGGCCACGTAGTCCAGAGCGATGGTGTGCCACAAATAAAAAACCGAATAGTGCCCAAGCGAGAATGGATAAAATGATTTTTTGCAGATGGTGTGTGAAGAAAAAGGCTTCAAAAAATAGAAAAGTACTGAGTAAAGAGGTGCTTAGTAATAAAAAGCCGAAACCAATAATATGAAAGAGAAAAGCTTCCATGGTTTCCAGTGGTGGGAGTATTTTAATCAGCCTGGCATTTGAAGAGGTTCGCAATAAAGTGTTTTGTAGGTAGAGTAGCGCTGCTTGCAGCGCTGCGATGCCTACCAGACTGAAGGTAAAAATGGAGAGTAGAATGTGCACCATGCTGGATGGATTTTGTGCAGTTCGGATGAACAGGTTTCCCGGTATAAAGTGACTGAGTAGAATAGAGCAGGCCGAGACTGGGAGAATAAAAATCAGTAAATTTTTGATAGGTTTGATGAAGGAGATGAAAAAAATAATGAGAGTAATTAGCCAGCAAACTAGAGAAAAGACATGTGTGACACTTAAGTTTTGACCAAGTGGGGTATCTATCCAACGATAAAGTAGGTATGCGTGCAAATTAAGAACGCAAAAAATTGTGAACATAAAAATAGAATGTTTGAAAGATAGCTTTTTTAACGCCTGCATAAACTGCAGAGATGCTGTTGTGAAACAAGCAAAAGAAGTTAAAAAGCTAATAATTCCAGCACTCATAACCATAAAATTTTAGTGTAATATTTGAAACTCATATTTTCTTGATGCATAATTTTTATCTTCTCACGGGGTTTCACTTATGACAACCAAAAGGTCCATAACAGCAGGTGTAGTAAATGTTTGAAAATTTAAGCGGTCGATTGACTCAAACCTTTAGGCGATTGAGCGGTAAGGGGCAACTCAAGGAGCCTCAAGTTAAAGAAGCTCTTAAGGAGATCCGGAAAGCCTTATTGGATGCAGATGTTGCTTCTGCAGCCGTGAAAGAGTTTATTCAAACTATTCGGGAAAAAGCAATTGGACATACTGTAGCTACACATTTGTCTTCCGAACAAGCTTTCTTGAAATTAGTTAACGAGCAATTGGTTGAACTAATGGGTGAAAGTCATGTTGGGCTTGAACTGAAAGTACAACCTCCAGCAATTATTTTAGTTGCGGGGTTGCAGGGAGCTGGAAAAACAACCACGGTAGCAAAAATAGCAAAGTGGTTACAAGAAACACAAAAGAAAACCGTTGCTTTGGTGAGCTGTGATGTTTATCGGCCCGCTGCGATTGATCAACTCAGGACGTTGTCGTTGGAGATCCAATCGACTTTTATTGAAAGTGATCAACAGCAGAAACCTACCGCAATCGTTCAACAAGCAATTCAAGAAGCCAAACGTCAGCAACAAGAGGTTTTAATTATAGATACGGCAGGTCGATTGCATGTGGACAATGCCATGATGGATGAAATAAAAGCGCTCTGTAAACTGGCCAATCCAGCAGAGGTTTTGTTTGTAGTAGATAGTATGACTGGTCAAGACGCTGCCAAGTCTGCCTTGGCTTTTGGTGAGGCATTACCCTTAACCGGGGTTGTTCTAACTAAAATGGATGGTGATGCGCGTGGTGGAAGCGCTTTGTCTGTGCGTTATGTAACAGGTAAGCCGATTAAATTTATTGGAATGGGAGAAAAACTGGATGCCTTAGAAGCATTTCATCCGGAACGGATCGCTTCTCGTATTTTAGGTATGGGGGATTTGTTGACCCTGATTGAGGAAGTGGAACGTAAGTCAGATAAGGAAAAAAATGAAAAGCTTGCTAAGAAAATACAGAAGGGTCAGGGCTTTGATTTAAATGATCTGCGTGAGCAGATGAAACAGATGGTGACTATGGGTGGAATGGCTAATTTGATGGATAAATTACCAGGTGCAGGGCAACTCTCCAATTTGGCGAAATCCAAGGTAAATGATAAGGAGTTGGTACGTTCTATTGCTATTCTGGATTCTATGACAGCACAGGAACGACGTTTTCCGGCAAGTATAAGCACCTCAGGCTCCCGTAAACGTCGCATTTCAGTAGGCTCAGGAATGAGCATTCAGCAGGTGAATCGGGTGTTAAAACAGCACGAACAAATGCAGAAAATGATGAAAAAAATGAGTGGAAAAGGAGGGGTAACCCGCATGATGCGTGGTTTGCAGGGTCGATTACCTCCAGGCATGTTACCGCCCTCTGGGTAAGTTGTTTAAATTACCTTTTGAAATAGGATCCTTGTCCTCCACTAATTGATGTGGTATTCTCGCGCTCATATTTGCTGATTATTAGCAATAACGTGTCCGGCTTTATAAGGACAATGGTAAAATGGATTGCAGGATAAAATTAAGACGCAATCCTTTAAGACGCACAGCTTATTGACAGGTTTGCGTGTGTCATTGTAGGATCCCGCTTCCCTTATCAAGGCAGTTGGGGTTTTTTTGTGGCCGGTAAGTTGGGTATTTTCATTTAAGTGGGTTTTTGAACGTTATGGCAACCGTAAACCAGTTAGTCCGAAAGGGCAGAAAACTAGTTAAATTGAGATCGAAAACACCTGCATTGCAGGGGTGTTCGCAGAAACGTGGTGTTTGTATTCGGGTTTATACCCAAACACCCAAGAAACCAAACTCGGCCCTACGTAAAGTGTGTCGGGTGCGTTTAACAAATAAATTTGAAGTCACCGCTTATATCTGTGGTGAAGGGCACAATCTACAAGAACATTCACAAGTCTTGGTTAGAGGAGGACGCGTAAAAGATCTTCCAGGTGTGCGTTATAAAGTCGTGCGCGGTAATTTAGATACTGCGGGTGTTAAAGATCGTAAACAGAGCCGTTCAAAATATGGCGCTAAGTGTGAGAAGAAGTAGGTAACTTATGTCGAGAAGAAGAGTTGTCGCAAAACGTATTATTAATCCAGACCCTGTGTATGGAAGCTTGTTGCTTGCCAAGTTTGTGAATCACATCATGAGCGCGGGTAAGAAATCTGTTGCAGAAAAAATTGTATATGGCGCATTGGAACACATTCATGCACGCCTAAAGCGAGATCCCCTAGAGATTTTAGAGAAGGCTTTAGAACATATTAGACCTATGGTGGAAGTTAAGTCTCGTCGTGTTGGTGGTGCAACCTACCAAGTGCCAATTGAGGTGAACCCAGAGCGTGCTATGGCTTTAGCCATGCGATGGTTAGTGAAATATGCCCGCCTGCGTGGCGAGAAAGGCATGATGTTACGACTTGCAGGCGAAATCATTGATGCTGCTGATGAAGAAGGCAGTAGTGGTGGTAAAGGGGGAGCTATTAAGAAGCGTGAAGACATGCATCGAATGGCTGAAGCAAACAAAGCGTTTTCGCATTATCGTTGGTAAGTTGAGGAAAAGCTTATGGTACGCACAACCCCTATTGAACGTTACCGTAACATCGGCATTGTTGCACATATCGATGCCGGAAAGACTACGACCACTGAACGCATTATGTTCTACACCGGTATGTCTCATAAAATTGGTGAAGTTCATGATGGTGCTGCTGTTACCGATTGGATGGAACAAGAAAGAGAACGTGGCATTACCATTACCTCAGCTGCGGTAACTTGTTACTGGAAAGGAATGGCAGGTCAGCATCCTGATCATCGCATTAATATTATTGATACACCTGGTCACGTGGATTTCACCATTGAAGTAGAGCGTTCACTCCGTGTTTTAGATGGCGCTTGCGTTGTATTTTCTGCAGTGGATGGTGTCGAACCTCAGTCTGAGACTGTTTGGCGACAGGCAAATAAATATAAAGTGCCGCGCATAGCTTTTGTGAATAAAATGGATCGTGTTGGCGCGGATGCTTTTCGTGTGGTTAAACAAATTAAAGATCGTTTAGGTGCAAATCCTGTGTTGATGCAGGTGCCAATTGGTTCTGAAGAAAAATTCGAAGGCGTTGTTGATTTAGTTAAAATGAAGGCAATCTACTGGGATGATAAAACCCAAGGAATGACTTTTGATTTGCGAGACATTGATGCTGATATGCAATCACTCTGCGAAAAATGGCGTGAGCAGCTTGTAGAAGCTGCTGCAGAGAGCAATGAAGAGTTGATGGATAAGTATCTCGGTGGTGAAACGCTTACTGAAGATGAGATTCGTGGTGCGATTCGAGCACGTACAATCAAAAATGAAGTTATTCCTGTTTTTTGTGGCTCTGCATTTAAAAATAAAGGTGTCCAAGCCATGTTGGATGCGGTGATTGATTACCTCCCATCGCCCGTCGAAGTGCCAGCTATTCAAGGTGTTCTAACCAATAAAGATGCTACGCCTGCAGAGCGTTCACCTTCTGAGAATGAGCCTTTTTCTGCATTGGCATTTAAAATCATGACGGATCCGTACGTAGGAACGTTAACCTTTTTTCGAGTGTATTCCGGTAAGTTGTCTTCAGGTGAAACACTGTTGAACACCGTCAAGGATAAACGCGAGCGTATTGGTCGAATTTTGTTAATGCGTGCAAACGATCGTGAAGAGATTAAAGAAGTGCGTGCAGGTGATATTGCAGCAGCGGTTGGCTTAAAAAATACAGGTACAGGTGACACCTTAAGCGATGAGAAAAATCCTATTATTTTAGAGCGTATGGAGTTTCCAGAGCCGGTTATTTCAGTTGCGGTTGAGCCTAAAACAAAACCAGACCAAGAGAAAATGGGTATTGCGTTAGGCAAGCTTGCGCAAGAAGATCCTTCTTTCCGAGTGAAAACTGATGAAGAAACTGGGCAAACTATTATTTCCGGCATGGGTGAGCTTCATCTAGATATTATTGTTGACCGTATGCGTCGGGAATTCAAAGTAGAAGCGAATATTGGTAAGCCGCAAGTCTCTTATCGTGAAACTATTCGTAAGCCAGTTGAAAATGAGGCCAAGTATGTGCGTCAAACCGGTGGTCGAGGTCAGTATGGTCATGTATGGTTTAAGATGGAGCCAAGTGAACCAGGTACTGGTATTGAATTTGTGAATGCAATTGTTGGTGGTGTTGTTCCAAGAGAGTACATTCCAGCAATTGAAAAAGGTGTACGTGAACAGTCTGAAAATGGTGCAATAGCGGGTTACCCTGTTGTTGACGTTAAGGTGACATTGTATGACGGTTCCTATCATGATGTAGATTCAAGTGAAATGGCGTTTAAAATTGCTGCCTGTCAGTGTTTTAAATCGGGTGCGCTTAAAGCAAGCCCAGTTCTACTTGAACCTATTATGAAAGTTGAAGTGGTTACACCTGAAGATTACATGGGTGATGTCGTTGGTGATCTTAATCGTCGCCGGGGAATTATTCATGGTATGGATGATAGTGTTTCTGGTAAACACATCAATGCAGAAGTTCCGTTATCCGAGATGTTTGGTTATGCAACGGATATGCGTTCAATGTCCCAAGGACGAGCAACGTATACAATGGAATTTTTGCGGTACGCTGAAACGCCTTCTAGCATTGCTGAAGGTATTATTAGTAAACGAACGGGTTAGTTTGATGAGGTGCTGTCGTGGCTAAAGATAAATTTGAAAGAGATCTTCCGCATATTAATGTGGGTACAAT
>CAYGPC010000003.1:0-121197 GCA_964351705.1 uncultured Legionellaceae bacterium
CATCAGTGGTGGAAGCACTCGTTGAGCACCTAGCTTTTCCAATCGGGCAGGAGTCATTATACCCGTTTCCGAAGTTGGCACTTTTGCTGAGCTGTGTTTTCTTTTAAGATCGGGCCTAGATCGCTGAATCAATAAGCCTTCTGCTAGCTTCTGAAAATAGGCGGTATCCAGTCCTGGTTTTTGACAATCTTTAAAAACCTCCATCAGCGACATTTCTGTACCGTCTAATTTCATGGTAACTTTAGAATTTTTTATGGCAGCCAAAACAGCTTCATGATCAGCAAAGACTGGGTTGAGACCTAAACTCTTTCCAATAATATAAAGTTTGATTGCAATCTCGGGCTTAGCTTGACAATTTTCAACTTTAAATTCTTTTTTACCCATTTTAGCTAAGACCACTTGAGCGGAGTAGACCATCGCGTAAAGACTGTTATCCAGTAGCTTGGGATCAGCTGTTTTCAGCTCGATTTCTATTTTACTTTCTTGACGCTGCAGCGCCACTAAACTCTGCTTTGTATTTTTATCTAGAAAGTCACAACGATCTGAACTGGTTTCAACTGTAAAGGGATTATTTTCCCCTGAAAAATCTCCTTTGAGCTCACTAGAAATACTTGAAAACTGTTGTGATGTTAAATGCCCAACGACACTGATCCCAATCTCAGCGTGTTGCTTATCTTTAAACAACGCCAATGAGTTCTCGTTGAAAAATTTTTCAAATATTGAATCGGACTTCCCTTCTCTCTTATCACTACCAGAAGAATTCTCATCTGAATCCCAGCCTGAACCATTGCCGGATCTTTTCCTAGGACCACTACCCCCATTTAACCCACTACCTTTGTTTTCATCATCATTTTTGTATGCAGACAGATCAAGTTTTCCAGTTTTAAATTCATTTCGTATTTTCTCATGAACACGAAACAGCTCACTAATAATATCTTTTAGACTACGAAAAACTTGATCGTTGTCCCTTTTAAATTCTAGATAACTTGACCATTTCTCAAAAACTTTCTCAAGATTCTGCTCAAAAGATTCACCTTCGCCCTTCAGTTCAAGGATGCGTTGTATATCAGTCTCAATATCTATAAGGACGTTCTGAATATCTTCTTTTCGCTTTCCTAATCCAGCAATGATTTCTTCATGATCCTGAATTGAACGCTCTATAGATCGGATAGAGCGAGATCCGTTTTCTTCTCCACCGTGCTTTAATTCATCTATCTCTTTTTGTTGTTGAATGAATGAAAGCTCACCCCTATCAGCTTCTAAAGCCTCAATCCTACTTATTCGTCGGTTCATCTCTGAAACTAATTCTTCTTTCCTATCACTTTCTTGCTTGAACCGTTGTTCCGCATTTTTTAGCAGCTGAGGCTGTGCTACTTTGATCTTACTTAGAAATTCGTGTAAATCATTTTTGTTAATTGGCATTACATCTCTACCTTACACTTCTTTTTTGTCTTGTTCTAAGTCAAAAACAAAGCTACCTTTTTGCTCTTCGCGTTTGTTTTTTCTGGCCTGGATCTTATCAATAGTGGCTTTTAGTTTTTCCACTTCTTCCTCACAAGCGTCTATTTCTGCCTGTTTGGTAAGTTTTTCCCCCATGATTTCCAGTGCTTCAAGCTCCTCCTGCATTACGTGTAATTGCTGCTCTTTCTGATTTAATTCATCCTCAATTACCTGAATATAGCGATCAATTGTATCTGCATACACCTTGAACCCTTGATCCAGTGCAGTTGCAAGCTCGGTTGCGGCTTGACTAATCTCAGATTTGTTCATGGCATATGCGATCCTGGTTCCCCGTGGGCTTCCTTATTGGAACAACAAAACCAGGAAAGATTCCCACTATAAAAAGAAAGTTTTCTAGCTAGTTGTAGCTGCACGGAAAATATGGCACCTTGCTGCGATGGACTAAACTCAATAGTGAAAGCCAGGGAGAAAGCCTTTTTATGAGTATTGACAGCTTCAAAACCAAATCTACTTTGAACTATAAAGGAAGATCATACACCTACTATGATCTCACTAAACTTCCTAAGCAGGGCGATGTACAAAAACTACCCTATTGCTTAAAAATCTTGCTCGAAAATTTGGTTCGTTTGGAAAACAACCAGGCCGTGACACAACAAGATATTTATAATCTAATCAGTTGGGCACCCGATCAGCCCAGTGATGCTGAAATTGCTTTTACCCCTGCTCGAGTCATTTTACAAGATTTCACCGGAGTGCCTGCAATTGTTGATCTCGCAGCCATGCGCGATGCTATGCAGTCTTTAGGTGGTCAACCGTCGCAGATCAACCCGCTTGCACCAGTGGAACTTGTAATCGATCACTCTGTCATGGTCGACTACTACGGTGATTCCAATGCTTTTAAACGAAATGTCGAAATCGAGTTTACCCGCAATGAAGAGCGCTACGCTTTTCTGCGTTGGGGACAAACTGCTTTTCAAAATTTCAGAGTAGTACCACCAGGTACAGGAATCGTGCATCAAGTAAACCTTGAATACTTGGCACAAGTCGTTTTCAAACAGGAACAAGGTGATGAATGCCTGCTTTACCCCGACACACTCATTGGAACCGACTCTCATACCACTATGATCAATGGTTTGAGCGTCTTAGGCTGGGGAGTTGGTGGTATCGAAGCGGAAGCCGCCATGTTAGGGCAACCGGTAACCATGCTGATCCCCGATGTCATTGGTGTCAAACTCGTCGGAAAATTACCGGAAGGCACAACGGCAACTGATTTGGTTCTGACAGTAACGGAGTTACTCCGCTCTAAAAATGTCGTTGGTAAATTTGTGGAGTTCTTTGGAGATGGATTAGATCACCTGCCCTTGGCAGATCGGGCCACTATTGCCAATATGGCTCCAGAATATGGTGCCACCTGTGGTATTTTTCCAATCGATGCTGAAACATTAGCATTTTTGCGCTTGTCTGGGCGACCAGAAGCACATATTGAGTTGGTAGAAGCCTATGCAAAACAGCAAGGTTTTTTTCGTACTACTGGATGCCAGGAAGCTCAATACACACAAGATTTGACTTTAGACTTGAGCCAAGTTGAACCTTCTATTGCTGGACCTAAAAGACCTCAGGATCGCATCCCTCTTAGGCAAGCTAAAATGAATTTTCAGGGAACGTTAGCTGAAAGAACGACTACCTCCAAACCACAAATGTTAGCACTAGACAACGATAGGTATGAATTAAAAGACGGCGCGGTGGTGATAGCCGCCATTACCAGCTGTACCAACACGTCAAACCCAGATGTCATGATAGCTGCTGGGCTGCTCGCCAAAAAAGCACAAGAAAAAGGTCTCACCACCAAACCATGGGTTAAAACCAGCTTAGCGCCAGGCTCTAAGGTTGTGACAGATTATTTGCAAAAAGCAGGGATCATGGGAGATCTAGAAGCACTTGGTTTCAGTTTGGTGGGCTACGGTTGTACCACCTGCATTGGGAATTCTGGCCCTCTCTTAGAACCTATCAGTGCTTGTATCAAAGAAGGTGATCTGTCTGTCGCTGCCGTACTTTCCGGTAACCGAAATTTTGAGGGACGCATTCACTCAGAAGTACGATACGCCTACCTGGCCTCTCCCCCGTTGGTTGTTGCCTACGCACTTGCCGGCACCATGAATATTGACTTTTATCAAGAGCCTCTAGGCTATAACCAAGATAATCAAGCCATTTTTCTAAAAGACATCTGGCCCAGCTCAACTGAAATACAAGCTCTCATTAACCAAAGTATTAAAGCTTCTATGTTTCACGATCGGTATGGTCAAGTATTTCAGGGGGATGAACTGTGGCAAAACCTGAAAATCCCAACAGGTGAGCAGTTTGCATGGCAAGACGCTTCTACTTACGTCAAACTCCCTCCCTACTTTACCGGTATGAGTAGAACGGTACCCACGAATCATGTCAACATTCAACAAGCACGCGTGCTGGTTTTACTCGGAGATTCCGTAACCACTGATCACATTTCTCCTGCAGGTAACATCGGCGAAAACAGTCCTGCTGGACACTACCTCGCTGAAAAAGGGATCTCACCGCGAGATTTTAACTCTTATGGCTCACGTCGTGGTAACCATGAAGTCATGATGCGAGGCACTTTTGCAAATATTCGCTTAAGAAATTTCCTATCACAGGAAAGTGAAGGTAACTGGACCGTCCATTTACCGACAAAAGAAAAAATGTCCATTTTTGACGCTGCTATGCGCTACCAACAAGACAATCAACCTTTGATCGTTATTGCTGGAAAAGAATATGGCACCGGTTCTTCGCGTGACTGGGCAGCAAAAGGTCCTCGGCTACTCGGCGTTCGAGCGGTCATTGCAGAAAGTTTTGAACGGATCCATCGATCGAACCTAATTGGCATGGGGATCCTACCACTTCAATTCATCCCTGGTGAAAGTGCGAGCACATTACAACTCTCTGGCCATGAGCATTTCACTATCGATATAGATAATTTACGGCCTAAAGGGCAGTACCTTGTCGAAATCATGAATGACACCGGGGAAAAGCGCAGCTTTCGTACCACAGTACGTATCGACACCCCTAAAGAGCTAGACTATTATCAAAACGATGGGATCCTACATTACGTACTGCGTCAATTATTGGAAAAAAATAAATGAGTGATTCAAGTAAACGTATTGAAAAAGACAGCTTAGGCCAATTGGAAGTACCCATAAATGCCTTTTATGGTGCACAAACCCAACGTGCCATTGACAACTTTGCGTTCAGTGATCTGACGATGCCACGTCAATTTATTCAAGCGTTAGGGCTCATTAAAGCCGCTTGCGCCACTGTAAACCTCGATTTAAAAGAACTAACTGAGGAACAAGCAACAAGCATTATAAAAGCCGCACAAAAAGTGGCTAGCGGCGAGTATGATCAAGAATTTCCAATCGATGTCTTTCAAACCGGCTCAGGCACTAGTTCGAACATGAATATCAATGAAGTCATTGCACATCTTGCTCAAAAAAAAGTACATCCCAATGATCATGTTAACCGGGGACAAAGTAGCAACGACGTGATCCCAACTGCAATTCATGTGAGCGCCTGCTTAGCAGTGCATCAAAACTTACTTCCTGCACTAGAGCATCTTAAAACCATCATACAAACCAAAGCAAAAAACGTAAAAAATGTTGTCAAAACAGGGCGCACACACCTGATGGACGCCATGCCACTAACCTTAGAGCAGGAGCTCAGTGGCTGGTCAGCGCAGATTGAACAAAACATAGAACGAATCACAGACACGCTAAAACGAGTGCACCTATTAGCACTCGGTGGCACTGCCATTGGAACGGGTATCAACGCACATCCCGAATTCGGTACACGCGTTGCGAAAGCGCTAGCGCTTCAAACCAAGATCTCTTTTCAAAGCAACCCCAATCTATTTTCTGCTATTGCCAGTCAAGATGCGATTGTTGAACTGTCAGGACAGCTTCGCACACTGGCGGCCAGCCTAACAAAAATTGCTAATGATTTACGATGGATGAACAGCGGTCCTCTTACCGGCTTAGGTGAAATCACTCTACCTATTTTACAACCGGGCAGTAGCATCATGCCTGGAAAAATTAATCCCGTGATCCCAGAAGCAGTCGTTATGGCCTGCGCACAAGTTATGGGTAACGATACAACCATTGGGATCTCAGGTGCATCTGGTAATTTTCAACTGAACACCATGCTCCCAGTCATAGCGTACAATATTTTACAAAGCATTCAACTCATGGCGAACAGCGCTCGCTCATTGGCCGACAAAGCCATTACGGACTTTCAAGTCAACGAAAGCCACCTGCAAGACAATCTTGCTAAGAATCCCATTCTAATTACAGCACTCAACGCTGTCATTGGCTATGAAAAAGGCGCTGAGATCGCTAAACGCGCCTATCTTGAAAAAAGACCGGTCAAAGAGATAGCCGCAGAGATGACTGATCTGTCCCCCACTCAACTTGATAAGCTTCTCGATCCTCACCTTTTGACCTCAAACAGAAAATAGTTTTTCTACAAACTTTGACGAGTCCCCTCCCTTAGTCCATTATGAAATTAAGTTGGTTAGAAAAGTAATGCAAGGGATATGACATACATCAAATATTGTAAAACAATTATAGCCGTCACTCTACTCTGGTTATTGCCTGTTTATGAAGCCAGTGCTCATAATCACCCCACCGATTATGAACGCACTTGGGGTAAAAACTTCAGCCTAGATGTCCGTAATGATTTCTTAAACTATTTTGAGAACAATCGCTTGGTTCTTTTTGGTGATGCCATATTAATTGGTGGTGTTTTGGCAAATACAGGTCTTGATCGCGCTTTTGGACAAAGTTGGCAAGACAATAGTCGAAACCGTATCGTCGACCGAACCTTGAAATTTCCTGAAGCGATTGGATCGCTCTCCTACCTGTATGCTCCACTTTTTATTGCCTCTATGGGTATAGGTCACATGCGCGAAGAGACCGTCATTGGAAATGTACTCTATCACTGGGGCTACCGAAGCTTAAGAACCTTTATTTTAGGTGGATTACAACAAGCCGCACTTACCAACCTATTAGGTGGAGGCCGCCCCTGCAACAACCAAGACTCGAAATGGCAACCTTTTCAATATCAAACAGGAGTGAGTGGACACGCTTTCTACGGGGCTGTACCTATTCTCACAGCAGCCATGATGACCGATCCACCTCTTATTAAAGGGATGCTGTACGTTTTCTCTGTTTTACCTGGTTTTGCGCGCATTAATACAAACAAACATTATCTCTCCCAAGTCTTTCTAGGATGGAGTCTGGCCTACCTTTCAGCCTCCACCATCTATGATACAGACGCGAGCCGCAACCCCACTTTTCAGATGAATATTCTACCCAAAGCCGATGGCGCAATGTTATCTGCAAAACTCAACTTTTAAACTTGCAACTTGTTGTGAAATCAGCACAAAATAGGCTTCTACTTTAGAAGGAATGGAAGTCATGAATAAATACCTGAACTGGATCTTGAGCGTATGCTTTTTATTAGGTTTCACCAACTCTCAGGCAACTGAGTCACCGGCTGAAACAAACCAAAAGCGTGGACAAACTTTTCTGCAAAATAACCAAACGAAAGCCGATGTGAATGTTCTACCAAGTGGTTTACAATACACCATTGTCCAAGAAGGCGAAGGTTCTACACCTGGACCCGCTGATCTGGTAACCGTAAATTACCGCGGCACGCTCATTGATGGCACAGAGTTTGATAGTTCGTATGCACGCAACATGCCTGCTACATTTCCTGTTAACGGTGTGATTGCTGGATGGACTGAAGCACTTCAACTCATGAAACCAGGCGCTAAATGGAAGTTATACATTCCAGCTAACCTTGCTTATGGTGAACGCGGTGCGGGTCAAATGATTGAGCCTAACTCAGCTTTGGTTTTTGATGTTGAGCTACTCTCTGTAAGCCCTTCTAGTAGCGCAGGGAGCAATTGGTAAGCGTCTGACATGGATATTGAACAGACCTTAAATGCCGCTTCTCCTGAAGCGGCATTACAGCAAGCGAAAAATTGGCTGGAACAATCACCAACCTCACCAGAAGCCTGGCAATACTACGGTTTAGTCTGTGCCAAACAAAATAGTATGTCTGAAGCTTTAAAGGCTTTTACCCAACAACTCAAATACGATCCCGACAATGCCTCTTGCCACATTAACTTGAGCAATGTCCAACTCGCTCTGGGTAAGTTTGACCAAGCACAACAGCACCTACACCATGCCCTACGCTTAAAGCCCCTACACGCTGAAACCTATAATAACCTTGGTAGAATTTTTTACAAACAACAGCAATTTGAACCGGCCATCACTCAATTTGAAAAAGCGCTGCGCCTTGATCCAAACTGTTGGGAAGCCCATTATAACTTAGCAAACACTTATGCACAGCAAAATCAAATGCACCAAGCGATCCCCCACTACGAAGAAAGCATTCGGTTTTGCCCAAGCAACCAAAACGCTTACTTAAATTTAGGCTTAGCCTGTGTAGAAACCGAGGAATACCTAAAAGCAGAAAAATATCTACGTGAGAGTTTCACTTTCGATCCCAACAACAGTGAAACAGCAAGACAGCTGGGCCACGTCTTTCTAGCTTTAGGAAAAAGTGAAAATGCGCTTAAAGCCTTTAATCAAGCAATAAAGCTCGATCCCAATTTAACCGATGCCCACCACAATCTTGCTATTCTTCATTTACGTGATCAATCCTACGACTCCGCGCTAGCACATTTTCAAAAAGCCGTAACCCTTGATCCCAACAACGCTACCGCAAAACATATGATCGCTGCACTAGAAGGTAACTGTGATAATATTGAAACCCCATTAGACCATATCACCACTCTCTTCGATCAATACGCAGACTATTACAACCAGCACCTTAAAGGAAAACTCAATTACAATGTTCCTGGTCTTATGCGTGTGGCGGTTGGTCAATGTTTAAGTGCTAGCCCCAAAGCTGGGCGCGTACTCGATTTGGGCTGCGGCACTGGTTTATGTGGTGTGGTCTTTCGTGATCTCGCTTTAGAACTGGTTGGCGTCGACATTTCCAGTAAAATGCTCGCACAAGCTAAAACTTTAGATACCTACGAACAACTGGTGGAAATGGATATCAAAAACTATCTTGCACAACCGATGCTACTTCCCTTTAATATAATGATAGCCGGTGATGTCTTAGTCTATCACGGCGATTTAACTCAACTGTTTGAACACATCAGTGAAAAACTGCTGCCAGATGGCCTTTTTACATTCAGCATTGAACACTCAGAACAAACACCCTTTACGCTACAAAAATCTGGTCGCTTCGCTCATGCAAAGTCTTACATTGAAACGCTTGCTCTACAAAACGAACTTACCATACTGATCCAAAATGAGATCGCCCTGAGAGAGAGTTTAGGTGTAGCAACACAAGGTGTTTTATATGTACTTAAGAAAAAATAGTTACACATATCTTAAGAAGATTGCTATAATCCTGCATTTATTGATTATACCTTTGGAGGTTTGTGCAATGCCTAAACTAAACAGCTTTACAACACAAGAAATACTAGAAAAGGTGATCCTACCCGTTAGCGCTCACCACGCTGAAGCCATTGCCTATTTTGCAGATCCCGGCGTTTGGAAAACAGAAGAAAATGCATCCAATACTGAACAACATGGCTGGACCTTTTGGCTCTCAAATTTAAACACAAACAACCCAGAGCCACTCATTACCCTAGATAAAGAACTAAAGTATGTTGAACTTGAACGTACACTCTCCTCTGTCGTTGCCTTCGCTTTAGTGTACGATGGCTCTGAAAAGGCCTATAAAAAATTCACCCAAGGCCAAGCGGAACCCATCTTAAGCTTTGAAAGTTTCCAAGAAATACATCATCTTGCTAAGAGTGTTGCTCACTCTCCTGAACAATACCAAGCCGTAATCGCAACCCTTATTTATAGTGACCTGGGAAAAACACCCCAAGCCAGAGCCAATGCTACAAAATTTGGAATTACAGCGAATGATCACGACGACTGGATAGATGCAGTTTTGTCTCAAGAGCGAGCAGTTATCAATCAGGTGATCCCTGGGTTTTTCACTATTGATACACCGACCAAAGACACCATCCAACGTGTTGCAAACAGTATGAAAATCCATTTCGGCCATGTCTTGCATATTGAGGGTGGCAGCAAAATGTTTGACAAACTTTTAATCAGTATCCAACAACATAAAGTAGACTCAACAAGTTTAGATTTTGCTTTTTTAATTCAGCTGTGTGATGTAGCCGCTTCTGCATCACAGGGGGGGATCTCCGGCTTCAGACCATTAAATAACGACACGTACACCGGCTACAAAATGGTCAAAGCTTCCATTGAGACCCTGCACGACTCACAAAATCCCCAAACTGCTCTCAATACTTATTTAAACGCAAGAGCACAAGCTTTGGGCTTTGATCCTAGCAATCCAAAAGAAGCTTTGCTAACTCGATTTGCTTGCTTCATTCGCCTTTATGAACCACAGAAAGCACAACAATTTGCTCAAATTGCAACCCAAAATTTTTCAGCACAAGACTGGGACTTACTCCAAGCACAATTTGATCTCCACACGGGCGTAAACACCTGGTCCAGAAACCCAACCTACCTTCCTGCTGTGTTACTCAATCTTGCGCGTTTTCAGGAGATCGACGAACCTCTCACGAAAAAGTTTGAGCGCATAACCGCAGGTATGGTTTTTGTGAGTCGCGTGCTCGAACACTACGCCAAAACAGCGGATACACAATCCTCTACTCCTTTGTGCTTCAACCATTTAGCTAAAACAGCTCACGAGAACCCACAAGCCTTTCAAGCGGATTTGTTTGATGCAAGCCAAATTGAGTTCGATACTCAAAATAATGCTCTTTTAACCACGAACGCTAAAAAGCCGCAATTAATAGGAGCTAACCATTAACCTAAATTAACTGTTTTTTAAAACAGATTTAATTTTAGTTTACTGGATTACATGATTAAAGGACAAATGCTCAACAAAGAGCCAGCTGTATACCTCTTAGGTTTGCTTAACTAAAAACGTACAATAGTAATCGTACAATCCTATTGAACCTTAAGAGGGCACGGTTATGTTGATAAATCCACGCAAACGACCTTCAACTCACAGCGATCATTTTGTTGAAATCAGAACCCTTATGTTCAGTACTTATGGCAGCCAGGAACAACAAGCTCAAGCAAAAACCATGCCGGAAGTTGATTTAGTACATCGGATCTTAAAAGCTAAATAAAAAAAGTACCCAGTGTAAAAAAAATCCCTTATAATCAATCTGGACTGATTTAGTCTTATATTGATGTTGGGTATTTAATGGTTCGAATTTCTAAGTTAACCGACTACGGCGTGATGATCATGGCATATATTGCTCAAGATCCCCTGCGTTTATTTCAAGCACGAGAAATTGCAGAAGCACTCTCTGTCGCACTTCCAACAGCTTCAAAACTCCTTAAGAAACTTGCTAAGGGTAAACTGCTAGTGTCCTATCGTGGCACACACGGTGGGTACCAATTAAATGTCTCTCCGGAACAAATCACGATGGCTGATCTGGTGAATGCATTGGAAGGCCCGATTGCGATCACCGAATGTAACCTGGGTCATGATCACTGTAAAACAGCCGATCAATGCCACGTAAAAACACCTTGGCTGCGTATTAACGAAATCATTACGCAAGCACTACGTTCAGTGAAATTATCCGAATTACGCCGCATGCCCATCCCTTTTCGTTTAGAGGAAGCGTAAATGAGTAGCTCTAAAGATTTAGACAAAATAATGGCTCAGGAATATCAAGCTGGGTTCAGCACTGACATTGAGTCTGACACCCTTCCTCCTGGTTTGAATGAAGAAGTCATACGACAAATTTCCGCCAAAAAACAAGAACCCGCGTTCATGCTTGAATGGCGATTAAAGGCCTATCGCCATTGGCTAACTCTAAAAGAACCTCATTGGGCTCACCTTAACTATACACCTATTGATTATCAAAAAATTTCTTACTACTCAGCGCCCAAGAAGAATCCAAAAAGTTTGGATGAGCTGGATCCGGAACTGTTGACAATGTACGAAAAGCTTGGGATCCCCCTACTAGAGCAACAACGTCTTAATGGAATTGCCGTGGACGCAGTTTTTGACAGTGTATCTGTTGCAACGACCTTTAAGGACAGACTGGCAAAAGAAGGGATCATTTTTTGTTCTTTTTCGGAGGCCGTACAAAAACACCCTGAACTGATTCAAAAATATTTGGGCACAGTTGTTCCCTACACTGACAATTTTTTTGCGTGCTTAAACGCTGCCGTCTTTACCGATGGTTCCTTTTGCTATATTCCTAAAGGCGTACGATGCCCTATGGAGCTCTCTACCTATTTCAGAATCAATGCCATCGCCACTGGTCAGTTTGAACGCACCCTCATTGTTGCTGAAGAGAATAGTTATGTAAGTTATTTGGAAGGGTGTACAGCCCCCATGCGCGATGAAAATCAACTTCATGCAGCTGTCGTTGAACTAATAGCCCTGGACGCTGCACAGATCAAATATTCCACTGTACAAAACTGGTACCCAGGAGACGCTAACGGTCTAGGTGGTATTTACAATTTTGTCACAAAACGCGGCTTATGTGCAGGCAAAGCATCCAAAATTTCCTGGACTCAAGTTGAAACGGGATCCGCTATTACTTGGAAATACCCTAGTGTTGTCCTCAGAGGCGATCACAGCGTTGGCGAATTTTATTCAGTAGCGTTAACCAATAATCACCAACAAGCCGACACTGGTACTAAAATGATTCACATCGGCTCCAACACCAAAAGTACTATTCTTTCGAAAGGTATTTCTGCAAAATTTGGTAAAAACAGTTATCGAGGACTGGTGCGTGTAGCACCCAGTGCTAAACACGCACGTAACTACACACAATGCGATTCTCTCTTACTCGGGGATCGTTGTAGCGCTCATACTTTTCCCTACGTTGAAGTTAAAAACAACACTGCCCAAATAGAACATGAAGCCACCACAGGGAAAATCAGTGAGGAACAGTTGTTTTACTGCCAACAACGCGGTATCAGCACTGAAGACGCCGTTTCAATGATCGTCAATGGATTTTGCAAACAAGTTTTTAAAGAGTTGCCCATGGAATTCGCGGTCGAAGCACAAAAGCTTCTTTCAGTGAGTTTAGAAGGCGCAGTAGGATAAAGAGGTATCATATGTCATCCCAATTATTAACAATTAGTAACTTACACGCGGCTATCGCAGATAACTCAATTCTCAAGGGTATTGATCTAAATATTGGCCGAGGAGAAGTACATGCCATTATGGGGCCTAACGGCTCAGGAAAAAGCACACTGGCTAATATCCTTGCCCGCAAATCTGAGCCAACCATTACACAGGGATCGATACAATATCAATCTGAAGATCTGCTTAAATTTTCAGTTGAAGAATGTGCCTGGAAAGGCATTTTCTTAGGTTTCCAATACCCTGTCGAAATTCCAGGCGTAAGCAATATCCATTTTCTGAAAACAGCCCTAAATGCTATCCGTAAAGCGCAAGGAAAAACACCTCTGGATGCGGCTGACATTTTGGTTAAGGTCAAAGAAAAAATGTCGGAACTTGGTATGGATCCCTCCTTGCTTTCCCGTGCTTTGAATGATGGCTTTTCAGGTGGCGAGAAAAAGCGCAATGAAATTCTACAAATGTCTGTTCTACAGCCTGCGTTGGCGATTTTAGATGAAACCGATTCCGGACTCGATATTGATGCTCTTAAAATAGTGGCTCAGGGTGTGAACACCATGCGTTCTCCTGAAAACTCAATCTTGTTAATTACTCATTATCAGAGACTGCTTGACTACATTGAACCCGATTTTGTGCATGTGCTCATGGACGGAAAAATTGTAAAGTCCGGTGATAAGTCCCTTGCTCTGAAACTAGAAGAAGAAGGTTACGCTTGGGTATGAGTGCAGAAATACTATCGGAAAATCAAATTATAGAGCGGTTTGAAACTCTTTTTAATGAAAGTGTTTCTGACGATCCACAGTTTCAAGCAGAACAGCAAAAAGCCTGGGAACATTTTAAGAAACTAGGCTTACCCACTCGCCAGCACGAAAACTGGAAATATTCAAACGTAATGGGCTATTCAGATTTTTTTAAAGATTTGAAATCCACTACGAAAAAACTCTCCACAGAGCGCAAGCAAGCCATTTTAGACTTGTTGAAGCAAGATGGCTTGGATCTCACACATGGTTCTTTTTGTTTCGTTTTTAACGGCAAGCCAGAAGTGTTTGATCCAACTGTTTTTACTCAATACCGCTCTATTCCTTTTAATAACGAGTTCAGCGCGTTTGAAGCACTTAATTTTGCCTTCCAAAAGCAACCTTTTTCAATCAAACTGCCAGAAGCCTCTCTTGATGCACCTGTTTACTTCTTAAATATTACAGATTCAGCAGGATCACCCTTGCATGCTCATACGCACTTGAAAATTATTGCACCTGAAAACTGCACCGTAACCATTATTGAAATTCATTTAGCTTTAGGCGATACTTCTGCATTTTCAAACAACCATACGACTTTAACTTTGCATGAAAATGCCAAAGTCACGCATGCACACTTGCAAATAGGATTATCGAATACTCTGCAAATTACTTCGTCCTGTATTGAACAAGCAAGTAGCTCAACGTATAAAAACACCAGTGTGCTAATTGGTGGACGGCTGAACCGCTTATCTTCTTCCATCACTTTAAATGGGGAACAAGCTGAGAGCACATTCCACGGACTTGAAATGAACAAAAAAAATCAAAAATCCGACATGGGGTTGACCATTAAGCATAATACGCCTAAAACAAAAAGTGCCACCTGTTTACGAGGCATCATGAAAGATAATGCAAAAGGTGCATTCACTGGGAAAATTATTGTCGCTGAAAATGCTCATTCAACTCAGGCTGATTTGGAAAATAAAAATTTACTGCTCTCAGAAGCTGCTGAAATGAACACGCGACCTCAGCTTGAGATTTATAATGATGATGTCGTTTGCACCCATGGTGCGACAATAGGACAACTGGATCCAGTCGCCTTATTCTACTTACGAAGTCGTGGGCTGTCTGAGGCAGAAGCTAAGCAATTGCTGATTGATTCATTCATGGAACCTATCTTAGATACGCTCCCCGAAGCTATTGCTGTATTTACGCGAAATCAGCTGTATGGAACTGAATAAATTTCAAAAGGATTTTCCAATCCTGACAAAAACCATTCATGGCCACCGTTTAGCGTATTTGGACAACGCAGCTACTACACAAAAACCATTATGTGTTATTGATGCTATTCAAAATTACTATAAAGAGACAAATGCAAATATCCATCGAGGTGTCTACCAATTAAGTGAACAAGCAACAAATGAATTTGAACATGCCCGCCATACCGTTCAGCGTTTCCTAAATGCAAAAGAATCCAAAGAATGTATTTTCACTAAAAACACAACCGAAGCAGTTAATTTAGTCGCACACAGTTTCGGCGAATACTGCGTTAAAGCAGGTGATAGGATTCTGATCTCTACCATGGAGCACCACTCAAATATAGTCCCGTGGCAAATGCTTTGCGAGCGCAAGCAAGCACACCTAGATGTTATCCCAATGAATAAAAAAGGTGAACTTGAGCTTGATCAACTTGATCAACTTTTAACTTCTAAAACCAAATTACTTGCCATTACTCATGTTTCTAATGCCTTGGGTACCATTAACCCTCTCAAAAGGATTATTGATACAGCACATCAAGCCAATATACCCGTTTTTGTCGATGGCGCTCAGTCTGCGCCACATCTTAAGGTAGATGTGCAAGATCTTGATTGTGACTTCTTCACTTTCTCTGGACATAAAATCTATGGCCCAACCGGCATTGGAGTCTTGTACGGAAAAGCACACTGGTTAGAAAAAATTCCACCCTACCAAGGTGGTGGTGACATGATTGCACAGGTCACCTTTGATAAGACCAGCTACAATGACATTCCTTTCAAATTTGAAGCAGGCACCCCCCCTATTGCCCAAGCCATTGGGCTCGGCAAAGCTCTAGAGTATATAGAGTCGATTGGCTGGCCTTTACTGGTTCAGCATGAACAAGAGCTTTTACAATATGCTACACAACAATTAACTGAGTTGCCCGATATAAACTTGATCGGCACCGCACAAGAAAAAATTGGAGTGATTTCCTTCACCATGAATAATATCCACCCACATGATATTGGGAGTATTGTCGATCAGTCTGGAGTTGCGATTCGAACAGGACACCACTGCGCCATGCCTATCATGGACTTTTTTAAGGTGCCTGCAACGGCGCGTGCTTCTTTTGGCCTCTATAATACTTTGGAGGACATCGATCAACTGATCACTGCCCTTCGTAAAGTACACACGGTATTTAAACGCTAGGATCACTATGGATATTCAAGATCTCTACCAAGAAATTATTATCGATCATGGTACACACCCCAGAAACTGCTGTGAATTACCAGATGCCAATGGAACCGCTGAGGGGTTTAACCCATTATGCGGTGATAAAATTCATCTTTACCTCAAAATACAAGAAGATACCATCCAAAAAGCAACCTTTACCGGAAATGGCTGTGCAATTTCAATGGCTTGTATTTCATTAGTAACAGAAGTACTTCCAGGAAAAACAATTACGGAGGCTCAATCGTTGTCTAAGCTTTTTCGAACCGCCTTGCAAGAAGAAGGCTGCAGCATAGACAAACTAGGCAAGCTCGCAGCACTTCTCGGTGTTAAAGAATTTCCGAGCCGGATCAAGTGTGCCACACTGGCTTGGCACACCTTAGAGGCAGCCATTCATCAAGATAAACCAATCCAAGTCACCACGGAGTCTATCGATGACTGAGAGCACACTAGAGGCTGAAGTGATCCAAGCCTTAAAAGAAATTTTTGATCCTGAAATTCCTGTCAACATTTATGATTTAGGTTTGATCTATTCCATCGATATTGATGAAACCGCTCGAACCGTAAAGGTTGAAATGACATTAACAACACCGATGTGTCCTGTTGCCCAAACGTTTCCACAAACCGTCCAAGACAAAATTTTACAACTTCCAAACATCAACAGTGTTTCGGTAAACTTGGTTTGGGATCCACCCTGGACTCAAGACACTATGTCAGACGAAGCCAAGTTACAATTAAACCTTCTTTGAGTTAGCTGTTTTGATCCGCCACTCGATCCTCGACTATTTCATCTGAATAGTTTTGTGCTTCAATTGATTCAATACGTTCACGGATATTCTTTAGGTTCTCTTTGAACTTAAACATCTGATGGTTATTTAAGATTCGTTCTTTCTCTTTTTGATAGATCCCTTTGAGCTGATTCTGACTACCACCCAATTTTGTTAACAGGTTAAAAAGTACTTTCATGTTTTCAAAAAACATTTCAGCACCAACCAAAGGTTCAACAGAAAAATCCCGAGGTTTGACCTGCTCAATATTGTCATCAATGTCATTGATGATATTTTCAAGTTCAACCACGTCGCTGTCATATGGCAATGCTTCTAAACGAACACGCAAATGATTAAGCAGCGCGATACAATATCCTAAATTCATTTGATGTTGGTAATACCAACGCTGATAGACAGTTTCCGTTAAATAAGTGGCCATTTAATCATCCTGATCCGTGAGGCTTCTACTAAATTTTAGGCCTGAATACCCACTTTCGTCCAATCAATCTAGTCAAAATGCTTCAAATCCCATAGAATGGGGCTTGAAAGGCCTTCGTAGGCCCTTGACCTATTATAAGGAAAATCAGTGCGAACCAGTAACTTACTTCTATCAACTCTAAAAGAAATCCCAAGCGACGCAGAAATTGTTAGCCATCAGCTCATGCTACGCGCAGGTCTTATCCGCAAACTTGCCTCAGGGCTTTACACCTGGCTACCATTAGGCTTAAGGATCCTCAGAAAAGTTGAAGCGATCGTACGTGATGAAATGAACGCACTTTGTGCTCAAGAAATATTAATGCCAGTGATCCAACCTTCTGAGCTGTGGGAAGAAACGGGGCGTTGGGAACAATTTGGGCCACAACTGCTGAAAGTGACGGATCGTCAAAATCGACAGTTTTGTTTTGGTCCAACACATGAAGAAGTCGTTACAGATCTCTCTCGTCGCGAACTTAAAAGTTACAAACAACTTCCCATCACGCTGTATCAAATTCAGTTGAAATTTCGTGATGAAATCCGTCCGCGCTTTGGGGTTATGCGCGCGCGTGAATTTCTAATGAAGGATGCATATTCTTTTCATATAAATGAAGATTGTTTACAAAAAACCTACGAGCAAATGTTTCAGGCTTACACAAATATCTTTACACGGTTAGGACTTACTTTTCGTGCTGTACTAGCGGACACTGGAAACATTGGTGGAAAACTCTCACATGAGTTTCATGTGTTAGCTGATTCAGGCGAAGATCTCTTGGTTTACAGCAACCAAAGCACCTATGCGGCTAACCGTGAATTTGCTGAAGCATTACCCCCGACTGTGGCGCCTAGATCCAATGCTGAAACACTCACAACCGTGACAACACCAGGTATAAAATCTGTAGAAGAACAAGCAATCCACCTAAAGGTAAAACCTAAAGATATTCTACAAACATTAATTGTCAAAGGCCGTGATCCAAAAACACCGTTTATTGCTTTGCTTTTACGAGGGGATCATGAGTTAAATCCAATAAAAGCTGAAAAATGTGAGCAGGTTTTGTCACCTTTAACCTTTGCAACTGTTGAAGAGCTAAAAACTCTGGCAAAGTGTGAACCAGGATTTGTAGGGCCCCAGAACCTAAATATCCCCCTCATCGCCGATTACAGCGCTGCACAAATGACTAATTTTATTTGTGGCGCCAACAAAACGAATGAACATTACGCTTGCTTTAATTGGGATCGAGATGCAAAACTCACTGAAACACGCGACTTAAGGTTTGTGCAAACAGGCGATCCAAGTCCTGATCACGAAGGCACTCTCCATTTTACGCGTGGTATTGAAGTGGGTCACATTTTTCAACTGGGTACAAAGTATGCAGAACAAATGAAGGCAACCGTACTAAATGAATCTGGCAGAGCACAAGCCTTAACCATGGGCTGTTATGGCATTGGGATTTCACGCATTGTGGCTGCTGCGATTGAACAGAATTACGACGAGAAAGGCATTACCTGGCCTGAAGCCATGGCACCTTTTCAAGTAGTTTTGATCCCAATGGGATTTTATAAATCAACTACCGTTCAGGAATCCACGGAGTCACTTTATCAAGAACTTTGCACAGCTGGATTTGAGGTTCTATTAGATGATCGTTCCGAACGCCCAGGGATCATGTTCGCCGACGCTGAACTGATTGGGATCCCACACCGAATTGTCATTGGTGAAAAGAATTTACTGGAAAAGAGCGTTGAGTATAAAGCGCGCAAGAGTGACTCAACCCAAAAAATACCCCTAACAGAACTCATAACCTTTTTGCGCGATCAATCCAATCTCCTACAGCTTTAACTGTTTATAAAATCAGCCAAAGCTGTAGGATCTCATTCTGCGGTGTGATACAATGCGCCCTAACTTACTTAATGAGCCCAAACCATGCTATTTACTATTCTACTCTATGCTCTATTTGCCAGCCTTTTTGGACTCAGCAAAGATACCCTCAACTATAGTGAACCCTTCTTTTTAATTGGCTCTCGTATGGCTTTCGCAGGCCTCCTTTTGCTGAGCTACGAGTGGCTATTCAATCGTAAACGCGCACCCATAAAAAGCAGTCACTTTGTTTCTCTCTTTTTACTCGCTTTCCTTAATATCTACTTAACGAATATTGCTGAGATTTGGGGGATCCAACATATGGCTTCTTCAAAAGCTTGTCTAATTTACAGTCTTTCACCTTTCATTTCTGCAGCTGTTGCTTATTTTGTTTTAAAAGAGACACTCACTAGTAAAAAATGGTTGGGTTTAATGGTTGGGTTCATGGGACTTATCCCAATCTTTATTGCACAATCACCAGCTGAAAAAGCGTCTGGCGAAATTGGCTTTATTTCATTTGCTGAAATCTCACTACTCATTGCTGTTTTTGGTAGCGTATACGGCTGGATTCTACTCAAGAAAGTTATTAATGAATTTCAATACACACCACTGATGGCTAATGGTATTAGTATGACAATAGGGGGTGTTTTTGCCCTACTTCATTCCTACTACTCTGGCGAAAGCTGGAACCCAGTGCCCGTGACGCAAACGGATGTTTTTCTGCAGAACACCGTACTGATGTGCATCATCTCAAACATTATTTGCTATAACCTTTACGGGTATCTACTAAAACGCTACAGTGCGACGTTCATGTCGCTTGCCGGTCTTATCACACCGTTTTTTGCAGCTTTTTTTGGCTGGTATTTCCTAGCAGAAACTATTTCTTGGCATTACTTTGCCGCTGTCTCTATTTTCTCAGTAGGACTCTTTTTGTTCTATCAAGAAGAACTCAAAATTAACCGAGTGGATCCAAAGTTGGTACCATCCACCTAGTTCAGTTCAGAGGTTTAGTGCCCTTCTCTAATAGATTTAGATATTTTCTATATAGATAAATTTTATCACGTTTTTTCCCCGTCACTTCATCTACTATACCCATTTTCACCATTGAGTTTAAAACATTTCTAGCGGTCGGCACTGACATATTCATTTCTTTCGCTAATAAAATAGCAAACACTTGTGGAACTTTTTTTAGATGTTCCAACGTTTTTTCACAAGAAAATTTTATTCTTCCCATAGATGAAATAACTTCACTATCTTTTTTAAATAATCCATTAATATCTTCTGTTGCTCTAATAGCTTGCTTACTGGAATACAAAATTCCCATTAAAAAGAACTCAACCCATTCTTCCCAAGCACCCTTGGTTCTTACTTCCTGTAATAACTGATAGTAGATATTTCGATTTTCTTTTAAATATAAACTTAAATATAAGACAGGTTGCTCGAGTAACCCATCCATCATCAGTAATAGTGTAACCAGTAACCTACCGACTCTACCATTACCATCTAGAAATGGGTGTATTGTCTCAAACTGAACATGAGCAATCGCTGCTTTAACTAAAACAGGGAGACTACTATCATGTAAAAAGCTTTCAAAGTTTGATACGCAATCATTTAGGTAGTGAATAGAAGGAGGAACAAATAATGCATTACCAGGCCGTGTTCCACCAATCCAATTTTGTGTTTTCCTAAATTCTCCAGGAAGTCTATTCGCACCACGCCCAGTTGCTAATAGAATAGCGTGCATTTCTCTCAATAATCTTAATGACAAAGGAAAACCATCATGAATACGATTTAATCCATAATTAATTGACTTTACATATGAGGATACTTCTTCGATATCTTCTAACACAACATTGGGCTGTTGATTGTTTTCAAAAAGAATAAGATCAGAAAAAGAACTCTGCGTACCCTCTATTTGACTGGAAATTAACGCTTCTTTTCGTACAAACATATAGGTAAAAAGTGACAAGTTGGGAATCGTACGTGTTATTTGATTAAGCTCAGCCAGTGCTGTTGCTGCTTGTTCTAGCAATCCAGAGTGTTTTTCTAGTTGCACTGGCGGATCTGGTGGTAAGAGCGCGGGTATATACGCCTTATAGCTTTCCCCTGGTATCTTTATGGGAACATATGTCCCCAACCTACTGTTCATAGCCCTCTCCTTTTTAACAAAGAAAATATAGCTTACTATCTTTTCTTAACAATCAAGCTTGAGAAAAGATAAACCGACCTATTATTTATTTTTGTAAGTACTTCTTAAACAATACTGAATTATAACTGTATATTTTTATAGTAAAATTGATGGGTAACAATGGAAATCAACCTGTTTCTGGTTCTTTACTGTATATACAATAAAAAACCACCCAAACAAAGACGATACAAAATAAAAGGCATTAGTCCAACGGTTTGTAAGATCTTTAAGAAATAATGAATGCAAAAAAAGCCACTGATGCCTGAGAGGCAAGCCCCCATACCTAAAGTCCACCAATCGGCAGCCACTGGGTGTTTTAGTAAACCATAGGCTTCTAAACCACCGGCCAATACAATCACCGGAATGGATAATAAAAATGAAAATCGTGCCGCTGCTTGTCGAGTAAGTCCCTGAAACAAACCAAAGGTAAGGGTAACACCCGATCGAGAAGCACCGGGGATCAGAGATAACGCCTGCCCGATACCTATCCAACAAACATCTTTCCAACCTAGCTTTTTTAGGCCTCGGGTCTGTTTTCCTTTCCAATCGGCAACCCATAAAAGCAGTGCAAAAAAAATCGTAGAGATAATAATAACCGTGCTAGAACGCAATGAGGTTTGAATAAAATTTTTAAAAAACAATCCACATAAGCCGACTGGAATGGTTGCAAAGCCAATGGACCATAAAAGTTTAGCGTCAGTATCCCATTTTTTCTCTACAATACCTTTACCAAAACTTTTAGACATCTTTAATAAATCAATTCGAAAATAAGTTATCACTGCCAAGAGTGTCCCAACATGTACGGCGATATCAAAACTGGGGCCTTGATCGGACCACCCAAACAACTGCGGTACAAAAATCAGATGTGCAGAACTAGATACTGGTAAAAACTCTGTGATTCCTTGAACAATTGATAAGGTAACAATTTCAATCCAACTCATTATGCTTCTCTTATAACAAACTCAGCATGGTTTTCACACCGTATTGATTCCATTTGAACATTCTCCACTTGCGCACGTGTTGGCCCAATGTGTAACCAAGCAATCATTTTTACAACAGCCGATTCTTTTCCACACAACAGCACTTCCACGCGTCCATCTTCTAAGTTTTTTACCCAACCTTTTACGTCAAGCTGTATCGCCTTCTCACGTGTGCTTCTTCGATAGAAAACGCTCTGCACACGACCTGATACCCAACAACGTCGACAAATGGTTTTCATCTAAGTTTATCCCATGCTAAGCTGACCGCAACAAACTAATTAAAAGGTTTAATTATGCTACCTTATATCCTTGTTCTATACTACAGCCGTTATGGCGCAACTCGAGAAATGGCGAACCTAATTGCCCGTGGCATTCACTCCACTGATAAGCTGGAAGCCCGTGTGAGAACCGTTCCACAAGTTTCTACCGTAACCGAACAATCTGAGCCCCTTGTGCCAACTACTGGCGATCCCTATGTTACCCTCGAAGATCTTAAGAATTCTGCAGGACTTGCTCTGGGTAGTCCAACCAGATTCGGTAATATGGCAAGCTCCTTAAAACATTTTTTAGATGGCACTTCGGGTGTTTGGTTAGCAGGTGATCTAGTTGGGAAACCTGCTTGTGTGTTTACCTCTTCTTCAAGCCAACACGGTGGACAAGAAAGCACGCTGCTGAGCATGATGCTCCCCCTTTTGCACCACGGTGCCCTTATTGTAGGTATTCCCTTTACTGAGCCTACCTTGACCCTAACGCAATCTGGCGGAACCCCCTATGGCGCAAGCCACGTGGCAGGTCCCAAAAGTAACCTTCCGATCAGTGAGGAAGAGAAGACTCTGTGTCTGGCTCTTGGCAAGCGCGTAGCAACAACTGCGCTAAAGCTATTAGAAGCTTAAACGAATTACAGGTTCAAAACCTGTTTAACAAATGGTATCGTTAATTTACGTTGTTCCATCAAAGAGGCTTTATCCAGTTTTTCTAAGCTTGCAAACAACTCATTCATATCACGTGGACAGCGACTGAGTAAAAATCGACAAACCGCTTTATTGAGTTTCAATCCACGCTGATTTGCACGTGCTTCAATAACTTGCTCTTTTTGTTCATCACTCAACACCTGCAACTGATAACTAATACCTGAACATAAACGCGACTTTAGATCTGAAAGCCGAACGTTCAGTTGTTTGGGTGAAACGTGTGAAGCAGCAATTAATCTACCACCCTTTGCTTGTAAACGATTAAACAGATGAAAAACAGCCTCTTCCCATTCAGGTTTTCCAGCAACGCAATCAATATCATCTAAGCAAACCAGTGATAATTCCTCTAATCCTTGCAACATACCTGGAAGCAACGTAGCTTCTTCGCGTAGTGGCACATAAAATGCCGAGAGGGTATTTTTTGAGGCTGCATGACAAACCGCTTGCAATAAATGTGTCTTACCCACTGCCTCATTGCCCCAAAAGTAAATAAAGGGTTCACCGACCCCTTCGGCTTCACGACGCAACATTTCTACCAGTTCATCATTTTTTCCTACACAAAAGCTTTCTAGTGTAGCATCGTCACGAAGTTGGAAATTGAGTGGCAATTGTGTAGTCATTAACCCATTACCCTGAAAAAGATTTCTTTATCTGAACCGTTCATATTATTCTCTTCTTCGAGCAACTGATCATCCGAAAATATTTTTTTCATTGTTTCATGCGTTGCAGTGGTTTCGACATCAAAAATAGTACGATGGGATGTGATTTGAGAAACTTCAACATCCTTAATAAAAGGCAGCCTTTGGAGATAGCTGAAAATCGTATTATATTGCTTCGCACTTACAATTCCAGAAACAATGATTGATACTGGATGTGGCGCTTGTACAGTATGAACCACTGGGTCTTGTTCTTGAATCAATTTTTGACTCAATTCATCCGCAGCACTTTGTAACAAAACATCTAAGTCGTCTGCTGCATTTGTCCAGGTAATGAGGTTCTCTGGATCAATAACTCTATCTTTTTCCAATAGCACCCACTTAGCTTGCCAATCATCTTTTCCTTCAAGTAACCGTCCCACCAAGATTGCCTCTGGATGGTAACGTTTTGAAGCTGTTTCTAAGGCAGCAAAGCTTTCTTCTTGAATTTCAATTTCACTCACACGTTCTGTATCAGTCAGATCTAACATTGGGAAAAAAACGGGGATAGCCCTATGCAAAAATACTTCATCCATTTTTGTAACCAATGACAAATCATTAGGTTCTAAGCCTGCAAAATAGGGCACCCCATCTTGCTCAACAATCACCCAGACTAATATTGAGGGTCTTGATTTACCTAAAATGTTAACTTGTGAGGTATCGAGCAGCTGATTCACAAGTTTTTCATTGAACTTCACACGTAGCGTACGCAGATTTTCTTCAGGCTCATGATAAGAAAACTGTACAATGTATTTATCTGGATTTTCTAAAGCTTCAAGCGTTAATTTATTACCCAACACTTTATCTGAACCACTGACTCGTACGAGCACTTCCTGAAAGGCTTCACGCAGCAGTAGCTTTTGTTCGGTTGCACCTTCACTTGTTTCGATGGGTACTTCTACTTCATACAGTGTCTTAATTTGTACTGCCAAAGCCACCGTGGGTATCAATAACAACCAGAAGATATTTAAGACCGCTTTTTTCACTTAACCATTCTCAACATTTTGTTTACCCTCACATTATATCTGGTTTAAACAGAAAATTCGCACCAAAAAGTTTGTTTATCAACAAACTAAATACCAAAGATACTAGCTAATCCCTGACGTAAGATGAATATCGGTGGAGATAATAGCCAAGGCAAAATATTTAACACAAGCAACCCCAGCAATATAAAGAAACCGTAAGGTTCAAGTCGTTCATAATGCATTGCCCACTTGGGTTTAAGTAAACTTGACATCACTCGACTCCCATCCAATGGAGGAATCGGTAATAAATTAAGTACCATTAAGATTAAGTTGATTAAGATCCCCGCATGTCCCATGTACACGAGAAAGACAGCCTCACCCATACCCTGTTGGTATAAGCTCATGCCTAGTTTAATCACCAAAGCCCAAAGCAATGCCATCAAAAAATTGGACATTGGTCCAGCAAGAGCAACCAATGCCGCATCACGCCGAGGTTTCCTAAGATTGCGCCAATCCACAGGTACGGGTTTCGCCCAGCCAAACACGAAGCCACCTAGAAATAAGCAAAGCATAGGAACAACGATAGTCCCAACGGGATCAATATGAGCAATAGGATTTAAAGTGAGACGCCCTAGCATCAGTGCCGTTTTGTCCCCAAGCTGCTTGGCAACCCAGCCGTGTGCGACTTCATGCACTGTAACAGCAAATAGAACTGGGATGGACCAAATCATTATCTTTTGGACTAAAGTCAATTCTTCCATTGTCTTTCTTTCTCCAAACTCTTTTTAATTATAAACCTTTTTCAGCTACTGGTTCTGGCAATTCTGCATAAAGGTAGTCTGCAGGTGTGGTAGTGACCAACCGATAAGTGATTTTTTTCAAACGTTTGGTTGCCACGTGATCCCAAATACGTCGCACGGCTCTGTCCCAATTTTTTCCATACAATCGATTTAGATAGGGATGAGGTTCTGCGACACTGTTGACAACAATAGGACCAAATGGAACTTCTTTCAAAGGAAACACTTCCGACTCCCTAAAATGCAGTTTAGGCCACTTGCGTCGTGCCTTACCTGCCATCATCAGCTTTTGCGCTGACTTTTCTGAACTGAACACATCGATGTGGGGCCAGAAATTCAATCGCTTAGTGTTTACTGAACGAACAAACTGTCCATAACTTGTCGGTTGAATAGGTGCGATTTTAAACCCATGCCAATCACGATAAATAGAATATCCTTGAGCGGCAAATGCATTTTTAATAATATCCGTTTCAATTTTACTTTCTTCACCTGGATAGATCCGTAAATCAATATCGTCGTCCCAAGGAATAATACCTTGATGCCGCACTGCCCCCAAAAGGGTTCCGTCTTGCACCCAATACTGAATACCATTCTGAGTAAAAATATCATGCGTGACTTTCATTGCATGGTACAACAGACCTATCACTTTAGGATCGGTACGAGGTAACTCAAGATCTGTTTTTTGAAAAGAAGAGACATAAGGGTTATGATGATCTTGAATGTTGGCGATACGCCAATCACGTTCAACCTCCCATTCTTCTGGTGGATGATCGGCATGCCAGGCTAAAAATAATTCTTTTTGCTGTACAGTCAATGGGATTTCGTAAGTATCGGCCATGTACAGATAGGTTCTCGCAATTGCACCTCGAACACGTATATCCGGTTCTGCTTGCTGCGTTTTTGCATCAATTTTCAAACCCGAAACATCTAATATTTTTGGTAAAAAATTAAACTGAAAATTTGATCGTCGTGCGTTTACTTCACCAATAGCAGGCACTAAATTATGCAAATCTGCCTCCATCTTAGCAAAAGCACTATCGATTTTTCGACAACAATTGCGTCCCTTATAACAAGAATTGTTTTCATCACAACAGATCGCTTCGTTCCAGCACTCTAAAGATTGCCCCCACAAGCTGACTGGAACAATATGTTCCCATTCCAAGCGCTCAGCACGCTTTTTATTCTTTACAACTTTATACCCACAGGATTCTAGATCTACTTTTCTGCTGTGTTTGTCATAACGACAACCACAGTAGAAAGTAATACGATGATCTTTATAGAGAACACGAGCTGCCTTTTTAGCTTCAGCAAATGTCTTAGGCGCTTCTGAAATGACGGCACATGAATATAAGAGCAGAAAAACAAAAAGCGTTTTTCCTGCCCTCGCAACCATACTACTCAACGGCTATCACACTCTCCGGAGAATCCGCTACGCCGTTTACTTTTTCTAATACAGGTTTAAGCGTGTCCTGTTTATGCATGTCCGTAATAATATCGCACCCACCAATCAATTCACCTTTCACATAGAGTTGTGGAAAAGTAGGCCAATTGGCAAATTTAGGCAATTCAGCACGAATGTCTGGATTCTCTAAAATATTTACGTAAGCGTAATGCGTATTCAACTCATCCAAAATCCGAACGACCTGTGAAGAAAAACCACACATTGGAAAAATAGGTGTGCCTTTCATATACACCAGCACATCATTGTTAGCGATTTGTCGTTTAATTTTATCCATTGTCTCTACTGCAGTCATTAAAATCACCTTATATTAGGGTTAGTCACCTTTGAGAATTCTACTTGAAAACAGCCTAAAAAGGAATCCACCGAATATTTTACTTTTCCAGGCTAGGGTTGATACAATTCTAGCCTGTAACGCTATTTAAGGAACGAACCATGGCTATTGAACTCCCAAACCTTCCCTATGAATTAAACGCTCTAGAGCCCCACATTTCACGAGAAACACTTGAGTTCCACCATGGTAAGCATCATCAAACCTATGTAACAAATCTGAATAACTTAATTTCAGGTTCTGAATTTGCCGATCTGTCTCTAGAAGAGATCATCCAAAAAGCCAAGGGCCCTATTTTTAACAATGCAGCACAGATCTGGAACCACACGTTCTATTGGAACAGCTTAAGTTCAACCGGAGATGAAAGACCTTCTGGTGAGCTCGCCGATGCTATCAACGCAACCTTTGGCTCATTCGAAAAATTCAAAGAACAGTTCACTAAAACTGCGCTAGGTACTTTTGGTTCTGGATGGGCTTGGTTAGTCAAGGAGGCTTCGGGTGCTTTAAAAATTGTTAGCACAAGCAATGCAGATACACCGCTACGAAATCAACAGATCCCACTACTCACTTGCGATGTCTGGGAACATGCCTATTACATTGATTATCGTAATGCACGCCCTAAATACCTGAATGCTTTTTGGGAAATCGCAAACTGGAATTTTGCAGAAAGCAATTTTTCTAAAAAGTAGGATTTTTGCCCTATACTATTATGCTCACTCAGTACACTTCTAAAGCAAGTGACGATGATAAACTACCGTTCATCGTCGTAGGTTCTGGTATGGCTGGAATCAGCGCTGCTAGAGAATTGTTGGCACAAGGCCACCGAGTACATTTAATTGAAGCACGCTCAAAAGCCGGAGGACGTGCACAATCTTATACGACTGCAGATGGAACTAAAATCCCACTCGGCCCAATGTTTATTCATGGACTTGATGAGGGGCAAGGCAGTGTTGCAGGAGAGAAAAATCCAATTATAGCACTCACCAAGCAACACGGTGTAACTTCTAAACCAGTGAGCTTTGAAGACATAGAAGATTCCACCATTCTATTCCCCAGCGAAGAGATCGCAGATGAAGCAACGAGCATGGCAATATTACAATGCTTCGAATCTTATAGTAAAAAGATAAGCTCGAAAGAAGCTTCTCCGGTTACGTTAACTACCCTAACTGATACATTTGCCTGGATGGTCGCCGAAGAGTCAACCGTTCTCGCCTATGAAGGTGTTGAGATGAAAAAACTGCGTAATACACCACTTAATGATCCAATGGATGGTACTTTTGATGGTGACACTCCCGATGAGTTTCTAACAGCATCTGGTGGCTACGAAACCCTTCTGCAACGCATGTTTACTCAGCTGAAACAAAACCCAAAATTCTATTGTGAATTTAATACACAAGCGAGCAAGATAGAACATGTTGAACCTTATATGCTAGTGACAACACACGATGGTAGAGAAATTAAAGGTGAATCAGTCGTCTGCGCGCTACCGCTTGGGATCCTTCAACAAAAGAAAGTTGAACTTCCCCAACTTTCACCAGAAAAAGATACCGCACTCGATACTATGCAAATTGCCTTGCAAAACAAAATTATTTTGGAATTCGATGAGCCTTTTTGGTGCGAAAACCCACAAGAGCCAGATAGTGGACCCGATGCCATCTTCTTCATGCTGGATCAACCTGATTTACCTAAATTTATACCTATTATTAATGCGCACAAATTTTCAGATACGCATGCACCTGTCTTAATTGTTTCATTCAGTGGTGAGGATGCTAAATTTTCCAACTACGACTCCGAACAAAGTCTTGTTCAACGACTGCTGTCTGTTTTAAGAAAAAAATATCCTGATGCACCAGAACCCAAAAACACACAAGTATCGCATTGGGAGGCTGATCAGCACACACTAGGCGCTTGGTCTGCACCCACAAACCAAACGACACCTGCAGATCTTGAGACTCTACGCTCCACCGACATGGATGGACGATTTATTTTAGCCGGTGAATACACCGCCCCAGGGGAGTCAATGGGTAGCATGCATGGCGCTTATATAAGTGGAGCGCGTGCAGCAGCGTGTCTACTAGATGCAAGGCTTATGGCAGAACACAAGAGTTCACCAGGAGTTTAGTACTAGACGATCCTGCCAAAATATGGAGCATATCATGAGAAAAATTGGAGAGGTTATAAAAGCCGCGCCCCTTTACATCCAATACTACCTCTAAACAATCATACCGTGTCATTGGCACAGTGGATATGGATGGAAAAGGAACGCTTTGAAACAGATCCCGCCCAGTTTGGTCTTTAAAAACGACACTCTTGCTCAGATTTACACATACGCATTTTGTTTCGCTGAGTGTATACTCAGTCATTGAGTAAAGAATTTCTATAACACATGAAACTTAATTAGAAAAAAGACTCTCTATATATTTAAAGTAAGACATACCAAAAGGAGCCAACCGTGGATGATAGAACAATGCAAGTGTATAATCGCCTTCCTATTGCTTTCGAAAAAGGCGAGGGCGCTTGGCTCTACGACAGCTCTGGCAAAAAATATTTAGACGCTCTATGCGGTATCGCGGTTACCGGTCTAGGTCATGCACACCCTGCTGTCACTAAAGCAATTCAAGAACAAGCAAGCAAGGTATTACACACTTCTAATATTTATGAGATCCCGTCACAAATAGAACTAGCCAAGCGTCTTTGTGAAGCCACGGGATTAGCACAAGCTTTTTTCTGTAACTCAGGTACTGAAGCAACTGAAGCAGCGCTAAAACTTGCTCGACTCTATGGACACCAAAAAGGTTTTGATGAGCCGCAGATCCTTGTCATGGACGGTGGTTTTCATGGTAGAACTCTAGGCGCCCTCTCTGCCATCAGCACACAGAAAATTCAAAAGGGTTTTGGACCGTTATTGCATGGCTTTGTCCCAGTGCCTTTCAATGATATACGCGCCATTGAAGCTGCAGCGAAAGGACATAATCATATTGCAGCTATATTTCTTGAGCCTATCCAAGGTGAAAGTGGGATCCACATCCCTGCGCCTGATTATCTGCAAAAACTCCGTGCCATCTGTGATCAAAAAGGCTGGCTACTGATCCTAGATGAAGTACAGTGTGGCATGGGACGCTCAGGCTCATTATTTGCATACCAAACACAAAAAATATTACCTGATATTTTAACGATGGCAAAAGGGCTGGCCAATGGGGTTCCAATCGGCGCTTGTCTTGCAACCGAATCTATTGCAAAGTTATTTACACGAGGATCACACGGATCCACTTTCGGAGGCAACCCACTCGCAATGGTGGCAGCATTAGCAACTTTGAAGACCATTGAGCAAGAAAAACTCTGGGAGAACGCTGAAAAACAAGGTAATGCGCTACTGTCAGGCTTAAAAGAAAAGCTGTCTAGTCATCCTAATGTTAAAGAAATTCGCGGTAAAGGATTAATGATTGCCATTGAAATGGATAAGCCCTGTCGAGACATCATGAAAGTAGGTTTAGAAAAAGGTTTACTGTTTACGGTGAGTGCGGAGAGCATTATCCGCCTATTGCCACCTCTGATCATTAACGATGAACAAGTGAATTTTATTTTAGAACATCTTCCCAAATGCATCGAAGAGCATTTTGGTACTTAAGATAGAAATGAACTTCCAAGTTTTTGCATGATTTCTTTGTTGGCCTCAAGAAAATCATACTGAGAAAATTCTTCAAGTTTTGCCCAAGCAATTTCTTGTCCTTCGAGACATTGTGGCTCGCCGGTGTACTTTGTCACCAAGAACACTTCCAACAAAACGTCATGCTCAGGATATACATGTTGGTGACTGATTAAAAAAGTATATTCTTGTGCTTCGATCCCAATCTCTTCTTTTAATTCACGAACCAACGCTTGCTCTGGAGTTTCGCCTGCCTCCAGCTTGCCACCCGGAAACTCCCAAAAGCCGGCCTGGACTCTGTCTGCCGTGCGTGAGCTGATTAAGATACGCTGATCTTCACGCACAATAAGCCCCATCGACACATGATGAGAACGCCGCGGACTATGTAAACTCACTTAAGCGAGTCTTCCATGGCAAAGCTTGTATTTTTTCTCGGACCCACAAGGACACAAGTCATTTCTACCCACTTTGGCAACTTGTCTTGTAAACGGTTGAGGCTTCATAGCCAGTGGCTCGCCCTCCTCTGTAGGTTCTGCCACAGGGGGTGCTGCTGCATGTGTAAACTGCAAATTCTGAGATTCTTGATGTCGTTGCGAATCAATGGCCTCTACATCTGCCTCGCTCCTAAACTGAACCCGTGTTAAGACTTCAATAACTTCTAGCTTAATACGATCCAACATCTCGGAAAACAACGTAAAAGCTTCACGCTTATATTCTTGTTTAGGATCTTTTTGTGCATACCCTCTTAAATGAATGCTCTGACGCAGATGATCCATTTCAGCAAGGTGCTCGCGCCATTGATTATCCATCACTCCTAACATGACGCTTTTTTCAACGTGTCGTATAGAATCGGAACCAATTTCTTCTTCTTTAGCTTTATGCACACCAATAAATTCAACTAATATTCGCTGTTTGATCCCCTCTTCGTCCAGGTGATCTTCTTGTTCTATCCACTGCTCAATAGGTAGTTTAATGCCGTAGTCACGATCCAAGCTGTTCACAAGCCCTGGAATGTTCCACTGTTCCTCAAAACTTTGCTCCGGAATAAACTCCGAAACAACCTTTTGAACAACATCCTCACGGATATTTGCAATAACATCTTTGATTTCGCTTGCTTCCATCAACTCATTTCGTTGTTGATAAATTACTTTACGCTGATCATTAGCAACATCATCAAACTCTAGAAGTTGCTTACGTACATCAAAATTATGTCCTTCTACTTTACGTTGCGCTTTTTCTACAGCACGTGAAACCAATGGATGCGTTAAAACTTCTCCATCTTTTAATCCAAGCTTGCTCAGTAACCCTGAAATGTTGTCGGAAATAAAAATCCGCATCAAGTTATCTTTCAAGGATAAATAAAAGCACGTCGAACCAGGATCACCTTGTCGACCAGAACGCCCACGGAGCTGGTTATCAATACGTCTAGACTCATGACGCTCAGTACCAATAATATGCAACCCGCCAGCAGCAATCACCTCGGCATGTTTTGCTTCCCACTGCGCCTTCTCAGCTTCATCAGCATCAGGCGCTAAACGACCCCCTAAAACAATATCGGTACCTCGACCAGCCATATTGGTAGCAATCGTAACAGCGCTAGGGCGCCCAGCTTCGGTAACGATTTCAGCTTCTCTTTCATGTTGTTTAGCATTTAATACCTGGTGGGCAATACCCTTTTTCTTTAACAGCCCGGATAAAAATTCGGAAGTTTCAATTGAAATGGTTCCAACCAAGACAGGTTGTTTCCTCTTAACACACGCTTCAACATCTTCAATGATTGCTGAAAATTTCTCAGCTTGTGTTAAATAAATCAGATCACCCATGTCTTTACGCTGATTAGGTCGGTTGGTTGGGATCACAACCACTTCCAACCCATAAATTTGCTGAAACTCATAGGCTTCCGTATCTGCTGTTCCAGTCATACCTGATAGTTTTTGATACAGTCTGAAATAATTCTGAAAAGTAATCGACGCCAATGTTTGATTTTCATTTTCAATAGAGACATTTTCTTTAGCTTCAACGGCTTGATGGATCCCATCAGACCAACGACGACCAGGCATCACGCGACCCGTATGCTCATCCACAATAACCACCTGATTGTCGGCGACCAGGTAATCCACATCGCGTTTAAATAAGGCATGCGCTTTAAGGCCAGCATATAGATGGTGCATTAAACTGATGTTATGTGCATCGTATAAGCTTTCCCCTTCCTTCAAAAGCTTTTCTTTCAATAACAGTTTTTCGACTTTGTCGTGCCCTTCTTCTGTTAAGAAAGCTTGTTTTGCTTTCTCATCAACGCTATAGTCGCCAGGTCCTTTTTCCTGCTCTTGCTTAGTCAAATAAGGTACAATTTTATTGATGTGCTCATAAAGTCGGGAACTGTCTTCATCTGCTCCTGAAATAATCAAAGGTGTTCGAGCTTCATCAATCAAAATTGAATCCACCTCATCGATGACTGCAAAATTTAAAGGTCGTTGTACTTTTTCTTCTGCTGTGAAAACCATGTTGTCACGTAAATAATCAAAACCAAATTCATTATTTGTGCCATAAGTAATATCAGCGGCGTAGGCGGCTTGCCGCTCTTTATTATCCAGCCCATGCACAATAACGCCGACGCTTAAGCCTAAGAAATTATAAACAGGTGCATTCCATTCTGCGTCGCGTTTTGCTAAATAATCATTAACGGTCACTAAGTGCACACCACGACCCGTTAGCGCATTCAGATATACGGGTAAAGTGGCAACTAACGTTTTTCCTTCCCCTGTGCGCATTTCAGCAATTTTGCCTTGATGTAGAACCATACCTCCAATTAATTGCACATCAAAATGTCGCATGCGCAACGTCCGTTTGGAAACTTCTCTTACAACCGCAAAGGCTTCAGGTAATAATTCATCTAAGGTGGCGCCCCTTGCTAAGCGGTCTTTAAATTCGTCTGTTTTAGCCGCAAGCTCTGAATCAGACAAGGCAACCAAAGTGGACTCTATGGTATTTATTTGGTTAACTACTTTTTTAAACCGTTTGACCACTCGCTGATTGCGGCTACCAAACGTCTTCTTTAACAAATTTCCAATAACCATAGTTATTTTCGCCTATTTAACTTACAATTATCGAATGAAACGACCCAAAAAACATTCATTCGTTGAGATCCTGACCGATTCATCCGTACTTTATGAGATTGTAAACAAAGTTGACCATTTAGCCAAACTAAATCACCAAATTCAACAAAAACTCCCAAGCATCTTGAGTGGCGCCTGTCGAATCGCCAATCTACGCCAAGGTACTTTATTCCTTGTAGTTGATTCACCTGCCCTAAGCCATCAGTTTCGTTTTTTAGAAGCGGAACTACTGACAGTTCTGCAAGAACAGTCGGAATTTATAGCCATTAAGTCCATTCAAGTGCTAGTTCAGCCACAAGAAGAACCTAAACAAACCACTATTCTCTACCCACCTACTGTATCTGCACAGAGTGCAAAAACACTTCAGGTTGCAGCAGAGACTATTGATCATAATCCGCTTAAAAAAGCCCTATTACGTCTCTCAGAGCACGGGAAATAAGTGTAGAGCTTATGCTGCTGGAGTGGTTGCTGGACATAGATAAGTAATAGGTGAAAGTGTCTTATCTTCAAAAGTAACAATTTCGAAAGCGGATTTTTTAGCCAATAATTCTTGCAACAGTAAGTTATTCAGAGTATGTCCCGATTTAAACCCACGAAAAGCGCCCAACACTCCGGTACCAAGCAGATACATATCCCCTACAACATCCAAAATTTTATGTTTCACTAGCTCGTTTTCGTAACGCAAACCATCTTCATTAATCACTCGATAATCGTCTATAACAATCGCGTTATTTAAACTGCCACCTAGCGCTAGATTATTCGCTTTTAGCCATTCATACTCAGACAAAAAACCAAATGTACGTGCCCGGCTGACCTCTTTCACATAAGAGGTGCTTGAAAAATCCAAAGTTGCTTCTTGCATGCTGTTTTTTAATACCGGATGATCGTAATCCAACGTAAAGGAAACCTTAAAACCATCATACGGTTCAAGGCTTGCCCATTTATCACCATCTCTGACAGTAATTTTACGTTTGATCTTCAGGAATTTTTTAGGTGCCTCTTGCTCCAAAATGCCAGCCGATTGCAACAAAAAGACAAAAGGACCTGCACTGCCATCCATAATCGGCACTTCAGCTGCACTTAACTCAACAGTGATGTTATCAATACCAAGACCTGCAATCGCAGAAAGTAAGTGCTCAACAGTTGCCACACGAACGCCGTCTTTCATTAAAGTGGTAGACAGCGTTGTATCACCCACGTTTTCCGTTCTCGCAGCAATTTCAACAACTGGATCGAGATCAACTCTCCGAAAAACAATACCCGAATCAACGGTCGCAGGTTTCAAAGTCAAAAATACTTTTTCACCTGTGTGTAAACCAACCCCCATTGCTCGAATGGTGTTTTTTAAAGTCCTTTGCTTAATCACATTCAGCACCTTCAACAGGTGTGCGACGTCGCAAAAACGCAGGAATATCTAAAAAGGGATAGTCCATACCAGGTTCGACAGGTTCAACAGCACGTTTACTTAATACAGCACCTGGACGACGAGCAGCATTTGCATCACGACCCGTGTCATGCGTATTGAGTGAGGCACTACTGCGCATACTACCCAATGCTTTACCTAACCCTGTTGCAACTAAGGTAACTCTTAATTCATCAGACATGCTTGGATCAATAACCGTACCGACAATGACGGTTGCGTCTTCAGAGGTAAACCCTTTAATGGCATCACCGACTTCTTCAAATTCGGCAATAGACATATCTTGTCCTGCAGTGATGTTCACTAGAACACCACGTGCACCTGAAAGACTCACATCGTCTAACAAGGGGCTGGAAATTGCTGCTTCAGCAGCAACACGTGCACGATTCTCGCCAGTTGCATAACCGGTACCCATCATTGCCACACCCATCTCAGACATCACTGTACGTACATCAGCAAAGTCCACGTTAATAAGACCTGGTTTAGTAATAAGTTCAGAAATACCTTGAACAGCGCCTAACAACACATCGTTAGCTGCTCTGAAAGCATCTAATAAAGTAACCCCTTTACCTAAAACACTTAATAATTTTTGATTAGGAATTGTAATAAGCGAATCCACAACCTGACTGAGTTGCTGAATGCCTTTTTCAGCATGCTCCATACGCTTTTTGCCTTCAAATGGAAACGGCTTCGTTACAACAGCTACTGTGAGCGCTCCAATTTCCTTAGCGACCTCAGCAACCACCGGTGCAGCACCAGTTCCTGTTCCGCCCCCCATGCCCGCAGTAATAAAGACTAAATCGGCGCCTTCTAAAATTTCATGAATGCGATCTCTGTCTTCAAGCGCACTTTGACGTCCAATCTCAGGGTTTGCACCAGCACCCAGACCTTTGGTAATATCTGTACCCAACTGCAAAATAACACCAGCCAAATCGTCTTCTAAAGCTTGACGATCGGTATTGGCGCGAATAAATTCTACACCTTTAATATCAGCTCCCAACATATGTCGGATAGCATTACCACCACCACCACCAACACCGATCACTTTGATAACTGCATTTGCTGGTAAACTGTCTGTTAATTCGAACATGTAAGGTGCTCCTTATTAAAAGTTTCCCTGAAACCAATTTTTCACACGGCTAACCAGCCCTTTGAAATTTTGTCCAGGATTAAATTCGACACGATATTGTTGCTCACGATTTTGATATCCATATTGCAACAACCCAACGGCTGTTGAATAAATGGGATTACGTACCACCTCCAACAAACCAGAAATATTATGTGGAACGCCCAACCGCACTGGCATATGAAATACTTCTTCTGCCAGTTCCGTGATACCTTCCATCCGTCCACTACCACCGGTTATCACCACACCTGATCCAAGCGCGTGATCCAAACCACTACGATGTAATTCTGCTTGAACCAACGAAAACAGTTCCTCAAAACGCGGCTCAATGACTTCAGCCAAAGCTTTGTGGGAGATCTGTTTGTGTTGTCTGCCACCTATCATTGGTACATCAATCATCGCTTCTGCGTCCGCTAAATCTCCTAGCGCGCAGGCATGCTCAAGCTTAATGGCTTCGGCATTTTGTGTAGGTGTTCTCAAAGCAACCGCAATATCGTTAGTCACTTGCTCTCCTGCAACCGGAATGACTGCCGTATGCTGAATAGCACCATTAGCAAACACAATAACGTCTGTGGTTCCTGCTCCAATATCAATGAGGCAAACACCTAGTTGTCTTTCGTCTTCACTTAAAACTGCGGCACTAGAGGCTAACTGTGACAGAACAATGTCATCGACCTCTAAATTGCATCGACGCACACACTGCACAATATTTTGTGCAACACTCACTGCACCCACAATGATGTGTACTCTAACTTCTAGACGAACACCTGTCATACCGATGGGATCACGAATACCACCTTCGTTATCAATAATGAATTCTTGTGGTAATACGTGCAGGACTTTTTGATCAGCAGGAATCGCAACCGCTCTTGCTGCATCAATCACTCGTTCAACATCAGACACGGTGATTTCAGAACCGCGAATAGCAACAATGCCATTTGAATTAAAGCTGCGAATATGGTTGCCTGAAATACCAGTGAACACAGATTGGATACGACAACCAGACATACCCTCTGCTTCTTCCAACGCCAATTGGATGGATTGCACCGTTGCATCAATATTAACCACAACACCTTTTTTCAAACCATGCGAAGGCTGTGAACCCACACCGATAATGTCTACATTTCCATCAAAATTAACGCTTCCAATAACTGCCGTTACTTTTGAAGTACCAATATCAAGACCGGTAATTAAATTTCTATCTGTTTTTCTGGGCATTTTCCCCCCACCGTATTTTGTCTATTGAACGCCCTATTTCCAACCAACTGCTACTCCATTTGAGTAGCGTAGATCAACATATGCAATCCCTTGGCTTTTCGCCTGAAGTTTAGTTTGATAAGCCAAGACAAATCGTCCCATCGACTCATTCAAACCAGTCCTCCCTAATATCAAAGCAATGCCGTTATCCAAAACAGCGCGCCAAACCCCTGCTGGCGACAATTCTAAAGATTGTAACGCTAGACCAACCGGTGCTAAACGCTCCAATAACTCTAAATACTGTGTCAACATTTCTTTTGCGCGGCTTTCAGGCCCACTAAAAGAAACTAATCCTAGAGGCAGGGTGTCATGAGGTGGATAGAAAACTACCCCTTCCGTACTCAGAACGCCATTTTTGCCCCATTTGGCCTGTGCCGTTTGCTCTCGTATCGACACCAACAAACGATCTGGCCAACCGCGCCTCACATCTACCGACTGCGCCCAAGGCAATTGCTCCAGAGCGTCGCGTAAGGCCCTCACATCCAAACCAAAGAAACCTTTAACCAAAAATGGTGAGGTAACTTTCTTAACCTGTTCCTCTCGAATACTACGCAGCTCGCTGCGTATTTCTACTACCCTCAATGGAAAGCGCTCTGGAACCTCAATCCCCTCGGCTAACCACCATAAACCTACAGCCAATGCTGCTAGCGGTATATAAGTAAGCGAAAAACGTATCCAAGACATTGGTTATTTGCCTTTCCTACTTGGTGATTCACAACCACTAAATGGCGCATTGTACTCCATTCTCAATTTCATTCACACCCTTAGTGTTTACTAATAAAACTATGTGTGAAGACAGAGCAGAATGCAAATTTAAAGCAGTTGGCTGTATCAAATATGTCTTAAAAAACAGTAGGTATTGGTTAAAAACCTAACATTTTCACCTCGGGTTGCAACGTAACCTGATGATCCGCTAACACAGTGGTTTGAATGTGCTGTATCAAACACAAAACGTCCTGAGCGGTTGCTTTACCTAAATTCAAAATAAAATTTGCGTGCTTAGGCGATACTTGTGCTTTGCCAATAGTAAAAGACTTAAGTTTCGATGCTTCAATGAGCTGCCCTGCAAAATGCCCCTGTGGATTACGAAAAACAGATCCACAACTATAAGTGCCGATCGGCTGCTTGCGGTTACGCTCCCTTAATAACGCTGTTATCTTTTCAGCTGATACTTGTGGTTCGCCTTTGGCAAATTGAAAAACAGCTGCCACAAACCATTCTGTTGCTTGAACCATTTCAACACGTCGATAACCCACTACAAACTCATTAGGTTTTCGGAAAAATCGTTCACCAAACCGATTGATTGTTTCAACCTGCACAACATGGTTCCAGGTTTCACTACCCCACGCTCCCGCGTTCATTGCTAAAGCGCCACCAATAGTCCCTGGGATCCCAGAAAAAAATTCGGCTCCCGACAACCCTTCCTTTGCACAAAATTTCGCAAGCTTAGCACAAGGCGTACCGGCTTCGATCCGAACCGCTTTTTGCTCTCCCTGAGACATATCGTCTACTACACACGTTACACTTGGAAATAACATATGAATAACAACACCACGGATCCCGGCGTCACTGATCAGAACATTACTCCCAAGACCAAGCCAGGTTACAGGCGTTGTTGTATCCAAAGTCGTTAGAAAGTCTACCAGATCTTCAATATCGGCAGGTCGATAGTATTGATCCGCTGTGCCTCCAATATGCCATGAGGTATAGGGGGCAAGAGGCTCATTGTATTTCAACACACCTCTCATGAAACACTCAAACACTCAGCTAAATGTCGGGCCAAACGTCCAATATCTCCCGCCCCCTGTGTCAAAACCATATCACCCGATTTTAGGATCCGTTCGAGCACCTCAGTTAATTCTGTTTGATCATTGATAAAAATAGGATCGAGTTTACCACGCTGACGAATACTAGATGCTAATGCACGACTGTCTGCTCCTATAATAGGATCTTCTCCAGCTGAATACACTTCCAACAGAATCAACACATCCACCCCAGACAAAACTGAAACAAAATCTTCAAACAAGGCTTTAGTTCGGGTATAACGATGCGGTTGAAACACCATGACTAATCGTTTATCCGGCCAACCCGAACGTGTTGCTTCCAAGACAGCTTGAATTTCTCGTGGATGGTGTCCATAGTCATCTACTAATTGAGCGGTTGCTTGAGCGGTTTCAATTTTACCCAACATTTGAAACCGTCGACCCACTCCCTGAAAATGTAATAACCCTTGCTGTATCGCTTCATCACTCACACCTTCTTCCGTAGACACTACAATAGCAGCCAGTGCATTGAGGGCATTGTGTTTACCTGGTAAATTTAAAGTAACTTTGAGGGGAACACAATCTTTTCTCAAAACTGTAAAATGTGTTGCACCATTTGCTTGAGTAAAATCAATCGCCCGAACATCAGCTTCAGACGCAAATCCATAAGTAATAGTTGGACGCGCAATACGCGGTAGTAATTTCTTTATTTCTAAATCATCTACACACACAACCGCCAAACCATAAAAAGGCAGGTTATGCAAAAATTGTAAATACGCCTCTCTCAATACTGAGAAATCATTTTGATACGTTTCCAAGTGATCTTGATCAATGTTGGTTACGATGGAAATCATCGGCATTAGATGTAAAAAAGAAGCATCACTTTCATCTGCTTCAGCAACAAAATAAGGACCCGCTCCTAACTTGGCATTCGTCCCTACTTTATTTAAAAGTCCACCAATCACAAAAGTAGGATCCAGCCCACCTTCGGCCATAAGGCTTGCAACCAAACTCGTCGTTGTTGTTTTACCATGAGTACCAGCAACTGCCACTCCTTGTTTAAAGCGCATCAGCTCTGCAAGCATAGTGGCACGCTGCACGACTGGGATCCGTCGCTCCTTGGCCAACTTCAGTTCAATATTATCTTCTGCAATAGCACTTGACACCACAACCACATCACAATGTTCAATATTTTCGGCCTTATGTGTCTCAGCAATGGGTACACCCAAGCTCTTAAGCCGTGTTACCATAGCGTTCTGTGCCGGATCGGAACCGGTTACCTGATAACCTAATGTGAGCAAAACCTCAGCAATGCCACCCATACCCGCACCACCAATCCCAATGAGATGAACCGATCGGATCCGCCTCATACTAAGTTCGGATTTTTTTGTATGCATCATTACCCATTTCCTCACAATATAAACTCATGTCAATGAGCGCATTACGTTTAGCAACTGTATAAGCCGCTTCTGCCATTTGTCTTAATTTACTTCTATCAACAAACAGACGAGACAACAGATCGGCAAGCTTACTGGGTGTCATTTCTGCTTGTGGCATTATTTTTGCAGCACCCACCCGCTCCAAGAACCGAGCGTTATGTGTTTGATGATCATCTGCAGCGTAAGGGTACGGGACTAATAAACTTCCAATGCCAACCGCTGACAATTCAGCAATGGTTAACGCTCCCGCCCGACACACTACAAAATCTGCCCATAGGTAAGCTTCACTCATGTTCTCAATAAAAGCAGACACCGTGGCATTAATACCCAATTTTTCGTAGGCAGATTGGGTCGACCGTTCTCTGTTTGCACCTGTTTGATGCCAAATGTCAGGCCTTTGTTCTTCAGCCATCTGCGCAAGCGCACTAGGTAACACCTCATTTAACGCAAGGGCACCCCGGCTGCCTCCAATCACCAAAAGTCGAATCGGCCCTTCGCGATTATTCAAACGCACGCTAGGACTATCAAGATTTAGTAAATCACTACGCACCGGATTTCCAGTGCAAACAACCTTTTTTTGAGTTCCAAAAGCGTCGGGGAAACCTGCTAACACACGAGTGGCTACAGGTAACAAACACCGATTGGTTAAACCAGCAAGAGCATTTTGCTCATGGATCAAAAGTGGATAACGAAACAACCAAGCGACAACACCACCAGGGCCAGAAGCAAACCCTCCCATGCCTATTGCTAAGGTAGGTTTAACGTTTAAAAAAATTCGAGCAGCTTGAAAACAGGCTTTAAGCAAACTAAACGGAGCACAACACCAACGGATCCAACCCGATCCTTTCAACCCTTTTACCGAGATAATATGTAAAGGCAAGTTTGCTTTGGGAACAATCGTTGCTTCAAGGCCTGCCTGTGTGCCCAGCCATTGTACATCCCAACCTTTCTTTTGTAGATCTTGTGCAACAGCCAGTGCAGGGAACACATGTCCACCAGTCCCACCGGCCATAATGAGTACGCAAGGTTTCGTCACAATATTTCCAAAAATCTGATAACTTAACCAGCTACTAAAACTTTAGCTGACTTAAAAAACGCATATTTTAACACAAAGGGAAAATTTTTCGTTTACTTTCTTTTTGGCTTCAAAGACAGTTCGTACTCAATTCTCAGCATCAAGCCAATGGCCATTAAGCCTATTACTAGACTGCTACCCCCATAGCTAATAAAAAGCAGCGTTAGTCCTTTTGTAGGCAAAACCCCGGTATTGACCCCGATGTTAATAGCTGTTTGTAATCCAAACCATAGTGCGATCCCATAAGCAAGAAATCCTTCAAACTTTTTTCCTAACTCCATTGCTCTTTTACCCAAACACAGTGTTCTCCACACAAGCATGACAAAAAGTCCCAGTAGCGCCAAAGCACCCACCAAACCAAGTTCTTCAGCTAAAACCGCATAAATAAAATCTGTGTGAGATTCAGGTAAGTAGAGTAATTTCTGCACACCATTACCAAGACCTGTGCCAAACCAGCCACCACGACCAAACGCAATAAGTGATTGAGTCAATTGATAACCAGAATTAAACTGATCACTCCACGGATCCAAAAATGAGGTCAAACGTTTCACTCGATAGGGTGAAGCGAGCACCATTGATCCAAGCGCAACAGCAGCCAACAACGCTAGAATGAAAAACCGACGCAATGGAACCCCTGCAAGAAATAGCATGCCCAGCACGGTGAAGGTTAAGACAACCGCCGCACCAAAATCAGGTTCCAGCAGTAATAGGCAACAAGCAAAGGCAAGCAGCAGGATCGGCTTTAAAAAAGCTGCTGTCTCATACTGAATTGCATTCTGTCTTTTCACAAGATAATTCGATAGATAGACAACAAATCCCAATTTAGTTAACTCTGAAACCTGTATCGAAATAGGACCCAAAAATAGCCATCGAACACTACCATTCACTTCCCGGCTGATCCCAGGCACTAATAGCACTATCAATAAAATAAAGTTTACTATCAACAATGGCGTGCTAAAAGCTCGCCACACTGAAAGTGGACAATACGTTGTCAGAAAACACAAGAACAGTCCCACCAACAAAAAGCTGGCGTGTCGGAAAGCAAAGTACCCAGTAGGTAAGCCAGCGCCTTCAGCGTAAGACAAGGACGCGGAGGTAACCATGACCAGCCCTACGCCCAACAAAGTCACAATTGAAAACAAAAACCATGGATCGTAACCAATTTTTCGATCCAAAACAGCGCTCATAGGATTGCAGCCCTTCTATAGTTTATTAAATTCAATCTTATCATTTTTTACAAGTAACTGCACTGTATCTCCGGTCGTGAACTGACCAGCCAACAAGGCTTCAGATAAAGGATTTTCGACCACGTTCCGAATCACTCGCTTAAGGGGTCTTGCACCATAAAGTGGATCATAGCCTAATTCTGCTAATCTATCTAACACAGAAGTTTTGATTTCCAGAGTTATATTCAACGCTTTCAACCGATCTTTTAGGTGCGCCATTTGCACATCAGTAATTCGCCGAATTTCTTGTTTCTCTAAAGAGGAAAATACAACGATTTCGTCAATTCGATTAACAAATTCTGGGCGAAAGTGTTTCCCAACCACTTCTAAAACTGCTTTTTTTGTATCCTGGTATTCGGCTTGTTCGCCCATGTCTTGTATTATGTCCGAACCCAAATTAGAAGTCATGACAATGACCGTATTACGAAAATCGACCGTTCGACCATGTCCATCTGTTAACCGTCCTTCATCCAACACCTGTAGTAGTAGATTGAATACATCAACATGTGCTTTCTCAATTTCATCCAAAAGTAGGACACTGTAGGGTTTTCGCCGAACCGCCTCAGTTAAATACCCACCTTCTTCATACCCCACATACCCAGGAGGCGCTCCAATTAACCTTGCAATAGAATGCTTCTCCATAAATTCAGACATATCAATTCGCACCATTGCGCTTTCGGTATCAAATAAAAACTCAGCCAGCGCGCGGCATACTTCCGTTTTTCCAACACCAGTAGGACCCAAAAACAAAAAGGATCCAACCGGTCGATTGGGATCGGACAGCCCAGCTCTAGAACGGCGCACAGCGTTTGCAACAGCCTTTAATGCTTCAGTCTGGCCTATCACACGTTTACCTAAAACGCTTTCCATTTGTATCAGCTTCTCTCTTTCACCAGCCAACATTTTGGAAACAGGGATCCCAGTCCAGCGAGAAACCACATCTGCAATTTCGTGTTCTGTTACCTTATTGCGTAAGAGTTTTGTTTCTTTCTCATGTTTTGTTGATTCATCTAGACGTTTTTCCAGCTCTGGAATACGACCATATTGCAACTCTGACATTCGAGCAAAATCACCCGCACGCTGCGCAGCGCTTAACTCAACTTTAATTTTGTCCAACTCTTCCTTTAAATGCTTTGTTTCATCTAAAGACGCTTTTTCCGTTTTCCAAATTTCTTCCATTTTTTGATAATCTTTTTCAAGCGTCTGAATGGTTGCTTCAAGCTTTTCCAATCGCTGCTTGGATGCTTCATCTGATTCTTTCTTTAGTGCTTCACGCTCAATTTTATATTGAATCAACCTGCGCTCCAATTTATCCATCTCAACCGGCTTGGAATCGATTTCCATTCTAATACAACTTGCCGCTTCATCAATTAGATCAATCGCCTTATCGGGTAGTTGCCGATCGCTGATGTAACGGTGTGATAAAGTTGCCGCAGCGACCACTGCTGGATCTGTTATGTTCACACCGTGATGCACTTCGTATCTTTCCTTTAACCCACGCAATATAGCTACCGTATCTGGAACCGTAGGCTCATCAACTAACACTTTTTGGAATCGTCTTTCAAGCGCTGCATCTTTTTCGATATATTGTCGATATTCATTAAGTGTGGTGGCACCCACACAATGCAACTCACCTCGTGCCAACGCAGGCTTGAGCATATTTCCTGCATCCATTGAGCCTTCCGCTTTGCCAGCTCCAACCACAGTATGCAATTCATCAATAAATAAGATCACTGCACCTTCTTGTTTAGCCAAATCCTTTAAGACTGCTTTTAATCGCTCCTCAAAATCTCCTCGGAATTTTGCTCCTGCAATCAGTGCACCCATATCTAAAGACAACACACGTTTGCCCTTGAGATTCTCAGGCACCTCCCCATTCACAATGCGTTGTGCCAATCCCTCAACAATCGCCGTTTTACCTACACCCGGTTCACCAATCAACACTGGATTATTCTTGGTACGCCGCTGCAAAACTTGAATCGTACGACGTATCTCATCGTCACGTCCAATGACAGGATCCAGCTTGCCTCTTTCCGCTCTTTCAGTTAAATCAACGGTATATTTTTCTAATGCTTTGCGATGTTCTTCAGCGTTAGGATTATCCACAACCTGCCCACCTCTTAAATCCGAAATATTTTTTTCAAATGCTTCTTTCTCTATATTCTGTTCCCGAAGCATTCGCCCTAAAACGCCTTGATCATCAAGCGCTGCTAAAACAAATAACTCACTCGATACATAGCTATCTTTGCGTTTCTGTGCGTACTTATCCGCACGATTCAAAATTTTAATCAATTCACCAGAAACTTGTACATCACCTTCACCACCAACAATTTGTGGCAATTGAGCAATGGCATCATCAAGCCGTGCCTTAAATGCATTAATTTTTACAGGCATGCTTGTCAACAAATAACGCACAGTGCTACCTTCCTGTTCGAGTAACACTTTCATCACATGAATAGGCTCTATACTGGGATTATCAGCACCAACTGCCAAAGACTGCGCATCTCCTAGAGCCGCTTGAAATGAATGAGTGAGTTTGTCTGAACGCATTGCCTATCTCCTCTGTGAACTGCTATACGAACTAGATGTGGGCATTATGATAGAACTCAAGGGCTCATCCAAATTAACGATACCATGCGCCCTGTTGTGCCTGAGCGGCGATAGGAATAGAAACGATCAGATTCAGAATAAGTGCAAAAATCCCCGCCAAAAATATGCGCAATACCAATCCGATTTAGACGCAACTCCGCCAACGCATACAAATTGGCTAGCCACTTACCCTTTCCTAAGGACTGAAAAGTATCAGGGGAGCGATCCGTATCAAAAGCCTCTAGAACCTCTTTGCCTACTTCAAAGGCATTGGGGCCAATGGCAGGACCTAACCACACCAGCAAATCTTTAGGGTGCACACCTAATTTTTCAACAGTGGATTCAATGACTCCAGCAGCAAGTCCTCGCCAGCCTGCATGAACCGCAGCAATATTCCGGCCTAGCCGATCACACAGAAGGATAGGCAAGCAATCTGCTGTCATTACACAACAAACTTGATTAGGTTTAAAAGCCACAGACGCATCTGCTTCAACGGGTGCGTTTCCACCTACCTCAACTACATTTGTACCATGTACCTGTTGTAGCCAAAAGGGATCCGCTGGTAATTGAGCTTGTTCCGTTAAGAGACGTCGGTTTTCTTGTACTGTCTTTTCATTATCTCCGACGTGCAAAGCAAGATTAAAGCACTCAAAAGGAGGAGCGCTAAAACCATCACTCCTCAGTGTTGTTAATGCCCGAATGTTTGGTGGTGCCGGCCATTCGGGCACTATCCACTTACAATTCTTCTGCATTCTCTGCAAGATAGCTTGCGACACCCGCTGTTGTGGGTTGCATGCCCTTAGCACCTTTTTGCCAACCTGCGGGACAAACTTCACCGTGTTCTTCATGAAATTGTAAAGCTTCCACTACGCGCAGCAACTCGTCTATATTGCGACCAATCGGTAAGTCATTTACGATTTGTGATCGCACAACTCCTTGCTTATCGATTAGGAATGCTCCACGAAAAGCGACACCTGCTTCTGGATGCTCTACGCCATAGTCCTGGCAAATTTGATGTTTAATATCAGCGACCAGTGCATACTGAACTTGCCCAATTCCACCTTTTTCCACAGGCAAATTTCGCCAAGCATTATGGGTAAACTGCGAATCAATCGAAACCCCAATCACCTCAACATTTAACGCTTTAAATTGTGCCATTCTATGATCAAGGGCAATCAGTTCTGATGGACAGACAAAAGTAAAATCTAAGGGATAAAAGAAAACCAGTGCATGCTTCCCCTTAATCACTTCTGACAATTGAAAACTGTCTACCATTTCTCCATTACCCAAAACTGCTGCCGCCGTAAAATCTGGTGCACTTCTACCTACTAAAATCCCCATTTCAAACACTCCAAGCTATCTCAAAACTATCCGTATGGTACCACAAAAATATTAAGCACAAAATGGCACCCCTACCGTTGTTTGTACAAATTACACTTTTTCAAGGGTAAAGACTACTGCTTGACCCTCTTTAAAGCCAGCTGGTTGGCTTCTATTCTATTTTGCTGCTGCTGATGCATTTTTTGGATAAAGGGGATTTCTGCCCTTAATTTTGAAGATTTAATTAAATTCAAAGGTGTTTTGCCTGCTTCATTTTTTATCGTAATATCAGCGCCATGCGTTGCTAAATACATAACCGGTTTGAAATGGCCTTTCGCGCAAGCATAATGTAGAGGCGTCCAACCTTTCACCAGAGCAGGCGCAACCTTTGGATCAACACCTCTATTCAACAACATGACCGTCAAAATAATATCACCATCTCTCGCTGCAACACATAGGTTAAATGGAGTAGGAGCAACTAAATCACGCTTTTGTTGTGCTTTAATTTTCAAACGGATGAACTTTTCAAAGGCTTCAGGATTATCAGATGAGGCTTCTATAGCCTTATAGTATTCTCGTTTTTCTTCTAGATCGGTTTCCAACTGTAAGGCAGGCAGGCGGAAATGTAGTAAAATACTATTCATCATTATTCTAGCAACTCGGCCATTACCATTTGCAAAAAAATGACTATCCGCGGCAATGGCCTGATGCATCTGGCAGGCAATGTGTACCGGATCTTCCTCTGCTCTCATCATTTCAACAATAGTCACTGTCAACTGTTTCATTCTACTAGAAAGTTCCTTAGACAAAGGAAACACATGAATCACTTTATCGCGAGCTGCTATTTCATCAGAGGAATACAACCCTGGCAATTGAGCTCGTATCGCCATTGTTTCGTTTTTTTCATTCCCAGCTTCCCTACTATTGATAGTGCTGGAATAGCGATCGTTTTCTTTGAAAAAATCTGACACCCACTGCGTCAAGTGTTTACCTGAAAAGTTTTCAGCCCTCCATTTATCGACATCATAGTTGTAATTTCTTAGAATCATTTCAATACGAGATTCCATTAACTGTAGTCTTGCATCATGATAAACATCACCGAAATTCCATTTAGCAAAAAACTTAATAAAGTCTGTTGCAATTTTTACTTTAGATCCCATTAAAAAATCCGGATTTGAAAAACATGGGCTCTCTCTATAAATCAAAATAGAAAAAACATCCTCCGGGTATTCCAGATTATACTTCCGATACCCCGATTCTTTTGTTGATTCTTTCGTCGCAAACACTTCACAAGTTCGAATTTTACCTGGCAACCCCTTTTTAAACTCGGGATATTTTCGAGCAAGGGTCCTAGTTGATATTTGATGTATTTTTAATATCATCGCTTCAATAGCTTCAGGGGATTTTTCTGGAAAAACCGGATTATCAGCAATTTCTTCAGCAGCCAGTGTTAACGCTTGCTTAAAATCGGCTCTTTGCTCATCAATAAAGTTTGATGCATCTGCAAGCAATCTATCTGCATCCTGTGCAGAGCTACTAAACGTCCTTTGGGCATCTGGTTCTTCAAAGGGAGGGAACTCAGTTATATATATCGGAAACGGCATTTATTTTTCCACCAATATTGTAAAATAATGCCCATGACTTTACCAAAGCAATCTAAAAACAACAAGAAGCTAAGAACAAAAAGTTCGTTTACGTTTCGTGAGCACAGCAAGACGCCACAACAAAGGCAGTGCAAAAAGCAAGGCTACCGGAACAACTGTGAGTGCTATCTGATAGCCATCTTCACTCAAAGAAGGATCCCGTAAATCCTGCGACAAGAAATCTAAGATGCCGCCTACTAGGGGAATTGACAATGCTGAAATCCCTGTCACACCGCTGATGATTCCTAAAATTGTGCCAGACAATCGGGGGGACATTACCCGAATCATGACGGCGAAAACCAAAATATAGGCGCTTGAGAAAAACCCTATTGTAAACAACACGATCCCAACCGAATTATAAGGCAGTGGTTCTTTATAGATCAAGGCTACACAAAATAGAAACGTTAAAATAGTACAAAGCATCATAGCGCTATAATACTGATTAAAATGCCCTGCAACAAAGCCCCAAAAAGGCGCGCCGATAATCCATCCCACATAAATCAAAGAACTGTACATGCCACCCGAGTTTCGAGTAAAGGAATAGGTTTCACATAGGAAAGAAACACCCCAAGAAGCGCCAAACACTTGCGTAGGCACAAACATCAATCCTGCATAAAAGGCTGCTAACCATGTTTCTTTTTGTTTAAACAAAAAAACCAAGTCATCAAAAAAACCTATTCCTTCATCAGGAACACCAACGGCTGACACCGACAAAAACTTAACTTCATGTCTCGTAAAAAAAAGCAAAACAAAAGCTAACACAAGGGTAATAAAAGAAAGATATAATACAAAGTCACGCCAACCCATAAAACTTAATAGATATCCTGACAACGATAAACCAAAAACACAACCTGAAAATCCAATGGCAGTTGTTAGCCCTGTCAAAAAACTTGCTGTAGTGGCGGAAAAATACACGCTGATAACTTTCATACAAGCAACAAAAGAGAGTGCTCCACCCAACCCAAGTAAAATGCGACCTGTATTTGCTACCCATAAACTTTCTGCATTTGCAAAACAAAAGCTTCCAGCTGAAAAAACCAAGCACCCCAACGCTACCCAATATTTCAAACCAAAACGATCGATGACCATGCCTGCTGGCAACTGCATCAATGAGTACGTATAAAGACAGATTGCGACTAACTGCCCAAATTGTTCACCATTTAAGTTGAACGCAACTACAATTTCAGGTCGTATAACATTAGGTAATACTTGAAGCATGTTGGAAAAAAAATAAAAAACAACGAAGCAAGCAAACAAAGCCAATGGCGTTTTTTTGATTAAAACGCTTTTTTTAGTCATTATTGTCATTTGATCTAACCCCAATGCCCTATTAAGACAGCACCATTTCTTGGCCTTTGTTGAAACTTCTGGATACCAATCCCATGGAATATCCATTATTATAGTAAGCTATTATCTTGAGGTTTATATGTTAGTTAATAAACAAAATATTATCGATTTAGGATTGTCTGTCTTGGAGATTGAAGCGCGATCCATTAGTGAACTCCACAGCAAAATTGATGATCAGTTTGTTGAAGCTTGTCTGATGCTTTTGAATTGCTCAGGAAGAGTCGTTGTAACTGGCATGGGTAAATCAGGACACATTGGACGCAAAATAGCCGCTACCCTCGCAAGTACCGGAACACCTTCTTTTTTCCTGCACCCCGCTGAAGCCTCTCATGGCGACCTTGGCATGATCACCGCTAATGATGTCGTCTTTGCGCTCTCCTATTCAGGTGAAACCAGTGAAGTTATTACTATTTTGCCTCTCATTAAACGTTTGGGTGCCAACATGATTTCCTTAACGGGTGCTGCCACTTCCACCTTAGCCCTCCGCTCAGATATTCATATTGATGTCAGCATACGCAAAGAAGCCTGCCCACTTGGGCTTGCACCCACTGCCAGTACTACTGCCATGTTAGCTATGGGTGATGCTATTGCAATCTCTGTTTTAGAAGCACGTGGCTTTACCATGGAAGATTTCGCCAAGTCTCATCCTGGTGGGCAACTGGGTCGACGCTTATTGCTTAAAATTGAAGATGTCATGCATACAGAGGCCAAAATCCCTCGCGTCACTGAAAGCGCACTTTTAGCAGATGCACTGGTTGAGATGAATGAGAAGCGATTAGGCTTTACAACCGTGGTATCCAATCAGGATCCACAGCACCTCAAAGGTATTTTCACCGATGGCGATCTCAGACGCGCATTAAGCCAGGGGATCAATGTGCATGAAACCCCCATCGTCGATGTCATGAATCGAAATTGTGTGAGTGTTTACGCTGAACAGTTGGCCACTGAAGCAGTAACCAAGATGGAAAAGCTGAAGGTTCTCGTACTCCCCGTTCTTAATACTGAACAAAAACTGGTCGGTGCTTTAAATATGCACGACTTGTTTAAAGCAGGTTTAGTCTAATGTTTATCCGAAAAACTTATTTTTTTCTCCTTACCTTTCTAAGCATAGCAATCTTAAGTTTTATATTTTTCATGCAATATAATCAAACCGTTCATCCTGAACAAAGCACGAACCGACAACCCCAAGAATACATGATGAATGTTCACGTCAATTCTTTCACAGAAGAAGGCCATCTCAAGAATGCAATGTCTGCTCGGTATTGGGCTTATCTTCCAACCCAAAAAATGTCAGCGCTAGATGCACCCAAGCTCACTGTATACAAGTCCGATAATGTCGTGTGGCATATTCAAGCCAAACACGGTCAAGCCAAACAATCGAGCTTGGCAAGTATTGATCAGATCACCCTACAACAAAATGTTGTCCTAGAACGACCAGAAACCTTGTATGCAGCTCCTTTACGACTTGAAAGCGAGGAATTACAATACCAACCCGAAATTCAGTATGTCAAAACAGACCAGCAAGTCACTATCCGTAAACCAGGTATTAAGATGACTGGCATTGGCATGCGTGCATTTCTAGACAAAGAATCGATGGAACTGATGCAAAATGTTAAAACCTATTATACTAAGACGCCATAACCTCTATGAATAATTTAACCACCTCAAACCTATCAAAAACTTATCAAACGCGAACGATTGTAGACTCTGTTTCTTTATCCATTAACAGTGGTGAAATTGTTGGCTTATTGGGTCCAAACGGTGCAGGAAAAACCTCTTGCTTCTATATGATATTAGGCCTCATTCAACCTAATGCAGGTCAGATTCTGCTGAATGGGCAAAATATCACACAACTTCCTGTACATCGACGCGCCGAACTGGGTATCGGTTATTTACCCCAGGAAGCTTCTGTTTTTCGCAAACTCAGTGTTCATGATAATATTCTTGCCATTTTGGAAACACGAAACGATCTTACGAAACAAAACCGAGAAACTCTACTCGAAAGTTTGTTGCTTGAGTTTCGCATTTCACACATTCGAAATACCATGGGTTTCAGTTTGTCCGGAGGTGAACGCAGACGTGTCGAGATTGCAAGAGCCCTTGCGCGTGAGCCTAAATTTATATTACTTGATGAGCCTTTTGCAGGTGTTGATCCCATTTCTATTATGGACATTAAGCAAATTGCTAATCAATTGAGTAGTAAAGGTATTGGCGTTCTCATCACGGACCATAATGTCAGAGACACATTAGACGTTTGCGATCGCGCCTATATTGTCAACAATGGACAGTTAATTGCCGAAGGTACGACAGAACACGTTTTGGCGCATCCAGAAGTCCGTAAGGTATATCTAGGTGAATCTTTCGAACTGTAAGAATTACGTGCACATACAGGTTTCCTTTCTTAAATCGTAGTCTTTCGCTATAGTGAATAAATGCAAACTTCACTACAGTTTCGATTCAACCAACAGCTGACAATGACCCCACAGCTGCAACAAGCTATTCGATTTTTACAGCTTTCTTCTCTCGAGCTAGAAACAGAAATAAAAACCGCACTGGAAACAAATTTTCTCTTAGAACAAGTAGAATCCATTGAAGAGGTTCAGGAGAAAGAAATTTCTATTTTAGAAGATTCGGATCCTGCTGAAACGTTTTTGCAAACCATAGCAACTACGGATGACTCATCAAGCTATTTTGATAAACGCTTAGAATCCCTTTCACATAATCACACTATGATCCTTCGCGATTATTTAAGTTGGCAAATGGAGCTTCTTCCACTTTCCTTAAGAGAGCGCGCAATAGCTATTGCATTAATTGATGCTATTTCAGATGAGGGCTACCTCACTCTATCTGCGAAAGAAATCCAAGAAAGCATCAACGAAGATATCCAGCAGGAGGAGATAGAAAATGCATTAAAAAAGATCCATCAATTTGATCCTGTTGGAGTAGGTGCAAGAGATCTATCAGAATGTTTGTTAATTCAACTCGATAATATTCCTGAAAACACTCCTGCACTTTCAACAGCTAAATGCTTGGCTCGTGATCATTTGAAAGCTTTAGGTTCCGGCGAATGCCAACGTCTGAGAAAAAAACTAAAGTTATCATCACCTTCTTTTGATATTGCTGTTAAATTACTCATGTCCCTAGATCCTAAACCAGGCAATCGCATTCAATGTAAGAACAGCGACTACATTATTCCAGATATTGTTGCAACTAAGAAAAATAACCGCATCATTGTAGAACTTAATCATGAACGTTTACCTAAATTGCGCGTAAACTCAAGCTATGTTCATTTACTTCAAACTTCTCAGCACGAAAACCACCGCCAAACATTCAAAATAAAATTAAAAGAAGCTAAATGGTTTTTAAGGAGCTTGAAGAATCGTTATGAAACTTTACTTACAGTGACTCAATCCATTCTGGAAAAGCAGTCTGAATTTCTTGATGGTGGAGAAAGCAAAATGAAACCTCTCAGCTTGCAAAACATTGCCGATGAGGTTAATCTACATGAGTCGACTATATCACGGGTCACAAACCAAAAGTACATCATGACTCCAAGAGGTTTGTTTGAACTTAAGTACTTTTTTTCGAATTCAGTTGCCTCTCGTGATGGAGAAAAGGTCTCAGCCGTGGCCATTCGAGCTATCATTAAAAAATTAATTGCTAAAGAGCCTAGTCAAAGCCCCTTAAGTGATCATAAAATTACACAAGTACTGGCGGAGCAAGGCATCAATATTGCACGTAGAACGGTTACAAAATATCGAGAAGCTTTGGGTCTTCCTTCATCACATGAACGAAAATCGTTAGGATTTAAATCATAATAGGAGTAAATTATGTTATCTATTCAAATTACTGCCCTACACATGGAGCTTACTGAGGGTTTAAGCGCACACGTCAATGACAAGTTTCAACGCTTGGAGCGGCACTTCTCACATATAATGGACACTCATGTTACTTTAAGTGTCGACAAAAAATTTCAGCAAATGGCTAAAGCCAGTATGAACCTGGCAGGTGGTAAAACCATCGTTGCAAGTTGCACCTCAAAAGACCTATATGCAAGTATAGATATGCTAATAGATAAACTAGATGAGCAGATCAAAAAATATAAAGATAAGCTCAAAGCAAAAGAGTAGTCTGTAGATGCATTTAATCATCGTGAGTGGTCGTTCAGGATCCGGTAAAACTATTGCTTTACATGCTCTTGAAGATCTCGGATTCTATTGCATTGATAACTTACCTATTTCCTTTTTACCTGATCTACCTAAGCAAGTAGGAAAATTACACCCTCGTATTGCTGTGAGTATTGACGCCCGTAATATCACGAGCGATCCGGCACAACTCGATTTAGTCTTCAATCAAATGATCGACTTGCAAAAAGATATCACCATTATTTATCTAGATGCTGAAGAAAACACTTTGCTCAAGAGGTTCAATGAAACAAGACGCAAACATCCTCTCACTAATCAAACAACTTCTCTTAGAGAAGCCATTCGCAAAGAACAGATCCTACTCACACCTATTGCTACTCGGGCAAACTTAACGATTGATACCAATACCCTCACACACCAAGAGCTTTATAAATATCTTAAAAACCGTATGAGTACACCTAATGAAAACCAAGTGCTTGTCCTGTTACAGTCTTTTGGTTTTAAGTACGGATTACCCCACGATGCAGACTTTATCTTTGACGTAAGATGTTTGCCGAATCCTTATTGGGAACCCGAACTCAAAAACCTATCTGGATTGGATTCTGCGGTAGAAAACTACTTAGAGAGAATACCCAAGGTGAATCAGCTTCGAACGGATATCTGCTCTTTCATTGAAAAATGGATCCCTTGCTTTCAAGCGGATAATCGAAGCTATATCAGCATCTCTATAGGCTGCACAGGTGGACAACATCGATCCGTCTATATGGTAGAAAGCATTGCTGAAAAAATTCAACAAAGTATTCCTCTGTCACAAATACGACATCGAGAATTGGAGACCTCGAGAAACTGAAATGTATCTCCTGGTAAAACCTTCTTCCAAAATCACCGTAAATAACAATTCCAGTTGCGAATAAAACAACAAACCAGAAAAACTCATAATATTTACGGTAAAATAAAGTTCACCAAACTTCGAAAGAATTTAATTTTGTCATTGCGTGACTGCACGCCATTTAACTCATGACCTAGAAGTAATTTTAAAATTCCATACGCACCATTTATTTTTCCTGCATCCACACGAGTGCTATAAAAAATATTCCCGAATAATAGAATTTTGCACGCAACAAAATCTATATTTTTTAATATTATTCCCAAGAATATTCACCTGTTTCAGATGTTATTTTTTCTATTGTAATTCTTCCCTTTTTAATTCAATATACATCCATCGTTTTTGTTACACTGCTTTCGGTGTTAGCAATACGTGAATAATAAAGATAATTTGTAGTTACTCACGATTTAAATGCTAGAATGAGTTCGGCCAATAGGTGGTTTAGGGATTGAGCCGATTGTTTTGTCAAGGAGCTTGTCATGTCTAAATACGCTGATAAAGATTCGAGTTTTAGGCCAAAACCGATCTCTGAACTGAAGAGATCCTCCCCTGTTTTCACTGATTCAACTAGCAATACCTTTAACTCTTTAAAACCCTGTCTAGACGAAAAAACCTTAAAATTATTGGAGGTAGATCCAAAGCGTTGCAAACCTTGGAAATACCATAATCGTGACAAAGCGTGGCTCAAAACTGATCTCTGTTCTGATCTCATCGCATCCATTCAAAAAAATGGTCAAATTGAGCCCGCACTATTACGAAAAATTAAGGGAGATCCATTATACGACTACGAAATTATTTTTGGCGTACGTCGATGGTTTGCTTGCAATCAAATACCTGAACAGAAGCTTTTAGCTTATTTAACCCAATCTGATGACAAAACCTGCATGGTTCTCATGCACGCAGAAAATGCTGATTCTCAAGACATTTCTGAGTTTGAAAGAGCGTCTTCTTTTGCAAAACAAATGAAATCTGGTGTCTTCAAGAATCAAACTGAAATGGCAGAGGCTATGGGTGTTTCTCAAAGTACTATTTCAAAAATGATTAAAGCGGCTGAGATTTTTGAACACGACTGGATCAAAGTTCTCTTCGACAACAAACTGGATATTTCAATTCGCTATGCATACACACTTTCAATTCTACTTAAAAAGCCAGACCTTTTACCAGTAATTCAAGTTGAAGCAAAAATGATTCAAGCAGAAAAATCTAAGCCCGAAGCAATAGATCTCCCTGGATCCAAAATTCTAAAACGGTTAATTGAAAAAGGTGATCCAAATGCAGAAAAATCACCTGAAACTGTTCTGCTCGAAGTAGACGATAAGCCAGCAGTTTCTTGTTATCAAGATAAGCTAGGAAAATTTCATTTGGTTTTTGAAAATCGTGTTAGGCAATTGAACACTTCTCAAATCCAAGATACCTGTCTAAGGGCAATGAAGGAATATTTACTTAAACAAGAATAGTTATTATTCCGCGGGAATAATAACTATATTTAAAAACAGTATCATACCCCAGCAATGGTCATTTTTTCAACCCATACCGATCCTGTTTCAATATTCGTGCGCTTTTCAATATCACTTCCAATAGCAATAATACCTGCAAAAATGTCTTTTAGGTTACCCGCAATCGTTATTTCATGTACCGGGTATTGAATTTCACCCTGCTCAACCCAAAACCCAAAAGCACCTTTAGAATAATCCCCTGTAACAAGATTCACACCATGCCCCATTACCTCTGTTACCAACAATCCTGTTCCCATGTCTTTCAATAGCTCCGGCAAGGTCTTCTTGCTCGAAGGGATTTTTAAATTATGTACCCCACCCGCATTTCCTGTTGTTTTCAGCCCAAGTTTTCGCGCAGAGTAACCACCCAAAACATACCCTTGCAATACGCCTTCTTCAATAATATTTCGTGTAACCGTTTTACCGCCTTCTTGATCAAAAGGAGCGCTCCCGAAACCGCGTTTTCGATAAGGATCCTCTTGAATTGAAATATGCTTAGGAAAAATTTGTTTACCGAGATGATCCAATAAAAAAGATGCCTTACGGTACAATTGCCCACCAGAGATAGCCCCAATGAAATGTTGAAACAAACCACCCGCAACCTCAGATGAGAAAATAACTGGAGCTTCCATCGTTTTTACTTTTCTCGCATTCAATCGGCGAAGACTCCGACGAGCAGCTGCTTCACCAACGACTTTAGCCGATTCCAAATCTGAAAATTCTCTTGAAACACTATAGTCATAATCCCGTTCCATCCCTTTATCAGATCCGGCCACTACCACACAAGACAATGAGTGACGGCTCGCAGGGTATGCGCCTAAAAAACCCTGTGTGTTGCCGTAGGCATGGTGATACGCGTGCGTCGATAATGTGGCCCCTTCGGAATTCACAATATTCTTATCATATTCACGTGCAATTGTTTCACAAGATCTAGCTAATTCAATTGCCTCTTCTGGTGAAATATCATTGGGGTGATATAAATCAAGATCCTTTATTTCTGTTGCCAACTCTTCTTTTTCCAACAAACCAGAAAAAGGATCTGCTTCTGTATGCCGTGCAATTTGCAACGCAGCCTCCAAAGCAGAATGAATAGCTGATTTTCCAATATCAGTCGTTGCAACCGTCCCTTTTTTCTTTCCATGATACACCGTGATGGACAGAGATTTATCACGGTTGAACTCAACCAGATCCACCTCACCTAAACGAACACTCGCCGATAAACCCACTGCGCCAGAAACACTCGCTTCAACCGCATCAGCACCAAGTGCCTGACCTTCACGCAAGGTATCCTCAATAATTCCCTTTAGTTTTTCACATTCAGCATTTAGCATTTTGTTCCTCCAACAGTCAGCTGATCGATTTTCAGGGTAGGTTGCCCAACGCCAACTGGAACACTTTGTCCTTCTTTACCACAGGTACCAATACCTGAATCCAACTTCAAATCATTACCCACCATCGTTACATGCTTTAATATCTCTGGACCGTTACCAACCAATGTCGCACCTTTAACAGGTTGAGTGATTTTTCCTTTTTCAATTAGATACGCTTCACTCGCATTAAAAACAAATTTTCCAGAAGTGATATCAACCTGCCCTCCACCAAAATTAACTGCATACAAGCCTTTATCCACTGAAGCAATAATTTCTTCTGGTGTTTGATTTCCTGCCAACATAAAAGTATTGGTCATCCGCGGAATCACCACGTGAGAATACGACTCTCTGCGTCCATTGCCAGTAGAGCTTACGCCCATCAATCGAGCATTCAACTTGTCTTGCAGATACCCCTTTAAAATGCCATTCTCAATCAGTACTGTTCTTTCTGTTTGTGTCCCCTCATCATCCATGTTTAGCGATCCACGTCGATTTGCAATCGTCCCATCATCAACAACGGTACAGACAGGAGAAGCCACTCGCTCCCCTATACGACCTGAAAAAGCTGAACAGCCCTTACGATTGAAATCACCTTCCAATCCATGTCCAACGGCTTCATGCAACATGACTCCAGGCCAACCTGGCCCTAGTACCACTGGCATTGTCCCCGCCGGTGCTGGAATGGCTCTTAAATTAATTAACGCTTGATTAACTGCTGTACGCACATATTCTGAGTGCAAGTTTTCTTGTAAAAATTGGGTATAGCTAAAACGTCCGCCACCTCCACTGCTCCCTTGTTCACGGCGACCCTTTTCTTCTGCAATCACATTGACACTTAAGCGCACAAGCGGTCGAACATCAGCACTTAAGGTGCCATCACTGGTAACCACTAATACCACTTCATGCGATGCCGCTAAATTCACAATGACTTGTGAAACGCGTGGATCCATTTTTCTTGCCTGCGCGTCAATATCGCGCAGCAGTAAAATTTTTTCAGCATCCGGGATAGATTTTAAGGGATTATCAACCCCATACAGTTCTAAAGGAGTTCCTCTAGATTGCCAAGCTTGAATTTTATTATCCCCTCCCTGTGCAGCAATCGTTTTAGCAGCGTTTGCTGCTTTTTCTAAGGCAGGCAATACAATTTCATCTGAGTAAGCAAATCCTGTTTTCTCACCGCTGATTGCTCGAACACCCACTCCATAATCAACGTTATAACTGCCATTTTTAATAAGACTGTCTTCCAATACCCAAGACTCTTGTCTCGCGCTTTGAAAGTAAAAATCTGCATAATCAATTGAGCGTCCCAGCATGAGTGTGCCTAACAATTGTTCAAGTTTGTCATGGGACAATTCAGCAGGTGCTAACAAGGTAGCATTGGCAATCTCAAGTTGATTATTCTTCATTAACAGTCCTCTATATTTCTTTAAAGCTTGAGCACTAACACTTTGAATAGTATGCTCTTTAAATTCAAAACAACTTATGAAACAATAGCAAACAAGATGCAGCACGTACAATGTCCCAACTGTCAAACAAGAGTGGAATGGTCCAATGATCAACCCTATCGCCCATTCTGTTCTAAACGTTGTCGTATGATTGATTTTGGCGCTTGGGCGAATGAAACGTACACCATTGCAAGTAACAGTAATGAGTCCAAACAAGATCCTGAATCACCCCCTGCAGAATAACTGTATAAAAAAATAGCTTTAAGCCATCCTAGACGCCCTATAGAAAATCCTTTAAAATTCATTTCTTATCCTACAGAGTCTGCTCATGAAAAAGTCTTTGTCATTCCTAAAGTTAGGCCTATCTAGCCAGCTACTCCTGGTGGTTACCTGTGTTTTCTTGTTTGGTCATTTGTTACCTGAAACCATACAGTCTTGCTTGTATGCCCTCAGTTTATCTCTCAAAAGTCTCTTACTGTTTTTTTTGCCACTGATTATTTTTAGTTGTTTGTTCTCTTGCCTCTTAACGTTTCAAGGAAAAAAGGCAATAGGCTTTATGCTGGTTCTCTTTGTGATGGTTTGTTTTTCAACTTACCTTTCAACACTCGTTGCCTACGGAATAGGCTCTCTTAACTTAATCCATCTGGGTGAAATTCATACCACCAGTGCACAACAGGCCAATGCCTTGTTACCCTTATGGGATTTTGGGCTACCCGAATGGATCTCAAATGAAAAAGCACTCTATGCCGGTCTTATTCTCGGAACCTATTTTTCTTTCTTCCCACATAAGATTGCACAGAAATTCAGTGATTACTCCAAACGAAAAGTACATATTTTCTTAGAGAAATGCTTTATCCCTACCCTACCTTTTTTCGTTTTAGGTTTTGTGATAAAAATGCAACACGATGGTGCATTGGCTGACATCATGCAATCGTATTTTCAACTCCTAGTACTTATCACCGTGACTTTAACACTCTACTTATTGTTGCTCTTCTATATTGCCGCCGGTTTTAACGCTAAAAAATGGATCGAGTATCTGAAAAATGTTTCACCGGTAACATTAATGGCTTTCTCTACCATGTCAAGTCTAGCCGCACTACCAATGACACTAAAAGCGGCCGAACAAAATACTCAAGACAAAATCCTTTCCCAAGCAATCATCCCGGGTACCGTTAATATCCATATGATTGGAGTGGGTATTTCAATTCCTCTGATGGCTTTTGCGATATTAACAAGCTTTGGTCTGGATTTCCCAAGCTTTGCCAGCTACGGTCATTTTGTGCTCTATTTTGTCCTAGCACAATTTGCTGTTGCAGCTGTTCCCGCCGGTGGGATCCTTGTCATGATCCCTATTCTAGAGTCTTATCTTGGTTTTACGAGTGAAATGTCTGCACTGATTACCGCTCTTTTTATTCTATTCGATCCAATTGTGACCACCAGCAATGTTTTAGGGAACAGTGTCTTCGTTATCTTTTTCTCAAAAATATTTCGTTCATTTTCCAAGCCAACAGTTCCAGCTACAGAAGAAACACTTTAAAATTTCAATCCAAGTGCTTTTAGCTTTTTCATGCATCTCTCCACATCTGTGAACTGAAACCCCTGCATACCGACTCTTCTAGCACCTTCAACATTCACTAGTACATCATCAATGAACACACATTCCTCAGCTATCAATCTATTTTCAGCTAACAAATGTTCATAAATACCCTTATCTGGTTTCATTATCCCAATATCCGCTGAAACCACTACATGTTTAAATTTTGTCAAAAAATCATACTGTTGATGCAAATATGTCACAATCTCTTTTACATTATCCGTAATACAGTACAGTGGGATCCCTGCCTGATGCAATTGCTCAAGTAAAGAAAAACTACCCTCTACCGGAAGCAAAGATTCCTTTAAGGCTTGAATTAAATAGATCAATCGTTCTTCATCTACCTTCAACTCATCTCTATACAGGGGAATCGCTTCCTGCTCTGTTAACTTACCTAGGTTGAGGTTGTACGTAGTTTTTGACTGGAAAAACTTTCGAGTGAGCGCTTCAGAAAAAAGACTTTCCGGAAACACATTTGCAATTACTTTTTGTGGTTCCCAACGTACTAAAACACCTCCCACATCAAACACCACGTTTTTGATCACAATTAACCTCTTGACTTAGAATTTCATTCAATGAAAGAATAAATACAGTATTCAGATAGGAAAATCAAATGATACAACAGATTATTGCCCATGGTGGCGCAGGTTTTGCCAGTGCTAAAAAAGATCTCAAAATTGAACGTTACATGCTTCAGCAAGTCCAAGCGGCTCACCCTAAAATATGCTTTCTCCCCCAGGCAAGTGCTGAAGTGAAAGACTATGTCGTTAGCTTTTATGAAGCGTTTACCACTCTAGGGGCACAACCTTCTTGGATCTCTCTTTTCGGGCGCGTCAAAAACACTTGGAAAGAAAAGCTGCTTGCACAAGATATTATTTATGTGGGTGGTGGTAATACACGTAGCATGTTGGCTTTGTGGCGCGAATGGGGCATGGATAAGGTACTTGTTGAGGCGTATCATAAAGGTATTTTATTATGTGGGATCAGTGCGGGAGCCATTTGTTGGTTTGAACAGTCCGTCACTGACTCTGTCTGGCCGCTAGGTGCCCTCAATGGTTTAAACCTTATACCCGGCAGTTGCTGTCCGCACTACGACTCTGAAGTAGAACGCAGACCGGCTTATCTAGAAAAAGTAAATTCAGGTGAACTGCTACCAGGGCTAGGTCTTGAAGATCATACTGCTGCACACTATATTGATGGGGAACTCGAACAAATAGTAACTGGCATTCAGGAAAAAACCGCTTTTAAAATATCAAAAAACCAAGAAGAACGTTTACAATCGTTATACTTACCGTAAACCTAAAAGGACTTCTATGAATATCTTAATAGCCGGTGGAACTGGTTTTATCGGTAGTGAACTTGCACCCTCACTACAAGACAATGGACATAATGTGATTTTATGGCTCCATAACACTACGCCATCCTCTGATTTAAATTGCATTAGGAATTTAAATGAAATCAGAGCCGATCAAGGTATTGATGTTATTATCAGCCTCGCCGGCTCGCCTATTAATCAACTTTGGACAAAATCTTATAAGCGCAAGCTCATCCAAAGCCGTATTGAACCTCTATCACAAATTCATCAACTAATTAAAAGACTCAAAAAAAAGCCTCAGGTAATGATTGTTGCCTCAGCTATTGGCTATTACGATTTATCCTCTACAGCTGTAGCAGATGAAAAGGCTCAGCCGGGAATGAGCTTCTCTAGCACTTTATGTAGTGAAATAGAAAGCTCGGCTCTTTCTCTACAGGAAGTCGACATGCGAGTTTGTATTTTAAGATTAGGCGTAGTCTTAGGTAAGAATGGTGGAGCATTACCTAAAATGCTAAATCCATTTAAGTTTGGCCTCGGTGCAATTCTAGGTGATGGCTCTCAATTTTTTTCATGGATCCACATTCAGGATGTTATTCGCATAATGCATTTTATTTTATCTGATATTAATTCTACAGGTGTATACAATGCCACCGCACCGTTTCCGATCACAAATAAACAATTTACTAAACTCGCAGCAAAAAAACTTTCTCGATATGCTTTTTTTTCAATTCCTAGTTTTATTATTAAACTGCTTCTAGGCCAAATGGGAAGAGAACTGTTACTAGCTGGAAGAGCAGTTATACCCAAAAGACTTATGAACGAAAACTTTACATTTCGGTATCCTACATTTTCAGAGGCATTAGATGAAATACTCTCGAAAGCCTAAAATTGCCATTGTTGGCGCTGGAATAGCCGGACTGACACTCGCTAAACAGCTAGGAACTTCTTATGCGACTGTATGCATTTATGAAAAATCTCGAGGCGTCGGTGGTCGATTGGCCACACGGTATAATGATTCTTATCAATTCGATCATGGTTGCCCTTCCTTCACAGCTGAATCCTCTCTATTTACAACCTTTATCCAACCTTATATTCTTGATGGAACCCTCACCATTTGGGAACCCAAAATCGTAAAACTTTCTGAAGAAAAAACTGCTGAGCTGTCTAAACCAAAGCAATATCTTGCCATTCCCAAAATGAATGCGTTTGCGAAAAATATTTCTAAAACTCTCAATTATCAGCTTTTAACCGAAGTTATAGAATTAGTTTCTTCTGAAAACAAATGGTTGTTAAAAACTCAACAACATCAGGATTTATACGATTGGATTGTATTTGCTATACCTGCACCACAACTTTCGAAACTTCTGCCTACTCATGTTTCATTCTATCCTTTAATTCAGAACCTACAAATGGCCCCCTGTTTTTCATTATTAGTTGGCCTGAAGAAACCTTTGAACGTTAAGTGGGATATCGCAGAAATAGCTAACTCACCTATCAAGTTAATTATCAACGATCATTGTAAGCCAGGACGCCTTGAAAATGCCTCGCTTGTCATTCATAGTAACGAGGAATGGAGCACTATGCACCTTTCAGAACCTAAAGAAGCTGTAGAAGTATTATTGCAACGGGAACTTTGCAAGCTTGTTGATCTTTCTATAAACGATATTATTTGCTCAACGATCCACTTATGGCGATACTCAACTGTAAAGCCAAAATCAAATGCATCTACCCCACTTATTGATTTTGACAATTGTATCGCTGCATGCGGAGACTGGCAAGGAAACGGAACTGTTGAATCTGCATTTTTAAATGCCCACAAACTCGCAAAAACGCTCAATAATTTTCTATTGGGTTAAATTGCCCAACTCAACAGATAGCCTATATAACAAACCACTAAAGTCCCACTAAACAAACGACTTATCCTTTTAAATAAGAGAAGGAAAGTAAGTATTGCAGATAATACAAACATGAATGTTATATCATAGACTTCACGATTTACTTGGGTTTGATACCCACCAATAAAACATATAATAGAGGCAACCAACGAACCGTTGAGTATATTCGAACCAATAACATTCATAACTGCTGTGTTATATTTTTGCTTTTTAAAGGCATAAAAAGTAGTATATATTTCCGGAATACTGGTTCCAATTGCAAGAACAATGCTTCCCAAAAACAGCTCATTCATTCCATAAGCCAACATTAGCCTTTCTACGGAATCAACAATAAAGTAGGAGGAGGCAGGCAGAATAAGCAGCGATCCCAACAAAAGAGCATTGTCTAGAATCTTATTATCATCTTTATTTATGATGGATTTCTGATGAGAGAACTTATTAAATAGTGCGAAAATAAAAAGCCCGACCAAAACAAAACCTACTGCGACATTTAACTGGTAGAATACAAGACAAAACGATAAGAAACCTTGAATGAGTAAGCACTTTATTATAAGTGTTCGGGGCAATTCAATAGGCTCGAAACTCCAAATCAACCACGGCAAAGCAAAAGCAAGACAAATATTTGCTATATTCGATCCTACTATATTCCCAACCGCTAACTGCTGATATCCTTGAATCGAGGAAATAAGGGTGATCACAACTTCAGGTAAAGAGGTACCTAAAGCAAGTAAAGCACCTGATACAAACCATGACGGGAGCTTAACTTGATAAGCGAACTTCTCAGATTTTACTATTAAAACACTACTACTCCAATGCAAAAGCATAAATGAAACCAGTAAAGTAAAAATTGCTTCCACTATGTAGCCTTGCTATTTTTATCCGGTGAAAAGTTTCTAAAGCAGTAATGTAAAATGGCAAAACCTACTGATGAGGCACACAGAGTGCCAATTAAAACCCCTGAGCGTGCTCGAAGAATTAATTCAATATCTGTGTAAGCAAGTGAGGTAATAAATAGACTCATGGTAAAACCTATACCACTTAATACAGACAAACCATATAAAATTGAAAAAGCAAATCCTGTAGGAAGCTTTAATTTCAAGCAGTGTATAGCAGCAAAACAAAAAGAAAAAACACCAACTTGTTTACCAACAAACAATCCTAATGCTACTCCTAACGAAATAGGATTAATAAAACCCAACTCTGAAAGCTGCCTGATATTAATACCTGTGTTGGCGAAAGCAAACAGTGGTAAGATCCCAAATGCAACCCACGGATGGAGTTCTGCCTCAAGCTTGTGCGAACGCTTTGTCACGGGGATAAACATAGCTGTTGTCACCCCTGCAAGGGTTGCATGCACACCAGATTTTAATACACAGATCCATAAATAAATACCGACCACTATGTAAGGCATAATGGTTTCCACTTTATTTCTATTAAATATCAAAAATACAACAAGGCCTATTAAACCAAACAGCAAAGCATTAATAGATAAGCCATGCGTATAAAATACCGCAATTATTCCAATAGCAGCCAAATCATCAAATATAGCTAAGGTAAGTAAAAACATTTTAGCCCACGAGGGCACTCTGCGGCTACACAATGATAAAATGCCAAGCGCAAAGGCGATATCGGTTGCTGCAGGAATAGCCCAACCAGATAAATACTCAGGGTGTTCTCTGTTGAAATAATAAAAAATTGCAGCTGGTGTAATAATGCCACCTAGTGCACCTACTGCAGGCAAAGCCACTTGAGACGCCTGTGAAAGATGGCCTTCAACAAATTCTCTTTTTAGCTCAAGGCCTACTAAAAAGAAAAAGATCACCATCAATCCATCATTGATCCACACAAGCAAAGGTTTTGATAGAGCAACTTGACCTATAGCAATGGACAGATGAGTTTCTAACATCGCATGGTAATGTGCATTCCATGCCGTATTTGCTGCAATAAGCGCTAAAAACGTCGCAGCAATGAGGAAAAGGCCTGCAGAGGACTCTAACTGTAAAAATTCACGAACTCGCTTCACGGGCATAATATAAATCTCTCCATCACTAGTATAGATCCAATCATAACCGGAATAGGCACTGGTTCAAAAGCTCGTTATAGAAACCGTGAAGTTATCTTTCAAACATCTTGTGTAGCGACTAGATAAAGCGTAATCACCCACATTGAATTGGAAACTAACTGAGTGATACAATTTCTACCAGAGGTTTATCTATATGTTAAGTGAAGACGCACGATTTAAATTTGGTGAAAATTGGCAGAATTTCTTGTCAACCCTAAACACCAAACGGATTGAAGAAGCCGAGAAGAGCCTTACAGACGCCTTAGGAACTTCCTCACTGCAAGGAACCAAATTCCTTGATATCGGTTCTGGGAGCGGATTATTCAGTTTAGCCGCCAAACGATTACAAGCCACGGTTCATTCTTTTGACTATGACAAGCATTCAGTTGCATGTGCAAGGGAGCTCAAAAGTCGCTATTTTACACAGGATACCAGTTGGACTATTGAACAAGGATCTGTTTTAGATGAAAACTATTTAGCCCAATTAGGCTCTTTTGATACCGTCTACTCATGGGGGGTACTGCATCATACCGGTAACATGTATCAAGCATTCGAGAACATTGTCAATTTAGTAAAACCTAATGGCTACCTATTTATCTCTATCTATAACGATCAGGGGGCTACTTCCACCGTCTGGAAACGCATAAAAAAACTTTATGCACAATCAGGCTGGGTTATGCAAAAGCTATTAATTCTTCTTGCCTTATTCCGCTGTTGGGGCCCTACTCTTCTTAAAGACTTTCTGAAATGTGGCAATCCATTGAAAAGCTGGACCTCCTATAAGCAAAATAGAGGCATGTCCGCCTACTACGATTTAATTGACTGGGTCGGTGGCTACCCCTTTGAAGTAGCAAAACCTGAAGAGGTATTTGATTTCTTTAAAGACAAAGGCTTCCAACTACTGAAACTACACACTTGCCAAGGAATTGGCTGTAATGAGTTTGTTTTTCAAAAATTGCAGAAAAGCTGACTTTACTCTATAGAAAATAGAATGCTAAAGATCTTTACGCGACTTAAAACGACTCTTCTCCTATTTACCCTATTAGGATCTGGAATTATGTCACACATGGCCATTGCTGAAAGTGCGATTTTTTCTATGGGTTGTTTCTGGTGTGGCGAATCTGAGTTTAAAAAATCCCATTCTCATGAAAATTTACCTGGTATTCATTCTATCCGTGTAGGTTACTCTGGAGGAAAAATATCCAACCCGACGTATGAGAACCACCCTGGTTACAAAGAAGCCATAAAAATTGACTTTGATCCGACTGTTATCCCCTACTCAGAACTATTAGACATTTTCTGGGAAAATGTAGATCCCTTTGATGGAAATGGGCAATTCTGCGACCAAGGTTTTGCTTACACTTCCGCCATTTTTTACAACGGAACAAAGCAAGAAAAAGAAGCCATTGCCTCTAAAGAGAAAATCCAGGAAATATTCAACCAAACTGTGAAAACAGAAATCATTTCAGCTACGACTTTTTATGATGCTGAAGAGTACCACCAAGACTATAAAAAGAAGAATCCAGTAAGCTACTCCTATTATCGCTGGAACTGTGGTCGGGATAAGCGATTAAACGATATTTGGAGCAAATATCAGTAATTACTAGACTTTATTTTTTAGCAACTACAAACTCTACAAGCAATTAAGCAAGGTGTCCAACCGATGCTTATGGGTATGGTTGTTTATCACGTGATCGTAGGTTGCAGTCGTAATAGAGCTTATTTTTTTAGGATCATTTAACAAATCTACTAAACTATCTATATTAGAAAAATCTTTTTTCAGCTCAAAATAATGTTCTCTTGGATTTAAAATATCATTATATCTTCCCGAGTACATAACGTGAAGTGTATTTGTACCTATAGCGTCAAAATGACGAGATGAAATGGCTTTAGTATAAACAGGTGCTTTATTTGCATTGATAAAAAACTTATCATAAATTTCTTGGAAATCCGTTTCTTGATCAAGGCTATCACTTTCAATGATTTTATCCTTCAGCATTCTAATCCCAAATTTTCGGATAAAAGAAGGAACTATATACCGATAAGATTTTCGTAGAAAGTTTTCATTTGGCAACACAAACTTTTTAGATTTAGCCTTAAGATACTTATGAATTTCATTCACTAGTTTATCATCAGGTTCTAGGAAAAAACTGCCAGCTTCAGTAGAAAGCGTTGCTCGACAATTATTTAAGAAATTTGCCCATTGAGTTCTATTAAATCGCTTCTGATCGCTATCGTTCAGACCGAGATCTAACTTCAAACCATGCGGATTTTGATGGAAATATTCTATAATCGCATTACGATCATTATCTCCTATATAAACTCCATATCTAGCAGATCGGGTACCGATATCAATGGCTCTACTTTTAATATCAACTGTCTTTCGAAATTTATTTGGATTTAGACCATGCGGGATTGAAACAATTTTTGAATTATTACAGTCCTTATAAAGCCATTTTCCTGCTTCAATTAAAAGCTGCGTAGCAATTATGTCTGTTTCCAGCTCTTTAAGAAATTTAATTTTTGGAGCCATACCTATCGTTAACAAATTCACCTCGTTGCCAACAAAAGAAACAAGCTTTCCTTTTCTATTTTTAAGAGCAGAAGCAAATAACTGCAGATACTGTAAAGTATCTGCAGTCATTGAATGATGCAGAACAATTAAATCTACTTCTGAAATTATCTTAGTCACATTCTTATTGAATTTAATATCTTTGCTTCCAAACAAATCAATGCAAGTTACATCATAATCCGGATGATTTTTGAACGCATCTACCCAATCATCATAATATGACATATAGCTTGTATGATTGGAGTACAATAAAAGTGTTCTCATAAGAAACCTATTATTTAATATAATGGAAAGGCCATTTATCTTATCCTCTAAATCACTGCTCTACAATTAAAGCATGAGAAACAGGCGGGCCTACTTATTACAAATGTTTAAAAGAACCTCTAGAATCTTTTTAGAACTATTCCCATCACCATAGTCAATGATGGATTTTCTAGCTTGATAGTTCTCTACACCCCACAATCTATTCCAACCAGATTCAATTGTTTCCACCCATTCAGTTTCTGATCGTAACGTAATACAAGGCACATGATGAAAATAAGATTCCTTTTGTAGACCACCAGAGTCTGTGAGAACACACGAGGCTTTATTCAAAAGATACTGTGTATCGAAATAAGATATAGGTTCAACAAACCAAAAGCATGTAATATCCTCTATCTCATCTATTAATGACTTGATCCTTGGGTGCACAGGAAATAAAATTTTAAAATCGTTGTTTTTTGCAAACTGCTGAGCATAATTGATAATTTCATGAAACACTGAGCTACTAACAGTTGATTCCTGTCTATGAATGGTCATAAGAGCAAATTTATTTTTAGCAAATTTAAACTTTTCTTCAAACTTAGACGGATTTTTTCTAATCGAGTCTTCTGCAAATAGAGTTGCATCATACATAATATCACCTACCTGATGCACACCGTCTACTATACCCTCATTCTTTAAGTTATCTACTGCTAGAGATGTGGGACAGAATAAGAGGCTGCTTACATGATCCGTTAGAATGCGGTTAATTTCCTCAGGCATTTTTTTATTAAAAGAACGAAGCCCTGCCTCAATATGTGCTAGAGGAATATTCAGTTTTGATGCTGCGAGTGAGGCTGCAAGGGTAGAATTCGTATCCCCATAAATTATAACCATATTAGGCTTTTCCTGTACCAACACTTCTTCTATAGCAGTGAGCATCTGTCCTGTCATCTGTCCATGAGATCCTCCATGGATGTCAAGAAAGTATTTTGGTTTCGGAATAGCAAGTTCTTCAAAAAAAACATCTGACATATTCTTATCAAAATGTTGCCCCGTGTGAACTATTATTTCTTCAATTTCAGGAAACTGCCTCATGACACGAGTTAAAACAGCAGCTTTGATGAATTGTGGCCTTGCTCCCACAACTGTAACAACTCGCATTTTCATGAATAGATCTCAATTCCTGGGAAAAAAAATTTATGTTTTAAAATATTATTTAATATGGATTTTCGATTAGCATGCGTCCACTCTATTGTGCTTTTAAGGCCCATCTCCAAAGATACTGATGCCTTAAAATCAAGTTCACTAGAGGCCTTTTCAGTTGATCCGAATCGTTTGCCAGAACGATCCCAGGGCCGCGGATTCATGTATTCAATCGACGTTGTATTCGCTGTGAGTCGATTTATTATCTCAGCTAATTCCTTTATAGTTGTTTCAACTCCAGAAGCCAGATTATACACTTCACCTTCATTCCCTCTAAGAGCACATGCAATGAGTCCATTCACAATATCATCTACATAAATAAAGTCTCGTGAGGCTTTCCCCTCATTTTCGAGAGGTAAAGCTTCTTTATGAAGTGACTTCCATATGAATGCAGGCGTTACATTCCTCCAAATAGTCGCAGGGGTTCCTCGCCATCTTCCCGCACCCAAAATCTCTCGAGGACCATACACATTTTGAAACCGAGCCTTTACAAAAGGAAGTTTATACTTCATCCAATAGTAATTACCGTAAAACTCTCCAAAAATTTTAGAGATTTGATAGGGACTATCATGATACAAGCTAACTTCTGCCTCTTCATCCGTCGCGTTTACATCCTCATATGTTTTTTTAGCTACTGTACACCCAGCCGACGAGTAAACAAACTTTTCAAGAATCTTAACATCCTTAAAATGCTCGCATAACTTTAGCGTGGTTAATGTGTTATTTTGATGATCAATTATAGGATCATGGATACTAGACTGGTTCCCGTGATAAGTAGCCAAATGGAATACGTAATGGAAATTTTTACCTACCTTTTGTAGAATCCGATCGTCAGCAATTGACCCCAAGACAAAAGAAATTCTTTTGTCTCGAGGCAAATTATCTACTTCAGCAGAAAGCAAATTATCAACAACAACAAGTGATTGAATATCATCCTCTAACAATTTATAACATAAATTACTACCTACAAAACCGGCACCACCAATTAAGAGTATGTTTTTGTTAGAAAAATTCATATTAGCTTTTCACTTCTTTTAAATGTGTAAAGGTTTCATCAATACCATGTTGCTGATAGTATTCAATAGTTTGTTTTACACCAAGAGCTAGCGCGACTGTTGTTTTCCAACCAAAATCTTTTTCTGTTCTAGAAGGATCTAAGAGAATAGAATATACATCATCTGGTTGCCGGGCTTTAATATCCACTGTGATTTGCATATCTAGTGCTGCTGTTGTTGCGTCAAAAAGCTCTTTAATAGCAAAGTCACTCCCAGATGAGATATGATAAGTACCTTGACCTTTTCCATCTACCGCATGCATGATACAATCAATCATGTCATCAATGTAAATAAAATCTCTTCTTGTATCCATCACAAAACACTTTTGATTAGTCGTTAGGCGTTTGTAAAAGGTTGGAAGCGGGCCACTTATATTTCTCGGTCCATACGCATTTGCTAGACGAAAAGTTACAAAATCTAAACCGGACAAATGCACATAATCCTCACCGGCAGTTTTGCTGATGGCGTAACTAGAGCCACGCGGTAGAATGGGATGATCCAATGTAATAGGCTGCTCAAGAGGTTTCAATCCATAACAGAGCGCTGTTTGGAAATAGATAATTCTTTTTACACCAAACTTTTCCATTGCCTGGCAAACAATTGCCGTACCTGTAGCATTAGTCTTTGTATCTTCTACCCAATTATTAGGATCTTTATAAGATGCTGCAGCATGTACAACGACATCTGGTTTAAATGCCTGCATAAGATCATGCACACGCTTTTCGTTACAAATACTATCCTCAATAACTTGCAGTTTTGGATGCGGCTTGAGGTTATCTCTTCGACCTGTCTCAAAATTGTCAATAACAAGCACCTCATCTCCACGCGCGAGAAGCCGATCAGTAAGGTGTGAACCTATAAATCCTGAACCACCGGTTATAAAAATTTTCATGTTTTTCTCCCATTATTTAATAAGTTGGACGATTTGTGTTTTTAATTACATGAGATTTATCATGGAACTCACGATACCATAATTCAAGGCTTAAAAGACCCCAAATTTTTCTAGAAAACTGTGCTGAATGCTCTAAACTTTTCAAAACCTTTCCCGGATTGTAAAACCCTCTTGTTTGTGCAACTTGAGATGAAAAAATATCATACACAAACTCTTTTAATGGTCCTGAAAACCATTCTTTGAGCGGAACTGGAAATCCCATTTTATCACGACGATGTAAGATTTTCTTTGGTATCTGGTCCTTAAAAACGTCTTTTAAAAGACTTTTCATTTTACCACCAGGAAACTTAATATCTGCAGGGATAGTAGCTGCAAACTCTACTAAAGGATGATCTAAAAATGGCACACGCGATTCCAAACCATGAGCCATACTCATACGGTCTTCAACATGCAGAAGAGCAGGTAAAAGACATTTAAAATCAAAATGAGTCATCTTATCGAAATATGCCCCTTTTGAAACATTATCATGACTATTAAAGATTGCTTTAAATTTTTCTAATAACGATTCATTATTAAACAATGACCAATCCACTTCCCCATTTGTGTCATTAGAACGGTCAATTAGTCGGAAATATCGCTCATCCAATGGCCCAAACAAACCTTCTTTCCAGAAAGATTTTATAAGCGGCTTATATTCTTGAAGTAACGTTAGATTCGGAATAATTGATTCAGGTGTGACAACAAAATTCCCATCTTTATGAGTACCGTCAATGGCTGCTTTAATACATTGCTCAAAATATGCAACAATATAACGTGCGTACCCTCCAAAAAGCTCATCTCCACCCTGCCCTCCAAGTACAACCTTAACGTGTTGGGCCGCAAGTTTTGAAACCATATACTGTGGAAAGGCGCCAGGACCTGCTACAGGAACATCTAAGTGATAAATGATTTTTGATATATTATCGATAAAATCTTGCGCTGTAATATCAACAGTATATAACTTTTTATTAATTCCACTCGCAACAGCCTGCGCATAATCACTTTCATCATATCCGGGATAGTCCATGAAACGCCCATGAAATGAACCATAAAAACTTGGGTTTTGAGCATTTGCTAATGTCGTTATCAAAGATGAATCAATTCCACCACTTAAGTAGCTTCCTACTGGAACATCACTAATTTGATGATATTTTACAGAATCTTTTAAAAGTGACTCTAGTTTTTCTTCAAAATGCTTTTCTGAACTACTATGATCAATTCGGTAGGTAACATCCCAATATTTTTTTATATTTAATTGACTATTTTCTAAAACCAGGAAATGACCAGGCATTAATTGATGAATGTTTTTAAAAAGCGTTTCTTCACCAAGGGTATATTGGAATGTAAAATATTCTAATAGGGCGTCTTGATTCGTATCAATTGCATTTAGAAATGGTAGTAATGCCTTCATTTCAGAAGCAAAGACAAAACGCTCATCTTGCTGAGTAAAGTAAAAAGGTTTTATACCAAAACGATCTCTTGCACAAAAAAGTCTTTGCTGCTTCTCATCCCACAATGCAAACGCAAACATACCTCGAAGGTGTTGAACACAGTCAAGCCCATACTTCTCATAAAGAGCAAGAATCACTTCTGTATCTGAATTAGACTTAAATGGGTAGTCTGAAACAAGATCGCTCTTAAGATCTTGGTAATTATAAATCTCTCCGTTAAAAACAATAATTAAACCATTCCGTCCCTGCATAGGTTGATTAGAACGTTCATCTAGACCAATAATACTAAGTCGGTTATGGGCAAGATAGATATCCTGATGATTTGTATAGTCACTAGAAAAGTCCGGACCACGATGATTTAACAGCCCCGAAGCTAGGGCCTGCTGGGCACTGTTTTTACCTTTTATACCAAAAATTGAACACATATCTAAATGTCCAGTAAAAAATCATAAGCTAACTGTGGATACTTCATATCAAATGATTTTCCTCGAATAATTTCAGGAATCAAAAAACTATGAGGAATATCGATGAACACCTTGTCTCCACGCTTTTGAACTCCAGTAATTTTTTTGTTGCTCTTATCTAAATCAATGGTTAGATATAGTTTCTCACATTTAGGGTCATAAAATAAGCACAAGATATTTTTGCTTGTTTGCTGACTAATGAGATCCGAATATTCAGCTAAGAGTAAAATTAACTTGAATTCTAAACAAAACGATCTACGCATAGCATTCATCATTACGTATAATTTCTTTTTATGAACACCACAAACAAAAACCTTAGACACCAGGCTCACTCTTTTTTTAACTTTCCTCAAGAACTCTTCTAAAAATTCACCACACCTTTTTGGCATCCAGTTTAACAGACAAAACAACATGTTTCTCAAGGAGTATGAAGTACCACCTAACTTATGATTTGTGTAATTAATAGGTTGTGGTTTATTACTTGACCTTATATCATTTGGAGGATAAATAGCAAACTCCGTTCTTAACACATTATCAAAATTTTCAATAAAACTTTGATAACTATAAAGTGGATTCAAAGCTACCTCATTGTAAACACACTCTGTTATTTCTCTCCATTTTTTTTCGTCTCGCAAATAATTTACTACATCTTCCATATTTGAGTGATCCTTTTTCAAAGGAATATAATGACGCCAGGGTTTTAAAATACCAGAGTATTCGCCCTCATAGAGAATCATGAGAGTTTTATATGCTGCGCATTCAAAGCATCTTGGAGATATTTGATTTAGTTTAATTTTTCCATCTTCATTCTTAAAAAAAATGTTTTTAACTTCATCAAATGATGCAAAAGGTTTTTTTCGCTCATAGGCTTCAACATTTTTCTGAATTTCACCAGTAAAATCAAAAACGCCCGCTCCACTTTCAACCCCTAAAGCTGCTTTTGATTTTTTCAAAAAACCAACCCATTCTCGACCATAAATTCGATCTGCATCACTAGATGAAACATCAACGGACAAAGAATATTTCACAGCATCTTCATTAAATTTTTCAGCAATTCTCCACTTATCATAGCACAACGTCCCATACCAAGCTGAAAGCCTACGAGCTCTATATACGACATCTATCTCCCTTTCACCAAAACCAGGGAGTGCACCTTCCTGAATCATTTCTTCAGAAATATAACCCGTAAGAGTGCTTTTTATAATCAGATTAGGTAGCTTTGCTTGGGGATAAACTTTTTGAATTTCAGGCTGCGGAACGCAAGTAAATAGGCAGTCAATATTTAACAACTTCAAGTTTTCTATAACGTCGTTCACACGTCTATATTCATCTTGAATAAAAACAATCTTTTTTGCATCTGCTTCTCTTAGTAGAACTCTTAATAGCGGGGGACATCTGTCATCACAAAATAAAAATATTGTATAATGAATAACTATAGCCTTAAAAGAATTAAGGCGCTCGAGACTAATTTGACCATCGAATATGTTAATATATTCTACTTCATGGCTGCTAAACTTACAGAATGCATAAAGATGCTCGAAGACGGTGTGAGCCACATTTTCTTTTAGATATAACACAGCGATTGTCACCTTGAATTTCCTGCATTAGCTTTTGTCTTTAATCCGAGTAAAATCTGCAACTTATACATTTCCCAAAACTGTTATCGACTTCACTGCCTCTTCCAAAGAAATACATTTGTTTCTCGTAGGATCCAGTCCGCTTTCACGTTCCATTAAAAACTGTCTGCAACTACTAATAATTTTTTTTCCGGGTGCGCCCAACAATAAAATTAGTTTTTTCGCCATAGTTCTAAAGCCTACACTGAGCATTTTCTTTACACTCAAAGTCCAGATGCGAAAATTTATAGCAAACAACATCAACAGTTTTTTTCTATTATAGAAATACATATGGAATAGTCTAAACTGCTTTTTGCACTCAACTTTATCTTTCCAAACTCTACCGGGCAAATAAAGATCAGCAGCTATTGAGTTAAGCCAGTTTTTTTCCACAAGGATTTCCTGCTTATTATATAGCTTTAGGTACTTGACATAATCGTGTGCAACCATATTATGTAAACTTGCATAGACTCCCGGCACTAAAAGCTCATTTAAAATAAATTTATAATCCTTAAAAGATTGATAGTATTCAAGGGCAGAAACTGAGTGCAGGTTTGTTAATGAACCTGTTGATTTATCAGAGGGCAGTGAAACAAAGAGAATGCCAGGCTTTTCCAGCAGAACACATTTCTTTGCAAGACAAAGCGCTTGGATCATAGCGCTATAATCATGAGTAACACCTCCATACATAGAACCGCTCTTGGCCACAATTCTTGAAATTAGCTCCTTACTATAGCAGCCAAAACAAATTTTTCCTTTCACATAATTATCTATATCTTCTAAAGGTCTAGGTAAAACGCCACTCGCCTTAAACTTTAAATGTTTTAAAGGATCATACTCATGATAACTATCACCACTGAATGGAAGAGGTCTGTCGATATACCCCTCATTCTCCGGCTTAAGATAATTATCTGGGGAAAAAATACAATATCTCCAATTTATAAGGTCCGCACTTGTTTCCTGGATCAACTTAAACACAGTATCTAATGTGTTGCGCATTAAAAGCATTTTATCAGTCAAAAACAGCACGTAGTCGCCTGTTGCAAATTGCAAACCATAATCAAAGTTTTTCGGGGCGCACAGAATATTTTGGGGTACAACGAGCAACAAATCACCATTCTGAATATGTGATTCTAATAATAATTTGTTTCTATTTCTCATTTCAGATGTTGTTGAGTTATCAGAAACAATTAGCTCAATATCTTTATAGCCTTGATTTATTACATGCTTCACTGCTAGTGCAAGTAGTTCCGGGCGGTTTTGAGTAGGTATAATTATCGAGAATTTCATATTAAAAAGCCTTTAATTTTTGCCAATGCCACACTCTGAAAATAACAGAGAATGGCAATCGAGCAGTCTGTAGCAGTAAATACCAAGCTCTAAAAAAAAGATTTTCTAACTTGGAATTATTGATATGCTCAATATACAAACGTACAGTTGCCTCGTCATAGTTTTCCTGAAGCAGAGAAATAAAATTTTGGTCTCGGTAAGATTTAGTTTGTCGATAGAATCCTCGAATTAATTGGGCTATGATGCAAAATTTTGAATTTCTAGGTATATTGCGATAAATAACATTTGTTATGTTGCTCGATAACCTATCGAATATACTTTCAGGGTAGTAATGTGGCAATCTTTTTCTTGAATCAGTTACTGTAGACCAGTTATTATTAGTTATCGCATGACGCGTCTGTTTAACTAAAATTTTCGAAGTAGTCTGAAGAGAACCTTTCAAGCAGCATCCAGCAAAAAATCCTATTGGATAGTAATTCCATAGAATATACGCGTCATCATCATTTGCCACCTTAAACAATTGAGTTTTCTCTATAGAAGAACGACGAATAAACACCCCACCACATCCAGAAAATAACAATGTAGTCAGATGTGCAGCTACCGTGTTTTCTATGGTTACATCATCAAAATAAACATGATGGTTAGCACCAACAGTAATGCTGCCTAACATAACTTCGCATGTCGAACTTTCAAACTGCGAGATGATATAATCTAAATAGCCAAACTGAAAATCATCCTCATCAGAAAGCCAGGTTACAATTCGACCAGAGGCTAGTTTAGCAATCTCAAAAAAATTTCTAGTGCCTTGGTTTTCTGCGGCTTGGTGTATTTTAAGTCTATCATCTACAATTCCTCTTAAAAGTTTAAGAGTATTATCTGTTGAAAAATTATCTCGAATGATTATTTCTATATCTGAACGCCCAGAATTTAGCAAATGCATAACACAGTCTCGTACGGTCTCCGCACGATTTCTAGTGCATATCAAAAATGATACGTTAGGCTCACAATTCATCAAACGTCATCTTTCATCAATAAATCAATAACAGAAATAACTTTTCCACCACTCGCAATAAAGCTCGCAAGCAACTCACGAATTTCTTCAATGTACGCATAATTAAAGACTATTACCTCATCAACAGAGTCATTGGTGATAGTAGAAGGTCCTTGAATTTTGAAACCCGTCACTGGAGTAAAACACCCATGCAAGTTTTCATTACCATCTACAACAAATTCAAGATGCGACTTATCTAGATTAGCCATGGATAGTGTGGTTACACCACGTCCCCATCCTCCATAACCTATGAATCTCTTACCATTTTTCTTACCCTTTTCAATATGGGACCTTACATTTTGGAAAGAACTCATAACATCTACTTGAAAATTTAAAAAGGTATCCAAGCTGTCCAATTCACTATTTTCGAATTGAGAAAGCTCTCTCTGGTTGGGGATTTTGCTGTCAATTGGAGTAGCCGCAACAAGCATTGAACTACCACGAATGGTTTTTTTATCAAGAAAGTTAAAATCCACTATTCTCAGTCCATGGCGAAGCAGTAGTCTTTTCATCGAATCATAATGCAAATAGGTAGCATGCTCATGGCCAAATAAAGCTGTTTCCTTTTTATCATAGATGTCTTTCAGATCATGCACTTCCAACAACAAAATCCCTCTTTCGGGATCCAAAACATCAGTAACTGTCTTAAGAAAAGGAACAGGATCATACAGATGGTCAAATGTATGAAGAAGAATAAAAAACTGAACTTTTCTAAAATTCTCTGGGATTAAATGTAACGTCTCTTTTGTAAATAATGCGTTAACAACATTTACCCCTTTGTTTTTTGCTAAGGCGCAAAGATTTTCCGCTGCCTCAAAACCTAAAGCATCTGCCCCAAACCTCTCAAATATAGAAAGAAGGTGTCCATCAGCAGAACCAACCTCCATTACCTTGTCATTATTTTGTAAGCCTAAAGAATCTTTGCAATACCTTACAAGTTTCTCCATATAATTATTCATAAATTTTGAATTCGACGCAACATACTGATAATCTTGATAATACTCAGCAATATTAACATCGTGTTGGGTCTGAACACTACTACAATCATTACAAAAATAAACATCCATTGGATAAGAGAACTCCTTCCCTCGTAGCTCCTCCGTAACCACTTCATCGAAAAATGGAACCCTATTAAAATGTATGAATTTATTGAGGCTAACACCATTGCAAAGACGGCATTCTTTTCTCTTAACCACTGAATAGTTCACTTGCTTTGTTCTCCAATTTTGTGTTGCTCAGAAATGCCCTTATGAAGAGATACGAGTTGGTTCAACGGTGATTCTTTTGAAAGATACTGCGAAACTCTTTCACTCAATGAGCTTATCTCCTTGTTCGCATACGAACGATAATCCTCATGCGCTGATTCGGACTGATTTTGCAGATTTAAGAAGCTTTTCTGCTGTTCTACATACTGACTTGCTATTGAATCAATTAAATCATTACCCAGAAGTGCTACATCACTTGAAAGCCGTGGGTCTTGGGCTCCACCTTTGAAGAAAGCTCTTAAGCAATGGAGCATCTCTGCGATAGGTTTTCGTTTCAAACGATAGTCTAAATCTCTATTAACAAATTCTTTATTTAAATTTATTTTTCCAGGTTCTTCAGTAAAATCAAATGCGAGATCAAAATTCGTACCCGAGAATTGAATCGATCTTTTTCGGTTTAATGAATTCCGCTCTAAAAAAACCGAAATATCTACACGACTACATTGAAATTCAATTTTTGTCTTGCTTCCTCCATTTAAAACATGAATCTCAGAATCAGCTATTTCAACTTCACCATATGTTGCTAAAATAATTGCTGCTACATGAGGAAGGATGTCGTAAACTATAGGTGTACTGGAATCATATTGCTTTGTCTCTCCATATCTAGATTCAATTACTGGATCGCTCCAGTGAATTTCCATCTTTGAAATCTCATGGTGCAAAAGCCATTCTTCTTTGATTTGTCGAAAATAATTAGAAAAATAATAGGTGTTTGTAGAAAATAAATGAAGCCCCAACAATTTTGCTTTGACTAACAGAGCCATTGATTCTTTCTTAGAAAATGTAAGGGGTTTTTCAGAAACCACATGATAGCCTGCATCTAATGCCTTCGCAATCGTGGAATGGTGCAGATAAGCAGAATTAGCTACTATCGCCACACCAATTTTTGAAGCCCCACAAAAATCGAGCTTTTCAACAAAGTCCAGTTTCTGTTTATATAATGATTTTTCTTGCCAGCAAGGCAAGCTCGAATCGTTGCGTGGCATAAAAATCTTAACTTTGCACTGAGAAGACTGTATCTTGCACACTTCATCGGCAATAACTCTCGCCCAGCGTCTAGATCCTATAATTAACCATTCAATCTCCTTCACAAATTTTATCCCCGATAATGTTCACAACACTACCCATAAATTTATTTTCTCTGAGGTATTGCTCTATCTCATCTGGAATATGCCAAGCTAAATTGAGAATTGTTTGGGATTCCTTCATTTTTAAAAAAAGTTCATCATCAGATACAATTGGGATCCTGGTTCCCGGTAAATAATGTCCAATCTTCAGTGAACCTGGCTTCTCGTAAACACTATCAATAACATCGGCATTTAAGCCTAATAATTTTATCAGAATAGCAGCCCTACCCGGAAAAGCCTTCGCAGCAAGCTTACCATTCTCTTTAAATAAGATCTGGATTTTAGCTTTTGTTTCTTGCTGCCAGTCTTTTATAAATTTATTAAGATTTTTAAGCCTGCCGCTAAATTTGCTTTCCGCTTTCAGGATTGCACTAATTTTATCATCACGTACTTTGCTAAAAGAATTATCTCCACCCATGAAAATCCGAATATTACCGCCATATCGCGAAGGAAACCCTACAGACTTGAGTTTTACTCCTAAGTTTTCTGCTATATAGTTAAAGGATGTCAAACTGTAAGTACGTGGATGCTCATGGTAAAATGTATCAAATTGATTTCGATCTAGGACTGAGCCAAGATAGTGATTTTCGATGACAATCATAGTTGCAGGAGACATAAGAATTTTAAGAGCTTCTAAGACCTCAGGTAAATTTTCTATGTGAGCAAAAACGTTTGTAAATGTAATAACATCAGGGGAACCATGCTGTTCCACTATCTCTTTTGCTGATTCGGGGGTGAAAAAAATATTTTTTATGTCGTGCCCCTTTTTCATACCATCAATATAGGCGTCTGTTGGTTCAATGCCTATTGTTTTTGCACCTTTTTTCTGAAAAAAGTCCAAGAGGCTACCGTCATTGCAGCCAATGTCTAGAACCAATTTATCTGTTAAAGTTGTTAATTGGTTTTCCACTTCGTTAGCGAGATTTGACATACCTTTAAGAACATCTGCGGTAAATCGTGACCGGTAATGATAGTTTTTAGGAAAAAGTTCTACTTTAGGTACTTGAAATTTTTGGTGAGCAGTTTTACATGAATCACAATACAAAATTTCAATTGGATACTCTTTACAAACCCGCGGATCATTAACCTCTACTAAATCATCGCAAAGAGGATGGAGCCCTAAATCTAAAACGGACTCCAAGTCAGAGCCACCACAAACTTCACAAGACTTTATTTTTTTCATAGTATTCATTTAGTTTAAACCTCTTTCATAGTGTTTTATTTCTTTTAAAGTCTCATCCCGCATATCAGCTCCCTTTATAAATAATTTATGCCATTGAACTATCCTATCAAGCGTCGTAGTTAAATCAACCGATTGCCTCCATCCTAATCTTTGGTTGGATTTTGAGGAGTCTAGTTTCAAATAATTTGCTTCATGAGGATGTTCTGTTGAATCATAGGCCCATCCAAAATCATTTCCCCAAGACGAGCTTAAATACTCAACAATCCAGCTTACCTTTTTCACTTCATTATCTGTAGGCCCAAAATTCCAAGACTCGGAGTATTTTTGCCCCTCATTATAAAGCTTCTCTGCAAGCATTAGATACCCCTTCAGAAGATCAAGCACATACTGCCATGGCCTTATAGCGTTTGGATTTCTGATATAAACTTTATTTCGATTCTCTAAGGCTTTAATGATGTCAGGAATTAGCCGTTCACCAGACCAATCCCCTCCACCAATAACATTTCCAGCACGCGCAGAAGAAATATACGTGCCATTACTTTTATCTATCTTTGAATTAAAATAAGAAGTTCTATAAGCTGAAGTAACAAGCTCTGCACAACCTTTGCTATTGCTATAAGGATCGTGTCCCCCCATTGGTTCATCTTCCCTATATCCCCAAACCCATTCCTTGTTTTCATAACATTTATCTGAAGTAACAACAATAGAAGCCTTCACGCTTGGCGTGTGGCGAACAGCTTCCAAAAAATTCACTGTCCCCATAACATTTGTTGAATAGGTGTCAAGCGGATCTTTGTATGAAGCTCGCACCAAAGGTTGAGCTGCCAAGTGAATGACAATTTCTGGATTTGCATCTTGTAATGCTTGCTTGAGTCTAGAATAGTCACGAACATCTCCTATAATGGAGTGCATATTCTTTTCAACCCGTGTTGCTTCATACATATTAGGTTTTGTCGCTGGGCTAAGTGCGTAACCTGTTAATTCTGCGCCTAGACTTTGCAACCAAAGACAAAGCCAGCTTCCCTTGAACCCAGTATGACCAGTTATAAAAACACGTTTACCTTTCCAAAATGCTCTATTCATTCCCATATTTTCCATGGAGCCTTGTTGTCGTTCCAAAGTTCTTCTAAATATGATTTATCTCGAAGGGTATCCATTGGCTGCCAAAATCCGTTATGCTGAAATGCCTTCAATTGTTTTAGTTTTACCAAATTTTCCAAAGGTTTTCTCTCCCAAATCGTTTTGTCATCTTCTATTAATCCAATAACATCTGGTGAAAGAACAAAAAAACCACCATTAATAAACATACCATCACCCGGTGGCTTTTCAGAAAAATTAGTTACCGAACAATCATTATCAATATCTACACTACCAAATCGACCAGGTGGTTTGACTACCGTTATGGTTGCTTGACCACCATGCTTACGATGAAAATTGATTAAATTGCTGACATTCACATCGCTCAAGCCGTCACCGTATGTAAGACAAAACGGTTCACTTTTAGATAAAAAAGAAGCTACTCGCTTTAAGCGACCACCAGTCATTGTTGATTCTCCGGTATCTACTAATGTAACACGCCATGGCTCATTCTTTTGACGATGAATTTCCATCTCGTTACTTTGGATATCAAAAGTAACATCAGATATGTGCAAGAAATAATTAGAGAAATATTCTTTTATGACGTATCCTTTGTAACCGCAGCAAATGATAAAATCATTTATGCCGTGAGCTGAATACATTTTCATTATATGCCAAAGAAGAGGTTTACCTCCTATTTCTATCATGGGCTTTGGTTTAACATGAGATTCCTCACTTATTCTAGTACCAAATCCTCCTGCAAAAATTACTAATTTCATTATTAAAAACAATGCCTCCAACTTATAATGGACTTACTTAAAAAAAGGTATAAACTGAATATGCTGATTATAAAAACAACTTCCACTCGAAAAAATGAGCTTATTCTTAACATTATAAAGTTCTCTTAAAAATATTATTTATCGACTCTAAGATGAAGTCAGCATTTCGTGAACTCATCGGCAAACTTAATACATGGTTTGCCAAGCTCTCACTAACCATCATTTCATCTTGCATAACAGCTGGAAAATTTTTATAGGCTATTTGTAGGTGCAGTGGCTTTTCGTAGTAAATCATCGTAGGAATACCAATTTCTTTCAAGCTTCTCATGATTTCAACTCTGTTAGAACCTTGTGGTAATCGAACCGTGTACTGAGCCCAAGCTGATTTTGCATCACTAATAAGATATGGAACCTGAACAAACTCACTTAAAATTTCGTTGTAATAAGTCGTAATTCGTTGACGCCCTTCAAGTTCCTCATCAAACACTTTGAGTTTTTCTAATAAAATCGCCGCTTGTAGTGTATCAAGCCGCGCGTTTAGGCCAATGCGGACATTATCATATTTATGCTGTCCTTTACCATGAACTCGAATAGATCGCAGAATATGTGCCAACTCATCGTCATCCGTGAACACTGCACCGCCATCACCATAGCATCCTAAGGGCTTGGCTGGGAAAAAACTTGTCGTTGTAGCGTAAGCCAATTTACCTACTTTTTTATTATTGAGTGATGCTCCAAAACTTTGAGCTGCATCAGCTAGAATCCAAAGATTATATTCACTTGCAACTTCCTCAAGTGCTGAGTAGTCGACCGGTTGTCCAAACAAATCAACTGAGATAATTACCTTGGGGGTTAAGCTCTGTTTGTTTGCTATCTCTATACCCTTCCGAACACTTTCAGGATCAATGTTGTATGTTTTTTCAATAACATCTACCAAAACTGGAGTTGCTCCCAAAAGAGCAACAACTTCTGGTGTTGCTGGGAAGGTAAAACTTGGTATGAACACAGCATCGCCAGGACCAATTCCCTTTGCCATTAGAACCATCAGAATAGCATCTGTACCGCTGGAGCAGCTAATAACATGCTTAGCATCACAATAATTAGCTAATTTTTCCTCAAGTTCAAATATCTCTGGACCCATAATATACTGGCCATGATCTAGAACCTTGTTAATAGCTAAATCAATTTGAGGACGAATGCGCTCCTGCTGTTCTTTTAAGTCAATAAATGGAATCTGTTTCATATTTTACTCAGACTATTGATTTAATAGGATCGATATTTTTTACATCTTCGTTCAAATTGCCACTTTGATCAATAGTATATTGTCGTCCCTCGCGAGAACACTTTAGTGTTTGATCAAGTTTTTCACCTGCATGAGAAACCCATCCTATCTGTTTTGCAGGGTTACCCACCATAACAGCATGAGGTTTCACATTCTTAGTAACAACAGCGCCAGCACCAATAAGGCTATAAGCTCCCAGACGATTGCCACAGATAATTGTCGCATTTGCCCCAATCGTCACACCCTTTTCTACATGTGTTTGACGAAATTCATCTTTTCGTTCAATTTCAGCACGTGGATTATGAACATTTGTAAAAACACATGATGGACCACAGAACACACCATCTTCTAAGGTCACACCACTATACAAACTAACATTATTTTGAATTTTACAAAAATTGCCAATGACTACATCAGGGCCCATCATGACATTTTGCCCGATAGTACAATCACTCCCAATTTGAGTTCCCTTAAGAATGTGCGAGTAGTGCCATATTTTCGTCCCCTTCCCGATGTTACATCCACTATCGACACAAGCAGTTTCATGTGCGTAATAAGCAAGAGAATTCCTGTTTTCAGATTTTAAATTAATTATTTTATTTTTTGTTAAAGAAGCTTGGGAAGCAGCCAACACCCGCAATACCCTTAAACCTTCATGGCCATCTGTACGCGGTGTTAGACCATTTTTTATACACTCGAGAAAATGTTCGCATTCAATTTTTAAAGGCTCTGCGACATCTAGATCAATTGTTTTACATTCTGCCTTTTGCGCTTGTGGCACGCCATTAATCCAATTAACCTGATGCGGATAAAGCTTCAACTTTTGTGACCAGTCTAATCCATCATCAAAAACAGCCATACCGTGCTCACCAACAACAACTAACTTTTGCTCTTTGAATGGATGCAACCAGGAAACAAAAATATGAGCCCTAACTCCATTTTTAAAATTTAAATGTGTCGTAGTTACATCATGTATATGTTTATTCAAATGGGCTGAACCTGTCGCGAAAACTGTCTCCGGCAAATCACCTGCCAAACTTAAAATCATGGAAATATCATGAGGAGCAAAACTCCATAAAATATTTTCTTCATTGCGAATTTTTCCAAAATTTAAGCGATTAGAATAAATATATTGAAGCTTACCTAATATGCCTTTATGCACTATATCATTTAGCTTCAAGAAAGCAGAATGATATTGTAGGAGATGACCGACCATTAATATTTTATTCTGCTGTTCTGCCAGCACACATAATTCCTGAGCTTCCTCAGCTTGCAAAGAAAGAGGCTTTTCAACAAAAACATGTTTACCTGCGTTAAAAGCTGCTTTTGCCAAAGTATAATGTTGTTCCGCAGGTGCTGCAATGACGACTCCATCGACATTGCTTTTCAAAATATCGTGGAAGGTTTTGGCTTCAACGCCATAGCTTTTAGCGCTCTGCTCAGCCTGAACAGCATTTGCATCACATACATACCTTAGGACCCCTAGTTCAGAAAAGTTACGAACCAGATTTTTCCCCCAATGGCCACAGCCAATAACCGCGATATTAAGCTTATGCATGCTGAGTGTTCTCTCCACTTGAATTTTGCAAATCAAATATTTCATTAAATTTATTTATAGATTTTACCATACCGTTATCCATTTGAATAATTCGATCGCACTTTTTAAGGGTTGTTAGTCTATGTGCGATCATTATCACTGTTCGATCTTTACTAACAGCATTGATCGTGTCCATTAAGCGAGCTTCTGTCTCATTATCCAAAGCTGATGTTGCTTCATCGAAAATCAAGACTTCCGGCTCGAGATACAAAGCACGTGCTATAGCAATGCGTTGTCGTTCTCCGCCTGATAAGCGAATACCACGTTCTCCCACAAAGGTTTTAGAACCATTGGGCATAGAATCAATAAACTTACGAAGTTGAGCGGCACCAATGGAATGATTTAATTTTTTCTCATCAATCTCTTTTTCGCCAAACGCAATATTGGCTTCTATGGTGTCATCGATCAGGTAAACTGCTTGGGGTACATAACCAATCCTTTGATGCCACTGTATAGCATTCACAGGGTACTGATTATCAATCAAAATAGTATTATCGATAGGCCTTAGCAAACCTAAGAGCAAATCTATTAATGTTGATTTTCCAGAACCTGTTTCCCCAACAATACCTATACATTCACCCTTCTTAATTTCAAAAGTTACACAAGACAACGCATTTTTATCTGTGTTGAGATATCTATAATCTACATTCTTAAAAGTAATTGAGTGTTCAAATTTAAAATCTGGAATATTTAGGTAATACTTTCCTAGTACTGCTGTTGTGTACTCCATGTGCACCCGCTCAATGGATGGAATAATAGACTTAAAAGTGCTTAGTTGATTGATAATCCGATTTAGCCCAGGCATTAAACGAAACCCCGCATAAAGATAACCACTCAAAAGTCCAATCATTTGCATAGGACTCTCATCCTCCATGCAGAGATAAGAGATGGTAAGCACAAAAACTCCAACAAAAAGAACCTCTATTCCTAATCGAGGCAAAGCATTAGTAGCTGTTTGAATCGCTTGAATTTTGGCACGCTTTTTCGAGTGCACGTGGTAAGCTTCAATAAAAGCTTCTCGCTTACTAAGTAAAACAATCTCTTTAAATGCATGAAAAAATTGCATCAAATTCTGGCTTGCAATCACACTAATTTGTTGTAATTTTTGCCCCCAACCATAAAATAGAGGTAATAAAAATTTAGAGACTAGCCAACTTAAACCTGCAAACACAGTAAAAACAATGAGTGCGAGAGCTGGGTTCATGTAAACCACCATGCCTACTAAACAAACAAAAATTATACTTTCGGATATAACGCTTGCAATGGACACCATTCCACTTGAAAAAGATACCTCAGCATCACCACCTACAACCTGAAGTCCAAATGATGAGTTTCGGGTTAAATGAAAACTATAATCAGCATGAGCATAACCGTGTAACAGTTTGTTTTTAAAATTATAACCCATTTGTTGTATGGAAATATTTTGAAAAAAAACTTCAACCGCTGCAATAATGTTTTTAATTAAATAAATAGTTCCAACAAGAACAGCCATATAGAAAACAACACGACCAGAAGATAGTTCAGATACCATACCAATGCGTGACATATAGCGCTGTCCTACTGACGGATCATTCAGTATCTGAGCAAAAACAACAATAACTGATGCTGTGAGCACTTCTAACAATGATACAATCAAGGCAAATCCAACTATGCCAAGCCACCTTAATTTTTCCTCGCGTGTTAATAAACCAATCAGCTTTTGAATTGCTGACATAATCGAAGGTGTATATGCTTTTTCTTGTTTCACAGTAGCTACCATAATTTGGGGGAATGCACCCATTTCCTTTAAAAATATCCTTAGCTCAGAAATCCTGAAGTTAAGTTAAAGTCTCTAAGACTTATTCTCTTATTTCAATTGACCAGCTGTCTTGACTCTCCTACGAGCAATACACAATTTGGCAATGCTCAACAGCTTGTCTTCGCCAATATACTCTTTCAATGAATCAAATGTCCCTTGCGGATTAGCTACATCTGTAACCAGTACAGCGTCAAAGCTTTTTAACTTTTCAAAATCATCTTGAGCAACCAGCTCCAAACCCACATCGAATCCTTTTGATACTAGTTTCGCAATTTCAGAGACATCACCAGCTCCTACCATCGCAATATTCCGAATATTGCAATTGATGCAATCCGCGAATAATGTTTCAAGCTCTGAACGTGTGTCTCTAAAAAATGTCATCGCTCGATATAAATAACTAGACACCATGCTGCTTTTTTCAGCAAGGCCTTTTGGGGTCACAAAATAGGCCCAACGCCTCGGAGCAACCTGCTTAGATCTTATTAAACCTTTATGCACACAACTTTTCATGTAACTAACCATTAGACCGAGAGATATGCCCATCTCTGTTGCTAAGTCTCTTTGAGTTGTTTCCGGGTTTTCCGCAAGAGTCGTTAGCAGTTTAACCACCACTTCTGAGTCAGTTTGTTTTCTTGCATCTTCGAAAATAGCCATATTCTATAAATCTATGAATTAGTGTACAGGGAATGAACAATACTAAAGCCTGAAAATCTTAGTCAACTTAGATACAGTATTTTCAAGCAAATCACTCGACACTTCCAGAGGCGTTGTACCTCAGAAAATCTCTATCCTTATAGTAATCTAGTTTACTTATCCGTCTTGTGGCTACTTACGGCTTCAGTCTCTCAACCACAAATTTTTCAAAAGAATTTACAGCTAAATTATTACCATGATGTTTGAGCAAAGAGATATGCGTGTCATCTAAATTGGGAATGTCTTTATTTGTTCTGATGATCTCAAGATCCTTGGGTACCATATTACGCGGTAGAACCGTAACACCCATACCGGCTTTGACAGCAGCAACTGTTCCAGCATAACTATGACTGGAAAATACAATGCGCCACTTTTTATTTCTCTGCTCTAGAGAGGAAATAGCTCGAGCCCGATACACACAAGGCTGAGGTGACAACACAAGTGGCACTGGATGTTCTTCTAAATCGAAAAGCTCCGCGTTTCCTACCCATTCTAGTGCTTCGGACCATACATCCATACCATTTGGAAAATCTTCTGGCCTATTCATTTTCACCAACACTAAGTCGAATTCCTTTTTCTTAAATCGGTTAAACAGATGAGGTGTTAGATCGCATTCAACATTCAATAAGATTCTAGGATGTAGAGATGCATATTCTGTCAAAACTTCTGATAAAAATACACTCGCAAAATCCTCTGGCAGTCCAAACCGAACTTCACCATGAAGTTCAGGTTGTTTAAAACGATCCATCGCATCCCGATTAAGCTGAATGATTTTCCGAGCATACGTCAGTAAAATCTCACCTTCAGATGTTAATGTAAGGTTTTTACCTCTCACAAAAAGAGACTTACCAATTTGCTTTTCCAGTTTAGTGATTTGTTGGCTAACAGCCGATTGGGTACGGGCAACTTTATCAGCTGCACGCGTGAAGCTACACGTTTCTGTCACTGCTAAAAAGCACTCAAGTGTTAATGCATCAAAAGACATTATTAGAAAACCTAATACATTTCATTAGAATTAATTGTTTTACTTATAATATAGGGTGCTATATCTTTCGTCAACAAGAACTGATTTTCACAAAGGGAAACCATGTCGATACTAAAGCAGCTCTTTCATGTTGATAGCTTAAGCCTCATTATGGCTTTGTTAGTTGGCTTTGTTTTTTTATGTGTTGCTTCATTTTCAGCCAACTATTTAAGAGGTGATAAAAAGCAGTCCTCATTCTATATCAATCTCATCGCTTTGGTTTCTAGCATTTTTGTAATGATCAGCACCGATCATATCCTTCTCTTATTGGGCACATTAGCGACCAGCAATCTCTTTCTTACACGACTTATGCTACATAAACACGAATGGGAAGCAGCAAGACAATCTTCTCGACTGGCGCTTAAGAATTTTGGATTAGGATTTATTTTTCTCGGTGGTGCCTTCCTGATTTTATATAGCACAACGGGTGAAACCTCTATTCAGAATATTCTCAGCGGATCTATTGATACTATCTGGATCATGAGCAGCAGTTTATTGATAGTACTCTGTGCAATGACACAATCGTCCTTATGGCCTTTCCATCGCTGGCTTATTAGTTCACTTAATTCCCCAACACCCGTGTCCGCTATTATGCACGCTGGACTGGTTAATGGCGGCGGTTTCTTACTGGCGCGCTTTGCCCCTTTGATATCGGAACAGACACTAATACTCAATATTATTTTCATTTTAGGGGTTACAACAGCCTTGCTTGGCACATTATGGAAGCTGATGCAAAGTGACGTTAAACGCATGCTCGCTTGTTCAACAATGGGACAAATGGGGTTCATGGTTGCTCAGTGCGGACTTGGACTTTTTCCAGCTGCTATTGCCCATTTATGCTGGCATGGGTTATTCAAAGCCTATCTTTTCTTAGCGTGCGGATCAGCAGCACAAGAAAAACGCCTGGATTTGGAATACCCCCCATCCATTAAGCAGTTTTCTATAGCCTTAATATGTGGAACTCTGGGTGCCTATTGCTTTTCAGCTGTCAGCAGTAAAAATATAGTTGCTGGGGACACGACGCTCTTTTTGATCTTAATTGCAATGATTGCACAAACTCAGTTTGCGCTAACAATGATTCGCACGCATTCTATAGCCAAGTTGCCAATTGTTTTGGTGGCAACAGCTCTACTGGGTTCTTTGTATGGATTTAGCGTGGATCTTATAGAGCAAACCTTATCGCCCTTAGGAATTTCAAAACCTCAACCACTTAATGCCTTGCACCTTTTTGCATTAATGGCGTTCGCAGGAGCATGGCTGTCAATTTTGTTCTCGCGCCGTTCACAAAAGAAACCTTATTCTGACTGGAAGCTTAAATTTTATGTTCGAATGCTCAATGCCAGTCAACCTCATCCGAATACAGTAACAGCACATCGCAATCAGTATCAATTCTAACGAGGTTATCATGGAAACGCTGATAAAACCCAAATCACCGAAAGCAACATCCATAGATGATAGCTACTCTATTAATACAGCCATTAAAAAAAGCTGGTCAAAAATTGCCCCCTTCTGGCCACTGAAAAATCTTATTGCCGTTAATCCGATAGCTGGATTTGAAGATTTGCCATTCGAGGAAGCTTTGAGACAAGCAAAAGCCTATTTCCAACAAAAAGATATGCCACTCGGTATGCAGCACGTGAATCGAGAAAGTATTAAGTGGCTGCAAGTCTTCTTTGATGAAGGGCAATCCACCATTCAGATGCCCCAAAAACATTTGGGATTCCTCAAGAGTATCCTTATGCTTGTGCGATGTGATGAACAACTTCATAAAAAGGATAAATTCAAGCAAAAATGGCTAGAAAAACTGCCTCAGAAACCTGAGGCACTGATTAAGGAAGCATTACTTTATCTAAAAATCCCCTTGCAAGAACAAGTGCAGTTTCTCACGCTAATGTTAACAACACTTTCAGGTTGGGCAGCGCATATTCAGTATCGTACAAAATGGGCGGATGATCAGGATGCAGAGCATCCTCACCCTATCACACAAGCTGAATACTTAGCATTCAGACTTGTTCTAGTCTGTTTGATATGGCCCGAAGCCAAGGAACTCATTATATGGCATAAAAAAGCCCTTCAACAATCTAATGTATCCAGCGTTTGCAATGAAGTTTCTAGGGAAGAACTCGACTATCAAATAAATTTAATGAAACGATTGAATGATGAAAAAAAGCCAACACAGAATACTAACACAAAAGCGCAGCTTGTATTTTGTATTGATGTGCGCTCAGAACCCTTCCGTCGTGCTTTGGAAGCACGAGGTAACTATCAAACCTATGGTTTTGCTGGTTTTTTTGGTGTCCCAGTTACCATCAACAATACCGTTACTGGAGAAGCGCATGCCTCTTGTCCTGTACTATTGAAACCAGCTCATAAAATAGATGAGTATCCTGATGGTTGTTATGATTCTTATGAAGAGAGCTATCAAAAACTACAAGGTATCAGAAAGCTTTATCAATCCATGAAATATACTTTCACCGTTCCTTTTAGCCTTGTCGAAACGGTTGGTCTTATTAGCGGCTTATGCATGGGGATAAAAAGTATTTCATCGAGTGCATCTGCAATGATAAGCACTTTATTAAAACGTGCTGTTATCCCTAATTACCCAATGCGCTCAGATATTCATTCTATTCCTCTTGAAAAACAAGTTACTTATGGGTTAGGAGCCCTCAGAATGATTGGGCTAATAGATGATTTTGCACCACTTGTTGTCTTTTGTGGGCACGGAAGCGCTACTGAGAACAATGCCTATGCCACAGCACTTGATTGTGGTGCTTGTGGTGGCCGTCATGGTGCACCTAACGCGCGTATCCTTACTGCTATTCTGAATTCTCAGAATGTACGAAACGCTCTTAGACAATACGATATTGTGATACCCCAAGATACACTTTTTTTGGCCGCAGAACATAATACAACCACAGATCAAGTTGAGATTTACGGCGAGAACACCTTTGGATCGCATGCACCCAAAATAACGACACTGAAACATGATCTAGAAGTCGCTAGAAATCAAAACAGTCTTTGGCGCAGTCATGAAATGGGCATTGCCACTGATATAAAAAAGGCAGCAAAAGTTACCGCTTTACGAGCAAAAGACTGGTCGCAGGTACGTCCAGAGTGGGGACTGGCTAGAAATGCAGCATTTATTATTGGCCCCAGAGCATTAACGCAAAATATTAATCTCGAAGGACGCTCATTTTTGCATTCTTACGAATGGGAAAAAGATAGTGGAGGTGAAGCACTCACAACAATTTTGACCGCCCCTATGGTGGTAGCTCAATGGATTAACGCCCAATATTTTTTCTCGAGCCTTGATAATGTGGCTTTTGGTAGCGGAAGTAAAATCACTAAAAACATTACCGGTAAGATTGGTATTATGCAAGGTAATGCAAGTGATTTAATGCATGGCCTACCACTACAATCGGTCTATCAATCTGATAAGAAAAAGTATCATAATCCGCAGAGGTTAACCGTAGTAGTATATGCGCCAACCTCACACATTAATCCCATTCTCAAGCAACATTATATTTTACAAAAACTATTTGGCAACGGCTGGGTTCACTTAATTTGTTACAATCCTAAAACACAGGAAAAACTTATTTTAAAAAGAGATTTCACTTGGAAAAAACTATATTGAAAAATCAAAAGCTATCACCCTACCAAGGAGGCTGTGTCACACTAACAACTAAGCACCAAAAAGCTATCGCACTTGCCTCACCTTTTAAGAAAATTCTCCATGCAAGTGTGCTTGAACATGTTATTGATACAGATGAGCTTGGTACCTTTTCAGGTGAAGTAGAACGTCAAGGAACAGTCTTAGAGACCGCAAGAAAAAAATGTGAGTATGGTCTTGCAAAATCTGAATACGCCTTAGCAAGCGAAGGTAGCTTTGGCCCACACCCAACCATGCCTTTTATTCCAGCAAGTCGAGAAACCCTATACTTCATCGATAACAAACGCAAATTTCATCTGCACCTAACAGAAATTTTTACTGATACCAATTATCAAATGGAGACGGTCGCTACTCTCAAAGAGCTTAATACCTTCGCAGAAAAATGTCTATTTCCTTCCCATGCCCTCATTGTTAGACCCTATCCAAGATCAATACTAAAACCCTTGTTCAAAGGCCTCCAAGTTTCTAACGATTTAGAAACCGCGTTTAGAGAAGTCCAAAAAAATTCACCCACAGAAAAAGTTTGGGTTGAAACGGACATGCGTGCTCATGTGAATCCAACACGCATGAGAATGATTGCGACTCTCGGAGAAAAAATGGTCTACCGTCTAAAAACTCCATGTCCAAAATGTCAGACTCCCGGTTGGGGAAGAGTCAATATAGAAACCGGACTTCCCTGTAACTGGTGTGGGGCAGCAACAGAAGAAATCAAATCCGAAATTTATGGCTGTACAAAATGTGAACATAAAGAATCTGTGCCGCCTGAACACAATAAAAAAAGTGCGGAACCAGGCCTATGCCTATACTGCAATCCCTAAATGGAAATTTTTCAAAAATAAAATATAGCTGATAACAATTCATCCAATTGTCACCCGTCTCATGCTAACTGTTCTAAAAAAGCCACACTATCTTTATAAATATCTTGTTTTTTTTCTTCATTCATGCGATCTAATGTTGAATACATCATTCGCATTCTGTGATTTGAGCTTAACTTTACCTTATTGCTTTCCAAAAAGTGCCAATATAAATAGTTAAAAGGACAAGCATCTGGCCCATTTTTCTTGCTCACTTTATAACTGCAATTACTACAGTAATTAGACATTTTATTGATATAGCTACCGCCTGCCGCGTATGGCTTGCTCGCTAAATACCCTCCATCTGCAAATAATATCATCCCTGACACATTAGGAAGTTCGACCCATTCATATGCATCCGCATACACAATTAAAAACCATTCTTGAACTTGCTGAGGATCAATGCCCGCCAGTAGAGCAAAGTTTCCCAACACCATTAAACGCTGAATATGATGCGCATAAGCATTTTTCTTAGTTTCGACTATACATTGACGCATGCAATTCATCTTTACATCGGCGTTCCAATAGAAGTTAGGAAGATTGCGTTTGGCGCCAAAGTAATTTTCTTGCGCATAGTCAGGCATCTTAAGCCAGTAAATTCCTCGAACATATTCTCGCCAACCCATTATTTGACGTATAAATCCTTCTACTGAGTTGAGAGGGGCTTTACCTTCATGATACGCATCCTCAGCTGCTCGGACACATTCAAGGGGTAACAGTAATCCACAGTTCAAATAAAAACTGATGTGCGAATGGTACATCCACGGCTCATCCTCTACCATTGCGTCCTGGTAATCACCAAAATTAATCAAACGCTTTTCAATAAAATTCTCAAGCACCTGTAATGCTTGCTCACGAGTCACAGCGAAATAAAATGGCTCCAAATCGCCGAAGTGATCTGAAAAGTGTTTAGAAACAAGCTTAATAACTTCACAAGTAATATCATCTATTGAATTAGCATAGGGTTTAGGGATAGTTAAGCCTGCTTTAGGAGGTTTTCTATTTTCTTTGTCATAATTCCATTTTCCGCCAATAGGATGTTCGCCTTCCATTAAGACATTGTATTTATTGCGCATTTCACGATAAAAATATTCCATCCGAAGCTGCTTCTTATTTTCGGCCCAACTGGAAAAATCTTCATAAGAAGCTAAAAATCTATCGTCTGCCCTCATTTCAACGGAAATACTAAAAACATTCTCCCAATCACTAACATCAGTTAGAACTCTATATTCGCTCGGATGAGTTACTACGATGCCATTCATCTTATGGCGCTTCATAGCGCGTTCCACTTCACCTCGAATAGAACCAGAATTATTTGGATCATCTAATTTCGTATACTCAACCCTATAGCCTTGATGATTTAGCACTTCCGAAAAATGACGCATAGCAGAAAATATAAATGCTATTTTCTTTTTATGATGTTTAACGTATGTAACTTCATCCCTTACTTCGCACATGAGAATAATATCTTGACTTTTATTTACACCCTGTAGACTTGAAATAGATTCTGATAACTGATCGCCTAGTATTACCCGTAATTTACTCATAAGCATCCTTGTGCTAAAAAAATTAAAATCATCGAACACCCAAAACTACTTTTTAGTAAGTAATTTCTCAGAATCCGCAATGAATATAGCTCAGTTCTATGGATTAATTTTTCCACCATCCCAAGCAAAACACTGGCCGCTATCCTCCGGCGTTAAAGCCTGTAAAACTTCAAGTAATTTACTTGCTGAAAACTCTGGCGTAAACAACTTTCCATTGGGGACATGCGCTTGAAATGGCTTAGACAGTTTGCTGTCAACTGTACCTGGATGCAACCCAACAACAATGGCATTCTTATTACTTCTGACAGTCTCAATCGCGGCAGTCTTAATAATCATATTTAACGCAGCTTTTGATGCGCGATATGAATACCACCCACCAAGTCTATTATCAGAGATGCTTCCAACGCGAGCTGATAATGCAGCAAATATCGATCGAGTATCTTTCTTTAACTTAGGTATAAAATGTTTTGCAAGCATTGCAGGTAAAATAGTATTTATCTCAAATAAATATCGAATTGTTTCAGCAGATAAATCTTGAAGTGATTTTTCGGGCATTATATTGCTAGCGTGCAAGACACCGGTGGCAACCATCACTAGATCCAGAGGGGCTTCTTTTGAGGCCTGCAATACCCCAGCCTCAATTGAAGCTTCCTCAGCATAATTCATTAAATGACACCTCACATTTTTGCAATCAACACCTGACGCGGCGCGTGAAAAAGTATGGATGACCGCTCCTGGAGCACACTTAGCCAGCTGATTTATTAATGCGTTCCCGATAGCCCCGGAGCCACCAATAATCGCAATATTATTAAACATAAGTTTTCCTATTCTGAAAGATTTTTTTTTATAGATAATGATAGTGATGTAACAAAATGCTAAATAGTTTTATGGTTAAATAGTATACCTAAATTACTCTAACATTTTTGATAGGTCATATAAAAATTTAAGTTTGTTGCACTAAACTCTATTTTTTCTCTTCATCATATTCTGACTATTTGAACTCTAGCAAATCAATTTCACTCATACTGCGAAGCACGCGTTATTAATCTATAAACCTAGTTTTATAGTTTATAATACTTTAATTATCACTTTTTATTGCGGTTACTAATAATATGAAAAGAATTATTAACGATTTTTTTAAGCATGAGGCAGCAGGCGGTGTTCTTCTCTTTATAGCGCTAATAGCAGCCATTATTGCCGAAAACTCCCCAGCGAAACCCTATTACGACCTATTATTAAACACACCTTTAGAGGTAAGAGTGGGTCCATTATCTATAGCAAAACCACTATTGATCTGGATCAATGATGCATTAATGTCTATCTTTTTCTTTCTAGTTGGACTTGAGCTAAAAAGAGAGATCCTCATCGGTCAGCTATCGAGAAAAGGGAGCTTAACGCTGCCGTGCATTGCTGCATTACTAGGCATTGCATGCCCCGCTTTCATCTACTCCTATATCAATCAAAATGATCCTGTTGCGTTAAATGGTTGGGCAATACCTGCAGCGACGGATATTGCTTTTGCTCTAGGGGTAATGTCGCTATTAGGAAAAAAAGTTCCCAGTAGCTTAAAGTTACTATTATTATCTATTGCCATTATTGATGACATAGGCGCAATATTGATAATAGGAATATTTTACCTTTCTGATTTATCACTCAATATGTTGCTATTCTCTGGAGTCTGTTTGTGCGCACTGGCGATACTAAACAAAATAAATACAAAGTCATTAACACTATATATTTTAGTTGGAATCGTTTTGTGGGTATCCGTGCTAAAATCTGGAATACATGCGACTCTGGCTGGAATTTTACTCTCAATGTTTATTCCTTTAAATAAGAACGAAAACCCTGAAAAATCTTTACTTCTTCGTCTTGAACACGATTTGCACGCAACTGTTGCTTTTATTATTTTACCAATATTTGCTTTTGCTAATGCGGGTATAAGCTTTAAAGGATTAAGCTTTAGTAATTTAATTCAACCTATTCCTCTTGGGATAAGCCTGGGTCTTATAATCGGAAATCAAATTGGAATATTTTCTGCAATACTCATCACAGTAAAGCTAGGGCTTTCAAAATTACCAGAAAAGGTTACCTGGTTGCAAATATATGGGTTGTCAGCTCTATGCGGCATTGGTTTCACAATGAGTTTATTTATATCGTCTTTAGCCTTTGACCAGAATAATCTAGAGCTAAGCAATAATGTAAGACTAGGAATCATTGCCGGCTCTGTTGCTTCTGCTTTAATTGGCTACACAGTTTTGAGGTTTTCAATTAAAAAAAACAACTAGCTTTACACTTGGTTGATTTAGAAAATTTTTTTCTAATAAGGAAATACACTATTATGGATTTTAAAAAAATAATTAGCGCCATTGTTTTAGGCTTCAGCCTCTATGTTAATATTGCATTAGCAGAAAAAAGTGTTATTTCTGAGAGAAACATACCCATTGTCAATGAGATGCTTGCTCAGATGTTTAACACAACATTAGACGATGTAACAATAGAAACTCTACAAGGAGGGTTTTCAGGTGATGAATTATATTTAATCACCTGTGACAATACTAAAATCGTTGTTCGCACACACAAAAACGATAAAAACCCCAAAAAGAAACAGTTAGAATACAAAGCCTCTAAAAATGCATCGGATTTAGGAATTGGCCCTAAAATTTTATATGTGAGCAAAGATTATAATTTAATTGTAACAGAATTTATTGAAGCCAAACATCCGAATTTTAAATCATTTATGAAAGAAGATCAGATAAATAATCTGGTGGAAAGTTTGCTCAAATTACATAATGGACCCGATCTTCCAGACAGATGGTCTGTATTTGAGTACATCCGACGCATAACTCCCAAATATCCAAATGAAAAAGAAAAATTAGCAATAGCTGAGTTAGGAAAAATAGAAAATTCTTTCCAAAGGAGTGCTTTCAAAAACAGACCATGTCATAACGATATTCAAAAAAATAATTTATTTGTTGTTGATGATAAAGTTTTATTTATCGACTGGGGAGATGCTGGCATGAGCGATCCTTTTTGGGATTTAGCTAGATCAAGCATGGAATTTGCTTTTAGCTCCAAGCAAGACAATCATCTATTAGCCAAATACTTTGGGAAAGTAACAAATCTAGAAAAAAGTCGTTTCTTTATAATGAAACAAGTTTTTCTTTTGAGATCAGCCTTTTGGCTTAAAGATATTTTAGGAAAACCTGATGAAGAAACGCTAAACAATATTATTAAAATATTCGATGCTAATGATTATCCCATAAATATCGATGACCAAGAAATCACCTGGCACTATATATATATTCACGCAATGGATTTGTTTTTAAAAAATAGCAAAACAAATTTATACCAAGAATCTCTAAAAAGTTTAAATCAAGAGTCTTAAGCTGATTATTAGTTGGTCATACTAAATAATTAGAGAATTTTCCTAGCATTAACTCTAAAACATTTAAAAAATGCAGCCACCCCTAGATAATATAAGCCTAAACTACGTTATAGGTACCTAATCCAGAAATTGCTCCCAAAATTAAAAATTGGCGGTGAATTAAACCTCTTTGGGTTCGAATCCCTGTTTGGGATTCATTGGAAACGCATCATTCTTCCCGGTCTGACAATCTGTAACTAGTACTTCGTCCGCCACCAGGGTTTTGAATAAAGATGCCTCGCTTTTTCAATTCCTGAATGTCTCGCAGAGCCGTATCATTTGAGCATTTAGCCAGCTTGGCGTATTTCGAGGTGTTCATAAAGCCCTCAAAATCATCCTCAAGCATGCGATTGATGAGCTGCCATTGCCGATCATTAACAGGCTTTTGATTAATTATATCCCAGAGCTGCGCCTTAAACAGGACATTGCCAAGCGTTGCTTCGGCATTGCTGATGGCTCGGCCTAAGCAATCCAAGAACCATGACAACCAGTCGGTTATATCAGGCGTAGCGCGTTGTTGAGTCTCAAGCTGATTGTAATACTGTTTGCGCTCAGCTTCGATTTGAGATGAAAGACTGTAGAAACGGTCTGGCGTACCATCTGCACGAGCGAGTGCCATGTCACCAATGGCCCGGGCGATCCGTCCATTCCCATCTTCAAATGGGTGGATTGTTACGAACCACAAGTGAGCAATGCCAGCCCTGATAACAGGATCAGTATTATCTTCACTACCCAGCCACGCAAAAAACGCTTCCATTTCCTTTTCAAGGAGTTCAGCGCTTGGGGCTTCAAAATGAACCTTTTCTTTGCCGATAGGACCGGAAACAACCTGCATAGGGCCAGCATCGATAGTCCGCCACCCACCAACGGTAATTTTATGCATGCCGCTACGTCCTGTTGGAAATAAGGCAGCATGCCAATCAAACAAGCGATCCTTTGTCAGTGGCGTAGTGAATTATTGCGTGGCATCCAGCATCATTTCCACAATACCTTCAACACCTCGGTTTGCAGAAATAAGCCCGGCAATATCAATTCCGAGCCTACGGGCAATTGAAGATCGAACTTCTTCTGCATTTAGGCTCTCACCTTCAATGGCCGAAGATTTAACGACGTCATTGGTGAGCGTAATAAGAGAAGCCTCACGCTTAAGCTCAAAGCCAAGCCTCTCCATGCGCCCCAGCAAGCGGCCTTGACGATAGCGTATATCAGCCAACTTGGACGTAAGGGTTTCTACATCCCATGTAAAATTTGGCCAATTTTGATGTTGATGAACCCACATATTAATCACCGCATTATTTAATGTGGTTATAGGCGCTATTCACCGCAAAGGCAAGAGCTGAAGCTAGTGTTACTGGCGGAGGCTAGTATACACTAATATAATGCTCTCCAAACTGGGGTGGGAAATGTGAAATTCAATCCAAACTGATTTAGTTATATTACACTTTTCCGAGGCAAAAACCTCCCCCAAATTAAGCTATACAACCTAAAAATTGTGTTTAGCGTATCCTTAAAGTTAGGATATTTGTAACTTTAGGGACATGGCGACTCAATCCATTATGTACCCAGCAACACCTTTAAATCACAAAAAACGACATTTTAGCGTAACCTGAAGCACATAACTATTACATTCATTCTTATTATCGATATTAACTAAAATCGACAACAAGGGCCGGTGATAATTTACACTTCTATTATCGAATTATCGTAAATCGGATAATAAGACAAGTTTACTTATTGTATGCCTCTACAACGCTCTTGGCATCACGCTCAATGTCACCATTATCGGAATTTATAGTGAAGCTGGCGACCTCAGCAAACCAAGGATCACGTTCTTTATGCAAGCCATCTAGTAGTGCTGAATAATCATCAATTGGCAGTAGCGGCCTATAGTTGCTCATTCGCTCAACCTGAGTCGAAGTGCTCACCTCGATATAAACGGTAAATTCTGACTTCAATATTTCACGAGCCTTTGGATCACAAGCAACATTTTCATCTGTGGTAACCACGATATTTTCCTGAGTAATCTGGTGTTGCAGGATTTCAGTCAATGTTTGATTGAATTTATCTTCACTGCCTGAACCAAAGACATCTGTAACACTGCGGCCAATAGATGCAACACTAGCTAAAACGTCTGCATTAATAAACTTCCAACCTAATTGTTTAGCCACTTCTTGCGCCACTACACCTTTGCCAGCACCTGACTGGCCAACAATAAATATTCTTTTCGCTTTGCTCATATACGCCTCCACATGGTTTTTTCATCAACCCAATTATATTATAGTGATTTTTGGTTCAAAAGGTGTTTTATTAACTTTAAAATTTACGCCAAAAAAGTTCAGCGCTTAAAAACTGGCGGAGGTTAGTTTCCCTAGATATAGTGCTCTCCAAACTGGGTGGGAAATATGAAATTCAATCCCATCTGGTTTAGGTATACTACACTATTGGGAACGAAAAATCTGCCCTTAAGTTAATCTAAACGACTAAGTTTTTGAGCTCAGCATGTCCCCATAGTTAGGATATTTTTAACTTTAGGGACATGACAGTCATGGTTCTGCTTGACTTCCCTCTAGATTGTGATTACTATGTCCTTATAGTTAAGATAATCCTAACTTTAAGGACATGAAAATACATGCATATACAGTCATACATAAAAGAAATCAGAAAAGCTGGTAAGCGTTGTTTTACTATTCAGGATGTAGTTGATAAATTTGGTGCATCCAGAGGTCTAGTAAGAGTTTCCGTGAATAACTTACTAAAATCTGGTGATCTAATATCACCAGCACGTGGGTTATATGTTATCGTCCCTCCAGAGCACCAGCACCACGGCTCTATTCCAGCACAAGAATTAGTTCCTTTAGTAATGAGATATTTAGATGCCAATTATTATGTTGCCTTGTTGAGTGCAGGATTATTGCATGGCGCAACCCATCAAAAACCAGCAAGATTCCAAGTCATATCAGATAAACGTATCAAGCACCCTTCATCTTTTGGTGATGTGGAAATTGATTATATTTATAAAAAATCTATTTTAAATTTACCAACTCAAGATTTTACTGTGGCTACTGGCTATCTTAAAGTTGCAACCCCTGAATTGGTTGCGCTTGATTTATTTAAATACCCTGATCATGCTGGCGGTTTAAACCATATTGCAACAGTATTTTCAGAGCTCATTGAAACCTTAGATCCTATTAAATTAATAGAACTTGCAAAAAATACCAATTCTGAATGTCAATTGCAGCGTATTGGTTACATCCTAGATCACATTGATCTTATGGATGAAGATAATGCCGAAATAACAATTAATACTCTTGCTCAGCATGTGCAGAAAAACAAACCAAAGCATCTTCCTCTTGCATCTGAAATTTCTAAAGCAGGTTATCCAAAATGTGAGAAGTGGAGAATTATTGAAAATACAGAAATAGAAAGTGATTTATGATTCCTGAAGATTTTATTAAAAATTGGCGTAAAACTGTCCCATGGCAAATGGATGAACAAATAGAACAAGATTTAATTATTAGCCGAGCATTAGTTGATTTATATAACGACCCGCATATTAGGGAAGCACTTGTGTTTAGAGGCGGCACTGCGCTAAATAAACTGTTTATAGAGCCTCCAGCAAGATATAGTGAGGACATAGACTTTGTCCAAAAAAGACCTGTTCCTATTGGACAGACCATCGACGCTATTAGAAAGCTACTAAAGCCATGGATGGGAGATCCAAAATGGAAAATCACGCAGCGTGGTGCAAAGCTAATTTACAAATATGAATCTGCGAACCAGGTCCCTGCAAAGCTTAAAATTGAAATCAATACAACAGAACATTTTCAGGTATTGCCTTTAAAAACAGTTCCTTTTTCTACAAATTCCGAATGGTTCAATGGAAGTGCAGACATCATTACTTATGAAATAGATGAATTAATGGCCACAAAACTAAGAGCACTCTATCAAAGGCGTAAAGGACGTGATTTATTTGATGTATGGTATGCAGCAGATCGTAAATTAATCAACCTAGATAAAGTGTTTGATATATTTTTTGAATATAATGCCTACAACAATGTAAAAATTTCTGGCGAAGATTTTATAAAAAATATTGAGTTAAAAAAGAATCACCGAGATTTTAATATGGATATGAGAGTTTTATTGCCTTCTAAACTGCATTGGAATTTTGATGAAGCATACCAGTTTGTTGTAGATAATGTTATCAGCAGGCTGCCATGAAACTAGCCTGGGTTACTGATATTCATCTGAATTTTCTAAAATCTGCTGACAGAAAAAGATTCTATCAGGATATTGTCACCAAAAAATCTGATGCGGTTGTAGTTAGTGGTGACATTGCTGAGGCATCAACTGTTTCTGATATTCTTGAAGAAATGGCTCAGCATATCGCTAAACCAATTTATTTTGTTCTAGGTAACCATGATTATTATCATAGCAACGTTGAAAACGTTAGACAAAAAGTTACTCAGTTATCCAAAGAAAATTCATCAGTAAATTGGTTGCCTGAAACTGGTCTGGTGCAATTAAACAAAGATACTCTGCTGCTTGGAGAAGATTGCTGGGCTGATGGCCGTTACGGCAATTATGCTAATAGCAGAGTGATGCTTAATGATAGTCGCATGATTCAAGAGCTTCGAGAAGGTAATATTATTGGTAAATACCAGCTTCTAGATGCGATGCAAAAATTAGCTGATAATGATGCCGAAAGATTAGAGAACAATCTGCAATTAGCAATTCAAGAACATTCGCCTAAAAGAATCATTGTTTTAGTTCATGTGCCACCATTTAAAGAAAGCTGCATGCATGAAGGAGAAGTCAGCAACGATGATTATCTGCCATTTTTTGCTTCAAAAATAACCGGCGATGTATTGCTGAAAGCAGCAAAAGCCAATCCAGGTATCGATTTCTTAGTTTTCTGTGGCCATACCCACAGCAGTTCCTATTATAAACCTCTTGATAATTTAACAGTAAAAGCAGGCAGTGTGGAATATGGCAAACCTATTATTCAAGAGGTAATTGAGTTATGAAAATATTAGAAACAGATAGATTAATTTTACGCACATGGATTGATGAAGATCTGGAGCCGATGCTTGCCATTAATCAAGATCCAAAAGTTATGGAATATTTTCCTAGTCTTCAAGATTTGGAGATGACTAAAAACTTTATAGAGAAAGTAAATGCTCACTTTGAAAATAATGGTTATTCGCTCTATGCAACTGTAAGAAAAGATACGAATGAATTTATTGGTTTTATTGGGCTACTAATAGTAGATTTTGAATCACATTTTACACTTACCACAGAAATTGGTTGGCGTTTATCATCCAACCACTAGGGGCAAGGCTTTGCCACTGAAGGTGCTAAAGCCGTTTTAGATTTTGCATTTAGAGAATTAAAAACTGGCGGAGAGGGTGGGATTCGAACCCACGGTACCTAAAAGATACAACGGTTTTCGAGACCGCCCCATTCGACCACTCTGGCACCTCTCCAAAACTTAAGGAATGTCGTATTCGTGATTAAATGGTTTTGGTTGTAACTCTGCAGGCACTTTTATCGTTTTACAAGATTCCGCTTGAGTAAAATCTTCCGAACGATCGCGAAACCAACCTTTTTGACTACACCCTGACAAAACCATAATAAAAATAATTGATACTATTGTACGCATTCTATTACTCCACCTATTCGCATAGCTTCACGAATTTGTTCATGATATTTTTCGGATAGAACGGTCAGTGGCAAACGGATCCCGTCTTCTATCCATCCAAGTTCTTTTAATGCCCATTTTACAGGAATGGGATTAGATTCAACAAATAAATTTTTATGCAATGGCATGAGCTTCGTATTCAATTCTCCGGCTTTCTGAAAATCACCAGCCAATGCCGCTTTACACATTTCATGCATAGTATCGGGTGCAATATTAGCAGTTACCGATATAACGCCTTTACCACCTTGCAACATAAAAGCAAGAGCACTGGCGTCATCACCAGAGTATAGGGCAATGGATTCTTTGCAAGCAGCCAGTAACTCACGCCCTCGTGCTAAATCACCAGTTGCGTCTTTGATCCCTACAATGTTGGGAATGGAGCAGAGTCTCGCAACGGTTTCAACCGATAAATTCACGCATGTTCTTCCAGGAACATTGTAGAGGATCTGGGGAATTTGAACAGCGTCTGCAATACTTCGATAATGCTCATACAAACCTTCCTGGGTAGGTTTGTTGTAATAGGGTGTGACAATTAGACAAGCATCTGCCCCAAGCTCCATCGCTTTTTCTGTTTTATAAATGGTTTCTAAGGTCGAATTGGTTCCAGTCCCAACAATCACAGGCACTCGTTTTTTTACTGTCTCTATTGCGATACTAATAACAGTACGTCGTTCCCCCTCCGTCAACGTAACACTTTCACCTGTCGTGCCAGTGACCACGATTGCGTCTGTTCCTGCAGCAACCTGCCTTTCAACAAGCTCTCGTAATTTTTGCTCATCTACTTTGCCAGTTGCTTGCATGGGGGTCACCAAAGCAACCATAGAACCTGAAAACATCTACTAACCTCGTCATCTAGGATTAATATGATATCTTACTAAAAATTTAGCAAAGAATGAACCAATGGCACTAAAAAAAATAAGTGGGTCGACTGGGTTAGTCCAAGGCACTGCATCACTAACTTAAGCATGACACTATTCCTTTTCATAAAATCATTCTAATTCATTTAGCGGTATTCAAATGATAAGAAACTCAAGCGAACACTTAAAAAATAATAGTCGTCACGTTTAAACAACAAGAACGATTGAGAGCCCGGTCACAAAGAATTCATTATACCATTTGATGGAGATGCTTTCTGACGAAAAGCACTCTTTGTTGAAAGATCTGCACTACGATTCTAATTCTACTCGCTACCAATTTGAATTCAAGACGGAACTCGACGACCCTTCTCTAACCAAAACGCTTTTTTGTCTAGTACATCGTTCGCTCACTATTCATCCTATCTTTAAAAGCAAGGAATCCACAAAGGATACATTTTCATATGGGGCTCATTATACTGAAGAGCATACTCAAGAACACGCTTCTGTAGCAGTTTGTGTATATTTTACTTACCATTTGCCTTTTACAGCGAAACAAATCTTTGATTAAAGTGAATAGAACCACTGAAGACAATAATATTTATTATTTTCCCCGTTTACTGAACCTAAAAAATACAATAAGCAGGAAAGGAAGCACTCATGGCTCGGAAACTTCATTTTACTTTTCTCCAAAAACCACTCACGATGCCCCTCAATTTGAACATATTGAACCGCTATTTAGACATTGCTCAAATCAACTCTCAGAACACCCTATTGATGAACAACGAATAAACAGATTTTCCACCCCTGCTTTAATTGGGTTAGTTCCAAAATATGCGTTAATTCATTCGGACGCCCTCGAAATGCTACTAATGTATGCTCCCCAAACGACTTCAATTGAGGCAAAGCTCGCTGGAGTGTGCAACGTGACGAAGGCTCAGGAACAGCACATATACTCTCGAAAAACAACCTTAAAGCCTATTCCTGAACACACACCTTTACCAAAGGCGACTTCAGCTCCAGCTCTACTCTACTACCACATGCATTCTGATCAATCTGACGCCCAAAAACCCACACTTTCTGTAGGGCCTACGGGTGAAGTTACACTTAAAAACCGCATATAAAACCACTACCACAAACCAACCAATTTGTTAAACTAACATTGAAATACACAAAGGTGGTGGCAACGTGATCCCTGCATACAGTTATTTAATTTTATCCGCACTCGGGCTTAATCAGCCTGATATGATCCGTGAACTATCACGCAGTTGCCTCCAGGCAGGCTGCAACTTATTGAATACAAAAATTAATGTCCTAGGTGAAGACATAGCAGCCTTTTTCTTCCTATCTGGAAATTGGAGTGCCATTGCAAAAATGGAAGCGGCCTTACCTGCTTTGCGCAAACAATGGAATTTAGACATCCAAACACGCCGAACAAATGATTGTACCCCCACTAACCCTCTGATGACTTACAACATTCAAATTATTGCAATTGATCGTATGGGTATGCTAAGTGAAGTTTCTCATTTCCTGCAGGATCTCTTGGTTTCTGTTGAAGAAATTTCTGTACAAACTTATTTCAGTCATACGAACACACGCATGGTGTCTATGCACTTACGTATCAACGTGCCAACCAATGTACATTTGGCAACTCTACGCGAAAAAATAATGTCTTATTGTGATGACAACAACTTTGATGGGTTTATAGAGCCATTACGTAACCACTAGGCTTTCTTGACAAACTTAGTGAGAATGACAATTTGTTGACCATTCACGCGACCTTCAATTTGCTCATGATTATCTAACACTAAACTAATATTTCTAACTGTCGTACCACGTTTAGCGGTAAAGTTTGCTCCCTTCACATTTAGATCCTTAATCAAAACAACCGGATCTCCAGCCTCAAGCAAACTACCGTTCGAATCCAGGTGTTTAGGAGCAAGTTCATCGTCGTTTCTTACCGTTGAGCGTGCCCAACTTAATGTGTCTTCATCTAAATAAAGCGAATCGAGTAATTGCTGACTCCACTCTTCAGACTGAAGTTGGCTGAGTATTCGCCAACTCAACACTTGAACCGCTGGAACAGAACTCCATGCAGATTTTTTAAGACAATGCCAATGAGAAACATCAAGAAGATCTGATCCCTCAAGTTGTTTAGAACAGGTATGACAAATTAAAACTGAGGTTTTGCCATTTGATTCAGTATGGGGGGGGACATTAAAAATGTGTAAATTTTCAGAAGCAGCACAGAGTTCGCACTGACTATCACTACGTGCTTGTAATTCAGCTAAAAGATCCATAGCCATTACTGCTCCAGTTTTAAACGGATCTTTAGTTCTTGTAATTGCTCAAGACTCACTGAAGAAGGTGCTTCCGTTAATGGACAACTTGCTGTTTGTGTTTTTGGAAAAGCAATCACATCCCGAATAGAACTTGCACCCGTTAACAGCATAATTAAACGATCAATACCGATAGCCAGCCCACCGTGTGGAGGACACCCACATTTTAAAGCATTAAGCAAAAATCCAAATTTCTCTTTGGCTTCTTCTGGAGAAATACCAAGGATCTTAAATACAGTCTCTTGCATGGCTACACTATTGATCCGAATGGAACCTCCTCCGAGTTCAATTCCATTTAAAACAATGTCGTAAGCTTTTGCACATTGGTGTTCCGGATTCGATTCCAATTCACTAGGATCCGTGGTTTTCGCAGCAGTGAAGGGATGATGAACCGCTTGGAATCGCTTGTTCTTTTCATCAAATTCAAACATAGGAAAATCAACCACCCAAACAGGTTGCCAAGTAGAGGTTAACAGATTTAAATCCGTCCCAAGCTTTACCCTCAAAGCCCCTATAGCATCATTGACCACATTCTTTTTATCTGCACCAAAGAAAATCAAATCACCATTTTGTGCCTGTGTTTTATCTAAGATTTTTTTGACAATATCCTCTGGTATAAATTTGAGGATAGGAGATTGTAGACCTTCCGCTCCCTTTTCAATCTCATTTACTTTAATATAAGCGAGCCCTTTAGCACCATAAATACCGACAAATTTAGTATAATCATCAATATCCTTACGACTAAGCGTGCCACCTTTTGGAACACGCAGAGCAACAACACGGCTGTTCGCATCATTTGCAGGACCACTAAAGACCTTGAATTCAACGGCAGTAAACAGCTCAGATACTTCGATGAGTTCCAAGGGATTACGTAAATCAGGTCTATCCGATCCAAATCTTTCTAGCGCATCTTGATGGGATATTTTAGGAAAAGGTTTGGGCAACTCAACCTGTAACAGTTCTTGAAAAAGCACACGCAACATTTCTTCCACCAAATGCATGACAGATCCTTCGTCAACAAAAGATGCTTCAATATCAAGTTGAGTAAATTCAGGTTGCCTATCAGCACGCAAGTCTTCATCACGAAAACATCGAGCGACTTGATAATACTTTTCCATGCCTGACATCATCAATAATTGTTTAAACAATTGTGGTGATTGCGGTAAAGCAAAGAAAGAGCCGGGCTGTGTTCGACTTGGCACTAAGTAATCGCGAGCACCTTCTGGAGTCGCCTTGGTTAAAATAGGGGTTTCAATATCCAAAAACCCTTGTTTGTCTAAAAAGGTTCGCATCAGCTGAATTGCACGACTCCGAAACTGCAGTCTAGAAAACATTTCTTGTCGACGTAAATCCAGGTATCGATATTTTAAACGAACTTCCTCACTAACCGTTTGATGATCATCGGGGTAGAATGGCAATCCTTCCGCTTTACTCAATATCTTCAGCTCAGCAGCTTGTAACTCGATTTTCCCTGTAGGTTGGGTCTCATTTTTTGTGCCCTCTGGTCGTTCTCTCACTCGCCCTGTAATCGAGACTATGTATTCTTTTCTGATCTGCTCTGCGACTGAAAACACCTCGGCTGCTTGCTCTTCAGGTGAAAAAACAGCTTGTACAAAACCGGTGCGGTCCCTAATTTCTAAAAAAATCACACCACCTAAATCTCGGCGATAGTGTACCCAACCACAAACCGTTATGTCCTTTCCAATAAAGGACTCATCTAAATCACCACAATAATTTGTTCGCATAGAATTCTGTTTCTCTATATTTACTTAAGAAGTTGCTTGAGTTGATGTGCTTGAGGATTCTGCTACCTTAGGTTTTTCTGCAACAACGCCCTCTTCTTTAGTCACCAAGTTTTTTTGCTTATCTTTTTTAAAATCAGTTTCATACCAACCACTACCTTTCAAACGAAAACCAGCAGATGAAACTAATCGTTGTAATGTTGGTTGATGACAAGCCTTGCATTCAACCAAAACGGGATCGTTCAAACCTTGAAGCGCCTCACTTGTCGCTTCACAAGAAGCACATAAATATTCATAAATTGGCATAAACTACATTCCTATTTTCTGAGAGATTCCCAGATCTCACGCATTTCTGCTTCAACAGAGCGATCTTCAGATTCCATACGTTTTTTTTGATCAGCATCGACGGTTTGACTCAAATAGTCATGCCCATTTCTCATGCCTGAACCTTGTCCAAGTGCTTCATTGCGACAATCAATTTGCCCTTCTTGCCAACCCCTAGCGTAGAGAGCATCTTTTTCAAATCTCAATTCATTTTTACGGTAGACGAAACGCTTCTCGCCACCCAAACGGCGGCCCGAAGAACACCCCTCTACATAGCCAGACACATACGCTGGTGGATTCCCTTGGCCCATCATAAACGAGCGCTTGTTTTCTAAGTATCGATCTGGACTCAGCCCCGTACAGCCCGATAGGCTTCCTACTAGAACCCCAAAAAAAATAAGCTTTCTAACTATTGATAGTTTCAACGTCAAACACCCTATTGCCAAATGATGCTAAGCGTAGCATCTTTTCGAAATGGATACAAAGAAGCACAAGCCTCTACCTAAGGGGTTTTCCTTAATAGAATGCACCTTTATCCTAGGTATTTTAGGCTGCTTATTAGGCGCAGGGCTTCCCTATTGCCGAAGTCTGCTCATGCGTCAGGAAAGACAGCATATCTTTGAGCAACTCCTCCATGCTCTCGATTATGCCAAACAAGAAGCCTATCGATTACAAGTCGATTTTACCCTATGCCCGACAAGCACTGGAAAAAAATGTGCATCCACTGGCAACTGGAGCTCGGGCTTTATCCTTATAAACTCAGCTTCTCTCTTGCAACCCGTTTTTTATTCCGGAAAACTACGATATGGCTCGCTTTATTACGCGGGTTTCGGAGAAGCGATAACCCTAAAACCCAACGGCACAACAATCAATGTAGGCACTTTTACCTACTCACCCCACCACGGGGATCTACACGAGATCCAACAACTCATTGTTAATCGTGCTGCCCGTACCTACTACCATCCATAAAGAAACTTGCACAGTTGCCGACACCTATTCTATGTTAGCGTTTAAAACTAAAGTACACCTTGGATTTTCACTCATCGAAGTTATCGTTGTCATCGCTCTATTTACTATTCTATCGGCTATCGCACTTCCCAGTTACAATCAGTACACAGCAAACAACAAAGCCCTTACTTATACTAATGATTTAATGTCCGTGCTTAGACTAGCGAAAAGTATGGCGGTCACAGAACATAAAGAGATAAAAGTATGTGCCCTCGCAACCGGAAGACCTTCGGCTTTATCCTGTAATGATACTGCCGTAGATTGGAATAAAGGCTGGTATATTTCAAGTCTGGATGAGTCTAATAACACACTGATTCATAAATTGATCCAGTTTCGATCTGATGCGAGTCAGATCTCCACTGGAATTACAGTGGATCCAGCCTTAAGCATCACTTATTCCAGCAGCGGATTTCCAACACCCGCCAATTTTGTAATTAGTATCTACCCACCCAGTTGCACGAGCGGTTATACCATTACCTCCGAATCGGGTGGGTTGCTCAAAAAAGAACTCGTCAGTTGTCCGGTGACACCATGAACATAAAAAAACAAAAAGGTTTTTCATTCGTTGAGGTTCTCATAGTGATGGCGATCGTTGCCGTACTATCATCTGTCATCGTCCCTTCGCTCAGTCAATTTACAAGAAAGGCCAGACGTGCTGAAGCCATTACCGCATTACTCAATACGAAGAAAGAGTATGAGCAGTTCTACACTAAGAACAGTTCTTATCCCGTAAGCAATGCTAATTTACCAGCGGATACAAAACATTATGATTTTAGTTCAACTGTAACTGGCCGAGAATACACTTTGACAGCCACAGGACTTCTAGGCCAAGTAAATGATAAAGTAGATGATGAATCCTGCAAAGAGTTAACCATTGATAATACCGGTTACACAAATCCACCCGAATGCTGGAGATAATAAAATGAAACGCTACAACGGCTTTACCTTAATTGAATTGGTTATCACCATTGCAATACTTGGTGTTTTAACCGCAGTATCTTATCCAAGCTATAAAGATTATATTCTTAAGACAAAGCGTGCTCAAGCCTTGACAACATTACACGACATTCGTATGAATTACGAAAATTATTTTATAGAAAAGCATGCTTATCCTGCAAATAACGAACTTCTTCCTGAAGACACCAGTAGCGATCCTCAAACCTTCTATAGATATAGCTCTGTAGTCACAGGTTCGACTTACACGCTCACTGCGACGGCGCTTAAGAGTCAAGTAGCCGATGCTGAGACTGACAATTCTATCGATCCGCCAGGTAAAATCTCTTGCTCAGTTCTCGACTTAGACAACGAAGGAGTGGGCAGTCCGGGCGCGTGTTGGGGCACAGACTGATCGGTTACTCTTGCTTTCTGATCAGAGCAGGTAATAAAAAAAGCACTCCAAGACAAATAACCGAATCCGCTATATTAAAGGCTGGCCATTCCCAATGTTGGTAATGAAGTAAAATAAAATCTATCACGTACCCATGCACAAGCCGATCAATCACATTACCTAACGCCCCACCTAAAATAAATGACAACCCTAGACTCTCTAAGCGATTATTTTTAGGCACTTTGCCAAGCCAATAGTAAATAATAATACTGGCAATAGCCGCTAATATTATAAAAAACCAGCGCTGCCAACCTGAAGCCGTGGATAAAAAGCTAAAAGCGGCACCCGGGTTGTGACGCATCGTTAGATCCAAAAAGGGAAATATATCAATCTGTTGATTTAGAGCTAAAAAGTGCAAACTCAAAAATTTAGTGATTTGATCTAGTCCAACTAAACCTAATGCTATGAACAACCAAACTCCGCGCTTAGGCATATTGCCGTCGCTCACCATCGCCTTCCCTTATATTCTCAACACAACGTTGACAAATTTCTGGATAATCTGGATCAGCGCTCACATCTGATCGGCGATGCCAACATCTCGCACATTTTGTATGCTTCGACGCCACTACCTCTAACCACAAACCCGGCATATCAGTTGGTAAAGCAGAAGCTGGACGCTCATCAACCCGAGCAATTGTTGCACGAGACGTGATAAACACAAAGCGTAACTCATCCTCGAGTTTTTGGAGGACAGCGTATAATCCTGCATCACAATAGCAAGTAAGCTCTGCTTCTAAACCTGAACCAATGCGACCATCTGTACGCGCCGTTTCCAATGCTTTATTGATGGCATTCCTAACAAGTAAAATATCTTGCCAAAAAGTATCACTGGTCTTTTCTGTTAATGCATCAGGAAAAACGAACCATTCATCCAGTAAAACAGAAGTGCTTTGACGATTGGGCAAATTTTCCCAAACTTCCTCAGCCGTAAAAGTCAAAATGGGTGCAATCCAACGAACCAATGCTTCCACAATATAGAACATAGCTGTTTGTGCTGAGCGTCGGGGCAAGCCATCACTTTTCCCCGTATATTGGCGATCTTTAATAACATCCAAGTAAAAACTTCCCAATTCAACAGAACAGAAGCGATGAATTTTCTGATACGCTGTATGAAACTGGTATTCATCAAACGCTGTTGTAATTTCAGCTTGCAGTATTTGTGTCTTTTCTACTACCCATTTATCAAGCGATAACATTTGAGCACTAGGGACTCGATGTTTTTCGTTATCAAACCCATTTAAATTGGACAGCAAGAAGCGAATCGTATTACGGATCCGTCGATAAATATCACTTACTTGCTTCAGAATATCATCTGAAACAACCATTTCCGATCGATAGTCAGTCGCTGCAACCCACAAGCGTAAAACATCTGCACCCAAAGAGTTTACAACCTTCTCAGGAGACACAACATTTCCAAGCGACTTCGACATTTTTCGGCCCTGTGCATCCACAACAAAGCCATGTGTCAACACTTGTTTATAAGGCGCGCAGTCGTTGATAGCAACAGAACTCAATAATGATGACTGAAACCAGCCTCGGTGCTGATCGGATCCCTCTAGGTATAAATCTGCCGGAAAAGTAAGTCCTGCACGTTGCTTCAAAACACATTCGTGTGACACACCTGAGTCAAACCATACATCTAAAGTATCATGAGATTTTTCATAGTCTTTATAGGCTTCTCCGAGCATAGTCTCGATCGATAAATCGTACCAAGCATCCAGGCCATGTTCGTCAACCAGCGCTGCTACCTTTTCCATCAACTCAGGAGTTCTGGGATGATACTCACCAGTTTCTCGATGTAAAAAAAGACACATCGGAACACACCAGGTACGCTGCCTTGATACACACCAATCGGGACGATCACGCACCATCCCTTCAATTCTCGCTTGTCCCCAACTTGGACTCCAATCCACTTGCTCTATGGCTTGCAAACTTTTTTCGCGTAGTGACTGCGCATCCATACTAATAAACCACTGCTGTGTTGCACGAAAAATTAACGGGGTATGATGTCTCCAACAATGTGGATAACTATGCTCTAAAGAGGTTTCAAAAATTAGATTCCCTTTTTCTTGTAGTGCAGCCATCACTTTAGGATGTACTTTTGTCACATGCTCTCCCGCAAACAATGGCGTATCAGAGATGTAGCACCCACTACCGTCCACCCAATTTTCTACAGATTGCAAATGCGTATACGGTTGCAAATGATCTGGTCTTTTCTGACAATACTCTTGCCATATAGCATAATCTTCTTGTCCATGTGCCGGTGCTGTATGCACACAACCTGTTCCAGCCTCAAGCGTCACATGTTGCCCAAGGAAAACGGGTATTTTCTTATCATAAAAAGGATGTTGCAAGACCGTATGATCCAATTCTTTACCTAACCACGTTGCCACAACCTCATGATCTTCTAATCCAACTTCAACAGAAAATTTTTCGACTAATTCATTTGCAATCAGATAATACTTATTTTGGCTTTTCACCAATGCATAGTGATAATCCGGGTGGATAGAAACCGCCTGGTTGCCTGGAAGTGTCCAAGAAGTAGTAGTCCAAATAACAACAGAAACCTTTGTTCCTGGTGGTAATTGCTTGAGAAGTTCCGAAGTCACTACTGGAAAACCAACGTAAATGGAAGGCGAAGATTTGTTCTCATATTCTACTTCGGCTTCGGCTAAAGCAGACCCACAACTCAAACACCAATGTACCGGCTTGTGACCTTTTCGCAAAGAACCTTTGCGCACAACTTTTGCCAATGCACGAATAATATTAGCTTCATAAGCATAATTCATTGTTAAGTAGGGATTTTCCCATTCACCCAATATGCCCAGTCGAACAAAAGCATCTCGCTGAAGATCAACTTGTTTAGCTACATACTCTCGACATTTCTGCCTGAATGTCTTGTGATCAATTTTTACACCTGGTTTACCAAATTTTTTTTCTACATTCAATTCAACAGGTAATCCGTGACAATCCCAGCCTGGCACATAAGGCACATGATAGCCACTCAACTGTTTGGATTTTATAACAAAGTCTTTCAGAATTTTATTGACAGCATGACCAATATGAATAGGGCCATTGGCATAAGGAGGTCCATCGGCTAAAAGAAAAGTGCCTTTGGGACGCTTAACTGTTTCCAACGCTTGGTATACTTGATTTTCTGCCCATTTTTTTAGAAGATTTGGCTCTCTTTGAGCCAAGTTCGCTTTCATTGGAAAGGGAGTACCTGGTAAATTTAAAGTCTCTTTGTAATCAATTTTCACAATGTTTCACTCTGTCTTTCTAAAGATTTTACTAAAAGATGTTCTATCCGTAACCCGGTAGTGAATAAAATGGCAATATACGCTAACCCACCACTAACGATCAACATAAACAAAGCCATTACTCTCTCTACGGTGGTAAAAGAAAACCAAACTTCTAGGGTCGGGTTGAAATACTGAATCATCGCTCCCATACCTACTAGTGCTAAACTCAAACGCAAAAGTAAAAACCGCAAGCCAGGTTGTACGACATAAAGCTTACGCTTAACCAAACCAAATCCTAATAAAATTGCATTAAGGATCGCTGACAATGCTGTCGCCAGAGCCAAACCAGTATGCGCTAATGATTTAATAAATACCACACTCAATAAAATATTTACAACAACGACAACCATGGCAATTCTCACTGGTGTTCTAATATTTTGTTTGGCGTAATAAGCAGAACCAAATATCTTGACAAACATAAAACCAACAATCCCCAAGGAATAAGCAACCAAGGCCGACTGGCTGTACCTTACATCTGTTTCTGAAAACTGGCCAGACTGGAATAAAGTTGTTAACAAAGGTCCCGCCAAAAGTGCTAATCCTACTGCTGCTGGAAAACCAATTAACATTACCCATCGCACACCAAAATCAACTGTTTTAGAGAACTCATCTTTTGCAGACTTCGCATGTTGTGCCGACAGCCTGGGTAATACAACCGTCGCCAAAGCCACGCCAAAGCCCCCTAACGGAAATTCCATTAACCGTTCTGCATAATACAACCACGACACACTACCCACTGGCAGAAAGGAAGCAAAAATAGAACCTACCACAAGGTTAAGTTGATTTACCGATACGCCTAATAAAGCAGGAAACATCAGGGTTAATATGCGTCGAACACCTGGATCATCCCAACGTACACTCGGCCTTGGTAGTAAATTTAATTTGAGTAAAAAAGGAACCTGAAAGCATAATTGTAAAACCCCACCTAGAAATACTCCCCAGGCCAAAGCCACAACGGGCTCATCTAGTAGTGGTGCTAGAAATATTGCACACAGAATCAAAGCAATGTTTAGTAAGGCTGGTGTCAAAGCAGGTATTGAAAAACGTCCAAAGGTGTTTAGGATCCCACCTGAAAATGCCGTCAATGAAACCAACAACAAATAGGGAAATGTGATTTCTAACATTTGTGTTGCTAGGGTAAAACGCTGATCACCCACCGTAGAGAACCCTGGGGCAAAAACCAAAATCAACAGCGGCGCGCACAAAACACCCAAAGCAGTAATACCGACCAAAACAAGAGTGAGACAACCAAAAACACGATCAAGCAATTGCCGAGTCTCAGTAAACGAACGTGTGGTTTTGTACTCTGATAAAATAGGCACAAACGCCTGAGAGAACGCCCCTTCTGCAAAAAGACGTCTCATGAAGTTTGGGATCTTGGAGGCAACAATAAAAGCATCATAACCTGAACCTGCACCAAAAAAGTGTGCTGCAACCATATCCCGAATAAAACCCAACACACGAGAAATAAAGGTCATACTTCCAACAACTGCTGTGGATTTTATAAGCTCTTTACTCATACCCGCCTTAAGATGTGTGTGCTCAAACGACCGCCTTCAATAATACCCTGCCCCCCCCTTGAATACCAGCCAATCCCGCTTTGATTCTTGACAATCTGGTCTCTATCGGTAATGATAACTGGCTCCGGGATGTTCTCGGGAGATTAAATTTTATTTGGAGTACTAACATTGGCTAATACTGCTCAATCTAAAAAACGAGCTCGACAGGCTGAAAAGCACCGTCAACGCAACACCTCACAAAAATCTGCTATGCGTACGCAGATCAAATCGGTGCGTAAAATGATCGAAGCGGGTGAGAAAAAAGAAGCGACTGTGGAACGTTTCCAAGAAATGTCCTCACACGTTGATAAATTAGCTAGTAAGAATCTGATCCACAAAAACAAAGCAGCTCGTTATAAAAAGCGTCTCAACGCTAGCATCAAAGCGGCTAACCTGTCTTAAAAAATTCCAAGCGCTGCATCAACGCCTGACACAGCGCTTCAACACCTTTCTTCTGTACACTCGATATTTGATAAACGGGTTCTTTCCAATTTAGAGCTGAGACCAGTTCTGCTTGAACAGCTTCTCGTTGACTTTCTTCCACCAAATCCATTTTGGTTAACACCAACCATTGTTCTTGTTCAGACAGCGCCGATCCATACTGCTGCAATTCCTCAGAAATCACTTTTACATTCTCTACTGGATTGCTTCCATCAAAAGGTTTGACATCAACCAAATGTAATAGTATTTGTGTGCGTGCTAAGTGTTTAAGAAACCGTAATCCTAAACCGGCGCCTTCGGCCGCGCCTTCAATAATGCCCGGGATATCAGCGATGACAAAGCTTTGCTCTATTCCTACCCGAACAACGCCAAGGTTAGGATACAAAGTGGTAAAAGGATAATCAGCTACTTTAGGGGTTGCTGCAGAAACCGAACGAATAAACGTTGATTTTCCAGCGTTTGGTAACCCGAGCAAACCTACATCGGCCAATAATTTTAACTCTAAGCGTAAACGACGTTCGTCGCCAGCTCTTCCCTTTGTTGTTTTTCGTGGTGCTTGATTGCGGCTACTCTTAAAGTGCACATTTCCAAGTCCATGAAAGCCACCTTTTGCAACCAATGCTCTTTGTTGAGGCTTTACGAGATCAGCCATTTGCTCATCTGTATCAGCATCAAAGACAAGTGTGCCAGAAGGCACTTTCAAAATCAGATCATCTGCAGATTTACCGGTACATTCACTGCCCATACCTTGTTGGCCATTTTGTGCTTTAAATTGTCGCTTGAATCGATAGTCAATGAGGGTATTTAAATTGGGATCCACTTCTAGATAGATGTCGCCACCGTTACCACCGTCGCCACCATTAGGACCACCAAAGGGGATGAATTTTTCACGACGAAAACCTAAGCAACCATCACCACCCTTGCCTGCTTGGACAGTTATGATCGCTTCATCTACAAATTTCATGGAAAAAACCTATGGGCCGGAAAGCTAAAGACTAAGCTACTGCGCCTTCAGCGGGCACAATACTCACAAAGGAACGACGCTTAACACCTTTAACTTCGAACTTCACAAAACCTGTCATTTTGGCAAATAAGGTATCGTCTTTGCCACGACCAACATTAATGCCTGGATGAAAGCTTGTACCACGCTGGCGAACTAAAATATTGCCAGCCTTTACGAACTGCCCACCAAAACGCTTAACGCCGAGACGCTGTGAGCGTGAATCGCGACCATTACTTGTACTACCACCTGCTTTCTTATGTGCCATTTTAGTCTGCCTCTAAGCTGCTTTGATCGCTGTAATTTTTACTTCAGTATACGCTTGGCGATGCCCCATGCGCTTCATGTGGTGCTTGCGTCGTTTAAATTTGAGGATTTTAATCTTCTTTAACCGACCATGACCCACAATATCCGCCTGAACAGTACAACCAGAAACATAAGGAGCACCAATCTGAGTCTCTTCACCGTTTGATACTAATAAAATTTTATCAAATTCGATAGAAGTGCCTAACTCGGCTTCTAATTTCTCGAGCTTAAGGACTTCACCTTCTTTGACTCGGTGTTGTTTCCCACCACTTAAAATTACGGCATACATGACTGGATCACCCTACTTGTTTCAGATCCCAAGTATCCTACGGCAAACCGGCTAAATAGGCAAGTTTTACCATCAACATGAAAAATACAAGTTAACTGAATAAAAACCTTTTGGTTGCTGCTACACGCCTGAGACGGTATATTCACCTACTATGCAACTCGAACGTATCCAAGCCCCGGTTCAACCCCAACTCCAAAAAGTTAATCAACTTATTCTGGAGTCCATTCAGTCTGAGGCAAAAATCATAAATGAGTTGGGTAAATACGTTTTTAATAACGGTGGAAAACGCCTACGCCCTCTTCTCACTTTGCTTGCCGCTCAGGCCGCAGATTATCGCGGTGAACAGCACCTGGCACTTGCGGCTACCATCGAACTTATCCATACCGCAACCTTGCTCCACGACGATGTCGTTGACAATGCCAGTACAAGACGTGGCCACAAAACAGCAAACGCGTTGTGGGGAGGCTCTGCCGCCGTCTTGGTTGGTGATTATTTATATTCTAAGGCTTTTCAAAGTGCCGTTGGTGTTAACAACACAACTGTACTCAATATCCTCATACAAGCCACCAATACTATTGTGGAAGGTGAAGCGCTTCAGCTCGTTATCCGTGACAACTTGGCGGTTAGTGAAGCAGATTACCTTAATGTGGTACGTTATAAAACCGCTAAATTGTTCGAAGCAAGTGCTCAAATAGGTGCCGTCATTGCACAAGCCGATCCAAGCACCGAACAAGCCTTTCTGCGTTACGGTCATCATTTAGGCACTGCTTTTCAACTAGTCGATGATTTACTTGATTTTTCAGGTGAGGAGACAGGCAAAGATCTAGGGAATGATTTAGTCGAGGGTAAAATCACTTTACCACTTATCTACGCCCTGCAACACGCAAAAGCAGAAGACAACGCTTTACTGCAAGAGGCGATCCGAAACAAAGATCTGAGCAATTTTAGCGTGATTCAAGAAATACTCCAAACGTGTGGAGCCATGGACTATGTAAAAAAATGCGCTAAAATAGAAGTTGATAAAGCAAAAAGTTCCTTGAACAAAGTACCAGCATCCGTTTATCGCACTGCTGCAGAAGAGTTAGCAGATTTTGCCATTTGTCGCACGCACTAGTTTCACATCGGGGTGTAGCTCAGCCTGGTAGAGCACTGTCTTCGGGAGGCAGGGGCCGCAGGTTCAAATCCTG
>CAYGPC010000004.1:0-22107 GCA_964351705.1 uncultured Legionellaceae bacterium
TTCAATTGTGCATACTATACTGCCAGTATAAGACTTCGTTTGGAGATACAAATGGCAATACCACCACCAGCGCCGCCGCCACCACCACCACCTCCTCCTCCAGGAGGAGGAAAAGCAGGCGGGCCATCATCAGCGGAAAAAGCGGCACTCACGCTAGCGTCCCACCTAAGATTCTTCATAAACGATCCAACGCTCGATTCAGTAGCTAGTGAAGGAGAGCTACGTGAGGCTATCCAAGCACATATAAAAGAACTGATTGAAACCAAAAAACTTGCTAACGCAAAGGTAGATTTTTTTGATTCCGCTCCACCAGCAAATTTACACCCAGAAATGTATTTAGCAATGGCAGAAATCCAAATGCAACTTCTGAAGCGTAGCGATAAAAAAAGAGCTGCTCAAGTATTACTTGAACTGATTGCTCCTATCAATGTAGATCCTGAAAAGTTAACAGAGCATGTTCAGCATCAGGTGTGTGCATTATATGAAAAAGCATTCTTAGCTCTTGAGGTTAGACCTCCGTCTGCAGAAGAAATGAATAAGCTGAAAATCAATACCTTAAAGGATCCAAGAGCACTCAGTGATTACCATATGTGGTTTCGCGTCTCTCAACGAGAAGCTGTAAAAAATCTAGAATCAGTCGCCAAGAAAAGAAAGTTCTATGAAGAACTCTTGGTGCAAATTGACACTCTAGAGAATCCTCCAGTAGCAGAGGAACAGCAAGAGGAAAGTGATCCACAAAAAGAAGCTGAACGACAATTTCAACTACAACGTCTTTATGCAGCACTGCTTGATTATCACCCAAATAAATTCATCCTCAACAGAGAAATGGAATACCGTGCAACGGAAGAAAAAATAGCAGTATTACTGCCTACCTTTGACAAATCAGAAATAGAAGGAAATACAAAACTCAAAACGCTGCAGGAAAGATTGGTTTTTCTACAAAAGCAGATCCAATATGCTCAGTTACACCAGATTTTTGACCAATCAGATGAAGCAAAGATGCTCGAATCTCTGCAGGTCTATCTGCTTGCCAGAACAAAAAAACTTGAAAAAATTTCTGATGAAACTGATGAAAAGCGTAACCAGCTAGATTTAAACAGAATGGGGGTTGATAAGTTGCAGGTTCAGATACAAGCATTAGAGCGTACATGCTTAACATTTGAAGAGGACCTAGATAGATACTGTGCGACAGATCCTAAATGCAAAGAACAGCTTGCCGCTTATTTAGAACTCCGCTTAGAAAAAAAATCAACTGTCGAGAAAAAAACCACAGTAAGTGAATCAATAAAAAAACTGCGCCTGCATATTCAAAACCTTCAAGAAAGTGAACGTCGTTCGCCACGAGAAGAAACAGAACTCACTCAAGCTCAGGCTGACTTGCTCACCAAAGAAAAATCTCTTGAGGCTATTGTAGAAGCAGGTTCTCGTATTGATAGGGAATGTTGCGCTCTGGCTAAAATATCAACAGGTGCTCCTGGTAACAAAACTCATTATGTCAAAATGGCGGTTGTTTCACATCTTGGATTGACTAAATATCGACATGAAATCGATAAACTGCGGGATCAATTAAGACGTGCCGAATCTAAAAGAGATCTACTAGAGTGTGAACTCGAGTTTGCACGGTTACAACAGCCCTTTGCAACTATAATGCATGAGAAGAATAGGAAGTTTCTAAAGGTAGTGCGGGCTCGAAAGTTATTTCTTCAAGGACTAAAGACAAAAAAAGCAAAACCAGAACCGTTAGATAAAAAAAAGGAAGCAGTAGAGAAGTTTGAAGAGGATTTGAAAGATAAAAAGAGTCTGTACTGTGATGTAATGGCTGCAAAACCTGGAACTGTTTTTCCTCCCTTTACTGAAAATGAATTAGAAATACTTGAAGAAGAAATAATGGAAGTTGATAAACTTGTTGAGTTTCGGGCCGGTGAAGAACGTCATAAAGCATTGGGGATGCTTCTCGGGACAACCCTACAACATCAAGGTCGAACTGATTTGGGATTTAGGGAATACCCTAGAGAACACATAAATGAAATTTTAAACCATGATTTTATGCAAGTTCGAGAGGAGCGACTCCTCGAATTTAAACTCTTGCAAGAAGCCGAACTCTACCAATGTATTCCTTCAACCGAAGTGCAAAGTAGCCCGTATACCAAAGAAGAAATTGCAAAACTCAAGGTCAAGCTGGGTGCATCCACCGACAAGGAGCTACAAACACTGCTGGTGACATGCTTTGATGAGCTTAGAGGCTACTTAAAAATCCCACAAACTCACAAGTCGGCAACAACAGCGCTCGGATTTACACCTCGTGCAACCATTCACTCTATATTAGGCTACGACATTATGGCTAAACACCAAGAGCGTTTAGAAGCTGCCAAGAACGCGGCACTGGGGCAGAGCAGAAGGAGTAGTTCTTCAAGTGGCAGTAGTTCTTCCCACGCTACAGGTAATGCCAGTGGTGGTGTTTCAAGTGAGCTCGCTGATAGGCTACGGGAACGATTAAAAGTAGTTGAACATCAATTGGCGACAGAGGAAAGAAAACTCAATGCTGAGCGTGCCAGAGCACGTAAGGCTGAGGATGAAGCACTGATTGCAGAGCGTCGACGCCAAGAAGCTGAGGAAAAACTGGCGGCATTAAAGAATAAGCCTACTGGAAGTGCAGCACCACTTACGGCTGCTGAAAGAAGGGCTGCAAGCGCTCTTAAAAAAAATCGCCGTTAGCGCGTGCAAGTTTGACAGTATAGGAACCTCATGTTAGCATTTCAAAAGGTTTGAAACTACATTAAGGAATGAGGATGTATCGCGATTCCTACGAACATGAGTTAACCGCAACACCTTTCTCTAACACAATAAACTTAGATGAAGTCTTACCTTATACGTTAGAAGAATTAAGAATCTTAACTGAGAAATTTCTAACGGTTGGACAACTCGCTGATACAATCGTACCTGGTGCAGAAGCCTTATTATTGGTACGGAGAGCGGACATCTTAGGACAACTTTTATCTTCTGCACTTAATGGTGATTCCTCAACTGTTTTTGGTCGTAATCCACGCTCTAAGATTGCAGAGGAGTTAAATTACGATATTGTTGACAAATTTCATGAGCGGGGCAATCAATTGAGTACATACCCTGCTGAACTTATCCTACAATACAGAGTTGCCAATACTATCGAGAAGTTCGATAGTACAATGAACCAGGAAGTGGCGTACCGAGAAACAACACTACGATTTGAACAACAGAGAGACGCGGCACTCGATGAAACCGTCAAACTTGAAGGCGAACTTGCAGCGTTGCAAGTTGATGATACCTGTCGTAAGCTCTCTTTTGAAAACAATTGACCACGGAGTGGTCCACGGTTGTTTTGGATTTTTGGTTTGGTACACCTGACTCACCCACCTATGGAAAACAACAAAAACGTTGGTTTCAATCCACACCCGATCTTGATCTAGAAATAACCACACGATTTTCTGCTTACCTAGAGAAAGCAAAGACTGGGAAGCTTGAGGACACTACACTTACACCATTAGACACCTTGGCACTTATTATTGTGCTCGATCAGTTTTCTCGCAATATCTACAGAGGTAAAGCAGAAGCATTCGAAGCAGATCCCTTAGCTCGCAAAATCGCAAGAGAGGCTATTGACAAAAACTTTGATCAAAGGCTGCCATCCTTTATGAAAGCATTTCTCTACTTACCTTTTGAGCACAGTGAAGATCTGACTGATCAAAAGCACTCTGTCGCCTTGTTTGAGACTTTAGGTGATCCTTTAAGCTTACAATATGCCATTGAACATCTGGAAACCATACAGCGTTTCGGACGTTTTCCGCATCGAAATAAAGCCCTAGAACGCAAAAGCACTATAGCTGAAAACACATTTCTTAAAAGGGTGTAATGCCTTACGGAAGTGAGAACGATCTAGGTAGCTTTTCTCCCACCATCTATTGAAAATAGTTGACATTAAGCTTGATTTGCTCAATGCTTGGACAGCGATAAAAAAGAAAAAACTTGCGTATACACAGGAATAAATAACCAATGCCACTATTTCAATTTAAGACCAAAATCTTAACACCTGCGGATAAGTTACTTAGCCCCTATATCGAAAAAGCCCGTGAAGACGTATATTATTTATTCGTTCGAGAATCCGATGTGCCTGTTAAGGTTGGCTTTTTAATTTTAGCGCAGGGCTATCCTACTAAGCACTATTCAAATCAGGAAGCCTTACGTGTAACAGGTATTGAAAATCTTTCTCATGAGAAACCTCTCACTCAACAATATAGAAAAGTTGGCACAGCACTTATGGAATATGTTTTAGCCATGAGTCTAAGATCTTGTGGGGGCCGGATCACAACGGATGCGATAAAAGACGCTAGGATGTTTTTTGAAAAATGTGGCTTCCAAGTGAATCAATCAGAAACGCTGAGAGAATTTGGTGAACGTCCAGAATCACAAAGAAACATGTGGTGCATGTACCTTCCCAAGAAGAATATTCCTGTGTTGCAAGCTCGCTTTAACCCAGATCTTGTTTTGTCAGATGTAAAACAATATGTTTTATTGGATCCGACGCCAAAACAGATCAGTTTAATCCAACAGCGAAAGGGCAAAATTGTATCTGAAGACAGGAAGCGAGTGACCTTTTGTATTGATTCTGAATGCTTGAAGAAGGACACCAACGGTGGTATCCGGAATAGTTTGCAGTTATTTCGTTCTGCTGTGAAAAAGACCTCTGCAATTGAAAGAAAAATTAAACTCTTGGAAAAATATCTGCCTGAGATTACGATTGAGGCGACAACAGCAGAAAAATCCGACACTTACCTTCTCACAGGAGATCAAAGGTTTTACGAAAAAGTCAAAGAATTAATTGAGGCCAAGCCAGAGGCAGTTTCTGTTTGGGAAGCCAGTGTGGCTGTACTTGGACAATTGGCATGGAAAGCACATTGTAAAGTGAGTGATAGCTTGAATGACGAAAAACAACAAGCGACAGTTTCGCTTAAAGCGGGGCAGTCTTAAGAGCGCGATACGTGTCAAAATTCCCAATTTGCTACTCGATCTATTTTCTCGAAAAGAGCTCTATAACCCTAACTAACTAATTATTAGTTTTGATTTTGTATTTCATCCTCTGTTAACATTTATCGAAAGCAAATATACAGATTAACAATGATTAGAATATACCTTGTAAATTTCCTATTAGCGATTTCCACTACAATCGGAATGACCTTTATACCCTTCCTGATTACTGATTCGTTAGGTCTCTCACTCTTAGTTCTGGGGATCTTGGAAGGTGTTACTGAATTTTTATCCAATGCTTTTCGTTTGGTAAATGGCATGCTGTTTGATAAAATCAAAAATAAACGTAATGTCTTCTTAACTTCAACTTCCATGGCCTTTATCGCTAAAGTAATACTATTTTTACCTAGCCCCTGGATTGTATTGGCATCCAAAACACTAGAGAGAGTGTCCAATGGCACTTTTGCGTCACCTCGTGATGCTTATGTGGCTGGAAATGCAAAGAATAAGGGAAGTGCTTTAGGGTGGTTAAACGTGTCCAAAACAGCTGGTTGTGTACTAGGACCACTTGTTGTAAGCGCTTCAACGTTCTTTCTTGGTCCTTTAAAAGATAACCTCGATTTTTTTGTGATCTTATGCTGTCTTATGGTACTCCCAGCCTTCTTTTTCTCTTTTTCTTTAAATGTAAAACACGTTCAACAACAAAAGTTTTCAATTGAAGAACTTAAAATCGTTCTGAAAAAAATATCACCTATTTTATTCCTAACATTCCTGTTTTTCATGGCTCGTTTCAATGATGGTTTACTGATGATGTATCTCAAGCATAATGAATTTCCTGAGAAATTTTATCTCTCAACCATTGCGATTTTCAATGTCGTGATGATGCTCACTTCACCTATGATTGGCAGAGAAATTGATAAGGGGTTATTGAAAAAAGTACTTTATATCACCATTGGGGCATTAATTATTTTTAATTTCTGTTTCTTCCAACTAAATACTTATGGTTGGGCAGCTGCACTTTTGGGCTTATTTACGTGGGGGATCCAAAGAGCTGGAGCACAAATTGTATTCTCAGCCCTCATCTTTAACAGTGTCGATAAAGCCTATTACGGGACCGCTATCGGTGTCTACTACCTCTTTAGTGGCTTTGCCACGATGCTTTCATCTTTCATCTGTGGCTATCTGGCCAGTAATGATCAGTTTACTTCTATATTCGTCTTCAGTGGCGCTTTTGCTCTATTGTCAATGATGATTTCTGCCACCTTATTAAATAGGCGCCTATTTAATATCTCCCCGAAGGGCTTAGCCGCTACCTAAATTCAATCTTTTAACCTTTTAGCCGATAGTACCTTTATGTGGGCATCAGCCTATTGTTGTATATACAACAAATAAGGGTAACTGGTTTAATGACAAATATTACCAATGAGAAACGTAAAGAATGGCTTGCACGGCTTTGTGCGTCCATTGCCACTGACAATATACGCTACCGGCATAAATTGCAGAGCAGCACAGAATTTCAGGGTGATAAACTCAGCAAGCAGCAAAGGGAAGTAATTGAACGAAAAATAAACATCAATCTAACCTTTATTCAAGTCTCTGCTAAGCTGCAACAGCCTGGGAATGAAGCGGAACTATCTCTTCTTGGTCAAACAGAAAAAGAGCTTGAACGTAAATCAATGGAGTATGCATTCAACTTGAAACGCAAGGAATGGGTCCAAAACTTAGTTCAGACACTAGAAAAAGAAAATGCATCTTTAGTGGAAGATTTAAAAGCACCTAGAACAAGCACTCGGCAAAAATGGAAATTAAACAATCAGATCCGTCATAATAATGAGTGCCTCACCTTTATTGCGCATCTTGATCTTAATAATCAGAATAACCACTCGTTTCTACAGTCTCTCGGTAAAACGGAAGAAACCTGCCATAATATAATCCAAAAAAAGGCAGCTATCCATGCCAACGGAAGTGAGTCGAAACTAGTCAGCATATTGTTAAAACCATTGCAAAAAATCATTAAAAAAAACTAGCGATCTAGGTTGCCTAATTCGCAAAATATTCTTATACTAAAAAGCTCTTCATTAAGACACAGTATATGCAACGATCATTTTTTCTATTACTCTGTTTTGTCGCATCAGCCCTGTATGCTTCTGAGGAAACCTACCTCTCGTTTGACCCTCATACAAATGAACTTTTACCTAAAAATTTTCGCTCACTGGCCAACCAAAAAATTCCAGAACAGGAGCTGCGGTTTTCAGGTAGTGGTCAGTTCTCACCCTATCATTTTAAAAACATCCTTCAGCAGCTGAAAATCCAGAATGGCTACTTTATTGATTTTCGTCAAGAATCACATGGTTTCATTGATGAGCATGCCATTAGTTGGTACGGAAAAAACAACGCGGCTAATAAAGATTACAATTTAGAAGATATAGTTAAAATAGAGAGAAAATTGCTCAAGGCTGTTAAAAAAAAATCCGAGGTGACTGTTTACCAACGCACAAAACACAGATCTAAGCTCAAACTTATCCCTCAGTCCGTTCTGACTCTACACACAGTTTCTGAAAAGGATTTTCTTGAAAAAAGGGGATTCAAGTACGTTCGGTTCCCTATTCAGGATGGTAAACTCCCGAGTGACCATGAAATAGATGCTTTTATCTCTTTTGTCCAACAGCTTCCAAAGGGTACCTGGGTGCATTTTCACTGTCGATCGGGCAGAGGAAGAACAACCTTATTTATGCTCCTCTATGATATTATGCATAACGCACATCACGCTAGCCTGTCACAAATCAGACAAAGACATACTCATAATGATCAGGGGTTTTTATTTGACAAGATAAGCAGAAGGGCAGCAACAAATGCTCTGAATCATAAACGACGCTTGCTGATGAAACAATTCTATAACTTCTCTCAAGCAAACACAATTTCTCAGCTTAAATGGTCAGGGTGGTGCGCGAATTTAGAAAAGGCTTGGGACCGAGAATAGAATGAGGACTAAAAACATCTACTTACTCGGGGTATTGGGGTTCACTGTAGTACTACTGTATAAATTTATTGCTCGGTCTGATGATTTCAGCAGAGAGCTGAATACAACACCTATAGCACCCGAGCGGGTTTGTATTGTACTCATCAGTGGTTTTCAACAGGGTAACTCTTCAGAAAGCCGAAGTCAGATCCAAAGAGAAGTTCAAGCTGAGATCCCAAAAGGTATTGCTAACAGCTATCAAAAGGCAGATGCCATCGCCCAATTACTGGGCACTGTACAAAATCAAGCCAAGAATACGGGTATGAAACAACTACAGGAAAAACTAATAGCAACGCTTAGTGCTTATCGTGTACCGCCTAAAAACATTATTTATTCTCGCTGGACAGAAACAGACATCTATAATTATAAGAAGCAACCCACTTTTGCTAAGCTCTTGGCAAAAATCAATAGTATTGAACCACAGTATCTTGCTATTATTGGTCATAGCTACGGAGCCTGCACTACCATACGCCTATCACAGCAAACCATACAATATCCAAATTTTATTGCTCTGTTTGATCCGATTTTCGTGCCAGCCAAAATTGACTATCAAGCCATGCGCGTCTCCAGCGCACCTCAAGATTCTAGTTTGGATAATTATCCACGAGGAAAGACCATTATTAACTGGTATCAAACCATGACTTGGCCTAAAGGGATTGAAACTATTTATGATATTAACAAAAACAGAGTAGAAACCTTCGAAGCAAAAGGGTACACTCATGCTTCTATTGATAATAGCCCACTATTACAAGAAAAAGTAATTGAAAAAATTATTGCCGCTATTCAGTAAACCTGTGGAATAAGTGCTAATCCTACAATCATTGAGGAGCCTGTACAGCAAACCCATTTTGCGCATTGTTAGCAGGTGCTAGAGCACCTAATTGATTCTGTACTGCATACATGGGCATGAAGGGCTGAGCGACCTGCATAATATTTATCGGATTCGGTAGTACTACTGCTTCTGTGGGGAAATTTAAACATGGAATTGCAAGTGGGTTGCTGTTTGGAACATTAACACCTGGATCGCATAACTGGCGAAATTTCTGGAAAAGTCTTTGCACATCCATTGCTGCATTGTTTCCATGAGCCGCTTCCAAAGGGGATAGATAGCTGTTTATGTTCTGATCATTTTTATAATGCTGTCGTTTTTCTAAAACTTTTACCACATCAACTACTGGCATTAGATTGAGCAAGTAGCCAAGTCCATTCGCGTTATTACCCGCTATTCCATAATGTAAAACCGTTCTACCTGAAACATCAGTTCCATTCAGATTATAACCTGCTAGCAGTAATTGATATAAGTCATCCTGAGCAACCGATCTTGCCAGTTGAATACAAAGCCTGTTTAAGATGTTCACAACATTGGCTCGATTAAATTTTATTGCAAGCTGCAGTGGTGATAGCATTTGATAATGCCCATTTTGGACAAATTGCATTTTTCCTAATAGGAATTCTAGCCTTTTTTGATCAGTCCCTAATTCATTCCACAGCCAAGGTAAATTCGCTGGCACACGTCCTAGAACTGCATAATGTAGAGCATTGCCTTGGTTTCCAGTATGAACCTGAGCAAAATCATATCCAGCCTTTTTTAAGAGCTTCAGCTTGTCTGGATTTTCCTTGTTGACAGCCTCTTCGAGTATTATAGTAGATTTTGAATTCATATACGCTCTTAGATAGGCTACAACTTGTGGGGAATTGTGAATAGTAGCTAAATCCATCGGAGTTAAACGTTGTCCATTGGCAGCATTCACTGTTTTGGTTAATGTTTGTAACACCTGTATAGCAGGGAACTCGTCGCAAAACCATCTAAGTCCATGTTCACTTCCATTCATAGCAAGTACATGAGCCACAGTAACACCTTCTTTATTTTGAAACCTGAAGTCATTTTGACGATACCACCCGGTCCTCATGAATTCAAACATATTTATAGCATTATCACCGAGTTCGGCTGCTACTAGAACAGCGGCACCACGGAAACCAGCATCGTAATTTGGATCAATTTTTCCAGTAAAACCTAATCTTGCAACTTCCGGATATATAACAGAGATATCACTATTACGGATCGCTCTTGCCTCTGGGATCCGATTGTTCCTGATATGATCTAAAAAAGCATCCATGGCTTTCATAAGGTATATTTTTCGAATAATTTTTCGCAAATTATCACGAGTGGCTGGATTAGGGGAGTGATCATAGTCAACAAAAAGCTGGATAACGACTGTGTTCGGGATAGTAGCGCCATTACGACAAAGAATGCTTAAATTACTTAAAGCGGATTTAGTTTTTACAGGTGTATCAAAAGTTCTGTTCAAAAGTATTTTGATAAAGGGGATGGGTACAGCTTGCTCAAGTTGTCTGATATTTCCATTATAGCTACTCACCATCGCAGCCAACAGCTTAGGGTGGTTTGTTGCGACAGCAAGATGTACAAGTGTACGTATTGGCAGATCAGGTCTTTGCGCGTACTTATCTGGCATGGTTTCAGCTAAGAGCTGAGCGTTTACATCATATTGACCATTCCTGAGTAATCCAAGCGCCTCAAAGTAGTGACGGTTTTTTATGGCACTAATTAATCTATGCATTATTATTCTCATACTTCTGTATTTTTCTGCCCACAATCATAGAGCATTTGACCTTCTAACGCAATTAATCCACCTTACAAAAACCGTGTAGTATCAACAAAACAGGCTTTAAATTTCTCTACAACTGTTTTTATTAACATTTTTATCTCTTTAAAAAAATGGTGTAATATCACCTAATATTTTGTTAGACATAAGTCATACAGGAGAATTAATGTTTCACAAGTCTCAAAATGAAAAAGATCCAGCTGATATATCCCCAAAGCATTTGTTTTTTTACTTTGCTCTTTCTGGAAATGGTGCAGTACAAAAAAAACTCACTCTAGAAATAGATTACCGGGCACTTGAAACCCTTAACCTTGCCCACACTAATATTGATGACGCTATTATTGATACACTAATAACACGTTTGATTAACAGTAGAGGAAGTGTATTAAAAGAATTAAACCTTGGTGGTAACAACTTCACCGATGAAGGGATTGCAAAATTTCTAGAAGCGATTGAAAAATCCGCACATTGTCAGTTACAAAAACTATGTATTACAGGAAACCCTCTTAGCCCGGCAATGTTGCAACAAGTGGAAGAAACTTTTTTGCAACGGAAGGTTGCTGCTTTGCAATTCAGATAATTTACAAGTACAGCCTTAAATTCTGATATCAATTGCTGATGTGACAAGTGTTAAACAAAGTTGCTAACTATGTCACTTAATTTGACTTCTTTCCTTAGTAAAGGTAGTGTTCGACTCGGATCACAAGGAGGATGACATGCCAGCTACTCTCACGCTTATTTATCAGCCCATTAGCAACTTAGACACCAGAGCTGTCAATAATAAGCACTGGAGTGAGCAAAACGCCAAGCAAATAATCGACGCTATGATAAAGGTTACAGAAGGGACCTTTACCGGCTTGACACTAGCGAGCCAAAGGGGATACCTCGAAGCAGTTATGACCCCCTTGTTAACCCAGTTTCCAGTACTCAACTCTGTCTTTTCAGATCCAAACACTAAGCTCGCCATTCTAAATACACTACTTTTTGCAAAGTACGCCTTAATATATAAAAATAGAAATGACACACTTAATCAGAATGTTTACGTTGAGAAGTTTAAAGCTTCGATAGCATCGCTGGATCCAAAAACCATACAACAATTATTGACTGAACTTTTAGAGCAACAAAATTTTTTAGGTGCTTTACCCTTGGCCTTCACACAAATTGCGCGTGAAGATCGGAATTTAGATCGGTTTGGCTTCTCAGAATTAATATGCCATCGTGCAGCTTATATACTGGCACTAGCCAAAACATCCTATGAGCGACTCGCTATTGTTGATAAATCCAATAAATCTTTAGCTTCCTTTCGTGTTGAAAGTGTTTCAATTCCAGAGGACCGTAATGATCCTATCTTTAGAAAAGATCAGGCATTACTAATCAATCTTTTATTCTCTGAGGGTATAAAAGCTCCCATTGTGTACATTACGTGGGCTGGTACCTGTAATAAAGCAACTCAAGAGGCTGATTTGGAACGAACTCCAGGGGAGGAGTCCTATAGACGTAGTGAAGATCTGATCATGAGAAAGATTGCAGGTTCGATTGCAGAATTTGCTCGATCGTGCAACAAGCCTGTCAGCGTAGAGACAAGCGGCCATAGTCTCGGTGCTGCATTTGCACAAATGTGTTTTCACTCACTCCAACGAGTCATTGCACTCAGCAATCCAAAGGTTGCTGATGAAGTAGCCCAATTAGAAAAATCTTTTCGTGCGGCGTATCGCCACATAATGAATGCTTCTATTCCTTCACTAAACGGCATTCATCTTTTACCTGGGCAAGTTAGATCACTCGCTGTTTCAGCTTGGAATGCCCCTGGGGTTCTTGCTCCTGTGGCCAAATATAGTAATGAACTTGCACCTTTGCTTAACCGTTTTGGAATTAAGCCAAAAGGGCTCTTTGGGATCGTTGGAGGTGATTTGGTTGAAACTACGGGTGAGGGCAAAGTATTAAGTGACGTGCGCACCAATCAAGCATATGTTGATCTTTTTAAAGTTAAAAGTGCATCAAGCGTTACGGGTACCATCCTCGGTGTAATAGGTGGAGCGACAGGAGGTTACTTAGCCGGAACCGTACTTGGCACACCTATAATTGGTGCCCTTGTTGGTGAATTAATAGATGATGATGCGGCACTTATTAATGCTGTAAATTCTCACACTACACAGTTCTTTAAAAGCGATCAGCGGCCAGGGATTAGCTATCAGATACTCTCAACACACAATTCCCAAGGTGCAGAAAATATAAAAGATGTTCTTTTGCAGATCAGTGTGGATTTGCAGTACCAATCGTATTTAGCGGATCGCCTACTTATGGCTGTTAGTGCCTGGAATAGAAAAGGTGAGAGTTCAAGACGTGACAGACTTCAATTGCTCGATGGTATTTTTGAAGCAAAGTTACAGCATTCTAAAGGTGACATGGTACAGATTCTGCATCTGCTGTTTTCTGAGATTCAACAACAGATGCCTGGCTACCAAGACAGAATAATAAGCGCCATTGAGGAAATGCCTGGACTATTAAATTGCAAGGACCAGCATCATAAATGCTTGCTGATCACAAGCCTGGAACAAGATGAAGTTGATTACGGCTTTTGCTCAGTTCTATTGAATCAGCCTGGTATTAATACAAACAGTAGTGACGAACATAACAACTTTCCTTTTTTGTGTTTTATGATTGCAATTAATACCACTAAACCTCAACCCGCCACGACCTATCAATTTGGGATCACTCTATTAAAGCAAACAGATCCAAAACTTTTAACACAGCCAAACCGCTCTGGCATTTCGGTAAAAGGCCTATACGATAACTGGGGCTTTACTTATAATGCTCGTGAGCTCTCAAGTGCTTTACAAGCTCAACTATCCAGCAATACAACGCCAACTATAGATAAAACTAAGTATTCCGCTTATTTTTCCTAGAGTGTATCCTGGGAAGCTTTGTTTTAATTTATTAATATGCGAAAATTGAATTGATTTGGAAAGCTATTTTAGCAAGCTAAATGGATAATACAAGGGTGCTATGAATGAATAAACTTTGGACGGCGTTACTTAAACCCCAAGCTTGGATAGCCGTGTTGCTTTTGGCACTTCTAATAATCATCTTTTTTTCGCTTGGGTTTCTTGATTATTTACAGCCAATCAAAATATTTTTAGATTCAGACGCTCTTTCTTTTAAAGTGGGGGAGGCTAGGTTTTCTGTTTATCTTCTAACAAGAGCAGCAGTCAGTGTTGTTATTTTGTTTTGGTTGACAGGTATTTTTTCTGAGTTTGGCGAAAGACGCATTAAAAGCATTAGAAAGATCAGTAGCAGAAATAAGGCACTTATCACAAAAGCTTTTCAAATCTTGATTTATTTTTTAGCCTTTATAATTGGCTTGGATGTTTTTGGAATTGATCTAACGACCTTAGCTATCTTCAGTGGTGCCATCGGTATTGGTATTGGTTTCGGCCTACAGAAAGTTACCTCAAATTTCATTAGTGGTTTAATTTTACTTTTTGAAAAATCAGTTGAAAAAGATGATCTAGTCGAACTGGATAATGGGACATATGGTTTCATTCGTCACACAGGGGCACGCTATACGTTACTAGAGACGTTTCAGGGTAAAGAAATCATGATACCAAATGAGGACTTTATCACGCATCGGGTTACGAATTGGACTTATAGCAACAGTAAAGGGCGAATTGAAATTAATATAGGTGTTTCCTACAATTCTGATATCGATAAGGTGATGGAACTTCTCCTAGAAGCAGCGAGTGAAAACCCGCGCTGCATCGCTACCCCTGCGCCAGCTTGTTTCTTGCGTGAGTTTGCAGATAATTCGATTAATATCATTCTGTATTTTTGGGTTGGAGATGTTGCTGAAGGGCGGAACCAGCCGCAAAGTGATGTGATGAGAGGTATTTTAAAAAGATTCAAACGACACAATATTACTATCCCTTATCCACAGCTGGATTTGCATATTGAACGCCGAGAACAGCTTCAAGAATAAACATAGTTGACAAACACCTTTACAGAAGGAAGCGTACATGGGAAACATTTACCATACCAGTCCAAAAGAGCTTTTCAAATGGCTGGGATCCAATGAGGCAGTGTTAATAGATGTACGTGAGCCAGCGGAGTTTGCCTCGGAATCTATAGACCATGCTAGAAATCTTCCCCTATCGTTAGTAACGATTGATGAAGCACATTTACCGCAACATCGTGATAAAAGGCTAGTCATTCATTGCCAATCCGGTAAACGCTCTATGATGGCATGTGAAAAACTTAAACTGAGTAATGCTCCTTTTGATATCTGGAATTTAGAAGGTGGGATCGTGGCTTGGAAAGAAAATGGATTACCTCTAAAGTCTACTGGAAGAAAAATACTGCCGTTAGATAGGCAAGTGCAACTTACGGTTGGCGTAATAATATTAACGGGCATGATCCTAGGCCATTGGGTTCACTCCATCTTCTTTATTTTACCCATCATTGCTGGAATAGGACTAATGAATGCTGGGCTAACTGGGTGGTGTGGGATGGCAAAGATGATCTCTAAAATACCGTGGAACCAAGTACATTAATGAGTTATCAGGGTTTTGGCCCTTTCCTTTCAATGTTTGGTTGAATTACAGTAGACTGATCTAACTTTCTTCTCTTCGGACTCTGACTAAATAGTAGAGGCGTGGGTGCTTTTCTTGTCGGTGGAGGAGGATAATCAATGGTGGTAGGGGACACTGCAGGAGATCCCTGCCCATCAGCAACTGGCTCAACACTTAAGCCCAATTTTGAAGATAAGGCTTCTGCTGCTCCTGGAAAGCCCGTAAAATTCATTTCCTTACCATTCTTATCTCTTCCAAACTGAATGTCTTTTTCCAAGGGACGACCTTCTACTAAAATCTTTTTAAGTGCTTCGTGTACTCTATCAAAAACAGGAATATTCTGTAAACTTTCAAATCCATCTGGATATTTAGTAGGTAGTAAGCTGTTGGGATCTGCAAAATAAAAGCCATCGTCCAAGCATTTCTTCTTGAGTTCAGCAATACCTTCGACTGAACCACCTGTACAGACAGTAGCGTAGTAAACTATTAAAGTTCTAAGAGGGTCTTTTAAAAGGTTACCCGAAAGTTCAAGTTCAGCTGTTATTTCGTCATTCAACTTTGTCAGCGACTTCAATTTTATTTTAACAAGAAATTGCTCATTAGCTTGTAGTACAGATTCCTTTTGTTGACGCGCCACAAATTGTACTATGGCAGGAGAAGCCTCCAACACTTGCATTTTTTTGCGAATATCAAGCAGCTGATTAATAATTTGAAGTTCTTTTCTCTCAGGTTCGATTAAGTTTGAATTGCTCTCAAGATTTTTTTTCGATTCTCAAAGATCTTGAGGGAAGAGTTTTTAGCATAGGAGTATTCGGATTTCAGTTCTCCCAGCAGAGCCTCCTCTTGACCTCTAAGTTTTCGGAAGTCTGCGAGTTGTTCAGCCTCTCTCCCAACGATAGAATCTATACTCTTCTCAAGATCGGTTGCCTTTCTCTTGAGTTCCACTACCCTAGCTTTCTCAGGTTCTATCTTTTTTTCCAGACTTGTTATTTTTTCTTCTAAAACCTTTATTTTTTTCGAGACGGCTTCCGCTTTTGATGCTGAAACTTCTCCTGTGGGTTCTGCTAGAACTTTAAGGTCTTCTTTAGATTTTACAGCTTGAGCCCTAAGTTTAGTCAGCAGAGTTTCGTATGGTTCGAGTTTTTCGTGTTTGTTTTGTATTAAGGATCTCATGTCCCTTATTTTCTTTTCAATTTCATCAATTCCGAGTTCCGTCTTGAGTTTTTTAGCATTATCGATTTCGCTCTGAAGCTTGTGGGTTTCTCGTCTAATTGCTTCAATTTTTCTAAGCTTTGCCCGTCTTTCTTCCCTTAATATTTTTTTAGCTATTCTAACCATAATTTGTATTTTTTCAAGTCCGACTTTGCCTTGTTTTTTTGGAGTGCTTTTTTCTTTGTTTAATAATTCTTTTTTCAACTCTTCTTGAAGTCTCTCTTTCACTTCTGCTAGCCATGAGCTTTTGATTTCTTTCACACCCTCCTCAAGACGTACAATTTTCTCTTCCCAACGTCGCATTTCTCCAAGTTCACCGTAAGGTTTTTTTTCTAATGTCATGATTTTATTTGCAAGGGGAAACTCTGCTCTTAAAGCATTTTCTTGTTCTAGCTTTGTTAAATGTTGGGAAATGCCAAGCCTTTCATTTAGAAAGGCCTGCATTCGTTCAGCTTTCTCTATACTTTCAATCCAGTTAATCATGGTTTATAAGTAAGACCTTGAAAAGGCAGCGAAGTTTTTAGCTAAAAGCCTTTTTTTCCTTCTAAAGGATGAGGGCAGGGTATTTATTAATAGTTTTCAATGGGTTATCTCTAAAATTTCGTGTAGTATCAAGGGTGTATAGGGGTTCTAGTCTGGGTTAACACATTGAAATGGAAACAACAATTGGATGTTAGTTAAAATAACCTTAAGTTTTGTTACCATGTTTTAGAGTACACCCGAGAATAATTTTCTCTACGCTTGCATATACCCCCTCGAATCATTTTTTAGCCAATTTATGGTATCATTTGTTAAAAATAGTGAGAAAATGATCGGTGATAAGCCAAAATTGTGCTGATGAAGGCTATAAGCTTGTGCTGGGAGGTATAATAGGAACCTATCAGTTTAGAGGGGGTAGTTCTAATTTCGCCTTTACTTCTGGTAGAGACTGTTTTTTTGAAGCCGTTAATAACCATCAATTAACGCGACAAACATTAGTAGAGAAACTGTTAAACAACGCAGATCGCCCTGAAGTGCGTAGCGGCTTTGCCAATGAGATTCGGCAGTTCTTATATATTGGCCACGTTGCAGAGCATCTCGATACTGCCGAGAACAAGGCCTGTAAAACTCTTCTGAAAAATAAGATAAAAGTTCTATTTAAAGAGCTATCTAGTACCGAAGCGCGCTTAAAAGATGTCACTATAGCAGTGCGGTCAACCTTGGGAGAAAGTACAACTGCGGGATTGATACCTAAAGAATTATTAGAATTAATACGGCTTCACGACACTGATTTAGCTGCTCAATTCAAGAAAGCTCATGATGCAGTCCTTAAAATTGAAACCCAGATTTTTGAATATTGTTGTGATAAAGATGTATTTGAAAGTTATGTCAAACAGTATTTTCAGGTGGCCAGTGGCTATATTCCTTTTACCCGAACTCTGCGAGGCGAACAAGTTGATACCACTATTGACGTTATTAATCGGCTGTTTAATCTCAATATTCAGGTTTTTGTTGAAAACAGCGGAGGTGAGCTGCACCCTGCCAATAAAACAACCACGGGCCCCGCTATCCCCATTTATCATAATGGCACCAATCATTTTATAGGTTTTGAACCCAAAACAGGAATCTCAACATCAAATTCTGCTTTACCCCAAACTAATCTATTATTGTTTTCTTCTGGGGCGACTTCGACAACGAAGCAAGCGCGTTCATTAACACTTTCCTCTAGCCCTACAACAGAGTTCAGCAGTGCAATGGTTCCTGTTACTAAGACAGCAAGCACTTACCGAATGTCACATTTACTAGCAGCAGGTTATCGAGGAATAGAATATCAACTATTAGTCTTATTGTCGGAGTTAACAACGCTGTTGGCAAAAGGCCCAGAATACGATTTTGAAGCAACCGTTGAAAATTACGATTCAGGCAATCTGGATGATGTCGTTATTGTTATTAAAGAAAACAGCCGCTTGCATGCTCTAAAGGCTCATCAAGTGAAATATTATAATCATCCAATTAGTGTTTATGATTTTTTTGGTAAGGAAGCTCAAGGGAATGATAAAACGTCAGGCAAAACTGAGAAAATGCACATTGGGAAGTTTTTAGACGGGTGGTTAACTTGGCTAAAGAGATATCCAACACTAGAGGATAAAAAACGTAAAAGCATTATTTATACTAATGCTGATTTAGATCCAATCTTACAACGTTGTGTAGTAAATGGTGAGTTTAACCCTCAATTTGTTCAAGGCAATCGAGTTATTTGTGTCGGCAGGAATGACGCAGTAAAGGGGTTCTTAAACAAAAATTTCTTGACCCATCTAAAGGGACAAAAAGTAACTGCTCATTATTCAAGTAAGGTATGGGGCTTTCTACTGAGCAAAGGGTACTTAGATAAAGAGGGATATTTTTCGGATGAATTTACTCCAAATGGTCCAGGATTTCAGTTGAACATACCTCAGAAGTTTCTGCCAAAAAATGTCACCCCCCAAGTGGTGTTAGAAACCTTGGAGGCGCACTATAAAGCTTTAACCGACAATCAAACAGATCTATTTGAACTCTTATATAAGGAAGCATGGCAATATTTAATGGATAAGAATCGGCATTCCGCTGAAACCAAACAATCTGATAAGGAAAAAAGGATCCTCTATCGGAGATTTTTATCATCATTCCGGTTTCAAACAAATCAAGATGATCTAGCAACGCTTGAGAAAAACATCCAAACTGACTTAATGCAAGTTGAAGGGAGCGCCACAGATGAAGTTTTTTTGTGTTTGTATTATGAACTACATGCATGGTTCAGAAAAGAATATAAAGGTGAAGTCCCCATCCTCACTCGTGAAACCGTTAGTCAACTGATAAAAGAGGCCTTAATTCGAAGTCGGGATTTAGCTGATCTACAATTTCGTAGTAGAGCTGTCATCGATCGTTTGTCTTATGAATGTGAAGGGCAAACTGTTGAAAGACCAGAATCCTTGTTATTACTCAATGCTTTGGGACAACCTGGCTTTATCAAGGTAATTGGAAGAAAGGGGCTTGGCAAGTCTGGTTTGGTTAAGCAGGGATTGGTGAAATGCAACCCGCGTGAATATTTGATTATTTCTGCAATGGATATTGTATCCAGTAAAGAGCTCCGAACCACCTTACTCAGGGTGCTGGAGAAGGTAGAAGCAATTCATATCGTGGTTATAGATAGTGCAGAAGCTTTGCTACAGATGCCATCCGATGAGTTTCAAGCGTTACTAGTTCCTCTTAGAAAGCGCAATCGCACTTTGATCCTAACCCTTACACCGGAAGGTAGCCAGCACGAAGCCTTTCAGAAACAGTGCACTGAAATTAGTCTTAAGCCTTTATTACAGAAGGAAGTCACTAAGACGTTTCCGCAATTGATGCGCTACCGTTCTGTTCAGCCTTTAATGGCACTGACAAAAATCCCATTTTATCTCTCGCAGATCATGGATTTGATTAATAAAATGGGCGCTCAACAATTTGATTTCATTGTTAAAGCACGTGCAAAGGTTTTAGAAGCAGAACTCATCAAATTAGTTGTAGAAGGTCAAGAGGATAATATGGTATTACCACGGCGACTGAGTTGGTTGCAATTAGCAGTTACCATTGCTCGTTCACGATCGCTGCCCAACCAAGGCGTTGCTTTGAGCTCAGTGACTCCTGCCACAGAGAGGTTAGTGAAAGAAGGGATCATTCATAAAAATAACGAAGAATATCTCTTTGATCATGATCTTTTCTTCGAACATGGCCTTATGGCTTTTTGGTTCCAGAAATGGGAAACGGCGTTTATTGAAGGTAAAACTCCAGCCTTTTGGCGTAAACTCTCACAGTTGCTGACAACACAAAGAAGCGCCAAAGCTATTTTAGAAAATTGGCTTGTATTGCATATAGATGATCTGAAAGAAAATTTGCTTGTTAACATTGAGACGCTATCCCAAACTACCTATTTGGATTTAGTTTTCAGTACTGCGTTAATAACTAAACAAGAACAACTCTTCAATGCAGTATTAGGTAGTAAAAAATTGCCAATGAATAATGTTGTGAGAGGTATTGCCGGTTCTCATTCTACAACCTATGTATTATTGACACTACAGCATGATTATCCCTTAGGTTTGAATAAGTTACTCATAAATGGCACCTCAGCTCATCATCCTAATGCTGGGAGATTAATGGTTAATGGGACTTCAGCAACCTACGAACAGCCTAAACCAGTAACACTAGTCATTGAGGATAGCGCACGATCATCTGATAATGATGAAGAAAACCATTCCAGTTCAGAATCTGAGGAAGAGGAGGGATATCCTTATTATCACTCTTACTCTTCTGATTCGGAACGAGGCGAACCTGTGCTAGAGTCCTCACTAGAGGATGAGGAAAGTGATTTTATCCAAGATTTTTGTTCTTTTCCCACTAAATATTGGTCTGCAGATTTTAATAAGAAGCCTGAAATTTTAGATGAGTACGATGAACTCAGCTTTAGTCCACCTTATAAGCATGAGTTGGTCTACACAACTCTATATATCCATCAGGCAGTATTACAGGATCGTGTTGAATGCTTGGAAGTTCTTTTCGCACACCATGAAAGACAAAAAGAACACTACATGCTTAATCTTAGAAGTAATTACCAAGAAACGCCTTTGCACGTTGGCGCTTTGAATAACGCCTATGCATCTGTAAAACTTCTGTTACAAAAAGGTGCTTACGTTGATATCCAGGACCATTGGGACGAAACGCCACTTCACAATGCTGCCTATGCTGGCAATCGCACTCTAGCTAAATTGTTATTAGAAAATGGTGCAAATCCAAACACTTTAAATGACCATGATTTGTCGCCTTTACATGTGGCCTTAGCTAAACTAGATTTCCCCATGACTGAACTCCTATTAGCACATGGTGCTGATTTAACTCTTAATCCATTTGACTCTCACATGCGAGACATGGTGGTTGCCGACTTGTTGCAGGAAATATTTGAGGAGAGTAAAGAAAATGAAGAAAAGGTGGAAGAGTTTGCATTAGAGCTGATTGGATTTCTTAATTACGGCTACGATGATAATCACTGTAAATGGGGCTCTCAGTGTAGAAAGCTTGATAGTGAACAACGCAGCCTTCAAGTAAAACAAGTTGATGATCTAATGACATTAGTTGAAGGACGGGCTCAACTATCCGAAGATTTCGCTGGATTTGATTATTACAATAGCGAAACTGAATTGGAATACGCTACTGAAAATGGGGATTGTGAAAAAATCGAGATTCTACAAGATTATATCTTAGAAGATCCTGATCGTATCGATGATGTACTAAGTTCAGAAGCTTTAGCTCACATGAAAACTGAATTACTGGATACATGGTTTGAGACTGCCTCGCAAGGGCAATATAATACTCTTAAAGATTACGCAGAACTTTATAAGGATGCAGATGTATTAGCTCGTATTATGGAAGATATGTCTATTATGGCTCAATGCGAAGAGTCATCTAGTGATGAAACTACACTCCCATCAAACAAAATCCAATCTAAACCAAGAAGTAGCTACAAGGTAGCGAAAACGTAGTTTCGATAGTTTCTCGTGCTTGCTTTCTATTTTCACTAATTATTATAGCTGCATTGCCGCAACTATTTTTTTGATGTGTAAATAAGGGGATGTAATCTAAAACTTTCTCAATAGTTTCCGGTGGCAAAGAAGGTCGTTCATTAATATTATCACCAACC
>CAYGPC010000004.1:22207-109477 GCA_964351705.1 uncultured Legionellaceae bacterium
CTTCAAAGCCAGTGGCGCCTAAAGTGCCTAGACCATTCAAAGATAAATCAATCGACCTTAAGCTTGGGCATTGTGCAAAGGCTATCCCCAATGCTTTAAAGCAAACGGCATTGAAGGAGCCTAGGTTGTTTCTACGTAAATCAATCGAGCTTAAGTTTGGGTATTGTGCAAGGGCGTTACCCAGTGCTTCAAAGCCAGTGGCGCCTAAAGTGCCTAGACCATTCAAAGATAAATCAATCGAGCTTAAGCTTTGGCGTTCAAGCACGTTTTTTTTTGCAAGGCTTAAAAATTCTTCTAATCGCACCATCAATCTCCTGTCTTTATTCGTGTTTTTTTAGCGACTACTTTATTATGTGTTGCCTATCGCTAAATTTTTTTACCGTAACGCATCATAAATAGCAAATATTATCTTTTGAGGATATCATAGTGTTTGAGAGGAAAAAAGCAAAGATTTTACTTATCGAGTGCATATACCTTTAATTATTTAAAGAATAATGCGGAGCTTTCCCAGAGTACTATGTGCTGTCCTAGGCGACGGTCGTAGGAGTGAGGTAGTTGTACACTCTAGTCAGATGCTGAAAAAACCGCATACACCTGCTCATAATTTTATCCTAAAAAATATTCTCTTACTAAGCATTGTGAAAAAATGAACATTGAGAGAAAACAAATCAGGAAACAAACTGTGGGTAGGGTAGAGCTAAGAAATTCTTTTGAGGCAGCTGTCAGTTTTTTGCTTTTTTTAGTCTAATAGATGTTGAAATTTAAGAATTCTAGAGTGTATGCCAATCCTGCTATTAGCACGTCCGTAGAGAAGATAAAACAGAATACCAAACCCCATCCATAGAGCAAATCGTGCCCAGGTTGCTGAAGGCAAACTGAACATTAAATAAACGCACAAAATAATTCCTAATAAGGGTGTTATTGGTACAAAAGGTGCTTTAAATGGACGTGGTAGTTCGGGTTTTGTGTAACGCAAAACAATCACACTGACGCATACAATTGAAAATGCCGTCAAAGTACCGATACTCACTAGCTCTGCTATTTGATCTAGCGGACAAAAGCCGGCCATTAATGCAATGATAATACCACTAAAATACACCGTTCTTGTTGGTGTCTGTGTTTTTGGACAGAGTGTTGAGCATTGTTGTGGTAAAAGACCGTCTTTGGACATAGCGTAAATGATCCGAGAAAGCGCAAACATAAACACAAGAATCCCAGAGATAATCCCAAAGGTTATACCGACAGCAATGGTGTTGCCTATAAAGTGATGTCCAAGGTTTATCAGAGTTTCTGCTAAGGGCGATAGGGTATTTAAGGTGGAATAATGTGCAACACCAGTTAACAAAGCCGACACTAATACGAAAATCAAAGTGCAAATAAGAAGAGAGGCAATAGTTCCAATAGAGAGATCTCGCTGTGGATTAATTGCTTCATCTGCGGCTGTTGAAACTGCGTCAAAACCAACAAAGGCAAAAAAGACCAAGGCCGCCCCTTCCGCAACCCCACTCCAACCAAAAGGGGTAAATGGTAGCCAATGAGTTGGTTCTAAATTACTAATGGCCGTTAGCGAAAAGATTGCAATTACACTGAACTTGAGTAATACAAAAAACATGTTCAATCGAGCACTTTGCTTTATGCCCTGTGATAAGACATACGTTAACCCTAACACTAAAAGCATCGCAAAGAGGTTGACTCCACCGCCTTCCCAATAGGTCTTTACAAGTGTGTCTGGAATCGTTATTCCCGCTGAGAGAAGTACGCTATTTAAATATCCCGACCAGCCAATCGCAACGACACAAGAACCTGCACCATATTCTAAAATTAGGGTCCAACCCACAATCCACGCAATAAACTCACCTAAAGCACTGTAGGCATAACCGTAGGCGCTTCCTGAACCCCCAATGCTTGAAGCAAGCTCTGCATAAGATAGTGCAGCAAAAGAACAGGCAACTCCCGCTAGGGCATAAGAAACCATAATCGCAGGACCTGCTTTAGTTGCAGCAGCAATTCCAGTGAGAACAAAAAGACCAGCCCCTAGGATCGCCCCAATGCCAATGAGAGTGAGATCAAGGGCGGTTAAAATTTTTTTAAGCTCACCTTTGTGAGAAGAAAGCGAAATTGGTTTTCTTCGAAAAAAACTCATCTTTTAACCAGTGTTATATTGTTTAATAGGAAAAAAATTTTAACAGTAAAGGTAGTTCTTAACAAGAAACAAGGCAGCATGGATTACTCTGAGCATGTCTGCTTCACTCGTTAAAATGCATGAGCAGCTGCCAGAGGGGTGCTAGTGCAAGCATGGGGCAAAAAGTCTTGAGTGCTGATATTCTAACCAGTGTTTACTTCTTAAGTACTGAAAAGATCGATCATTCAAGAAAGCATTACAAAAACTGTAAGACTATCAAGTAAATATCCTCTTATGCCGATATACATCCCAGGGAAAGAGGGAAAGCGCATGGGTGCATTACTAAAGTACACTAATATCGTTGAATTGAGCGGCGATATAGCCAAGCTTAAGATCTTAACCGATCAACGGCGTTCTGACACATTACAGCCACGTCTAGATGATCTTGCCATTATCCATGAAAAATCTGGAAAAAAACGCTTAGCACAGGTGATAGATCTAAATGAAGATACTGTGACACTTCAGATCTATGAAGGCACCAAAGGTATATCAGTAGACTCAGAGGTTTCATTTCTCGGGCGAGCTATGCAAGTAAGCTATTCCCCAAATATTCTCGGGCGTATATTCAACGGTGGCGGGAATCCAATTGACAATGGTCCAGCTTTGGAAGACGAAAAAAAGATTGATATCAACACGCCTTCTGTAAACCCTGTTAAGCGTACTGTCCCCTCAAAAATGATCCGCACCAATGTACCGATGATTGATGTCTTTAACTGCTTAGTAGAGAGCCAGAAGATCCCTATTTTTTCAGTATCAGGAGAACCCTATAACAAACTTCTAGCACAGATAGCAACCGAAGCTGATGCCGACGTAGTAATTTTTGGTGGCATGGGACTGATCTTCGATGATTACTACAACTTCAAAAAACATTTTGAAGATGCAGGTGTCTTCAATAGAACTATCATGTTTGTTAATCAAGGTTCAGATCCAATTGTAGAGCGTCTTGCAGTGCCTGACATGGCACTTGCCTGTGCTGAAAAAATGGCAACTGAAGAAGGGAAAAGGGTATTAGTACTGTTGACAGACATGACCTCGTTCGCAGATGCTTTAAAGGAAATAGGGATCTCAATGGAAAAAATCCCTTCTAATCGGGGTTATATCGGAGATTTGTATTCACAATTAGCACGTCGTTATGAAAAAGCATGCGCTTATCAAGGGGCGGGATCTGTAACAATACTTGCCGTAACGACTATGCCAGGTAATGACGTAACTCACCCTATCCCTGATAACACAGGCTATATTACCGAAGGTCAATTCTATCTATATGATCAGGTGTTAGATCCTTTTGGTTCACTGTCACGATTAAAGCAGCATGTCATTGGGAAAGAGACTAGAGAAGATCATGGTGCCGTCGCAAATGAGATGATTAGATTTTATTCTGAAGCGAAAGACGCTGAACAGAAACAATCTATGGCTTTTGAGCTATCTGACTATGACGAAAGGCTGATTAAATTTGGGGGACTCTTCAAACAAAGATTTATGGAGCTTAATTCTATTATGCCATTAGAGGATGCTTTAGATCTGTGTTGGAAAACCATGTTTCAATGCTTTAAACGTGGTGAGCTTCTCATAAAAGAAGATATCCTAAAAAAATATGGGGACCGGTATGAGTGATAACACTCTAAGCAAAACAACTCTCATACGTACGCGTAAGAAAGTGAAAATCTACAAAAGCTTCCTACCAGCACTCAATTTGAAAAAACAAAAGTTACTCTTGACACAAAGTATAGAGCGTGAAAAGCAACGAGAATTGCTTGCAGAACAATTAAAAATATTAGAAAGCATAGAACAAGATCTACCCATGCTAGCCGCTATTAACTATGACTTAAGTGGGTTTGTAAAAATTACAAACATAAAAATTACTGAAGAAAACATTGTCGGAACAAAGTTGCCAAACTTTGAGTTGGCGGAATATAAAATAACAGATATCAACAACTTAGGCGCACCATTTTGGATCTACAGATTTATTGATCTGGTGAAACTGTATATGGAATACTCTGAAAGAGCAAAAATAGTCAATGAAAGAGTAAAATTACTGCACCTGGCAGCAATAAAAGTAACTCAAAAGATTAATCTCTTTGAAAAAATATTATTACCACAGTCCCAGAACTTGATAAAAAAAATTAATATATTTCTGGAGGATGGTGAACGTGCAGGCGTTGTACGCTCAAAAATTGCTAAACGCAAGCGGATCCAATAAGCCATGAGTATTGTAAAGCTGAACAAAGCAACAATATTAGGTGTTTACCAGCAAAAGGAAGCTCTGTTAGAACGAATTCAAGAATTCTCTGGGTTGCACGTAAATTCTCTCCGCGAAAATCATTTGGCACCTGAAATTTCTGGTCCGAGTGATATTCAAAATATACGACATGCCCTTAATATACTAGAGGAAACCCCTAACAAAAGACAATACCTAAAACAGGAACGCTTCGATGCACACAAATTAGTTGCAGAGGTATTACAAATCAAGCAGGACATTGAGCAAACCCGTGAAGATATTCTTAATATGACTCAAAGTGTCGACACTATGCGACCTTGGGGAGATTTTCCCATTTTAAGCCCCACTGAACTTCAGGGAAATCAGTTTTGGTTCTATAAAGTACCTAGCAAAGACACCAAATTGGTTAAAACTCAACTTCCCTACCAAGTGGTGGGCAAAGACAATATGTATACATACATCATTGTAGTATCTAAGGAGCCAGCGGCTAAAAGTGATATGCCTGTTTTAAGAACGAATATTGGCGAGAAAAGATTACACCTGCTGGAACAAGAATTGGATCAACTAAAGACTAAACTTGAAGATCTCTTCGATAGGCGTAGACTGCTCACACAATACAGATATCTCTTAGCTCAGCACATTTCAGAATTTGAAGAGCTAACCGAAAGACTAGAAGCAATGCATAGTACGCTAGATGAAGATAACTTTTTCATTCTATCAGCATGGATCCCGGAACAAGAAGTGCACCGTCTCGAAAAATTATGCGAAGACAATCATTTGGCTGTTGTCATAGAGCAACCAAATCGCAAAGATCAGGTTCCAACCCTACTTGAAAACAATAAATATCTCGATTCTGGCGAACTTTTAGTGGATTTCTACCAGAATCCTGGTTATGAAACAATCGATCCATCAGGTATTATATTTATTTCCTTCTCAATATTTTTTGCAATAATCATGTCTGATGCCGGATATGCTTTAATACTGACAGGCGTATTCCTCTATAATTTTAAACGATTAAAAAAAGCCAAGAAAGGCAAGCAACTTATCAATTTATTTAGCACAATCTGTTTTTGCTCATTGCTTTATGGTGTACTCACTGGCAACTATTTCAGTATGACTTTATCACCAAGCAATCCCTTAAATCATTTAAAAATCATACCTGCAAATGACTTCAAATTTATGATGAAACTCTCCATTGGCATAGGAGTGTTTCATATAATATTAGCAAACATTCTTATTGCACTCAAAACCAAGCATTTGTTTCAGCGTGCGAAAAGCATTGGTTTTATCGTCCTGGTATTGTCAGGTGTTATGTATGTCTTTACGAGCAGCTTACAAGCCACGGTGGCAGTTCTAGGGGTTGGCGCATTAATCTTAGTGCTAGGCTCAGGCGAACAAAAAATCCACGGTATCGGAACCATTATTATTAAACTGATCAAAGGAGCGCTATCTATTACTTCAATCACAGCGCTCTTTGGAGACATTATGAGTTATATGCGTCTATTTGCTTTAGGCATTGCAGGAACTTCGCTTGCCGCAACCTTTAATGATTTAGCAAGCAATGTGATGGGAGAAAAGGCTGGGATCGGAGTCTTATTGGCATTAATCATCGTGCTGTTTGGGCATGGGTTAAATTTCTTATTATCAATAATGAGTGGAGTGGTGCATGGGTTACGACTTAATTATATAGAATTCTTCAATTGGAGCATCCCAGAAGAAGGCCGAAAATTCAAAAAATTTAGCAAAAAGGAGGAAATCAATTATGATTGAATTTTACAAGTTTATAGGGTGGGTGGGCATTATTTCACCACTGATCCTAGGAGCCATCGGAAGCATTTACGGCTGTGCCGCAGCGGGTCAAGCTGCAATTGGAGCAATGCTCGATACTGAGAGCGGGCATGGTAAATATGTTGCAGTATCAGCAATGCCATCTTCACAGGTGATTTACGGTATAGTCATCATGTTCTCACTGAATAGAGAAATCACCCCGGAAACTTCTGTTGGTATGTTTGTCATCGGCACGCTATCAGGAATCGCACTGCTGCTTTCTGGTTACAAGCAAGGGGTATGTTGTGCAACAGCAATTAATGCTTCTAAAAATAAACCTGAAATATTTGCATTGGCTACAGGTCCAGCCGCGATTGTAGAAGGGTTTGCGGTATTTGCCTTTGTGTTTGCTTTAGTTCTAACAGAGAGCTTATTTGGAGGATAAAGATGAACCCACTAATTTCACAAGGTGTGGAGCAACTGATTGCTCAATTGCGAGAAGAGGGTGTGAACGCTGGCAAGGAAAATGCAGATATTATTGTTTCAGATGCCAAAAAACAGGCCTCGGAAATTCTTGAATCAGCAATGGCAGACGCTGAAGCAATGATTTCTAATGCCAAGACGGAAGCTGAATCAGAATTACAGGCAGGAAAGAATGCTCTATTACTTGCTGCAAGAGATATGACACTAGAGTTTGGAGAGAGTCTAACCGTTCAGTTCTCCCGTGAAGCAGAACGTTTGGTATCTGAGGGACTCAGTGATACTGACACCATCCATAAAGTTATTTTACTGTTATGTCACGAATCTCTGGTAGACATCGGTGACATCAGCACAAGCAAAAAAGAAATATTATTTTCTGATTCAAATACATCAATAAAACAGCTGGTTCAAAAAATTGGTAACAAAGCTCTAGAGTCCGGGGTAAGATTTGGAACATTCCAAGAGGATACAAAGGGCATATTTGTAAAGTTAGAGGGTGGAAAAATCAAAGTCGATTTTACAGAAAAAGCTCTGGCAGGTGCACTGTTGGAGCATCTGCAACCAAGGTTTAGGGATCTGCTGTCAGGACTATTAACCCAATGAAATATAAATCTAGGCCAAAATATTTTTCACAAATATCAAGCATGCCTTACCTTGGCGACTTGTTCAAACTAGAAGAACTGCCAATACATAGAAAGCAAATGGCTATTCTATTGCGCGACATTGAGCCTGAGGATCAAGATTACATGCACAGCATAGAAATATTCTTTGTTCCAAGAGAGGACAACTTCAATATTCGTAATGAAGCGTATATCACACAGCTTGAGAACTTGCTAGCTAAGGCTCCCAGCATAACTTTATACAATTTAATACTTGAAATGCACGCTATAGATATAGTGGTAAAATCGTTAGCAGCAAGGCACGCAGAATTCTCCAACAATCTGGTTGCAACGTCTAATAACAGTGACGTACAAAATATCTCTAACCAAATTTCACTCAATCACAAAAGACCTTATTATGCAATGGAGTTTCAACGACCTTGGGTTAAAAGCGCACACGCTCTACTACATGAGAACAATGTTTTTGGTTTGCAAAGACTAATATTAGATGTTAAATGGAAATTACTGGCAAGCTTTGCCTCCTATAATTATTTCAACTTTGAAGCCCTAGTGATCTATGTTTTAAAATGGCAATTCGCGAGAGTTTATTTAATCAGTAACAGCAAACCAAATATCAGAGAGGTAGTGCTGGCTACACTCAGGGAGAGTACAGATGACTCAGAATAAAGGCGCCCATGTGTTCGGAGTTCAAGAGGGATTAGTGAAAATATATAGCGATCAGGAAAATAAAAATAATCCTGCTTTTGTGAAGAACGAAGTCATTTACATTATTCCATCAAGCAAAAAGCAGCAACGACAGGAAAGGATCATGTGTGAAATATTACGTATAAATGGTAATATTGCTGAAGCGCAAATTTTTGAGCCTGCTTCCGGAATAGGAATTGGTGATCCAGTCGAGCAATCAGGTCTGCAGTTGTCAGCTACGCTAGGGCCAGGTTTGCTCGGTAAAATATTTGATGGGTTACAGTTACCTTTAGTTGATGTTGCTAGTGAACATGGCTTCTTCTTACCGCGTGGGGTAACTTGCAACGTCCTAGATGAAAACATTGAGTATAATTTTAAACCGAATGTAACAGCTGGCGATAAAGTAAGACCCGGTGATGTGCTTGGTTTTGTTATGGAAGGACGCTTTGAACACAAAATCATGGTTCCATTCTATCTATCTGGTGAATTCACCATTACAGATCTGTATAAGGGTTCAGCGACTCTTCATAAGCAAATAGCTTTACTAAAAGATTCGGAAGGCAAAGAACATGTGATTAGTCTGGTTCAAAAGTGGCCGGTGCGTAATTCAATTCCGCAAAAACTTATAAAAGAAAATTTGAATGAACGGTTATTTCCATCAGAGCCGATGATCACTACAACACGTATGATTGACACGTTGTTTCCGATTGCCCGTGGAGGGACTGCTTGCATTCCAGGCCCCTTCGGTGCAGGGAAAACTGTACTACAAAGCTTGCTGGCAAAATACGCGGCTGTTGATATCGTTATCGTAGTGGCCTGTGGTGAGCGTGCAGGGGAGGTTGTAGAGACTATCCATGACTTCCCAGAAATGAAAGATCCAACGACTGGTGGGTCGTTAATGGATCGTACTATTATTATTTGTAATACCTCCTCAATGCCCGTTGCTGCGCGAGAAGCCTCTATTTACACAGGGCTTACCCTGGCTGAATACTATAGGCAGATGGGTTACAATGTTCTTTTGATTGCTGACTCAACATCTCGTTGGGCACAAGCCATGCGTGAGACTGCAGGACGTATGGAGGAAATTCCTGGCGAAGAGGGTTTCCCCGCATACTTGGATTCAGCCATTCGAAATGTTTATGAAAGAGCAGGAATCATTAAAACCAATGATGGCTCCGTAGGCAGTGTGACTATGATTGGTACAGTATCTCCTGCTGGCGGAAACTTTGAAGAGCCTGTTACCCAAGCGACATTAGGTACAGTAAAGGGATTTTTAGGGTTGAGTTATGCTCGCGCTTATAAAAGATTTTATCCTGCAATTGATCCGATGATTTCATGGTCAAGGTATTCAGATCAGTTGCGTGATTGGTTTAGAGAAAATGTCGATATTGAATGGGATCGTAAAGTTCGCGAGCTTCATGAACTTTTAATTAAAGGCAACAAGATAGATCAAATGATGCAAGTGACAGGTGAAGAAGGTGTTTCTCTTGAAGATTATACAACCTTCAACAAGGCACGTTTTGCCGATATGGTTTTCCTACAGCAGGATGCCTTTGATGATGTGGATGCATCCTGCCCAATTGAGCGTCAAGAAGAAATGTTAAATCTACTGCACCTAATTACCAATAAACACTTCACCGAAGAAGCAAAAGAAGGTGTACATGAACTGTTCGCGAAGCTAACAGCAAAATGTAAAAATCTTAACTATCTTCCATTCAAAGGTAAAAAATATCAACAGCTATTAAAAGATATTCAACACATGATTCGGATCAGCTGAAATAGTAGTCGGCAGACATGCAAGTGCAATCCACTGTGGGGTATCACACAGCGGTTTTATTTCCCGTTTGAGCTTCGATTTCTGCAGTTTCTCGCGCCGTTTATCATTGAAACTGAACTTATACCTGAATACTCACAACGAGGCGGGTGGACTCGATCCGACGGTAGCAACATGTTTCAAGCACATTAATATTATCAAGAAAGGACTCTCTTCATATTCAAGTATTGAAACCTTGAAAACACCATCAACTGACTTAATGCTTGCACATTATTCAAAAAGTCTTACTGGGGTTGTACTGATATATAAACATGAAGGAGGCATCTCAAACAAAGAAGTTAAATATTATACCTCTAGTGAGTATAAAGAAAACATGCATGAAGATTTGATGATCAAAGGAAAAACATGGGAGTATGAAAAGGAATACAGACTGATTTCTGACAATCCAGGAATGCAGGACGCTAGTGATCATTCACTAGCGCTTAAGGGCACTTTATATACAAGGCAGGACCTGCTTTCGTGGCTACAGCGATTCCCGTGAGAACAAAAAGACCAGCGCCTAAAATAGCACCAATAGCCATAAGAGTTAGATCGAAAGCAGCTAAGAACTTTTTAAGCGCGGCTGTGTGAGAAGAGGGTGTAAGCGGCTTCTTTCTAAAAAACTAATTTTTTAACCAGTGTTTTATTGTAATACTAGTGAATAAAATTATCATTTAACAAATCACCACGCAATTCATTCTCCTGCAGATCAGAGAAGTTGATAACGAAAATAAGCTTGTAGATTAAGTATACAAATACTTTTGTTTACTTACTTTCTATTTTTTGATAAGCTCAACTCTTACTTGGGTTACAGGTGATATATGAGAGCTAAAAACATGCATGGTAACCTCACTAACGAAGGAGAGAACTATGTTCCGACAATTCTTGCAAGAAGAATATTCTAAGCGAATAAGTAGTGAAGAATGGAAAAGGTTTTCTGCTAAATCTACAGCTCTACCCAAAAGATCATCAGCAGATTAATGACAACACCCTACGAAACACCTTTGAGGGCAAAGAGTAATATAATGAATCGCTTAGCAATATTTTTTTTTCTTAAGCTGTTTGGAATATGTATTCTTCCCAAATACAACCCATAAACACCACTTATAATACTCAGCTCAATGCAGATTTCCTATTCGCTTGGAAATTACAAATCCGAGAAATCACAATGGGTGGAAGAAAAGTCAAACCGACTGACTTGGCAAATTCAGCTAATCAAATCCATGCAGCTAAAGACTATAAACTTACTCTTGGAAATATAACCGCAACGTACGAATTTAGAAACAGCAATTCTACTATTGAATCTACTCCCGGCAGAGATTGTTTTTTTGAAGCAGTGAATATAAAAGAGTTATCTAGAGAAACACTGATAGAAAAATTACTGAGCAATACAGGTAGTGTAGAAGTGCGCAAAGGATTCGCGCATGAAATTCGTCAATTTTTATACATTGGCTATATTGCTGGACACGTGGATGCTGCTGAAGATACTGCATGCAAAAAACTTTTAAGGGATAAAATACGGAAGCTATTTAGAGATCTATCAGGTGTAGAGGAACGCTTAAGAAAACTAACGATAGCAACCCGCTCTGTCTTGGGGGAGAGCATAACTGTTGGGTTGATGCATGACGAATTACTAGAATTACTACGGCCCAAGGATGCAGAGCTCGCTGCACAATTTGAGGAAATCTATAATGATGCACTTGCAGCAGATAAACAGATCTTCGAATACTGTTGTGATGAAGAAATTTTCAAAAAATATGTCGAAAATTACTTGCAAGACGCCTGCGGCTATATTCCATTTGCTCGAACACTGGGTGGAGAGCAAATTGAGACTACCATTGATATCATCAACCGCCTATTTGCTCTTAATGTTCAAGTTTTTGTCGAGAATCAAATGGACGATGAATTGTATATTGCCAATAAGGCGGCTACAGGAACCCCTATTCCTATTTATCACAATGGCACAAATCATTTTATAGGATTTAAACCCAAACCTAAAAATTCAAACTCCAATTCTAACTTATCTAAATCTACGGCTCCTGCACACGCTCAACCTTTATTATTTTCTGTTGCACTAAAGACTGATCCCACCACAAAGACAGCCAGTACCTATCGCATGTCGCATTTGTTAGCGGCAGGGTATCGAGGCATAGAGTATCAGCTATTAGTACTGCTATCTGAACTCACTAAACTATTAACCAAGGACCCAAAATACAATTTTGAAGCAACAGTTGAGCATTATGATTCAGGTAATCTTGATGATGTAGTTATTGTCACCAAAGAGAACAATCAAATACAAGCTCATAAAGCACATCAAGTTAAATATTATAACCACCCAATTAGTGTTTATGATTTTTTTAGTAAGAGTGTTCCTGAGAATGATACGCATCCTGGTAAAACTGAGAAAATGCATATTGGAAAATTTTTCGATGGGTGGTTGACTTGGTTAAAAAAATACCCAACGCTTGAGGATAAGCAACGTAAAAGCATCATCTACAGTAATGCTGATTTGGATCCTGTGCTACATAGCTGTGTAGTAAATGATCACTTTGATTCTGAGTTCATCAATGGTAAGCAAATTATACTTATTGGAAGAGATTCCAAAATAAAGACGTTTTTAAATAAAAATTTCCTAACCCATTTAGCAGGACAAAAAGTCACTTCACATTATTCAACCAAAGTTTGGATTTTTTTGCAAAGCAATGGATACGTAGATGCAGAGGGTTATTTTTCCGACAACTTTAACCCCTGCGCACCTGGATTGGAGTTGCAAATACCCGGAAAAGTCCTACCACGGGGTGTCACTAGCAAGACAGTGGTAGAGACACTGCAGGCGCAGTTCAAAGCTTTTACTGAAAATCAGACAGATCTATGCGAACTATTATATGAGGAAGCTTGGCAATATTTAACAGACAAAAAACTTCATGCTAAAGAAACAAAACAATCCGATAAAGAGCGCAGGGTTTTATACCGAAGATTCTTACATTCTTTCCAGTTTCAGGTAAACCAACCTGACTTAGCAACACTTGAAAAAAACATCCAAACTGATCTGCTCAAGGTTGAGCAGACTTCTACCGATGAGGTTTTTCTATATTTATATTATGCACTCCACGAATGGTTTAGAAAGGAATACGAAGGTGAGGTTCCCATTCTTACCCGCGAGACAGTTACTGCATTGGTTAAAGATGCATTAATTCGAAGTTGTGATTTAGCTGATCTGAAATTTCGTAGCAGGGCGGTTATCGATCGTTTATCCTATCGTTGCCAGGGTCAGACAGTTGAAAGAGCAGAATCCCAACCATTGCGGAACGCCTTAGGGCAACCTGGCTTCATTATGCTCGTTGGAGCTAAAGGCCTGGGTAAATCTGGGTTGGTTAAGCAAGAGCTAGTGAAGCGTAACCCACGTGAATACTTGATTCTTACTGCTATGGATCTTGTACAAAAGCGCGTACTTGCAACTTCTTTATTAGAGGTTTTGGCGAAGGTTGAAGCCATTCAAATCGTGATCATCGATAGTGCAGAAGTTCTGCTGCAAATGCCACCTAATGAACTGAATGCATTACTAAGTGCTTTAAGAAAACTTAATCGCACGTTAGTTTTGACACTTACACCGGAGGGGAGTCAGCACGAGATCTTTCAGGCACCAGGTACAGTAATCAGACTTCAACCTTTACAACAAGAGGAGGTCATTAAAACATTCCCACAGTTGAAACGTTACCATTCCATGCAATCCCTCATGAAATTAGCTCAGATCCCATTTTATCTATCACAAATTACTGGTTTGATTAGCAGAATGGGCGCTCAAGAATTTAATTTCATTGTTAAAACACGTGAAAAATCTTTAGAAGCCGAGCTGATAAAACTGGTGGTAGAAGGTCAAGAGGCTAACATGGTATTACCACGACGGCTTTGTTGGATGCAATTAGCCGTCAGCATGGCTCGTTCAACCACCATGTTGAACCAAGGCGCTGCTTTGTTATCAATAACATCTGCCACAAGAGAATTAGTAAAAGAAGGGCTTATTCAAAAGAAAGATCAGGGCTACCTCTTTGATCATGATCTTTTCTTCGAGCATGGCCTCATGGCGTTTTGGTTCCAAAAATGGGAAACGGCCTTTGTTGAAGGCAGAACGTCCGTTCTTTGGCGTAAACTTTCACAGCTACTCTCAAGCAAATCAGGTACCAAAACCATTTTGGAAAAATGGCTTATATTACATATAGATCAACTGAAGGAAGATCTGCTTGCTAATATTGATACATTATCACAAACCACCTATTTAGATTTACTTTTCACAACTGCATTAATCACCAAGAAGGAACGCTTAGTAGATGCAGTATTAAGCACCCAAAAACTACTATTAAATGCAAATTTGAGAAACTTGGCTGGTTACCATTCTACTACCTACATACTCTTAGCAATCGAATATGATTGTCCATCAGGTCTACGTAAACTACTGATGAATAGCGCTCCTGCCCATCATCCCAGCGCTGGAGAACTTGTCATTAACGGTCCCTCGGTAGTCTATGAGCTCCCCAAGCCAGCAACTGCCCGAATTGAGGATATAGAACAATTATCTGATCATAGTGCGGAGAGTTCGTCTAGCTCTAGTTCCGAACCCGAATCTGAAGAAGATGATGAGGAGGGATACTCTGTTTACTACTCTGCTTCAGATTCTGAATGGGAGGAACCCTTGCTAGAGTCTTCACACAATGATGAAGAAGGTGATTTTATTAAAGAGTTTTGCTCAACTCCAAAGAAATATTGGTCTGTAGATTTCAATCATTCTCTTCAAACCTATGATGAATATGAGGGATTTCATCACAGCACTGCTTATAAAGATCAGCTTGTATATGACACCCTCTATATTCATCAGGCAGTACTCCAAGATCGGGCAGACTGTTTAGTCGTACTGGTGGAACATTATGAAAGAAAAAATGAGCTTCATGTACTTAACCTCAACAGTGACCAGCAGGAAACCCCTTTGCACATTGGTGCCTTGAATAATGCCTATGCCTCGGTCAAATTATTATTAGCGAAGGGTGCTTTAATTGATCTTCAAGATCGTTGGGATGAAACACCTCTACATAATGCTGCCTATACCGGCAACCAACTAGTCGCCCAACTATTGTTGAAAAATGGTGCAAATCCAAATCTATTAAATGTGCATGGATTATCGCCACTACATGTATCTCTGACTAAGTTAGATTTTCCTATGGTAAAACTCTTGTTAGAATATGGAGCAGACTTAACTCTAAATCCTTTTGATTCCTTCATGCAAGGGATGGTAGTTGCAGATCTACTAGATGAGGTATACGAATTTCGTAAAGAAGAGTTGAAAGAGTTCGTATTAGAACTCATTGCATTCCTAAATTACGGGTACGACACTGATGAGTGCGAATGGGGCTCCCGCTGCCAAAAGTTAGATAAAGAAGGCCGTAGCGCCCAAATAGGGCAGGTTGAGGAATTGATGACACTTGCAGACGCACATACTCAAATATCTGATTTTTTTCCCGGATTCGACTATTACAACAGCGAAACAGAATTAGAGTATGCCATTGAGAATGGTGTCTATGAAAAAATAGAAGAATTACAAGACTATATACTAGAAGAGCCTGAACGTATAGATGATGTGCTTAGCTCAGATACGCTATCCCATATGAAACCCGAATTACTGGAAACATGGTTTGAAGCTGCCTCTCAAGAGCAATACGACACTCTGAAAGAATACGCTGAGCTTTATGAAGACGCAGACGCCTTAGCACGTATCATGGAGGATATGGCGATTATCGAAGAGTCGCAAGAGCCATCAAGTCTGAAAATTGCGTAGCATCTCTACCTATTAGAGCTATATGATATCTAATGTAATTAAACTTTTCTCATATTCAATAACTCAAGCTCAGTAATAACCCCAACAGAACTGACTTTAAAAACAGTTATTATTTGATTGTAAATGCAAGATACTTTCTATTATAGAAAGTATCTTGCAAATCACTAAGTTTCCTTCTATACTATTAGTAATAGAGAGGAAGATTTGATGCTCACAACAACTGAAAAACTATTGGATAACGGATTCCAGGGACGAATTATCCATGATAGAGAATTTGAGACGCTGTTCCAAGGAACAGCCGCCAGTCGTTATGGACTCATTCACAAGGCCCGTGAAAAAAAAGAACTGGTACAGCTTTATCGCGGCAAATATATTCTAGGTGCTAAATACCGCTCAAAACTGCTTAGTAAGTTTTACATCGCAAGCACAATGGTTTCTGGCAGCTATGTATCCTGTGAGTCAGCTCTGTCTTTTTATGGATGGATCCCTGAGAAGGTCAATGTGGTTAAAAATATGTTGGACAGTGGAAGAACGAAAAATTTTGAAACACCTTTAGGTTATTATGAGTATATTAAAATCCCAACTCAACCCTATGAGTTCTTATCAGGCGTTAAACGTCACAATGAGGGATCTCAACCGTTTCTAATGGCTCGCCCACTTCGAGCACTAATGGACTATGTCTATATTAATAAAGTAGACTATACAAGTTTAGATTTTCTAACAGAAGGATTGAGGATCGAAGAAGATAGTTTATGTCAATTATCATCAGAAGACTTTGTAGAAGTTCAGTCTGTCTATAAATCTAAACGTGTAACCAGGTTCCTAAACGAGTTGAGGAAAAAATGTCAGCAATCATCAGTGAAAAACTAAAATCTTACAATGTCCAATCAGTTGAAGAAGAGCAGGATGCGCTCAAGGAGATCCTTCAAAATCTGATTTTATACGCATTAAGCGAAGCCAGTTTTTTTAAAGACGCAGCCTTTCATGGAGGGACATCTCTACGAATCGTCCATGGCATGACCAGATATTCCGAAGATCTTGACTTTATTCTGAAAGCCCCAAACCCAACTTTTCAGTGGGAGAAGTATTTAAGTTCTATCCAACAGACTTGTCAACAATACGGTATTATTCCTGAAGTCGTGGATAAGGGTAGGGCAGGCAAGGCCATTCAGAAAATGATCTTAAAAGATACGTCAATTGTTAAATTGCTTAATCTTTCGTTTCATCATCATGCACACCAGAAATTATCTATAAAGCTTGAGATTGATACGAATCCACCAAAAGGTGCAAAAACTGAGATGCGATTTTTAGACTTTCCCTTACTGCACTCTATTGAGATATTAGATTTACCCTCAAACTTTGCTGGCAAAATTCATGCCTTACTTTGTCGTAAGTTTATAAAAGGTAGGGATTGGTATGATTTTCTATGGTATGTAGCCAGAGATACTGAAATAAACTACGAGTTTCTAACAAATGCCATAAATCAAACAGGTCCCTGGGCTGGAAAAGAGATTATGGTAGATAAAGCATGGTTTTTAGATAAGATGGAAGAAAAAATAGCCACCATTAACTGGAAACAAGCAGTTGCAGATGTATCACCGTTTATCATTAAAACTGAACAAAAAACATTAAACTTCTGGAGTAGAGCACTGTTCACTGACAGGCTTAAAAAGTGTAAAAGTTACCTGTAACAACTCCTGAACTTGAGAAACAACTTACGGCTTGTGTGGTACAGGACCACTTGTATTTTCTCTCTAGACCTTCTATTTTTTTAAAATTTCGTTGGTAGTTCTTCTTTAACAAATGGCTTTAAAAATCGTACCAATCCTAAATGATCGATAAAGCAGGGGTCACAATTCTGTATTATTAGATACTCATGCTAAAAAACAAGAAGTTAAACTCCGTTTACCTTCGGTGACTGAGTGCCTTTGAGCTAGCATAACATTTGACCTTTTGTTCCCGTCATGTTATGCTCGGGAACTAACTATAGATTCACAACATTCAATCTTGTAATTCAAGATGCTTTAAAGGAGATTTCACTGTGACACTAGATCAATTTCTTTCACTTTCTAAAGAAGTAAGAGCTAAATTAACTATTGTAGATTTATCGGATCTTTGTGATCCTACACGCAAATTAGCACGACTGACGAAACCTCAATTAAAACAGGTATTGGATGCAATAGCAGAATGTGAAAGCGCCCACACCGTTAACATATCCAGGCACAATTTGGGCTCAAATCCAAAATATTGTGCAGATATTGGAGCAGTACTCTCTAAGCTCCCGCGTTTAGAAGTTTTATTAGCAGCTGGAAATTATGGGTTTTCACAAAATGGCACCACGGTGGAAGATATAAGACTTTTTTGCAAATTATTTAGCGGGTGCCAGAGGTTGACAACCTTAGATATAAGTGGAATCGCGATTCCAGCCGATGTTGAGAATTTTCGTGAGCTAGGCCTGGCATTAAAACAATGTCAGAATTTAACTGATCTACGTTACGCAGATTGTGGCTTTGGCATGGATCCACCAAAACAAGCCATTGGAAACTTGAAGTACATCCTTGAAGGTTGTCCTAATTTAATCAATCTCAACATAGATCAAAATGCACTTGGTCAGGATGAAAATGCTGAACAAACAATTCAATTACTCGGTGAGGTTTTAGAGATCCATTGCCCTAAATTAGAAAAAATTAGTATTAAAGGTAATTACCTCGACAATGAACTTTTCAAGCAATTATTGCCTTTTCTATCCAAAATTAAATCATTAGATGTAACTGGCAATAGCATTCGTAGAGGAACCATTATTCAAGCCATTCAAGAAGCGCCTCATTTGGTAAACGTAGAAAAGAGATTGGGTAGAAGTGATACGCATGTTTCGGTACAAAAGGCAGCGAATGAAAAGCTCTTGGAAGTGATTGGCGTTTTAGTACAAGCATTCGAACAACACAGCTCTCCAGTTCCACTTGAACTGAAGGAAAAACCTGTATTAATCATGTTTGGCAAGCATATTGACCGTCAAAGGTTGATACAAGTGACCAGTGATTTTGAAAACATTTATCAAAGAAGATCACCTTCAGACTAAACTTAGCTTATAGCTTTGTCAACGCTAAGTAGAGATGTCACCGCTTCAAGCAGTAGAACTGTCCTGTTCGTTTGTCAGCACAGCATCAAGATTACCTGTTGAAGGCCAATATGCCTACATATCAAGAAGTATGTTGCGGTGATCGCGAAAGAGTCAGGAAGGTTTAAGAGGCTTTATGGGATCCTGTTTTGTTGTTTCTCGAATAGACTATAATGAAATTTTCTGGAGGATTTTATGGCTAATCAATTCATAGCTAAACGTGCATTGGATGTATCTTGTTATTTGAAATATATTGAACACGTTCTATATATTGTATCTAGGTCTGAAGGAAATATAACCATCAATGATATAAGAAAGGAATTTCAACATAAATTTAATTACGATCTACCCGATTTATTAAATCAAAACTTTATATACTTAAGACTTTTGCCATTAATATTTATAAGAGAAGACCATAATAATTGTGAAAATCCTTTAAGCGACGAAGAACGAGAAAAAGTCAGACTCATACGAAACTCGCTAGCTCATGGCGATATAGTACTCTCTGATAAAGGAGTAGTTTTTCACAGTAAAAAATCTAGTGAAATTATGTCTTATGATGAATTTAATAAATTTATTCATACTGTTGAAAACACCTATTACGCACCATCAAAGTAGAGATGCTCTGCATAACTTCTAGGCGAGTGATCTCTTGTTTACTCATCGTAACTAGCTCCATAATCGTATCCTTTGTGTGACTGAAGGTAAAAGTTACCTGAGTCAGCCATCAAAAGACGACATTTCTACTTTGCTAAAATACGACAATACTACTTTGGTTTAACAATATCACTTCGCATAATATATATTATGTTAAATTTAGTAGACAGAAAAACTATTTTATTATAGGTTTTATATTTACTTATGAGGCTGTATGAAAAAATAAAGGTAATTGGAATTTTAAGAAATTGGGATAAGAAAGGTAAATTTGTGTTTACCAAACATGAGCTGCGTAAACTCTTTCCAGAAGATAATCCTAAGACCTTCAGTGAAGGCCTTAATCGCTTAACAAAAACTAATCTCTTAAAAGAGCTTGCCGCGGAATCTATGTCAATCTTTATGCACTCTCTTCATAACTTTCGGCTCATCTTGAATAACGATTAGTTACTTTGGCGAGAGATCTCTCAAGCCTCAATACTATTTATACTGGAAGATTTGCAACAAGATTTACTATTAAAGAGCTGAGCCCACCCCAGGCAACATGAAAGCCAAGAGCAATAATAATAAAAGCAGAAATTTTTGTAATGACATTTGTACCAATTTTACCCAGTAATTTAAAAATCACTCCTGCGTATCTGTAACAAACCAAAACCAATAAGCAAATAATAAAAATGCCTAATATGGCAGAGGTGCGATCAAAAAATGTAAACCACCCTTCCGTGGTAGCAATTTTTGCATCTAAACTCAAAATCATAGCCCACACACCGGGCCCAATAGTAATTGGCATAGTCAAAGGGAAAAAGGCTAGCTCTGATCTATTAGCTTCGATATCTTTGTTTTCTTCCTCATTGACTATTTTCTTAGCATTCAACATACCCCACGCTGTATACATTAAAAGCAAACCACCAGCGACCTCAACCTCAGCAACAGAGATACCAAAAAATTTAAGGACAGCACCACCTAATAACAAAAGACCGGTCATTAGACAAAAACAATTAATAGCCACTAAAAGAGCAATTTTTCTTCTAACTTTTTTTGGGTAATGACCTGTATACTCTAAAAATAAGGGGGAACACCCTATTGGGTTTACAATAGGCAACAGAAAAGTAGTTGTGTAAATAACAAACTGCAAGATTTCCGATAGATAAGTCACTGAGAGCTCCCTATAGCAATTATCTAAAACAAGGAATCATAAATGGAATCCCGTCTAATATTTATTATAGTTAGCTACAATCTAATTTGCCCACTTTAAAAACATCTATTTATACTGAATCACTACGAATTTTAAAGAAATAAGAACGGTTTTCTTAGAATTATTTATTGTCTGGTGTGTTAGGCAAAAAGCCTCCTGCTTGCATGTTCCACATTTTTGCATAATGCCCTTTTTTTCTTAGTAGCGAATTATGATCACCATCTTCAACTATTTGTCCATTGTCAAAAACCAAAATCCTGGTCATTTCGGACAAGGTGGATAAGCGATGAGCAATGACAATAGTTGTACGCCCTTTCATAAGAAAATGCAGTGCATCTTGAATGTAGTTTTCAGTAATTGAATCTAAAGCACTGGTAGCCTCATCAAGTACAAGTATGGGTTGATTTTCAAGAATGGCTCGCGCAATAGCCACACGTTGACGTTGTCCACCAGACAATTTGATACCGCGCTCTCCGACAAGAGAATCGTATCCCTTGGGCAATTTGCAAATAAATTCATGACAGTGCGCTTGTTTGGAAGCCACTAGGATCTCATTTTCCGTCGCTGTGGCCTTCCCATAGCAAATATTTTCCCTCAGCGATCGATGAAAAAGCGATGGATTCTGAGGAATCATAGAAATCTGACCACGAAGGGAGTCCAGTGTCGCTGTACTGATGTCGATTCCATCAATGTTGATCTGTCCCGAATGAAGCTCAAAGAAACGCATAATTAAGTTTACAAAGGTGCTTTTTCCACTGCCCGAGAAACCCACCAATCCAACTTTTGTTCCCGGCTCAATCTTGATCGATAGATTGCTAAAAACAGGATTTGCTTTAGTGTAGTAAAAAGTGACATCATCAAAAATGATACCTCCGTTATTAACCACGAGTAGTTTTGCCTCTGCCCTATCGACTATATCGTGTTTAGCTTTAATGATCGATAATGCTTGCTGACAAATACCTATTTCTGTAAAAATGCTCGGCATCTCAAGACTCACCATCCACGTTAATACGGTTAGATTTGAAGTCATATTAAAAATCAGAACTACATCACCAATGGTAAGGACATTTTGTTGCCAGCTGTAGATAACATACCACGTCATCAATATTCCGGGGAAAACAATGGTAGTGATCCCTAAGGCTATTTTTATTTTTTCGACCATAAATTGAGAAGCTTGATGCTTTCTTCTCTCGTCTTCCTGAAAGTGATGCATGTAAGCAAGCTCATAGCGCTGCTTGGCAAAAAGTTTTACATTAATGATATTACTAAAAGAATCAACAATTTTACCTGTGAGCCTACTTCTAGATTCAGCGTGAATTTTTGATAATCTTGAGCATTTCTTTGCTGTAATGAAACAGATCCCAACGTGTAACATTGAAAACACAAGAATTAGGAAGGAGAAAAAAATATTTATGGAAGCAAAAACACTTATGGCAACAATAACTGCGACAAAAACGGGAATGAATAATATTAAAATTTTAGTTATTATCCGAGTGGCGCTTGCTGTCATATCGCTAATTTTATTAGAAATATTGCCTGCGAGATTATTGGCGAAAAAATCATAGGAATGACGACTGACGTAATCAAACATCGCTAATCTTATATTAGCTTCAAATCGAGGTAAGACATAGGACATTAAAAAGCCTTGTGCACGAAACATAATTTCAATTGTGATCCACAACAGGATCCATAGAACCAATGTTGGGATTAAATAATGCCAGATCTCACCCCTATTTCCTGAAAAGAGTGTCATTTTGTCAATCAATAATTTAAACGCATAGGGCCAAGCAGTGTTGTCTAATGACCACGCTAAAGCCATTATCTGAGTGACTAAGAAGTAGCCCTTTTGCTTTTTAACAAAATGCCAGAGAAAGCCAGTAACGGTAATTGGCAAGCGCATTACTCATGTCCTCAGAAAAATGTAAAAATCAGTGTGTAAGACTTAGGGAGTGGCAACCAATATTCTCATTCGTACTAGCACCGGTTCTGCCAATGAAAAAATAGGCTATGCCAGCCTCCTCCACTTGTTTAGCGACATATAAATTTCTTAAATCAATCAGTGTTGGAGGCATTGCCTCATTTCGCAAACAGCCTTTGAGCTTCTTTAAGTCTAAATCTCGGAATTCGTTCCACTCAGTCATAATAATAATTGCATCCGTATCTTTAATTGTTTCTTCAAGCGTTATGCCTATTTTCAGTCCATTGTACTGTGGAATATGTTTAACGACTGGATCGTAGAGTTTCAATATCGAACCCTGCTTTATTAATTGATCGATAATAAACAATGCTGAACTTTCACGAGTATCATCAGTATTGGCTTTAAAGGAAATTCCTAATATTGCTAGTCGCTTATTTTTTACTGAGCCCAAGCACGCTTTCAAAATTTTTTCAAGCATCCGCTGTTTGTGCCTAGTATTAGAATTCAGGGCGGATTCAGTAATGCTAAGAGACGCATTAACTTGTTTAGCCCTGTGACACAATGCTAGAGCATCCTTGCTGAGACAAGATCCTCCAAATCCTGGGCCGGGTTGTAGATAATCACTTCCAATACGTTTGTCTAGTCCTATACCCTGCAGAACAACTTTAGTATTAGTGCCCATTTGTTCACACAAATAAGCTATTTCATTTGCAAAGCCAATTTTTGCGGCTAAAAAACAATTTGAAGCTTGTTTAATGAGTTCGGAATTCTCTAATGTTGTATAGATGATAGGTACTTGGGTGTTAACAAAAGTCTGATATACTTCACTTATTATTTCATGGGCTTTTTTGCTCTCCACGCCTATAATAACCCGTTCTGGTTTCAGGAAGTCATTAATAGCAGATCCTGCTCGCAAAAATTCAGGATTGGATACAATATCAAACTGTGCATTGCTATTTTCAGCATAAATAAGCTCACCTAGATGTCTAGCCGTTCCAACACCAGTAGTAGATTTAATCACAATTACTTTATAGGTGTTTAATAAGGGTGCAATTTGTTTAACCGTTGATTCCAATTGGCTGATATCGAGTTCCTGGTCCTCCCTTAATGGTGTACCAATTGTTATAAAAATAATATTACTTGATAAGATCGCTTCTTCTATTGAATGTGAAAATGATAAATGTTTGTTTGAATTTTTTTGTATTAACCGATTCAAAGCGGGTTCATGAATGGTCGCTTTTCCATTCTGTAAACGTTCAATGATATCGGGATTTTTATCAACGCAAATTACACTAAAGCCAAATTCTGCAAAACAAGCGCTTGAAACTAGGCCAACGTAGCCAGCACCAATAACAGTAATATGCTTTGGGGTATTCATTTGTAGTTAGTTTCCATTCTTTTTTGTTTTCATTCAATATTTGCACATACTGCTCTATTTCTTTAAAGTAAAAATCTGTTGTAGGAGTTCAGAAAGATTACCGAAAAAACACATGTTACCATAGTCATTGATGTATTTCGTGCTTTTACGACGGCTTGTTATGTTTTAGAACGTGAACCAGCCTCTTATCGACTGTGCACAAAATGCAACGTGATTTCTCGGTTAGCCTCAGAGTTACAAAATGCGCTGCTCATTGGCAAAGCTGAAAAAGGCTCTAATTTCGAGTATCATATTCCAAACTCTCCCACTCGAGTTAAAGAGAGTGATGTGCGTAACCGAGATATTCTTCATAGAACGGCCGCAGGAGCAAAGGGTATATTGCTTGCTCAAAATGCTGATATTATTCTAGCCACCAGCTTTGGTAACGCTGATGCAACAGTACGATATATTCAAACTTTAACTAACCCACAGATCACACTTCTACCCATGGGCCACGAAGCGACAACGCCGTCATTAGAAGATCAGGTATGTGCCCTATATCTTAAAGCCTTAATTAACGATGAAATAATGAACTTAAACTCATTTCTAATACCACTGAAAGAAGGTTCTGGGCGCTATTTTTTTTCTAAAGATCAATGGCAATACCCCAGTGAAGATTTTGAACGCTGCCTAAAAACCAATCGCTTTAAATTTGCTATACGAGCTAGTTTAGAAAAGGACCATGCCATTTTAACGCGCTGCAATTAGAGATCCTAATGTGCTAGTTTTTGGTGTTAATTGCAACAACTCAATTAAAAAATCTCGGATCCCATACCCTTTCCAACGATATGCACTCAATGTGCTTTGGGTCATATTTTTCCACTTGTCGCGACTGATTGATTTTTTTATAGTAGACATGTAGGAAAAATGGGGAGTATTTATTGAAAAATGCATAGGGTGTATAAGAATCACTTTTTTTCCTTTTGCCAAAATCCGTTCTTGTAGATCAGCATCTATTTTCAAAGGATGTTCTCGCCACAAGTAGCCACCATCCTCAAGAAAAATAGGCGCTTCCAAAAACCCAAAACGATCTCTAAAAGGTGAAATAATTTCTAAATCAGTACAAACATTAGAGGAAATTAACATTCCTGCTTCAGACATAGCTTGTTTGGATGCATTACAACTGGCAAATCGATGACATCGAAAGGCAGGCAAGTTATGGGGTAAATCCATCACATATTTTACCGTTTCACTAATAGTAGAACCGTGAGAGGACTCCGGGTTAAAAAACGGATGCAAGCCTACTTCCATTTTATCCAAATTTTCTTCAATATAAGGTGAGTGATGTGTGGTAAAAATTGTTGGTGAAATATTCTGATTTTTGAGAAACTCAACTGTCTCCTCTATGGCATATTCACAAGCCCAATCTAAATCCACAGTTACAATAAGATCACTCATCATGGGTTAGTTCGTGAAAACGACGAAACAAGCCTTCATCAATGTCGTGTTTGACAAACATCTCCGCCATGGAATTGTAAGTACGAAGATCATCCGTGCGCTGGGTAGTTGACCAAGTATCATTCTTGCGCATATATTGGGCATTTCCATAAGAAAGAATATTAAATAGGGAAGCATTCATTTCTTCATTATCTTTAAAATGCAAACGTACCCCACATCCATCGAGGATCGGCTCAACACGTTTTCTAAATTGTTCGTACTGCTCCTCTGAAATAGCGTGCAACCCATCTCTTTCTGGAACATCATAAGACATGTACTGATAAAATTTCCAACAGGATACTTTAGCCCCAGCCTCCTCAACTGCCTTAAGAATTGAAGCAACCTCATCCGGAAGTGATAAATGATTTTTAGTGCCAATAACACTGTGGAGTTTTAATTCCACACCCACTTTTGACAGCAAGCCACATGTTTTAACAATATGTTCATAGTATTGAGTATATCCTCTATGGTTTCGACCTATCTCGCTTAAAAGGGTATTGTTTGAGCTGTCAATAGTAACTGCAACAGTGTCTACGACCCCTTTCATTTCCTCAGCGACCTTCTCATCTAAATAGGTGCCATTGGTATAGAGTTCAATTTCCAAATTTTTAGCAGGATCTGTTGAGCGAAAAGTGCGAATATGTCGTAGCAGCTCAATAAAGTGTGTAGGTGGACGCTTTCCAATAATAATAACTTCACCGCCTGATAAGGTAAGTCGACGAAATCTTAGTTTGTGATACAAGTGAGAAATTAATTCTTTCTTGGCTTCCAGATCAAGCTCTAACTTTTTTTGATGAGGCGCGTCTTCCAAAACACAATAGCTGCATCTTAAATTACAACGGTTTGTAACCATCCAGTATCCTTTATAATAGGCATTAGACATATTTGATCTCTCTTTGTTGGTTACTGTTCTTATCAGGTGTATCAATTATTTTGATCCCATCGAAATAATTTAATAATTCGTTATCATAGGGCCCATCGCCAAAGGCAAGAACTTGACCTGACCAATCAAGATAACGCAAAAGACGGTGAACCGCACGAAATTTTGACGCTTCCCAATGAAAAACAAAAGCAGTATCTTGATAAACCTCAACCCTCAAATTAGGAAAATTTCTTAAACTCTTAACCGCCATTGAAATTTGAAGTGTTTCGTTATTCTTCTGTATAAACTCACCTTCTGGCACTAATGATTTTATGGTATCTATTTGTTTCTTGCTCATTGCTCTTGACCACAATATTTCCCCACTTCCATTTGTGACAACCGCTCCGCTAAAAGCAACAATCCAGTCAACCTCTAGCTGATACTCTTTCAGTTGCGCCAGGAGATCTTCCGTTGAACGTGCACTGCAAATCACTTTGGTTTGAAAGCTTTTGAACGCTTTCATTGAACGCTGAGTTCTTTTAGGATCATTTTTATGAAAGAGAGTGCCATCATAATCAGTAATGGCAATTATTTGTTTATCAAAAATTTTAGCAGACAGTAATTTCGACAACCCTTCCTCATTATATAACTCACCTATTTCAAGTGCCATTGAAGACAGTGTTGAAAAATCATTAAGAATATCTTGAATGGCTTCCATAGCTTGTGCGTTACCGTCAGTAAATCTCGCATAAGGCAAGCCTTCTAAAAATTCAATAGCGGCATTCCCAGTTTTCATGCCGACATTTGGCAATCCACAGGCTAACGTTTCAAAAGTAGTTCGCCCAAACGTCTCACAAGTTGAGCGAGAAAGGTGCAGGTGTGAATCCTGCAGAGCTAAAGAAAGCTTATTTGGCGAGACATATCCAGTAAATTCTATACTGTTACCAAGATCTAGAGTTTCAACTTCATTAAGTACTCTTTTGAAATAGTCCCTGTCTTGTATAGCTCCAATGATCTTAAGAACTGCGTCGGGATAAGAAATTGTTATAATTTTAAACAACCTGATCAACTCTACTGTATTCTTTTGAGGCTTAACACTACCAACGCTACAAAATTTCGGTACTCCATTGAAAACGCGCTCTTTCAAAACAAGTTGTTCAACATTGACACCTCGAGGCACTACATGGATCTGTTCCCTAGGAATAGAATAGATATCTATCAGTTGTCGTTTTTCAAAGTGGCTAGGCGTTATAATATTTTTGGATTTGGCTAATGCTAGACGTTCCATCTCAGTATATTTATCTGGCACGCGTTCTCCAGACGACAGATAAGAAGGTGTTAGAAACATCGGAAAAGTCCAAACGTGTATTTTATTATCTAAAGGCACATCAACTAAACCAAACTGCATTGAAATATGAATAAAAATCACATGTGTAAATTTCTTTTCAAAATCCTTTACTTTCCTTGCAATATATCGTGCATTTGCTACTCGATTTTCAAATCGGTTCTCCAAATTAAAGGGATAATCAAAATGCCAAGTAGCTAAGGGAGAGGCTTTTGGTCCAAACTGCATAACACTTAAACAATCTGGGAAGATCCGCTGCAGCGTTTCTACCACTCGAGCACCTCCATCGCGCTGAGTTTCATTCGAAGTGCATTTTTCTGTGACTATCAGTATTTGCATTAAGACGCTCTAAACAAAATTTCATAGCGATTGAAAAGGTTTCCCCAACTATAATGTTCTGAAAAAGGCAGTCGCTGAGGAGGTTTGTTAAGAAGTATTGAAATCTTGTCGGTAATGACTTCTACATTGTCAAGCTCCACTAACAAGCCTCTGTCTTGAGTGACAATCTCTGGGAGAGCTCCGCTTCGCCCAGCTACTACAAAGGTGCCAGCTGCCAATGCCTCCAGGATTGAACGTCCCATACCCTCTGAGTGTATGTAGGATCCTCCTGGAACCTCTGTTACCAAATCTTCACTAAGTTGCATATAAATATCAGCCTGAGCTATTTCATGGCAAACTTCATTGTTACTCAAAACACCCATGAATTCAACCACTGAGCCCAAGTTATCTCTGATCACTTGTTTTTGTGCTTGTTCTAATAAGGGACCATCACCAGCTAATTTTACTCTAAAATGGTATCCTCGCAGAACAAGTTTGTGAACAACTGTCAATAACAGTGCATGATTTTTATAGGGAACAAATCGTGCTGCACAAAAAACAGTGATGTGGTTTTTCGATTGTGATTTTGAAGGTTTCAGCGCTAAAGTATTAACACCACCTACACAACGAGCAAATGGACAAGTTATGCCCACTTCACGAAGACGATTCTCGGTATAATTTGAGTTGGTAATCATTTGATTAATGGAATGGTTGATTTGTTTGCTCCAAAAGGATTGTCTTAGGGTATGACTGGGAATTTCACCATGAGTAGGAGCCTTTAGAATTTCATTGCCACCCGTGCGATAAAAAAAGGCAGCCATTGGAAGCCAACGTCTAATTTCTCCAAGTTCCTCAATCCATCTTCCACTATTGAAAAAAACAATTTGAGGTTCAAGCTGTCTTAATAGTTTTTCTATATCTACAAGTGTTCTCCCCTCTTTTGATTTTAGGCAGTCTCGCCCTTGAGAGTCTTTTGTAATAATTGATACAAGTGGGAACTCTAAATGGCCAGAGAAGTGTTTTATGAAGTAATCCGCATGCATCTCCATTCCACCAATGAGAGGGGGCAAGCGATCAGCAAAAAATACAATATTTTTAAGACTCATCTACTGTTTCCACAAGCTCTTTTTCTAGGATATTGACAATCCGATCGGCTGCGTGACCATCTCCATATGGAAAATGGATTCTGGACATCGAAGCCAAAGTTTTTGCATTCTCCAAGAGCTCTTTACAGGCGGCAACAATATCTTTAGATTTTGTGCCAACCAAACGTGCTGTGCCAGCTTGGATCCCTTCTGGCCGTTCTGTTGTGTTTCGGATCACAAGTACTGGCTTCCCCATAAAGGATGCTTCCTCTTGAACACCTCCAGAATCAGTAATAATAAAAGCACTTTCCCTTAGCAATCGTATAAAAGCAGAGTGATCAACCGGTGCAAGCAGACTAATGTTTTGCACGTTTGAAAGATTGGCGGTTATTGGCTTGCTTATTGCAGGGTTTGGGTGCAAAAATACAATAATTTGGACATGAGGAAATTGCTCAGCAAGACTACGTAAGGCATGACAAACTTCAATCAATGCACTCCCATGATTTTCTCGTCTATGAATCGTCACAACAATATCTTTTTGGTTTGTAGTTGATATTGAACTTGAAGTTTTTTGTGCTAATCTGACAGCATCAATCGAAGTATTGCCGACTACCCAAATTTTTTCCGGCGGCACTCCTTCTCCAATAAGAGCATTTTGTGCTTGCTGGGTGGGTGCAAAAAAATAATTTGTTAGTTTATCAATTAGGCAACGATGCATTTCTTCTGGCCAAGGAGAATAGAGATCACCTGTTCGTAAGCCAGCTTCCACATGTGCAACTGGAATTCGAGAATAAAAAGCGGCAAGTGCCGCAACAAACGCAGTAGTAGTATCTCCTTGAACTAAAACCAAATCAGGATTTGCATTTTTCAGAATCACACTAAATTGTTCTAGGATACGAGCCGCACTTTTGTGAAGACTTCCTTCATGGTCGATATTGTCAAACTGATAATCAACATTGATTTTAAGGCTCGAAAGCAAAGGATCAAGTAGATCGGTATGCTGTCTTGTGACACAAACCATGTTTGTGAAACCTTTTTTCTTATCCAAAAGTAATAGTATTGGTGCAAGCTTAATGGCTTCAGGGCGCGTTCCAATAACTGTTAATATAGACTTCACCGAAAGACACCAGAAAAATCCAGCACTTCTTTGCCAATAAACTGCTCGGGAGGTATGTTGAGAAATTCTTTATGAGCAACCAGACCAACAACAATGTGAGCACGGTTAATTGCGCTATTGATGCTCTCGGTGTTACTAACATAAGGATCAACCTTAAGAACTTCAATTTCTTCTTCAAACGCTTTGATTATCGTTAACGCTGGCGAATTTCTTGTATCTGAAACATTTGGTTTGTACGTTAGGCCAAAAAAGGCAACTACACTTATTTTGCTTCCATTGATAACAGAGCGTATTTTTTGGATCACCCAATCAGTTTTATTGAGGTTAACTTCTCGTGCTTTCGAACTGAGAAGAGCCAGTTCTGGTTTTGATGCGATTAAAAACCAGGGATCCACAGCAATACAGTCGCCACCAACACCCACTCCTGGATTTAAAATATTCACACGTGGATGTTCATTTGCTAAATGGATCAATTTATTTGCATCTAAGTCAAGATGCGAAGCAATCATTGATAACTCGTTCGCGTAGGCAATATTCACATCCCTATATACGTTTTCAGCAAGCTTAACTGCTTCAGCCATACGTACTTCTGTATCCAAGATTTTACCGCAAGTAAATGATTTATAGAAATCAACAGCGCGTTTTGTCGAAACGTGATCGACTCCTCCAACGATTCGATTATTATGTATTAACTCGTAAAGAATATTCCCTGGAAAAATGCGCTCTGGACAATAGGCAACCGATACTTTAGGACAACAAACTCTTAATTCCTGTGCAATTTTCTCTGTTGTCCCTACAGGGCAAGTTGACTCAATTAAAACAAGATCCTGCTCCCGGAGCTGAGGTTTAATAAACTGAATTGCTGAGTTTACACAAGTAAGATCGGGTTGATTAGCAAAACCGAGCGGTGTGGGAACAGTAATAATGTAAATATCAGCGAGTGAAACTTTGGCTGACACCTTGAAATTGCTATTTTGAATAGCCTTTGTCAGCAGTGCTTTCAGTTTAGGCTCTGAAGAAAACAGCTTTGCTGATGCTATTCGATCCAACCTTTCTTTGTCCGTATCCACCCCTAGGACAGCATAACCAGAAGTTGCTAATACACAAGCAAGAGGGAGCCCCACAGAGCCTAACCCTATTATGCAAATCTGTTTTTGTGCTTTGATAGAATTATTCATTTTCTTAAGAAATGCTTGTTAATTATAATCGGCCATTATTAACACAAAACTATGTGTTAAAAAAGAAGGTTTATCAACTAACAAAAACAGGGGGTACCAAAAAGCGTCTATTCTTTTACTTTACAACTAGGGCTAGTGTCCTACTCCTACTGGTCTACTCTATGTTATCCTTCACAATTTTCCATGGACTAGACTATGTTGCACAGAACCTTCATCGGCAGTATTTTTATTGTTGCCGGAACAACTATTGGTGCTGGGATGCTGGCTATCCCGATTCTATCCCTTAACCTTGGCTTTCTTGTCAGCTGTGTGCTGCTGACTGTCATGTGGCTCATTACTGCCTTTTCAGCCTGTTTAATGGTTGATCTAATCAAGCAGCAGGAGCAAGTTGTCTCTTTGGCACAAATTGCTGAAACCGTATTTGGACGATATGGCAAACTTGTGGCCCTCCTATCCCTATTCTCTCTACACTTTTCATTGCTGGCCGCATACACAGCTGGGGGCGCTTCTGTTCTTAAGCTCATGTTTCCAAACATGCCACTGAGCATTATACAGATTGTATTTGTTGCCATTTTCGGAGGGCTCATTAGCTATCAATACACTGCTACAGACTATGCAAATAGAGTATTTTTTATTCTGAAGTTAATTTTATTTGTTTTTGTTGTGTGCATGCTTCTCCCTCGGGTCTCATTGACGAACTTCTATGATGAAAATCTCAGCATAAACTTGCAAGGTGCTACCGTTTTTTTCACCTCGTTTGGATTTCACGGCAGCATTCCAGTGCTAATGCAATATATGTCCAACCAAAGTACCGCTCGTTTAAAAGTTTGTTTCTGGCTGGGTTCATTTATTCCTCTAATGGTTTATCTTACTTGGGAAGCTTGTACGCTTGGCACATTAACCCCTGAACAAAAAGCCGGTATTATCACTCACTCTTCTGATTTAGGTTTTTTTGCACAACAACTCGCCCCAAAACATCAAGAGTCTTTTTTCTCACTACTGCTGAAAGGCTTCACACTATTGGCTATCATCACTTCATTTATTGGTGTTGGAATGGGCCATTTCCAACTCGTACAGGAGCAAGTGAAATTTACAGCTCGAAAATCAATTATTGTCACTCTTGTTTTCGGCTTACCCCTACTCATTTGTATTTTCTATCCAAAAGTCTTTATGACGGCTCTAGAGACCGCCGGAATCAGTCTATGCCTCATTGCTATTTTGCTGCCTGCACTCATCAGTTGGCGACTGAATCGTCATGCTAAAATAATTTTACTGGGACTTATCTCCTTTTCGCTTATCATCATCGGCAATGAAATCATTAAATGGATCCAATGATTATTTTACTCAGACTGTGATCACCTTCTGTTTGGATGGTTTTTTATACAGTATTCCATGAATTAACAATAAGAAGCGACTATCTATAAAAGTAATTTAGGCTTACGGTAAATCTTCGTATAAACTTAGTATATTGTTCAAAACATACTAAATAGCTAAGGACACTCCAATGAAAAAAACGGACATGGCGATTAATGGTATTACCATTTTACCTGGTGAAAGAAAATCCATCATGATACCCATGCCAAAATTATACGATTGTACGCCAATGAATATGCCTGTTGAGGTTATTAAGGGTAAGGAAAATGGTCCTGTCTTGTGTGTAACAGCTTCTATACATGGTGATGAATTGAATGGTGTGGAAATCATACGAAGGTTAAAGAAAAAACGTTTTCTTAAAAAGCTAAAAGGTACGTTAATTTTAGTACCCGTCGTCAATACCTACGGCTTTTTATACCAGAGTCGCTATTTGTTGGATAGGCGTGATCTCAACAGAAGTTTTCCAGGCTCCGAAAAAGGATCACTTGCTGGACGTCTAGCCAATTTGTTCGTTACAGAAATTCTTGCAAAGATCACTCATTTGATCGATTTGCACGCCGGTTCAAACCATCGTACCAATCTACCTCAGATCCGCGCAAACACTCAGGATAAAGAAACCAAAAGGCTTTCTAACTCATTTGGAGCCCCTGTCGTGCTTTACTCTAAGGAACCCCCTGGCTCACTCCGGGAAGCTGCCGTTGCTAATGGCGTTAAAGCGCTTCTGTATGAATCTGGCGAAGCGCTTCGACTGAGCGAGTTATGCATTAAACTCGGTGTAGAGGGAGTACTAAATGTTATGCGTAGCTTAAACATGATAGAGAAAAAATCCAACATACAACATCGAGCAAAAGTCTCCTTTTCTCCATCAAGTTATTGGGTTCGTTCAGCCTATAGTGGCATTATGTGTCCTCTTAAATCGCTGGGTGCAAAGGTATCTTCTGGTGATGCCATAGCAATTGTATCGAATCCTCTAGGAAACGAAGAACATAAAGTCATTGCAAAAGAACCAGGGATAATTATTGGACAAAACTGCCTACCACTCGTGTATGAAGGCGCTGCTTTATTCAATATTGCCTGTTTAAAGCAAACCAAAAAAGTGGCGAGCAACATACAAGATCTTAAGGAATCGTTTGGTGATGACTCTCTCGAGAGTAATGGTGAGCTGGATATTAATTAATAGACTATTTAACGAAGTGTTGGCTTAGGTTTATTTGAGCTCTTTAACAGTCGCTGAACGGCATCGTATTTACCTATATCTTTCCCATCGCCCAGTAAACCTAAAATCTTTTTCAGTTGCGCTTTCTGCTCACGATTTTTGAAACGGTCTATGCCTTTGCCCGAACCCACACCTTCTTGGATTTTCATCACTTTTTCAAGCACATCATAAACTGTTTTCGCACTATCTAAATCCTCTTTGGCTAAAAATTTATTTGCACAATCCAAGCCATTACTCAGTAATCGTGTGTCCTGCTTTGACTGTAGCATTTCATCATATTTAAACATTAAATTTGTTTTCACTTCAGCAATAGAGATGGTATACTTCCTGTCTTCTGTTACTGATACTATATCGCTTAACTTTTTCATTAAAAACATATTGTTGAGGTGTGGAATGGTAGCACCCATATATTTCTTCACTTGGCTTTCCAAGTTTTGTTTAAGTTCAGGATGATCGAGCAACATGTTCGCTAAAACGCTTTTTCTCTGCTCAAGTAATATATTTGCCGTTGATTGATCAGAAACCAAATCATCAGATGTCAATTCTTTACCCACCTCATTTGTAATTGGAATGGAGGGTTCAACAAAATTCTGACCAGCATGCTCCTTCTCAAACTCCTCGATATTTTGATCAAGAATCTCAGCCATTTCTATGGCGGCAGTCTCCATACCTTTGGTTGATCCTTCTAATTCTTCACGCAACAGATCCTCAACGCCAGGATCATCCAAATCCAATTTGTGCAGTTTTTTTATCAGGTTACCCATAAATTCAATTTCAACTTGCTTCGCAACGGCATCTTGCCTTAAGGCCTCGTTGTCTGTGAGCTGACGTGAAAATTTATAAGGTTTGTGATATTGCGTAAACATGTTGATACAATCTCCTCATCTTGATCTCTTTAGAGGTTCTTGGTATGATTTAGTTCAATGAATAAGGAGCTGACATGAAAGAATCATCTGTACATACACTGATTTCTCAAGGACTTTTTGATGAATTCGTTGCTAAAGTTCAAGAGGACGAGGCAAACTTAAGTCTTATTCATACTGAAAATGGTTTATCACCAATCCATTACGCGGTTATACACAACAATCTGGCTGTTCTTGCCTTTTGTTTAGCTAAGGGTACAGATCCTAATACCCAAGCAGCCGATGGCGCTACCGCACTACACTATGCTGCTCGCACCGATAATCACGAGGCTGCCAGACTCTTACTTAAATATCATGCCAATGTAAATATTCGGGATGAGAATGGATTTTCTGCACTTGATACAGCCGTAGGCGACAACCGCTTAGAGATCCTTCGCCAGTTATTAACGGCAGGTGCAGATTTTGAGCACACCGGTGGCTCAAAGAAAACACCATTGGCCTTATCACAACGTCTAGACAACCCAGAAATGACAGCAATGCTCACAGCAGAACCTCACGTGAGAGACCGAAGTCTTACCTGGCTCTGTGCTTGTAAAATAGCCAGTGAAAAAACCATAAAAGAACAATTTTTAGCAGTTACCGCGCCATTGGGTACTGAACATCCCTTTCATTCTCTCGAAAAAATGGTTAGTTTTGCACCTTTTCGAAGTCGATAGGAACTCTACTTCATATTTTATGAATAACTTTTTGCACCACTGGGGTTACTCTCCCTTCTTCGGAAAGCCCTTTAGGAAAAAAGCACAACTCTCTTGAAGATTGAGGGGCTGAGCCTAAGGAAAAATGACTTTCTCCTCGCGCACTAGCTCCTAAGCAAGCCTCCAGTTGTTGTTCAGCGCCTCGTCCGCCCCAAGATCTCACCTCTTTGCGCAGATAATCAATAAATTCTTCTGACGAACAATTCAGTTCCAAACGAGTTGGATACCACGCTGCGAATTCAGCTCTCTGCTCCCAAGCGATACTGCGAATCACGCCCTCCCGAATGGCCTTCTGGCCTATTTCGTAGAGTACTGGAGCAAACCCTGGCTGTGTACTAACGTTCATCAATGCGTCCCGCAGAGCCTGACGATGAGAAGTAGAGAGCAAAGCTCCAGTGGCGGCAACATAATTTTTTGTGGGTTTAAAACCCCAAACCAACGCCCTCTTCACTATTTCCTGTATTCTATCTAGCTCTTGCTGGGATTTAAATAAGAAAGCGTCTACAAGAGCACAGGTAAGTTGAGAGGCCTCTTTTGGTTCAAAGGTTTGATTTGTAGTACGAGCAGCCTCTGCATAATGCTCATGAACATAATGCACACAATCCCGATAAGCACTCCAAACATCTGCGCCCGCAATTAGTTTCCGAAGCACAGCTGCAGTTTCCCGTGATGGATAACGACGAAGACTTAATAAATACAAATGTGCATACAAAACTTGAGGCTGCTCTTGATAGCTCTCAAAATATTTCACAAGATCTTTGGTGTTTTGTGAGCGAACATGTGATAAAAAACGCTCTTGCTGTTTTTTTGCTAACCTAACAGCCTTCTCAACAACTAGCACATTGCTTTTGTCCTCACCGGCGTCTTCCAAATGAGAAAGACAGGCTGCAACCATTGCACCAAAAACAATTGGTTCTGCAGATGAAGACATACCACAGTTTCCACGCATTTGTGCAGGTAACGGAATTTTTATTAACAAACTTAAGTCCAACAGACTTAAACGAGTCAAGTATATGTTGTAATCAAGAGAGGTATCCATACTACCTGCCAAAGCAACAATAAAGTTTTCTAGCATGATTTTGTTAGGGATGCGATAGATTTTAATACCTGAAAACTCATCTACACCTCTATCCGATACTAATATTAAATCATCAATAACCGTTACAGAAACGGCATGCTTTTCCCCGTTCCAATTATCATCTGTTAAGCCAACTGGTATGCACATAGGTTTTTTCTGTGCCGACAGGGTTGAAATCTGTCCTAGATCAGCTTTCAGTAAAGGGCCATCCTTTAAATTTGCATTTGCTGCTTGAGTAATTGCATTGTTATCATTAGCATTGGCCCACTTATCATGTGCAGCAACTAAATAGTCAACCATCGACGTACCATGACTGCCTTCCCAATCTATTCTCAGTCCTGCAAACGGAATATCTTCCCGCAATACTGCAAATAGATGAGCACAGATTGAAATATGCCAGATCGACAATAATTTATCATAGATCGCCTGGTATTTAGCAGAATCTGTATCACAAGGCTGTTGAGCCAATAGGGCCTGATGAAATTTGGGGTGTTTAGCGAGCGATTCTAAAGCGGATTCATAAATTTCTAAAGATACCCCGCTGTTAGCGAGACGTCGAAAGGAGGTAACCAGTTTGTCATAGTCCTGATTCTGGGACAGTTTGAGATTACCTTGAAAAGCATCAAGCTCATTAACTCCAAGCACATCGAAAACTTCAGCAGTAAACTCATTGTCACTTGCGTAGTCAATATTTTCTATAAATTTAGCTTGCTGAAGACTATGTCTAAGGAGCCAAATTTTAAATCCACTCAAATTTCCAGATCGAAGATAAGCAAGGCTCTCATTGATTCCAGTTCTGGACATTTTAAATAATTGGATAAGAAGTAACTCATTATTTCCTTCACAGTATGCCTTATTTGCAGCAACCGACCACTCATCAATGAATTTTCCGGCACCTTTTATATTTCGAGATAAATACAGCAGTCTGAAATCTACTTGAAGTTCTTCAGCACATAAAGAAACCTCTTTTTCCGTAGGGATCACTGAAACCTGCTGCCGATAAGTTTGAATAGTTTCAGATGCTAGCAATAAATTATCTTGAAGCGAAGCTGCTGATTTAGCTAAGACACCTTGCACAAAAGAGCTCAGGCGAGCGACTCTCTCTTCGGCTTGTCCGAAACTCACGTAATACTGAGCAGCAGATTTTTCAAAATGAAAAGCCGCCACTAGGGTTTCTACCATTCCCTGTATGTCACCCGTAACCATTTTACTGTAATAAACTGGTGTTTTCGTCCGATCATTTACAGTCATGACATAAGGAAGCATTGTCGGCACATAACGACATTCTCGATAAGCCGCTTCCATTTTTTGAGCAAAAGCCACAAACAGTGCAGAAAATAACTCAGTGTTATTATCTTGAAAACACTGACTAAGTATAGCTTGTAGCTGATGACTAAATAATACAAACTCCTTAATGGATAAGTGACTATTGCTGAAAAATCCATCCATTGCCGACAGAATATCTGATCTACTAGGTAATAACGCGACGGTTTCCTCTCTGACATCTTCAAGATCTAGGGCGAGGACTGATGCAATTTCACCTTCAGTCATTGCTGGAAGCATTCTTACAAAAGCATTTGCTAACTGACCTTTCAACTTGTGGACCTCGTCTCCTTTGAGTTGATTTTTTAATACAAAGTCATCTTCCAATAATTCTTTGTTTAGAATTTCCCACAACACAATACCAAGGTTTTCATTTTCCATAAAATGATAAAGATCCTTGCGATCTAAATCTTGAAATGGAAGCGCGGTAAACAATCCCTGACGAAACAGTGATGGATTTTTATTCCCAAGTTCCTCCCTAACAATTTTCAACAAGGCAAAAATACGATTTGACGTAAGATTGCTTGAATGTTGCTCATCTCTAGCACTCACAAAAAACAATGGGCTGCAAATGAATATTTCTGTTTGGTATTCTAATTCACTCCCTATTCTTCCAGTCGCCAACTGCCGTCTAAACACTTCCAGGAATTGTGCTGCTTTGACCGGAGATAAGCACCCTAGATTTTCCAGCACTTTCGACTTGAGCTCACGAACTTGAAGTGAGTTTTTTTCTTTAGTGCAAGAATAAACATAGGTGCTCGTCACATCAACATCTGCAACCAGATGCCATAGGAGCTCTTGGTCTCTCTGGCGCTCAATTAGATCTGCATACGCCGCACAATCATTCGAGGTAAGATTAACAAGGACCATCGCATTAAGCCATCGGCCAGAACCTTTAGCCGCTTCTAACACCTTAACATCAAGTTCAATAACGCTCTGCAACAACTCATGATCTGATCGCAAAAAAGCTATATCCAATAGTTGACGCCGAACCAGTCGTTTTTCCTTAAGCACATCAATTTTAGAACCCGTAAGAGCTTCTTCTAACCCATTTAGATACCCAGCAAGACTGGCTGAGCATTTCTCAAGTTCAATGATTTCAGCATCTCGCCAAGCCCACGTAGTACTTGAGTCATATTTATACGCAGTTACCCCTATGCCCAGCTCTTTGCAAACCTCAACATGAAATTTAGCAATATTTGGTGAGAATTCAGCAAAGCGCACTAAAGGCACCCAGGTCCCAGGATATTCTTCTTCCTGCTCACGATACTCAAATTCCTCAGCACCAGTGGTTTTCTTCAATAATTCACCACTGCTTTTATATTGATAATCTCTCAAGACGCGAGCTAAGACTGCTTTAGATAGTGCGTCTTTGTCTTTCTCGGCAAGTGCTATTGTAATGGCTTCGGCCTCACTCGCTCGCAGATCATCAAAATGATTAACTAAAGCCTGCTCATTATTTTCACTGTATTTTTGCTCAACAATGGCAACTAGATCATTAACAATTTCAGCCATTTGTTTTGCATCTCGGGCCAAATAAGCAGTGTTTAACCGTACATTTAGTTGAGCCATTGTTGGCTCAATGACCCCATTTTTTTTAGGACTTCCTTCTATAATATTGCCTGATCTTTCCAAACTTTCAACCTGTTTGGTAAGCGCAATACAGCAATCACGTCGAAAACTTACCAGCTGTTGTGCTTCCCAGCCTGCTGTAGCGGCAAACTCAGCGAGATCAAGCTCAGCTAATATGCCTAGGGCTAAATCCCCTAAAGATGAGTCACCTGCCAGCTCTATAATGTCTTCGTAATCGTCAAACAATAATTGGAAAAACTCAATGCGACCTTCTTCTTTTAAAAACACTATGGCTTGCGAAGCCAAATATAACACCATCCCAGCAAATTCGTCTGGATTGTTACGATTAAAGGCATTTTCCATCAATAATTCTACTCGAATATAATAGCCAGCTAGTTGATCTTGTGATTTGGCGTCTCGAAGAGCTTCTAAGAACTGAGCTACAGATTGCTCAAAGCTAACATCATATAAATTTACATTTGGCATGGTCGCCAACACTTTGACAAGATCCTCTCGAAATTCTAAATTGATTATTCCAAGATTTCGTCTTATCTCGCCAATCATATTCATTTTGTTAATAAGTAATTGGCATAATAAGCCCAAGTTCTCTTCATCCATCAAATGAGCAAGAGGTATTCCAACCATAGAATCAGAATCGATTTCTACCTTGCCTAATAAAAAGGTGCTTAATTCGATAGTGTTGGGGCTTTTCATCTTAAATATTTTCTGAAGAAATAGTGCATACTGAAAAACATATTCAGCTAAAGTGATATAATCTTTTTGCGAGAGCGCATACTCTAGAGCATAAACTAGATTATTGAATATTAATAACTTAAATCGTGCTTGCTCTTTTTCAAGGAAAGCATTTTCAATATCTCTCCACAGTACTTTAGGTTGGAAAGCGTCACCTCGGCAATCTATTTTATATTCAGCACTCAGATCTTGGAAGACAGCAGCTCGAAAAGGAATGATTTTGGCGCAATCAATTGAATGCACTTCACAAGTGCGTGAAAGGTTAGCTACGCGAATTAGCCAAGCAGCTAAAATTCCTTTGTCATCATTTTCTGCCATCCACATGATTTCGGCTACAGTTTGATGTCCACCTTCAAAAGCAATTGCTAAAAGATGCGCTTGTTTTTCAGCGGTTAGCTGTTGAACAATTTGTATTTGCAAATAGAGAATACGAGTAAAAAGCTGTGCTCGGTTTCCTCGAAAAGCCTCTCTTTGAAGCTCTCTCAACTGTAGCGATACCTTTTCAACACGATCCAACCGACGTTCTGCAATGGCAGCTGAAAACTGTTCACCTAAATGCACTATATGGGCAGCATCAAAAATCGACGAGGCATGGCTAGAACTTAACACCAGCATGAATCTCCAAATTTGGCTTAGATTGAATTATCAACAACCCTGAGGTTTGCTTAAAAGACTTTACAAGTTAATTTACTTAATATCAATCATTTTTCCCAAGATTAACTTAGCTCCGTGCATTTACACCTCAAGAACACACAGAGAAACCCGAGCAAAATTCACAACAGGATCCAACCCTGTCTCAATTCCAATATAAACAAACTAACAGACTGTTTATAAATACAATTATTATGCCTATCACTTTAAAAATCTGTCTATAGATTTTTAGAGCGTGATCACGTACTGTAACCTCTTATAAATTATATGAATTCCTTGTTATGAGCCTTATTCACTTAGAAAACCTCTCTTTAGCTTTTGGTGAAGCGCCACTGCTTGATAAAATCGATCTTCAAATTGAGCCAGGTGAGCGCATTTTCCTTATTGGACGCAATGGCACTGGAAAATCCTGTTTGCTTAAAATTATATCAGGCTCACTAGCACCTGATGCCGGTAAAATACATCGGGCGCCTAATCTTAAAGTGGCAGAGCTCTCTCAAGATCTTCCTGGATCTACTGAAGCAACTGTCTACGAGACTGTTGCAGAGGGTCTTGAAAAAGTAGGAACGCTTTTAAAGCGTTATCACGATTTAACACAGAACCCCGATCCCAATGCAGGCTCTGAATGGCTAAATGAGCTGGGCGAAGTACAACAGCAAATTGAGCAACATCAAGGATGGCATTTTCATCAACTGATTGAAGCAACATTAACCAAATTGGAGTTGCCTGCTGACAAGAAAATGAAGGAACTTTCTGGTGGATGGCGACGACGTGTGGCGCTTGCACGTGCCCTAGTCTTAGAGCCTGATTTGCTTTTATTAGATGAACCCACCAATCATCTGGATATTGAAGCCATTGAATGGCTTGAAACCTATCTCAGTGACTATCCTGGTGCGGTGCTTTGTATTACCCATGATCGAGCCCTACTTCGAAAATTGAGCCGTCGGATCCTTGAGCTTGACCGAGGTCAATTAACCTCGTGGGATCTAGATTTTGACCGCTATCTTGTTGAAAAAAACCATCGCTTAGAAGTTGAGAAAAAACACGCTAAGCGCTTCGATGATAAATTGGCTAAGGAAGAAGTGTGGATCCGACAAGGCATTAAAGCACGCCGCACACGTAATGAGGGTCGAGTACGCTCGCTGGAAAAACTACGTGAAGAACATCGGGCACGACGCGAACTCCAAAGCAAACCAGGTTTTAGTACCAATAAAGCTCAACTTTCTGGAAAATTGGTTGTTGAGGCTGAAAATTTAAATTATCATATAAATGAAAACTGGCTCATTCGTGATTTTTCAATTCAAGTTCTACGTGGGGATAAAGTGGCACTGGTTGGCCCTAATGGGATAGGCAAAACCACTTTCCTAAAACTTTTGCTTGGGCAACTTAAGCCTGAAAGCGGTATGCTTAAAGTCGGTACACAGTTAGAAATTGGTTACTTCGATCAGTTGCGTGCAGAGTTAGATCCTAACAAAAATGCTATTGATAACGTAGGCGGCGGCCGAGAATTTATTACTATTAACGGTAAAGACAAACATGTTATTAGTTACTTATCTACTTTCTTGTTTGAGCCTGCACGTCTAAGAATGCCAATCCGTGTTTTATCGGGTGGCGAATGCAACCGATTGCTTTTAGCCAAATTATTCAGTCTTCCTTGTAACCTCTTAATTTTAGATGAACCGACCAACGATTTGGATATTGAATCCTTGGAACTCCTAGAGGAGCTCTTGGTTGATTATCAAGGTACTCTCTTTATTGTGAGCCATGATCGCGCTTTTATTAATGCAGTTGCCACAAGTACCCTAGTCTTTAAAGGGAATGGTAGGCTGGATGAATACGTCGGTGGCTATGACGCAATAACAACGTCATCTCCCTCAGTAAATGTTCCCACAAAAAAAACCCTAAAAGACACACCCAAAACACAAGTACCGAGCGTTGAAAAGGAACTGACCAAACTGGGAAACCAAATCAGCCGCTTAGAAACAAAACTACATGAACTCGAAAAACAAATGGGTCAACCAGAATTTTACCAACAAGATAAGACTGTCACTGCTCCTATTGTTGAACAATCCGAGCAAATTCAAAAGCAACTTAACAGTCTATATAAACAATGGGAAACACTTGAGCAACAATGATCCGATATGGCATTGAATACGATCCAAGCTAGTCAACCAGTCTATTACACATCTATATTATTGTGGTATAGTAAATTAAACAAGTTATAAAGTTGGAAATACACCATGCTCAAACCTATTTCTCGAATCATTACAACGACATCAACCTTCCTCATAGGGCTTTTTATACTCGCTGGCTGTCAAGTGACTGCTAAGGACTTTGCCAATTGGGAACCTGCAAAACGAAATGACAAGATTAAGTCTTATATCACTACGGCGTTTTCTGAAGTGCAAAGCGATTTAGAGAAAGAAGAGGAAGTTCTGCAAGCACAAAGGATCAGTGGTGTTCGTTATGAAACAGTCTCATACAAAGATCAGGGCATAGTTGCTTATGACTGTTACAATCCCAAAGGAAAACACACACGTGTCGATGAAACAAAATTACCAGATCACTTAAAACGAAAAATCGCATCAAAGGATCTCACTTGCCAAGCAGAGTATGGAGACATTGTCCGTAGCATGGAGCAACCTATACCGCTTTCTGAAAGTGAAAAAGCAAGCATTGTTGCTGAAATGCAAAAAATTGAGCGTAATCTTGCAAGCATTCCAGAAATGCGCCGCCAATATCTAGAGACTGCTGAGAAAAATATGACCTTTATGTCTGCTCAACAACTTTTTGATCATTATGCACCTACCGCAATTAAGCAGAACATTACTACAAAAATGTCTTTGTTAAATCAAAAATAGGATCAGACTTGAATATTCTCTAAGTCTTTTTGAGTTGCAGTATAATCACGAACATGAATATCCTGCTGTGGAAAAGCGATCACAATTTTATTCTTTCTGAACGCCATATCAATGGCAAAGTTCAGATCACTTAACACCTGATATTTTTTATTAACATCCGAGACAATACACCATAATTCAAAGTTAAGACTGCTATCACCAAAGGTACTAAAAAAAACCAGTGGCTGATGAGGCGAATCGGTCATTACATCAATATTTTCAGCCGCAACTTCCAAAAGAACATTACGCACCAATTCAATATCGCTACCGTACATCACACCAACAAAACAACGCACCCTAAAAAACTTATCACGAAAAGTATAATTGGTTACCTGCTCGTAAATAAGACTTGAATTTGGAATCATCACATCTTCTTTTAACAAAGTGGTAATTTGGGTTGATAAAACTCTCGTCTTTCTAATGAAACCTTCCACATTACCAACCACAACTCTATCACCAGGCTTAACCGGTCGTTGAAGCAAAATCACGATGCCACAAATGAAATTATTAACAATATTCTGCAGGCCAAACCCTATTCCAACCGATAAAGCTCCAACAATAATAGCAAGACCGGTAAAATTAACTCCGGCCATTAACAGCGCGGTCAACAAAGCAATTGAAAAAGAAATGTAGTTAATAATGGAAACAATTGTAATTTGATTACCCTCTTCCCATTCAAATTTGCTGTGTCGCGATACATGCCCTGCAAGCACTCTGCCTAAAAGAATGATGACACTAAACACAATCATACCTGTGACTATTTTCAATGGATAAAATGTAAAATCAAATATTGAAATTTTATTTAGCATTGCGTCGGTAATCGCATCAACGTAATCCAATGAAAGATTCCAAGTGCGCATGATCATAGCCATATAAACACCAAGCAACACAAAATCCAAAGCAAGTTGCAAGACAATGAGTTCGTACAGGTTCTTATGTGTTCGGATCCCAAAAAACATCCGAACCTCTCTAATCGCCTGATACTCTGACTCAACATAAGGTGACAGCAATTTATTCAAATAATAAATGGCAGCAAGAGCCGTTATCGTTAAAACTGCCGTTACAATCACCCCACGTGCAAGAAATACGGCAAAATAATAATACCCACAAAAAGCTAAGCCAAAACCTACAAAAAATAAGCCCGTGGTTAACGGCATTAGCAACAAGCTATAAACTTTCTGTTGCAAAAATGGTCTTAGAGCGGTTCTATAAAACCAATAGAGCGCGCCACTCGTAATAAATAGGCACACGTACTGCGCATACTCCACAAAGTTTTCCGATTTTCTTTGTTCGGCAAAAACTAAAAAGAAGGTATTCCAAATAAAAACAAGACTAGTGATTGCTGCTATTTTTTTCTGGAGCATTCTACGGGAGAGCCCTTCGGGTTTCTCCTTATGACGCACCCGTCCTGCAATTACCCATAATTGCGTAACAAGCAAAACCAGTAGATATATTGCAAAAGAATGAGAAAAGCTCATGAGCGAGTAACTTCCGCTTTTTTCTGGGAGAGCGAAGCAGAGTAATAAGGCAAAGGCACCATTCAAACAAATGAAAACACCATAAATGGCAATAACATTCATCATGTATTGCTGCTGTACAGATAATTGTTTGGCGGTTCTTTTCCAACAAACAAATCCAGAGGCCAGCAACACGCCTGCAGCTAAGATCACAAGGAGTGCGGTTATTAAGTCCATTGGATCTAGTGATAACAAATTTGCTAGTCCAGTGGTTTGATAAAACTGAGCATTATCAAAATGAACTGCAAAACTTTTTTCAGGGCCAAACATGCTCCAAAAGGGAGAGCCTCGTTTCAGCTTTTGTGACCAACTAAAATTGCGAGCACTGTCCCTGTAGTTGGAAAGTACTTCTTGCGCTTTAAATGCAAAAAGCCTGCAGGTCGCGCCTTCTTCTATATAGACTGCCTTCTTGCCCTCCAGGTATTCAAGATCTGCACTCAACTTATCTCCTTTGTTCTCAGTATCAATATCCCGGAGCAACGAATTCGTTAATTTAATTTTTTTCTGACTTTCGAGAGCGCATTCTTCTGCGCTTTCTTTCAAATCTTTGATTTCTTCAATTTCCAGACGGAAATCCTGCATGCTTTGTTGGCTATTTGATATTTTTTTTCCAAATAGCTCTAGTTTCCGAGTTGCTTGAGAAACACTAAAAATACTTTCTTGTGCAATAACAGTTGATAACGACAATAGACAAATAATAAAAACCCAAAACTGCCTGTAGAAACGCGATCCCATAATTACATCCATTTTTTAAAGCGTAAATAAACCACTGTGATGACGGTCATAACCACTAAGCCTAGGCAAACGAGTCCAAATGCCATGGGGTTATTCGTGCCTGGAATACCAGCCACATTGATCCCTAGTAATCCCGTTACAAAAGTCATTGGCAAGAAAATCAAGGAGACTACTGAAAGCAAATACATTTTCCTCTCCATTTTTTCCGAGAGACGACTGCTTAGCTCTTCTTGAGTAACCACTGCCCTTTCCCTCACACTGTCCAAGTCCTCTACATAGCGAATAAGGCGATCGTTGGCTTCACGGATGTTAAGTTGTTCTTCAGATGGTAAAAAAATATTTTTTTCAGTATGCAACTGGTAGAGAGCATTTTTTTGTGGTTCTAAATAGCGCTTAATCAAAATAGCTTGACGTCGGATGTCAGAAATTCTGGGCTGCAGCAATCTACTTTCATGCAGTAAAACATCTGTTTCGCACAGATCAGATTTTTCTTTTAGCCCTTCGATTACTCCGTGCATTCGATTGAGCAGTTTATCATTCAAAGCAACAACTAACTTAGAGGCGGATCGAGGACCCAAATTCTGTTCAATTGCTTCTCGTAAATCTTTGATGGAGAGGAGTAAGCGTCTGCGAGTCGTAATCACTCTATTCTTATCAATCCAAAAGCGAACTGAAACCATATCTTCCGGCTCTTCTCCAGGATTAAGATTCACGCCTCGTAAGAAAAGCAATATCCCATCTCGTGTTGTTAAACATCGTGGTCTGGTTTCTTCGCGAGTCATTGCACTTACTATAATAGGATCCAGCTTTGCTTCATGTTTAAGCCATTCTTTCGTTTTTTTGCTCTTGTAGTCTAGGTGCACCCACAGATCGCCATCAGAGGGCGACCAGGCATTAATTTCCTTCCAATCTAACGCCCTGCCTCCACCATTGCCATCCAGGGAATAAGCGCAAATAAGACTTTTGTCACGCATACGATCATTCCTTATTAAAAATAATTATGCCTAGTGCTTTCAGATTAGCAGACTTGAGCACACCTCGGCATGTCTTTGCATATTAACTTACTTAATTAGGGTCAGTATTAAAAAGAACTTGGCTTAGCACTTTGTCCTCTTTATGACGAAAAAGTTATCATCAAACCAATGTATTTATTATTGCTAGCAAAAAACTGGCCGTCTTGGGACTTTCCGATACCAGCGTTTACTAATAACTGCACGTGCCGATCAGCAATGGTTACGTTCTCAATTTGAAAACCAAATCGTGTAACAATAGACGGCTTAAATTTATTTTCTTGCCACGAGTGCAAATGTAATCCCGCAATAAACCTGAGCTTATCCTGAAGGATTTTTTTATGAGAATTATAATCAATACCAGCTTCAAAAGTTGTTCGTTTAAGTCGATGTGGATCAATATGCAATATATAACCTATGCCAAAATAGGGACTATATTCACCCAAACTAACTCTTGTTAGCCATTTCAAGCTTTCGTAACTTAGGTTGATTCGATCAATGCTCTTTCCAGCACGACTCAAAAGCAACTCATCCCCCACGTGTGAACTCAAGTGTGACAACTGCCAAAGGTTTTTCCAGTTCCCCCTTTTATGGCTGATCCCTAAACCCACAAAATAATCTGTGTTCACTAGCCTCGTTGGAATTTTAGATAATTCCATTAAGCCAAACACGCCCGTCTGCACACCAAATTCAAATCGATTATGCTCAGAGTGCATTTGATAGAGACCAATATTTTCACCAAAGGTAAAGTTGAAAAATTTATTTCCAAATGGATTGCTTGAATTTTGCTGGTAACCAGCTGAAAATTTTGGCCACTTAGGATCTGCTATGGGTGCAGTAAACAAAACCTTGATTGGCAAAATAGTTATCGACTTTTTTTCATCTGCGTTGGCATCCGCAAAAACGCTTGAAGCAAACAGTAAAGTTACGGGAATTACAAATGCGACTACTTTCTTGGTAAGATCCCAAGACGCATTATACAAACTAATCCTGAAACAAAACTTCATTGTTTTTCTAAAACTTCGTTTATTTTACTCTGAGCTTCTTCTTTCGTGTAACCGTATCTTTCCTGAAGCAGCCCAGAAAACTCATCTATATTTCCATCAATTCGGTCAATGTCGTCATCGGTCAATTTTGACCAGGTCTGTTTTATTTTGCCTCTCAGCTGTTTCCATTTCCCCTTTAATATATCGGTATTAATAGTCGGTACCGGAGCTTCCCCACTTTCTTCTGCAAAAACTTGAGTGGCTACAAACAAACCAAATGCGATGGACATATTTGCAAAAAATTTAATGAGCTGCGACATTATGTGTCTCCGATAAAATTAAAAAAAAAACCACAAGACAGGCGTAAAAAGCTCTGGCTACCCTAGCGATAGTGTTACCAGTTCAAATGCTAGGTGTCAATATCAACACAGCGCTTTGTGGTAGCTAACATAGCATGTAATTCATATTTAATTTACCTAACCTGAAATTTATCAAAGGCCAACAGCTTGGTTGTAATCACTTTGCATTTCGTCTCTTTCGCATGCTATTGTGCTTAGGATGAAGCGAACAAAATTACTTATTGGTTATACAGAACTCTCAATTGCTCAATTTTGTTTGGCGATCAATATCATTCTTGGGAAATTATTGGCGCCTGCCTATCCCATTTTCTCTTTGCTTGCCTTACGGTTTTTAATTGGTTTCCTCCTTATTGGCATCTACCTTGCTTGTACCTATTCTCAAGAAACCTGCCAAGAACTTAAGACTCTGCAAAAACGTGATTGGTGTATTTTATTGCTGCAGGCTTTGTGTGGCGGATTTTTATTTAATGCCTTAACTCTCTATGGCTTGCAGTTTTCAACTGCAACAACTGCTGGCATCATCAACAGTACCATCCCTGCTTTTGTTGCACTGTTTTCTTTTCTTATTTTAAAAGAGGTGCTCAGCAAGCGAACACTTTTTTCTATTATCCTAACGGTATCGGGTGTCTTGATCATGAGCCTGAATAAGACACAGTTTGCTATTGATTCCGCTGAATTATATGGGTTATTTATCCTATGTCTCGCTATATTGCCTGCCTCGCTTTTTACTATTTTTGCCAAAATGACCAAAGCCAGTTTAAACCCAATGCTCACCACTGCACTGGTGAATCTAATCAATATTTTCTTTTTTGTACCTCTCGCTTTCTGTGATGACTGGCACCTAATATCGACGGCAACGACAACGGATTGGCTACAAATGCTCTGCTATGGCCTTAGCGGCAGCGTACTCTTTTTCCTATTCTGGTATAAAGGTTTAAAATATGTTACCGCAAACATCTCTGCATTGTTTATTGGCCTAACTCCTGTCTTTACCACAGTGCTCGCCTATCTATTCTTACAGGAAAGACTGGGTTGGTTTGATTTAGGCGGGATGATTTGTGTCATCACCTCCATTGCAATTGGCACCCTAAAATTCCAAAAAAAACCTACCAATAAACATAGGTTTGGATAGCTGGATTATCAGTAGGCTTGACAACTCCCTATGCATTCCGATAAGCTTCTTCGGGTATTAAACTTCGAGGGGACCAGGATGGGACTTCCAGCACTAGATAGCATTGTTAAAGCTGTTCAAAAAGAAGTTAAAAATTTGGATAGGATCACATTTGTCTGCGTACAACATCTTTTGTACACATCTTTAGACATATTTGAGGCCCTGATAGAACTCGGTGCCAACCCCAACAATATGTTCCTTATTGGTAAACACTACTCTACTTGCCCTGATGTCGTGAACAAAGCAATTGCGATGGGTATCCAGGTACAAAAACTCACCCCACTCCAATCGCTTGGTGAATATGAAAAAGTCTTCAATCAGGATGTTGATAACATGTGGACGCGTGTTCGAAAACACCTCAAGAAAAATTCGAAACAAACAGATAGACTTATGGTATTAGATGATGGTGGTCGCTGTTTTAAAGCGATGCCTAAAGACATTTCAAGACAGTATCATGTGGTTGGGCTTGAGCAAACCACAGCAGGTCTCGTTGAACTTAATTCTTTGACCATCCACAATGCAGTCTATGTTGACGTCGCCAAAAGTGCTAGTAAAAGCTTAGAAGTTGATATGATATCCGCGGTTATTTTAGATAAAATGTCGAACAAATTACCAGCACCTAAGAGTGGTTCTACTTTTGGTATTGTGGGTATAGGTGCCATTGGCTCAGCGCTGGTCAAGCGAATGATTTTGCTTGGATATGATGTCCTTTTATATGATGCCCACCGCAGGACCTTTGATGATACTGCTAGTCAATCTATCCGACACACCATGAGCGGTGATGATACAAGCCTCAGCAGTAACGTACGTAAACTCCGCCAAGCCTTACCTAAGAGCTTCCAAGAAATGAATGTTCCGAAAGGGAAAATTCAGTGGGTTGATAGTGTTGAATCGCTGATCCATCAATCTGATTACGTATTTGGTTGTACTGGAAAGGACTTTGCTCAATCACTTGATATTAAGAGTCTGATTACCGGACACAAACATTTTATTAGTTGTTCATCTGAGGATAAAGAGTTCTTATCTATCCTCCAATACATTCAAGAGAATAATCCCAAAAACGAATGGGACCCTTTAGGTGATGTTCAATGGCGGATTAATTCAGATACAACCATCCATGTAGTCAAAGGCGGTTTTCCATGCAACTTTGATCACTCTGGCACTTCTGTTCCTGCCAAAGACATACAATTAACCCGCGCGCTCATTCTTGGCGGTTTGATACAAGCCATAGTAGCTGCTTCGAGCTATCGAATGAATGGGATCCGTGGCAGCATCATGCTTGATCCGACCATGCAGCGTTTTATTGTCTCTAAATGGGCTACTCAATCTCCTTTTCGAAATCCAAAAACTGAAAATTTTGAGCAGCTAAATTGGATTATTCAACATTCCAATGGACAATTCCACCAGCTTTCCTATTTTTCTTCGTTATTTGATAACATCAAGTCGTACAGCACGGCACAGGTATCGTAGTTCTTAATCCCATTGATTTACCCCTTTCACCGGGATATGATTAGGTATCACACAGGATGAGGAATAGTTAGTCGTGTGGCCCTGGAAAAGAACAGAAATACCAGCCGAAAACCGAATTGTTGTAAACAACCCAGATTCACCTCCTGGATTTTCTTACTGGAAAAACAAACAGAGTGAATATTTATCGTGTAGCGAATCTCTTCTTCATCTTTTGCAGATTGATGCTATTGAAAATATAGAATCTGAAACCGTTTGGTCCACCTGCAGTGCTGAATTTGAACAAGAAGACCAAGAAGTCCTAAAAACAGGTAAAGTACTCACTGTTGAAAAAATGATTCCCTTCCCTAATCAACCACCCAAGAAATTTGTTATTACACGAGCACCCTGGCTAAACCCTCAGCAAAAATTAATTGGTGTACGCGTTCATTTAACAGATGTTACCGATCTAAGAATTGAAAAAAGCCCTGCGCAAATACAAGAAGCCACTTCAAGAGTTCGTAATTCTATTGCGGCCAATATTGAGAACATTATCATCTGCGCTCCAGGAAGTATTTATTGGAAAGACATGAATGGTATGTACTTGGGTTGCAATGACTTTATGGTAAATGAAGCTGGCCTAGAGAAGCGATCCGATATTATTGGTAAAACTGATCTTGAGCTTTGGCCTGAGCAAGCTGAAAAAATTCGTAAGAACGATCTACTAGTGATGCAAAGCGGCAAACCTATCAGTATGGAAGAAACTGTGGAAGGTCGTGTTTTCTTCTCTTTAAAAATGGCTTTAAAGGATGAACACAATGAAGTCATTGGTATTATATGTAACTCCCACGATATTACCTATTTAAAAGAAATTGAAAACACGCTGCGTGAAGCGAAAGAACAATCCGATGCAGCCAACCAAGCTAAAACAAACTTCCTCGCAACGGTAAGCCATGAGCTACGCAGCCCCTTAACTAGTATTCTAGGTATGATTCACTTTTTCACCACACGAAAAGATATCAGCGAAGCACAAAAAATCAGTTATATGCAAAACATTTCGATTTCAGCAAGACACTTACTTTCACTGGTCAACGATTTTCTTGATTTTGCAAAATTAGAGGCTGGTAAATTTCAACTTATCCTAGCCCCACTGGATTTGAAGGCTTTAATTATTGAGACAACCACTATCCTCATGCCACAAGCAACCGAAAAAAAACTGGATATTCTAGTGGATTACGACAACAACATCCCACGTCTAGTGATCAGTGACTCTCGAGCCATCCGACAAATTATTATTAACCTGGTTGGAAATGCCATAAAATTCACAGATCGTGGTAAAATCACTATTAAAGTGCAAGTACTAGAAGAATTTGATGACAGTATTAAACTAAGATTATCTGTTAGTGATACGGGCATTGGGATCCCTGAAAACAAACTCGGCGTTATTTTTGATTACTTCCAACAAGTCGATCCTTCGTACCGCCGACGTTATGGCGGTACGGGTTTAGGTTTAAGTATTACCAAGAAACTTGTTGATTCAATGGAAGGCACTATTGAAGTCACCAGTGAGCACACAAAAGGTTCAACTTTCCACGTTGAACTGATTTTCGCACTACAGGATGAAACAAAACTTAAAAATCCTTGGATTTTGCATCAAGCCAACGTCCCTATTTTGATTATCTCTGATACTAATAGCGGTGAAGCTTTGTGCGAGCAAGTAGAATCTTGTAATTGCCAGCTCTCGAATAGTCAGGATGCTTTAAACATATTTATTGTCAGTCAAGAATCTTCAATACCCTACGAAATTGTGATTATTGACTCATCTATTGAGAATTCAACACCACAGAAACTGGCACAGAAGATAACGGAGTATGCCAGCTTGAAAAAACCTATGTTCTTGGAAATGTCTACTCAAACAGATCCACCTCTAGGTGAAACACCCACCAGTGATATTTTCTTTGACCGTTTTGATCGAAACCTTCCTGCCTCTCACTTGCAGGAAAAACTAACATCCAACTGGGAAAACTGGGTAAATCAACGTAATCAGTTCCAACAACAAACTATTCACTACCCTTCCCTGTCACCACAAAATGCTTCTTCTTTTCAGAATCTACAGATAATCGAAACTGACAAACCCAAAAAACGTGTGCTTTTAGTTGACGATGAAGAAATGGTGCAACTGATCCATCGCGAGTTCCTAGTAGATCTTGACTGCATTGTGGACACAGCCAATAATGGAAAACAAGCACTCGATATGCTGGCAAAAGACACACACTATGACTACTTGTTTGCTGACATGGGAATGCCCGGCATTAGTGGTCCTGACTTAGTGCGTTCATATCGGGATATTGAGCGTTTCCATAATAAGCATATGCCTATCATTGCCCTGACCAGCTACAGTAGCCGTAAAGACAAACAGAATTTTATTGACGCTGGCGTAGACAAAGTGCTGGTGAAACCTGTCACCCCTGAACAGTTACAAGCGACGCTTGCTGAATTCAGAGAATCAACCGAAAGTCAGTAATGCTTGCCTAACTTGGGCTGCATTTGTTCATTCGGGTGCTTTCTTTGCTTCTTGCGAAAGGCCGTTTGTAAAAACAGAATGGGTTTAAGCAATTTTTCATGTGCTAAAAGAAAGGGCTTTGCCAAATCATCCAGACTAACGCCTAGCAGGATCCCATGAACCTCAACATGATTTAAAACCGCTAACGTTTGCTCTTCATATTTCATCGGAGGTTTTAATATCTGTTCTACTCCTATGCATCTACTGAGGATATCATGCATCGCTTGGGTTGGTTTATTTACCTGTATTTTTTTATTCAGTCTGCTTAGTGCACACTCAGCAGCGAACCCGTGCAAAATAGTCGAAATACTGCCATATCTACCTCTCGGTTCTAAATGGAGCATGGGGTTTCGGTAAATGCCCATGTGTGTAACAGAGATTGAAGAATCGGCAGTAGTCACACTAAATTGCATAAGCAAATTCTTATAACGTTTGTAGTGCAGAAAAGCTTCTGAATAACCTGGCTGAAAAGCAGGTCCAAAATGCTCATTTGCGTACCCCTTTATAGGAGTTTTGCTTGCATAAACAATGTATACTTGTTTTTCATCTCCAGAATTTTCCAACTGAGTGAATACTGCATTCAGCCCTGTGATACCGGCAGGCACGCCTTCTCTACTCAATATCTGATTTAGTCGGGTGTAATCCGGAATTGGCAAATCGCGATAGTGCCGAAATTCACAAGCCAACTCGCACTCAAAATTTCTTACTTGATGCTGCAAGTTGTGATCTCGCAGTATAGCGCGTCTATAATGTGGAGCAAAACCTCTCAATACCTGTCGAACGTGCTTTGCAGTATTCTGATTATATTGATACCAAAATGAGTAGTTATCAGGCGTCACTCGTTCAAAAGCTAAATAAATAGGAACCCCACTGGGTGATAAGGCGATACTGGTAAATAATTTTGGTTTTATCTCTTGAATTTCACAGGGCATTTTTTCTTCTCACTGCTTATGTTAGACCGCCAGAAAAATCCCACTTGCTGTTTCTCAGTGTATATTCACAAGAGGTGATCCCACACTTTTTTCACGGCAAGTACCAGCGTAGCACGAACAAGTTATCTGAGTAAATACCTTTGCTAACTCTACTACACAAAATCCAGAAAATCGGCAATATTTGTTTAATTGAAGTGTGTTTTTAACACGTAGGACATCAGGGAAGCGTGATCCCCCTTTAACTGTTTTTATTCCTCAGTACTTATACTGAGCACTCTGGCACTTTACGCAGACAACGCTCTGTTTGACCGAATCGAAAAAGTTTATTCAATATTTTGGAAAATTTTCCAAACCGTGTTGCCTTTGTCATTTTTTCTGTTTGCAAATCAAATTCCATTTCTTTCTTCATATTCATTACACCTTCCTGGGTAACTTAATACTTACCATACTAATACCTTATCATTTCTCTAAACACAATACATTTTACAAAGAAGAAAACGTTTTTACTCTTGCAATAACACTCAATAAATGTAACTTTCTACTCTTGGGATTTGCTGTGTAAGTGTTTAGCCTACTCTACTGCTTAAATGCGACAAATACATTCATCAGGAATAAAATGAACGATTATTTAGAAAATGACAGTGGAATGGCAGAACCTAAAGTGCAACTTATGAATGATAAAATTAAAACTGATGCATTACATAGAGATGCGAATTTTTCAGTGCATGCTATTGATCCCATAAGGTGCAAACCCTGGATATACCATAATCGAGATTTATCTTGGTTAACATGTAGCCGCTGTCAGGATTTAATTACTTCAATACAGAATAACTCACAAATTGAGCCAATTCTTGTACGAAAAACGACTAACGATCCAGACCATGACTGGGAAATTATTTTTGGTGTGCGTCGATGGTTTGCTTGCAAGCAAATTCCGGGTAAAAAGGTTTTAGCGTATGAAACAACGGCGACTGATCGAACGTGTGCAATATTAATGCACACAGAAAATGCCGACTCGAAAGACATCACGGAATTCGAACGTGCCACTTCTTTTACTCAACAGATGCATTCAGGGATCTTTAAAAATCAAACAGAGATGGCAAGATGTATGGGGGTTACACAAGGCTATGTTTCAAAATTAATTAGCGCCGGTGAGATTTTTGAACACAGTTGGATAAAAGAACTTTTTGAAAGTAAAAGTGAAATTACCATTAAACACGCCTACGAGCTGTCCACCTATATAAGAAAACCGATTCTATTACACAAAATAAGGGAGGAGGCACTGCTTATGGCCCAAGAGAGAAAAAAGTTTGGTGAGGCACTGACTTGCCCAGAAAAGTTCAAACGCCTCATTGCAGCAGCTAAGCCTAAGACACATGATCATTCAGATAAATTCATTCTGATCAACTCAGCCGAAAAACCTCTGGTAACTTGTGTTGAGAGCAAGGATGGTAAATTTTCTTTATTCATTGAACCTGAAGCAAAACATTTAACTGCATCTGAAATTGAAAGTTGCTGCATCAATGCCATTCGAAAATATATTATTCACCAATGAATAAAAAACCGTTGCTCGCTAGCTAGCTATTTTTCGGTGGATTTCAGATGAACTGGCTTGATCAGTAGGCAAAACCAATACCTCACTCACATTCACGTGCTTGGGTCTTGTGAGGCAAAACACGATAGTCTCCGCGATGTCTTTTGCATTCAATGGAACCATGTCCTTGTAGACAGCTTCGGCACGTTTTTGATCACCTGCAAACCGCACTTCACTGAATTCTGTTTCGACCATTCCTGGGCTCACGAGACTGACACGTATACCCTCACCCAACAAATCTTTTCTCAAACCTAGAGTCATAGCACGAACAGCGTGCTTCGTCGCACAATACAGTATCCCACCAGCATAAGTTTCGTGTGATGAAATGGAACCAATATTCACAATATGGCCTGCTTTTCGTTTTCTCATGCTTGGCAGAACCATTTGTGTCAAATACAAGACACCCTTAATGTTTGTATCGATTAAGTCTTCACAATGCGTTTCGTTCATAGCCTCTAAGCTATCCAAACCAAGCGCTAAACCGGCGTTGTTGATTAAAATATCAATCGCCTGCCACCCCTCTGGCAAGGTGTCAATCGACTCTTGTACTAAATGCCGCTTACGCACATCCAAGGCCAACACTAATACCTCTGTTGCATAATCGTCCTGCAATTTTTTTGCCAGTCCCTCTAATCTATCAATTCGCCTTGCACTCAAGATCAATTTTGCACCCATTGCGGCACATTCAATGGCACAGGCTTCTCCTATACCACTTGATGCACCGGTAATAAAAACGATTTTATGTCGTAAAGAATTCCTCATAGATAAGCACCTATATGTTTTTAAGCTAACCAAAATACTATTGCCTGATAAGCCACTTTACCATAAGATTAAAAAATGAAAGCACGCCATACCAGTCTGGATAAACATTTAAAACACAATATTCTTTGGATAGAATCTCTTCCAGAGGTGCAAAAAGTCGTTATTGGGCGCTCTGAGGCTTGCCGACATAAATATGCGCCAGGTCACGTGCGCTTCAAATCTGAAGTCGAGGCTGGGATCCGGGTGAATGCCTACTCTGGAAAGGGTGTCACGGACATTTTCATTCGGATCAGCCCCATCACGGCTTGTGAGGGGATACGAGCAAAAATTGAAGAACGTTTTAAATCAGAGTAAGTTTTTCGACTGCATTTTTGATACTTCTAAACTGCAGACATCTGGTTTTTTCCAAAGCAGTATACGCCTCACGTAAGCTTTGTTTTTCATTTTGGCTGGTCTGTTCAATCCCCTCTAACAGCTGAATTTTCTTCACTAACCGTATATTTTCTTGAGACAAGTTCTGCAGCTCATCACGCAAGTAATTTAAATTATCTTCCAGTTCAGGCTGCACGTGACGATAAAAGTCGTTCATGGTATTCATGAAGTTTAGATCTCTTAAGGATTGGCCCCGAACTTCCCCTTTTTCCTGCTTCATCCGCCAACGTCGTAGATGCGGTACAATGGTACTTTTACTGCCTGTACCGAGCACTGATCGTACGGCATCGACCGTCGGCCTTTTATGAGCTTGTTGCAAGCTGCTTGCAGCCTTGGCCACATCAGAATATGTAATGCCTATTCTTCCCACCGAGCCTTCCTTGTTTGGCGTATAAACCACGATCTATTCCTATTGAAGTATAATCCACTCACAACAGAGGGCAAAAAAAGGCTGTGTTTAATTTCAGATTACGTAATATTACGTAATCTCATTTATCACTTTCAACACACTAGAGAACCCGGTAGAATTCTAAGACTCATAGGGAAAGGACTTAAACCAGATGTTAGAGGAAAATACCCAAGCGCCAAATTTTTGCTTACTCGATGCTAATGGAGAATCGCACGAATTAAGCAAGTTGACTGGTAAATACATAATTTTATATTTTTACCCACGCGACAATACCCCGGGCTGCACCCAGCAAGCGTGTGATTTTAGAGACAACCTCAAAGATTTTGACAAGAAAAATTGTCTGGTTTACGGGATATCACGCGACTCCCTACTCAGTCATCAAAAATTTGCAACAAAGCACGAGCTTAATTTTACGCTCCTCAGTGATCCTGAGCTGGTTGTTCATAAAGCCTATGAAGTCCTTACCGAAGAAAACAAAACGGTTCGTTCCACATTTTTGATTGATCGTAATGGCAAGCTGCTTAAAATTTGGCCAAAAGTTAAGGTGCCTGAACATGTACTGCGGGTGATAACTACCCTAAAAGATCTTCAATAAATCATGAGCAATACCGAGCGCCAATCTCGCCACGAAAAATTTTTATGGATTGCGTTTTCTCTCACAACAACGTTTATTTTTGTTGAGGTCATAGGTGCCGTTTTAAGCAACAGCCTTGCCCTGCTTTCCGACGCGGCTCACCTATTTACTGATGCTTCTGCTTTGATTATCTCCATTATCGCTATTCGATTAGGTAAGAGACAAGCCGATCATAAAAGAACTTTTGGCTACCATCGCTTTGAAATTCTGGCCGCCACACTCAACGCTTCCATTTTATTTGCTGTGGCGATTTTTATTTTGTACCAAGCCTATAAACGCTTTTTCCTAACCCCTGAAATTCATACCATGGGTATGCTCTCGATCGCTATCGCTGGCTTTTTCATTAATCTTATCTCTGTTTGTCTGCTACGTGCCGGTAGTAGAGAAAGTCTCAACATTAAAAGTGCCTATATTGATGCACAGGCTGATATGGTGAGTTCTATCGGAGTGATCATTACTGCATTGCTTATCGAATGGACACACTATGAGCACTTAGATTCAATGATGGCTATTTTAATAGCTATATGGATATTACCGCGCACCTGGAAGCTGCTAAAAGAAAGTATTAATATTTTACTCGAAGGTGTTCCCGATGGCATCGACATAGAAAAAATTCAAGTGGCACTCAGTAAACTCTCAGGTGTAGAAAACATACATGACATTCATGTTTGGGCGCTCACCAGCGGAAAAATCAGTCTCACAGCGCACATAGTGACAGGTAATAACAACCAAAATAATCAAGCTATCTTGATTTCTGCTGGTAATATTTTAGAAAATGACTTTGATATTACCCATTCAACGCTACAAATTGAAGAGGTACACTGTAAACACAGCCATACTTAATAAAAAAGATTTTCAAACTGCGTTTTTTATTTTACACTAGCGCAAATAACTTATTCTATTGAGGTGCTCTCATGCCTAAACGACTACTGATTTTAGCCCTTATATTTTCACTGCTGACGGCCTGCAGTGGACAAGGCCCTAAGCAAACGGGTGGAGGCCTCCTGGGAGGCGCTGCCGGTGCCCTACTAGGCGCACAGTTCGGCAAAGGAAGTGGAAAATTATTTGGTGTTGCTATCGGTGCATTAGCTGGTTCCTATTTAGGCGGAAACATTGGCCACCAACTTGATCAGAAGGATAAATCCCTTGCACGTGAAACCATGGGTTCAAGTCTGGAAAATGCGCCGGATCATCAAAGTCGTGCTTGGCGTAATCCAAATAACAATCACTCGGGCGAATTTGAAGTGACTAAAACGGAAGAACTGCCTGAAGAAAATCTGGTTTGTCGTGATTATGTGCACACCGTTACTTTGGATGGTGCTCAAGAAAAAGTCCACGGACGTGCCTGTCGAGATGTTAGAGATCCAAAAGCTCAATGGCGCGTACAGAGCTAACACAACTTAACAGGCACACAGGAGCCTTTTACCTTCATCTGATAAAAAGCTGAAATAGCAATGACTCTGTCTTAGGACAGAGTTATACTACTTATTCTTAACAATTGCTGCAGCAAACATCCAAACAGCCAATACCGCAAAACCAATGCCTGCGTATAAAGACACTTCCAAAGGGATCTGACGTGCTTCGCCTACTGCAATCGCTAAACCTAATTTAAAACGCAACAGCTGCGCTGAGGCAATGATTAAGTAAATAAGACCTGAAATATACAATGATGCATTTTTCATGTTTTCGCTCCTTCCGATCAAATAAAAAATAGGTTATTTTTTCTTCTCATACGTACCCACTAATTCTGCTGTTTGCAAAATATGTCCTGCCATTGCTGCTTCAAGCTCCGCCTTAATCGGCGCGTTTAAATCAAACAATTGGCAATCCAATGTGTACAATTTAAAAAAATAGCGATGTTCCCCTATCGGTGGACAGGGACCACCATAACCAACACGCTGCCAATCATTTGTTCCCTCTAGAATGCCTTGCGACACTTTTTCTAAGGAAACATTTTCGGGCAACTCACTAACATTCACTGGTATATTATACAACAGCCAATGAACATAAGTCATTTTTGGTGCTTTGGGATCCGGCGCATCTGGATCATCCACAATCAATACTAGACTTTTAGCCTCTGTGGATACGCCTGTCCAAGTCAGTGGCGGTGAAATGTCTTCACCTTCACAACTGTACTGCATAGGTATGGCAGAGCTTGCTTGAAATGCTGCTGAAGCAATAACTAATGACAAACCTTTCTCCATACCAAATTCAGGGCAAAGCACCCTATAATCGAGTATAGTTTAATAAAATAGACCTACTTACAAAGTAATGGCTTACGCTTTTAACGCCGAACTAAAGAGACGGTAAAAATTAGCGGTAGTTTGCTCAGCAAGGGCCGCATAACTCACCCCTTTGAGATCCGCCACAAACTGTGCAACTTCTTTTACATAGGCGGGTTGATTGATTTTTCCTCGATAAGGAACAGGCGCTAAATAAGGTGAGTCGGTTTCTACTAATATTCTATCTAAGGGTGTGTATCGAGCTGTTTCTTGTATCGTTTTTGCATTTTTAAACGTCACAATACCAGAGAAAGAAATATAAAAACCAAGATCCAATGCCAAACGTGCTGCTTCCCAATCTTCTGTGAAGCAGTGCATCACGCCTAACGCCTCTTCTGCATGCTCTGCTTTCAGAATTGAGAGCGTATCCGCTTTAGCTTCGCGTGTATGGATAATTAACGGTTTTTTGGTTTGCTTTGCAGCATTAATGTGCACAATAAAGCGTTGTTGTTGATCTGATTTTTTCTCCGTACGGAAATAATCGAGACCCGTTTCACCTATTGCAACTACCTTAGGATGTTGTGCCAAGTCAACTAATTGCTCAACAGTGGGTTCACATTCAACTAATTCATTCGGGTGTAAGCCAACAGAAGCAGACACCATCGAATAGTCTTCAGCAATTTTCAGTATGTCTGGAAACTGCTCAAGCGTGGTTGCCACACACAACAGGTGCTCTATACCATTTTGTTTGGCAGCATCTACTGCTGAGTTCAGATCAGATCCAAGTTTTTCATAATCGATCAAATTAAGGTGGCAATGGGAATCTATAAGCATGTCATTATCAAATTTTACAGTGTGTGGGTATGTTTATCCGAATTCTGCGTTCCCGCTAAATACGTCTCGATTTTATTCCTGACTAGTTTACCGTCATTTCCCTCAAACTGCACGCCTATTCCAGGCGCTCGATTTCCTTGAGCGCCTTTCGGGGTTAGCCAAATGACGGTTCCGGTTACCGGATACCTTTCAGTTTCTTCCATAAGACCCAACACCATGTGTACCTGCTGCCCCATTTGAAAGGGACGACTGGTCGGGATAAAAATCCCACCATCCTTCAAAAATCCCATATAAACAGTATAAAGTACTGCTTTATCTTTAATACTGAGCACAAGCGTATTCGGTTTCCTGGCAGGACCTTCGGGCTTCTTGGCTTCTTCCTCATCAGATTTTTTTGTTGGATCAGTTTCATCAGCCACTCAATTCACCTCGTTACGCTGTGGTAGGATAATACCTATTATAGTTAGTGAATTGGGTATTTTCTATTTGACCTATGTTTAAAGAGACTAACTGGTCTGAATAGCAGAAACGTATTCCAATAAAATAGACTCTAGCAACAACTGAACGTTGGGTGGATTAGGCGCTTCAAGCTCCTGAACTCCGTGCAAAATCTGATCCAAATAGCGCCACCAGCGTGGATTTGTCGCTAAACGGTTGCGTTTAGCCGAGAGTAGTGTTTGTTCTGATAACACTAACCATAATTGCGCCAAGACAATTTTTGGATCTTGTTTTAACCATTGTGTACCAAGACCGATTGGATCCAGTGTTTCATTACGCAACGCTTTTAGGTCTTGTTTAATTTGTGTTTGTAATACTTCATTCTCTACACTGATCAAGGCGCGGTCTCGTACCCAATGGCAGCGACTACGAATGGTAATGGGAACTTGTTGTACCTTGGTTGTGATCAAAATAAATTGTAGAACAACTGGGTGATCTTCTAATATTTTCAATAGAGCATTGGCAGCTTGTAAATTCAAACGATCTGCCGGTGAAATAATAGCAATTTTTTGTTCGGACAGTTGCGGCTTGGCATAGGACCAGTCAATCAGTTCTCGGATCTGATCTATCTTAATCGAATTGGATTTTCCTTCGGGTTCCAGCAATCGAAAATCAGGATGTGCACCAGCTGCAAAGATCCCTCGGCTCGGAGTATGGGTTCGGGCCAACTCATCGCTCGCATGCTGGATTGCCAGCTCACGTGTGATCTCTACACTCTGGCTTACCAGCAATAATGCACCTGTGTTTGGCCATTTATGCATTGATCCAGCTCACTGCTAACGCCTCAATCCTACGACGTACAACCTCCAGAGGTTGTGTCGCATCAATCAAACAACAACGTTCTGATTCTTGCTCGGCAATGTTTAAATAGGTTTCACGTACCCGAGTGAAAAAATCTGCACGCTCCTTTTCAATGCGATCACGCGCACCTCTCCCTTTAATTCGGCCTAAACCAATCTCAGGCGGTGCATCCAATATTAAAGTCTGATCCGGTTTAAAAGCACCGAGCGCAAACATTTCCAGTTGACGAATAGTCTCCATTGGAATATTTCGCCCACCACCTTGATAAGCATAGGTTGCATCCACAAATCGATCGCACAACACCCAGTTTCCTTGTGCTAGTGCAGGTTTAATGACAGTGTCTACATGCTGTGTGCGAGCTGCAAACATCAATAAAAGTTCTGTCACAGGCACAACATGCTCATTACGATGGGCGAGCAAAATATCTCGAATTTCTTCACCCATCGTGGTACCACCCGGTTCACGCGTCATCACAACCGGGATCCCTGCCTTATTCAATATCGCTTCCAAGTATCGCAATTGTGTGCTTTTGCCCACGCCTTCTATGCCTTCAAACGTAATAAACATCTATTTTTTCCCCAGTAAAGAATGACGATAGTGCTTTACTGCGATTTGATGTTCTTGCAAGGTCTCAGAAAACACGTGTCCTTTTCCATTTGGATCTGCAACAAAATACAAACTGTTACCCACATTTGGGTTCAGTGCCGCCTCCAATGCTTTTTCACTAGTCAAAGCAATCGGAGTTGGTGGCAAACCCTTTACTTTATAAGTGTTATACGGTGTCTTTTTTTCTAACATTTTACGGCTTAGCATTCCTTTGTATTCCATCCCCAATCCATACGCTACCGTAGGATCCGCTTGCAATAACATATTTTTCTGCAAACGCCGATGATAAACCCCTGCAATTTCTGCATATTCATTGTGTACAGCAGATTCTTTCTCAATGATCGATGCTAAAATGAGCACTTCATAAGGTGATCCTAACGTAGTAGTCAAAGCATATTTTTCCCATAAAACCTCTAATTTTTTTCTTAAAAGCTTATGTGCTCTCTGTAAAAATGCCACATCGGTTGTGCCACGAGGAAAGTAATAAGTCTCTGGAAAAAACTGCCCTTCAGGGTGTTTATCCATTAAACCGATCTGTTGCACAATCGCTTGAGACGAACCCTTAACCAGCGTTTGCGTTAACAAAGGTGTTTGCGCTAGGGCTTCCAATAATTGCGTGAAGTTCCAGCCTGGCACAATGGTAAACGCATGCTGCACTACTTTGCCTGATCGCAACTGCTCAATTAAACCTGCGTGAGTTGTATGAGGCGCAATAGCGTATTCACCAGCCATTATTTTAGTGCTGGCACCTTTCCAATAAATAGACCATAAAAAACGAGTCGGATCGGTAATAATACTTTGCTGTGCTAATTGCTTAACCATTTGCCGCACTGGACTACCCGGCTTAATATAAAAAATTTGGTTTTGAGCGGACGCGGGTAACTCAGCGTGAAAGAAAATATAGAATCTCAATATTACGAAAACGACTGTTGCCAGCAGCAAGGAAGTGATTAAAAGTAAGCGTTTGTTATACGCTTTGGAAAACAAGAGTCCCATTTGTCCCACCAAAACCAAAAGAGTTCGATATGGCAACTTTCACTTGACGTTCCTTGGCTATTTTGGGCACTAAATCTATATCACATTCTTCTTCTGGATCATCTAGGTTAATCGTTGGCGGTAATATCTGATCGCGAATGGCCAGCACTGAAAATACAGCCTCGATTGCACCTGCAGCGCCTAATAAATGGCCTGTCATAGATTTGGTAGAACTGACTGAAACTTGTTTAGCAGCTGCGGCACCCAATGCTAATTTAATACCCAAAATTTCCTCAACGTCACCCGCAGGAGTAGACGTACCATGCGCATTAATATAATCCACATTTTCTGGGTTAAGGTTGGCATCACGCATTGCGTTTCGCATAGCCGCAGCACCGCCTTTTCCACCTTCAGGGGGACGTGTAATATGAAAAGCATCTCCACTCATCCCAAAGCCTGTAAGCTCTGCAATAATGTTTGCACCACGCTTTTTCGCGTGCTCATAGTCTTCTAAGACCATTGCACCAGCACCATCAGCTAGTACAAAACCATCGCGGCCCTTATCCCAGGGTCGTGATGCCCGTTCTGGAGCATCGTTGCGCGTGGATAAGGCTCTGACAGCACAAAACCCTGCAAGCCCTAGCGGAGTAGTCGCTTGTTCTGCTCCCCCGGCTACCATCACATCTGCATCGCCATACGCAATACAACGTGCTGCGAGTCCAATGCTGTGTGTGCCAGTAGTACACGCAGTAGCAACCGAGATATTAGGACCTTGAAAGCCATACATGATAGACACTTGGCCCGAGATCATATTCACAATGGTGCCTGGAATGAAAAAGGGTGAAACACGACGTGGACCAGATTTTTCCAAAACACGATGGTTCGCCTCAATAGTACCGATCCCACCGATACCTGAACCAATTAAAACACCGACTCGTTCTTTGTTTAATGAAGGATACGCTTCAAGCCCGGCTTCCTGCACCGCTTGTGCGGCAGCCGAGATCCCATATTGAATAAACAAATCACATTTGCGTGCTTCTTTCACTGATAGATAGGGGCTGACATCAAAATCTTTCACCTGTCCTGCAAACTGAGTGCTGAAATCAGACACATCAAAGCTCTTAATGGTACGAATACCACTACGACCTGCTAATAAATTCGACCAAGATTCTTGGATCGTTAACCCCACAGGGGAAACGATCCCTAAACCAGTAATGACAACTCGACGTCTACTCACGTATTTTCCTTAAGCGGCAGTTTTAGCTTCTACGTAATCAATTGCATTTTTCACCGTTAGAATTTTCTGTGCATCTTCATCTGGGATTTCCGTTTCAAAATGCTCTTCTAAAGCCATAACCAGTTCAACGGTATCCAAAGAATCGGCACCTAAATCATCAACAAATGAAGCTTCTGCAACGACCTTCGCTTCTTCAACTCCTAATTGTTCCGCGATGATTTTTTTCACGCGTTCATCAATGCTACTCATTCAAAACTCCTTACTTTTACCCAATAAAAAACTTTGTGCCTTAGCACATATACATACCACCATTAACATGAAGGGTCTCACCCGTAATGTATCCAGCGGCCTTCGACATCACCAAAAAACCAACAGCATCTGCAATTTCATCTGCATTGCCCATGCGTTTTAATGGAATTTGTTCTAGTAATTTTGTGTGTTGCTCTTCAGATAAAGCATTTGTCATGTCAGTTTCGATAAACCCAGGTGCAATCACATTAGCGGTGATTCCACGAGAGCCCAATTCGCGGGCAACGGATTTCGTCAACCCAATAATGCCTGCTTTTGAAGCAGCGTAATTTGCCTGACCAGGATTTCCTGTGACACCCACCACTGAGCTAATATTAACGATACGACCAAAACGCTGTTTGACCATGTTCTTCAAACAACCTTGGATCAAACAATACGTTCCGGTTAAGTTTGTGTTGATCACGCGAGTCCACTCATCCATTTTCATACGCAACAAGATATTATCGGCCGTGATACCAGCATTGTTCACAAGTACTGTTGGCATGCCCAAAGCGGTTTTCACTGCACTGAGGCATTGCTGTATGCTGTCTGGATCACCAATGTCTAAAACAAATCCTTGCCCTTTAATATTGGCTTCCTTCAAATAGGCCGTGATGCGCTCAGCACCTTCTACTGAAGTCGCAGTACCCGCTATCACTTGTTCCTGACCTAAGCGCAAGGCGATAGCTTTACCAATACCACGACTTGCTCCGGTAACTAAAGCGATTGGCGCCTCTGCAGACATATTAAAATTCCTCTTTAAGCACGGAACGACAAGAGGCCGTTGTAATGCGTTTGTTCAAACCCGATAATACCGCACCTGGGCCGCATTCCAAAATCTCAGACACATCAAAAGCCTGCATTGCACGAATGGTTTCAACCCATCGCACCGGTTTATAAAGTTGCTTAACTAAAGATTGTCGAATACGGTCTGAGGACTCGTGTTGTGCAACATCGGTGTTATGTATAACAGGAAATGCTGGATTATTAAACTCAATTTTGCTAAGCGCAGCCTCAAATTGGTCCGCTGCGGGTCGCATTAAGGCACAATGAGATGGCACACTCACCGGTAAACGCAGGGCTCGCTTAGCACCCAAAGCCTTGGCTTTTTCCATCGCAACTAATACGGCCTCCACTTGCCCTGAAATCACGACTTGACCAATGGTGTTGTAATTTGCGGGAGACACTTCAGCTTCTGGCGTGCTGGCTGCTTCGCATATCTCACGAACTTGTTCATCCTCTAGACCTAAAATAGCCGCCATAGCTCCTTTGCCCACCGGGACTGCACTTTGCATTAATTGCCCGCGTAAAGCCACAAGAGGTGCAGCGGTGGTTAAAGATAACGCGTCAGCACACACTAGAGCTGTATATTCTCCCAAGCTGTGACCTGCCATAACAGCTGGTCTACTTTCTTTTTTACTGCACCAGAGACGCCAAAGTGCAACGCCTGCAACCAGTAAAGCAGGTTGCGTATATTCCGTTTGATTCAGACGTTCTTCCGGACCCTGTTGCGTCAGTGACCATAAGTCATAACCGAGCACACTAGAGGCTTCCTCAAAGGTTTCAGAGACAATAGAATGATGTGCCTGTTCAGCCAACATACCCACAGACTGTGAACCTTGCCCAGGAAACACAAATGCAGATTTCTGCCCTTTATTCATTAAATAAACTACCTTAATTTATGCGCCAAGTAACGCGCGTGATAGTAAAACCTGAGTACTTGCTTGTCAATGTTCACCCCTAATAACGCACTAATGCAGTACCCCAAGTAAGTCCACCACCAATCGCCTCTAATAATAACTGTTGCCCGCGTTTAATTTTGTTTTGACCAATGCCCCAATCAAGTGCTAAGGGAATAGACGCAGCAGAGGTATTACCATGATTGGCAACCGTTAAAATCACTTTATCCATCGGCATCCCTAATTTATCTGCTGTGGCTTTAATGATCCGACTGTTCGCTTGATGTGGCACAAACCAATCAATGTCTGACACCTCTATTTTATTTCGTGCTAAAGTTTCTTTCGCTTCTTTGCCCAACAAAGTGACAGCTAATTTAAATAAAGTATTACCTTGCATTTTAACAAAAGCTTCTGGCGTGTTATCCAAATACAACACTTCCTTTTGCCGACCATCGGCCCGCAAACAGGTATCAATCACACCAGGGATTTCACTCGCTTCAAAGACAGTCGCTCCAGCACCATCACCAAACAACACACAAGTACTGCGATCATTCCAATCCACAACGCGTGACATCGTTTCGCTGCCGATCAACAACGGACGCTTTACCATACCCGTGCGCACAAACTGATCAATGACACTCAAACCATACACATAACCACTGCAAACAGCATGCACATCAAATGCAGGGCAAGCAGGAATGCCCAATTCTTGCTGAATCAAACAGGCCGTGGCTGGAAAACATTTATCAGGTGTGCAAGTGGCAACAACCACCATATCAATCTCTTCAGGAGAAATATTGGCTCTTTCCAGTGCTTGTTTGGCCGCTGCAGCACCCATGCTCACCGTGCTGTCTTCAGGTCCCGCAATATGCCGACGTTCAATGCCCGTACGCTCAACAATCCATTCGTGTGAGGTGTCCACACGCTTGGCCAAGTCATCATTGGTTAAAATCGTTTCAGGCAGATAAGCCCCTGTGGCAAGAATTCGACTGAACATCAAACGGACTCCCGTACACCTAACTGCTGTGCTAACTGGGCCTGAATTTTTTCAGGCACATTTTTTTCCATTTCAAGCACTGCCACACGAATCGCATTGGCAAACGCTTCTTTCTTTGCACCACCATGGCTTTTAATTACGATACCGCGCAACCCTAATAAACTGGCACCGTTGTAACGGTTGGGATCCAATCTACGGTTAAAAGCTTTTAAAATCGGATAAGCAATAAATGCAGCAAAACGTCCATACCAAGAAGCACTAAAAGCTTCTTTTAAGAAATGAATCACCATGTGCGCTAGACCTTCGCTTACTTTCAAAGCAACATTACCTACAAAGCCATCACAAACCACGACATCCACAGTACCCCGATAAATATCATCACCTTCAACATAACCCACATAGTTCATTGAGATATTACTTTCAGTGAGTAATTCATGTGCCCGTTTCACTTGTGCACTACCTTTAATCGCCTCCGATCCAATATTCAACAGACCCACACTGGGTTCGACTTGGTTGTCTACCGCTGCGGCTAAAACAGAACCCATCACAGCAAATTGAAATAAATCCTTAGGTTCACAATCAACATTAGCGCCCAAATCTAGAACATGAACGTGATCTTTTACATTCGGTAGCGAGTACACAATGGCAGGTCGATCGACACCCGGTAACATTTTTAGTACAAAACGTGCAATCGCCATCAACGCACCGGTATTGCCTGCACTCACACAAGCACCTGCTGTTCCTTCTTTAACCAGATTAATGGCAACACGCATCGACGAGTCACGCTTTTTACGTAATGCTTCTGCAGGTGGCTCATCCATCGCTACCACCTGTGTTGCGGCCTTGATACTCAGTCGGTCTGGATTGCTAAAGGAATGTTTTTTGAGTTCTGCTTGCAGCAGAAGGGGATCCCCAACCAAAATTAATTTGAGGGTCGTGTGATCTGCGAGAGCTTTAATCGCTGCTGGTATAACAACAGAAGGACCATGGTCGCCTCCCATCGCATCCAGTGCGATGCAAAGTTGCGCCAAATGGACTATTCCTCAGCTTCAGCTTCGGGGGCTGCAACTGCAATGATCTGTCTGCCTCGATAATAGCCGTTAGGGGTAATATGATGACGCCGATGCTTCTCGCCTGTCTCAAAATCAATGGATAAAGTCGACGCTGTCAGCTTATCCTGTGAGCGACGCATGCCACGTGTCGATCGACTTCTTCGGCTTTTTTGAACCGCCATGATCATTCCTCTCTTTTGGTACCAATTTGAATTCAGCAAATAGAGCAAAAAACACCATTCGCGCTGGAGGATGATACGCATTTTCAGCATTCCTGTCAATTATGCCCTATGAATAAGTTGGAATATTGACTCTATATTTTGACATCAGACCAAGAAATGTTATTCTCAAAGAACATCCTTTACTTCAGCGAGGTCAAGATGAATAAAATATGGATTGTTGTTGCCAATGCCGCCCAAGCCTCCATTTACGCCATGTCTGAGCGCGACCGCCACTTTTCCCTAGTTCACCAACTGTCACACGAAGAAAGCCGCTTAAAGAACCAAGATTTGGTTGCTGATAAATCTGGCCAGTTTCATAAAAGTGACAGCAAAGGCGGAAGTTTTGCTGAAAACATTTCACATAAACTGCTTGAGGCTAAACATTTTGCACATGAGATCACCACTGTCCTAGAAAAAGGACGCAACGATCATAACTACACAGGGTTGATCCTAGTCGCCGAACCACATTTTCATGGTCTACTGAACCATGAGTGTTCAGGTCAACTCAAATCGTATATCAAGCATCATGTACCCAAAGATTATACACAGTACCCTGAGAGTAAACTGGAAAGCAAAATCAAAAATTTGCTGGAAAGGGAAATCGGCGCTTTGCTCTTATCTTAATTTTTACTTAAAACCTGCATGTGTTCGAGCACATGCGGGTTGGACTCAATGAACTTTTCAGCAACCTGCAACAAACCTTGCAAGTTGCTGTCCTCAGCATTATCCATAGCACTTAATTCCTGTGTAATGGGTACCTGGATCCGCATGCTATCTGAGTACAAAGCCCCAACCTCATCACTGTACCATTTGCTATCTGCATCCATCATAATGTCAATTAAATTTGCCTTCATGATCCAGCCAATCACACCGGCATCCGTTAATTTACTGGCCGGTTGCGCCAATTTCGGTCGACCTGTGCCAATAGAAAGCAGACGAATATTTTCTCTACGTAATCCTGGTACTAGCGAATAACTCTCAGTGATCCCAATGGATTCAGGATTATTGGCAAATAATCCGCCATCGGCTTCCATGTATTTTTTGCCTAAGCTATCCGTAAACTGTTTGGGCGGGAAATACGTTGGGGCTGCGCTTGTAGCGCCCGCAATGTCCCTCATCAAAAAATCCACTTTTTGTTTGGCCAAACGCGAGCAAAACAAACTGGGCGCCCCCTCCAATAAAGAATACGCCGGCAAACCAACAGGACACAGTGCTTCACTCAACGCCCTATCCTCAAACAACTGTTGCAACACAGCATCGTAAGAACTTCGAGCGTATTTAGCACCCCACAGCCCTCCTCCACAACGTAGCTTATGCAGCCAGGAATGTTTGAAAATATTTTTAGACTGGTTCAGGTAGACATCCACAATCGCTTTGGCCGTGTATTGTGGTTTTTGTTTGCCAGGACACGTCAGCCCTAAGGCAATTAATCCACCTGTGGATGTGCCCACAATCAAATCAAACAGTTCCGAAATAGGTTTTTGTGTTTTTTCCTCTAACGCTTGCAATAACCGGGCTGGAATAATGCCCCGCACACCTCCACCATCAATGGAAAGCACATGGAAATTTTTATCTGTCATGACTATCTCCTTGCAAACGTTCTGCACGTTTTTCAATTAAATCGCATACTTTACCCACAATTACCGATGGTGTATCCAATTGTGCTTTTAAAGCACGGCATTCCACCACCGATTTTTCACACAGTTTTTCAATTTGTTTCACCAAGTTTTTCTGTGCCACAACGGTCTCTGGCACAAGTTGTAGCCAATGTCGCCTAAACAACTCATCTGGTTTATATTTACCACCAATTTTCATTGCCATTTTAGCACTGAGCTCAGGGTAAACCGCTGTACTCAATAAATCATAGGCGGGTGCCAGCTCAGGTTTTCTATCGGTATACAATAACGAAAAGTTTTTACCATGCGCATCTGCATTGCCAATCAAATAGTTAAAAATAACCCGATTCAGCAAATCGATTTGATCGACGGCAGGTCTTTTGGAATATTGGCGCAAAACGCTCTGGCATTGTAAGACACTTGGTCCCCCTTCGCGCTCGTATTTCATTTCGGGTAAAACACCTAACGCTTGACAAAAGTCTTCCTGATGAACGCGCACTCCATTTTTTCTATCGTAGCGTTCCACTAAAAAATATGGGATGTTTTTTACTCTACACATTTGCACTCGAGGTGTTTCGATCCCAATGTTTGCTGACAACTGCATACAAAACCATTCATTCGTGACGCTATCTGTAATACCTTCTATTTGAGGCTTTAAAATATGTGTGGTCGGCGCATTCCCCTTAACTAAAGCAATTTTACCATCCACCACACCAACCGCCAATTTATCTTGTGCCCCTGCCAACGACAAGCGCAAACCATCATCGCCAGCCAATAAGGGCCGCTGCCTCAACAGTCCTAGGACCTCAACCAACTGTGATTGGGTTAACACTTCCACCCCTGATCCTGTATCTTGTTCAGATCCGCTGCCTTCGGGGAATAGCGCCAATGCGCCGGCACATTCACCACCAATGGCTTCCAGCAACGAAAACGCATTTTTATGTGACACCCCTAAGTAACGCGCCAAACGTTGTCGTACTAATTCATCTGGTAAGAGCCCAGAGAAAAACGCACGCACGATTTTGCCACTGTATTTTTCGGCCCGTAAGGGTAGAGATAATGAAACAGCAAAAGCCTCTGACGTTAAGTAGTCCGTGTCGTATTGAAAAGAAAGCTCACCAGAATCTTCTTGCTCGAGGATCCCCACTCGCACGGCGTGTAAATAAACATTTAAGCGTCTGCTCATTGCACATCCACCCACAGAGGCTTACCCAGCATTTCTAGCACTAAAAGAGCCTTACCTATGTGACACGAAGCCTTCCCTTGCTCTAATTCACGGATAAATCGCACGCCTACGCCTGCTGTAGCCGCTAATTGCTCTTGCGTGAGATTCTGTGCCTTTCTTAGGCGACGAATAGCCTGACCCAATTGTGTTGTACTCGTTAGTGGTTGCATAAATCGACCCCCTCGGGTTTATTTTAGCACATTATAAGATAAAAACAATAAAATTAACCCGATCGGGTGCTTTATATATTAGAACTGCAATATATGAAGAAACAGTCCCGATCGGGTCGATAAATTCTAGCGCTGACAACCCCCACAGAAAAAGGTCGATCGTTGCCCTAAGACACTGTTCTCAATCAAGGTTTCACAAAAATGACACGGCTCACCCGCTCGGCCATACACATGTAACTGCTGTATAAAGTACCCTTTTTGATTACCCGGACCCACAAAGTCTTTCAACGTCGTGCCTCCTTTGGCAATGGCTTTACGTAAGATCTGTTTAATACTCTGAACTAAATCGACACATTCGGCTTCTGTTATCGTATGGCTCACTCGTGTGGGTAATACCTGTGCTAAAAACAAAGCCTCACTGACATAAATGTTGCCAACACCCACGACCAGTTTTTGATCCATCAGTGCTTGCTTGATCTTGGTGGCTCTGTTTTGCAACAAGGCAAACAAACGTTTACCTGTAAACGTTCGTGATAATGGCTCAAGTCCTAAAGAAGCCAACAAGGCATGTTCCAAAGGATCGCCATCTGCCCACAATACCGATCCAAAACGTCTAGGATCGGTATAACGTAGACAGGTTCCATTGCTGAACCTAAAATCTACGTGATCATGTTTTTCACGTGGCAGTTCTTGGGGAACCACATTCAAACGCCCCGTCATACCTAAATGAATGAGCAAAGTCCCTTTTGAAGTTTGGATCAGAATGTATTTTGCACGACGAGACACATTCAAAATATTTGCCTGCTGCAAAGTAGCCACAGGTTTCGGAATATCCCAACGCAAGCGCTGACGATACAGCTTCACATTAGTGATCGTCTGCTTCACAATAAAGGGCTGAATGCCGCGACAAGTAGTTTCAACTTCAGGTAATTCAGGCATATAATCATACTAGCAGTAATCGACTTTTCTTGACAAACGTATTATTTGACAATACCATTAGACTCATACAATTTAAAGGCCCCTCTAAATGTCAAAAGAAGAAGACGAATCTCAATCGATTGAAACAATTAAAGCAAGGATAGCCCTGCTTGAAGCAGAAATAAAGAAACCCGAGGGTTCAACGGCTAATGAAAAAGATGCGAGAACTGCCCTTTTGAAAAAACTCTTAGAAGAACGCACTAAACTGAATAAAAAATATGATGACTATGAGAAAGAAACTGCAAGGCTGAAGGAATACACTGACCACCAGCGGCAACAACTAGAACAACAAGAGCAAGAAGCACAGACTAGAAAAAATGAAGAACAAGAACGCATTCAAAACTTTCCTTATACTGAAATACAAAAACTTACTCAGCAGTCCGAAGTGTTACTGTTACCGGAACTCTTTTCACGCATAGCAACCATTATCAAGACAGCAAAAAAAAAATCAGCACAATTTCTAACATTGAATCCCACAAAGGAAAAGGATCCATCTTTTTTGGGCCCCAACTTAGGCTCGGATTTTACCCAAGCCTGTATACAACTCACAGATACAGTGCTTGCAAAAAAACCTAACATAAACTGTTTGGACCGAAAAGGAAAATCTGCTCTTTTCTACGCAATACAAATTGACACTACCCTACCCAGTGAAGCTCAATTTGCCACAAAGTACCTGATTAAAAAAGGCGCCAGTGCTGCCTCTGCGGACAATGGAGACACCCGCCTTACACTCAATATTCTCATTGATCCTATAAATCACTCCTCATTTGATGAAAAATTTGAACTTTTTAAGTTATTAATTGATGCAGGAGCGAACACCGATGAGGGCTTATTGCAGTATGCAGCCCTAAACTCAAATAAAGTGCTCACCTTCCTTCTTGCAGAGAAAAAATTATTGGTTGATGCTGGTGCCCCCTTAACCGCCTGGTTCGAAGTTATGCGTCACCGAAGTGCGTTGGCTATTCAATCATGGCCAAGATACAACGCAGCTTTATTCACTCTACTGAAATTTGGTGCGGGATTACAAACTACATGGCAAAGTTCTAGTGTCATTACTAATGATGTGGCTAAGCTTACGCAGTGGCTAAATGAGATAAGTCCTGAATGTGTCAAACATATTGTTCCAAACCAAGTTCATAAAATTGATTTTGTTCTATTACATGATAATGAATGGATCACTTCTTTTGAAGATTTTCTAGCTGTCATGAAAGAGCAAGATGAGCATTCCCCAACCTTCCTATCAACTATAGCCCACAGTTTTAACAATTTAGATATGGTAAAAGATGAGCGTATGCGTAAACTCCTGCAAAGTGTCATACGACTTGAGGCGGTATCTGAGACACTGGAGAAAGCAAACACAAATCACGAACCGGCTAATGAACTTGAAAAAGGTTTGTTACTTTATAAAAAACTTAAAGATAAAGATGAAAATGCCTATGATAGAGCTCTCAAAGAGTTGTGCGATTTACCTGATCAGCTGAGCATTGTCAAAGGTAGAATTGTTGCCCTCTAGAAAACTAATTGCTATCACTCAATCTCAAATCCGCACGATCAGCTTTTCATGGGTCTCTGGCACTACCTCGACCGAGACTAGTCTACTTGCACTCAATGGGATCGATGATCAATTAACAGATACTCTTCCTAACTCACTAAACCATACATAAGTTGTCCAACTCTTTATAGCTTGCCTAGTGTTTACCTTTTGTGTTATCAAGTGTCAAAGATTTTTAAAGAGAGCAATCATGGCACAAGTAACCACCACCTATATTTTACAGAATTCAAAGCTTATCACCCCAACGGTCAGACATTTAACCTTTGAACGTGAAGACAAACAAGTTATTGATTTTGTGCCTGGGCAATTTGTTACCTTTCATATTCAAGGCCCTGAAAAACTGTTTCGCCGTAGTTACAGTCTTGCCAATGCACCAGGCGCTACAACCATTGAAGTTACCTGTGCACATATTGAAGGAGGTGTTGCAAGCACCCACTTTGCTGCACTGAAACCTGGCGATCCAGTTACCTTAGGCGGGCCCTATGGCCTGCTCGTGCTTAAGGATGAACAGCCCGAACGATATATACTGGTGGCAACAGGCACGGGTGTCACACCCTATCGCTCAATGCTACCTGAAATTGAAAAACGTCTTGCGGCAGAATCCAATTTAGAAGTGATTGTTATTCAGGGGGTTCGTAAAGCTGATGATATACTTTTTGCTGAAGATTTTCTTGAGCTAGCAAACAAGGTGCCAAATTTTCATTTTCATGCGTGTTATTCACGTGAAGAAAGTGTTAATGAACCGCATGAAGCAGTCGGTAGGGTACAAACCGTTTTATCTAAACTTCAACCCGATCCAGAGAATGACATTGTCTATTTGTGTGGTAACCCAAACATGATCGATGAGAACTTTGATGCCTTAACAGAAAAAGGATTTGATCGCAAACAAGTGCGCCGAGAAAAATACGTTTTTTCTCACTAGGTGGTACTAAACAACCAATAGATAACCGTCCCGACGACCATTAAAATGATAGTGACTGCAGCAACCCCATCCGCAGTGTCATCTGAAATTTTAGGCTTCTTGGACATTTATTCTTGACCCCACACGTCAGACTGCTCAGTGGCATTCGGATCGTCACGCAAACGCTTAATCCGAGCGTGCTTGGCCTCTTCAGCCGCTCTAGCCGCTGAAGGTGCTGTATGGGTGTGTTCTAGCTTCTTCAAGAAACAACCAATATCACTCATGTATTTTTTTAACAGGGGTCTACGACCAAACATGTTTGCAATTCCTTTTAGCAATAGGGATCTTCACCTGAAGTATGGTCAGTGACATCCCGAATTTCCACGATTTGTGGGAATTTTTCTTTTAAAACCTTTTCAATACCATTTTTAAGTGTCACCGTTGACATGGAACAACCATGACAGCCGCCACTGAAACGCAACAACACCAGACTATCGTCCAGGATAGAATCGAGAGCGACTTTACCGCCATGTGAAGCAAGATTTGGGTTAATTTCAGAATCGAGGACGTGCTGAATTTGATCTTCTAGGGGTTCATCCGCATTCGGAACATTCCCTTTTAAATGGGGGGCTTTAATCGACAACTGACCACCTTCCAAGCCATCGTCTTTAAAATCAACAACAGCTTCATTCAAAGCGGCTTTAGAATCCGCCGCAACAAAAAGAGCAAAAGCATCAAAGGCTATTTTCAGATCATCTTTCTGTTCTTCGCCTTCGGGTGAAAAGGTAATTGAAATGTCTGCGTGCACCGTGCCGCGATTCGCCACAAACATCCGTAAATTCATGCCTTGCGTATCTTCTTCTTGTAACAAACGAGCAAAGTGCCCTTCTGCGGCTGGTGTGATCTGCATAAAACTCGTATCAAGTGCTGTGGGTTCTGACATGAAACATCCTTAAGTTATAAAACTTTCTTTATTGCTACCTACACGTATTTAGGATACGCTTTTTAAACTTAAGTCATTGTACCAAAGTTTAGCGATTAGACAATCTCTGATCCACACAAGGAGCGAACGTGTATTTAGGAGAGACAACCCAAGAAGAGAGCCGGATCCTCGATTTCGAGAGTCAAGCCCAGCAACTCCTTAACCTGCTCGAGTCGAGACTGGCATCGGGACATCGAGACGCTGCCGTGCAATATCTTAAATTCAAATTCAAAACGCTCTATGAGCAAGGGGTGTCAAATGGTCGCCTCTATGAACGTGAAGGCGTTTTTCCATACTAATTTATCCACAAAACTTGTTTAATTGCAGATCTGGGTTTATGCTTAAGCGCATATTTCCAAAGTGAGCCCAAAGATGTCTTTGTTCTTTGATTATAAAAAAAGCCAGGTACGCCTCAGTAATGAGGCTGCTAAATTGAATGCCTGTGCTAATGCCATCTTTGGACGTGCATTACGCGAGGGACCCGACTACGACACACAAAATCTAGCAACCTTGGCCCAACTAACCAAAACCTCAGAACGGATCGCTTTTGAGAAAGCAGTTCTCAAACCTAAATAAAGAAAACTAGACAGACCAAATTGCCTTATATACAATGTCGTCTTTATTCAACTTGTCACAATACTCAAGGAGGGAGTTAGGTGAAAAGCAAGCAAATGGACCGCGCGCACCGCACCGAAAGACATCTGAGCACTCGCACGACTCTTTCATCCACCGTACCCAGTAAACCAGAAGAAATTGAAGTTGCGATTTATCGTTACATTGTTGGTAAAACAGACTATCTGACAAAAACGACAGAAAAAAAAGAACAACGTGAAAGATTACTAAAGCACTATATAGAACTCTATGCCCACAATCCGGATGCTTACCCAAATGTACCAGGCAATGAGATCCACCAAACCATCCGTAAAGCGGGAAGTATCGTTCTTAGGAAAACTTTTTAAATGCTTGTCCGAGGGATTGCGATTGCCTCTGTTTGTTCAACTAAGTCTTCTATATTAAAAGCAGGCGGTTTAAGGGTGTGCTGATGCAACACAGGCTTAGTACCCTTCTCAATTTTCTCTAATGCCCTAAGAAACGCAAGGGAATCCGCAAAATGGTTACCGCTGCTCAAATGAGTAAGCGCTTCTGAAGCCTCTTGAAATTCTCGCCCAAAAAGTTTTGTAGCTTGGTCACCTAGAATATCATCTAAATGCTTCCACCTCACTTTTTCACTATCCAATCTATCATTCACGGTTTGTATACTCTTCAAAGCATCCGACATTTCAGGTTTGTCTTGCATCCATTCAATACACAAGTCTACTGCCCGCTGCATTTCAGCATAACCATCTCGGTTTCCATGTTGAACAAGAAATCGACCGAAAGAGTAACTTACAATGATCATGAAAGTAAGTCCTTTTTCCCTTGACTTAGATAGACAAAGTGATGTCCTCGCAAAAACGTCACGATATAGATCAACAACTTGCTGACTCTTATACTTTTGATATCTCAAACTCAAAAGGTGTCCAATCATGAGGAGAATCCAAAAAAAATCATCTGCCAACGTCGGAGCTTGAAGCTCACGATGTGCCTGCATCACTTGCTCAAAAATTTCATCTTTTAAAAGCACATTAGCAATCAAATATTTTTTAACCTTTAGACGAGCTAATTTGTCTGGGCTTGGTGCACGGGGAACTTCGGCTTCACCGTACAAAGTGATTTTCTGAAAAAGATTGTGATACTCTCCCCAGAGACAGCTAAGTTTTACTACTCTTTCAAGTTCAGACAGATCAGTTGCTGAAAAAACACCGAAGTTACTATCATGGAAGGCAATTATTCTTGTCTTACCATCCACAAAGAAACCAAGTCTATGCCCAATACTTTCTCCCAAAAGAGCGACTCTTAATCTTAGGCTATTTTCTTTTTGGTGTTCCATCAGTTCCCTGATTTCAGAAAAAACATCAGCAAGCAATGCGGTAAAAGACTTACCCTCTAGTACAGCAATATTTTGATATTGGGTTTCATCGCGCTCGACCTCCCGATCATATTGTATATCGCCAAACTCAGGTTCTTGATCTCTAAATTTTACCGAAACACTTGTAATTCCCTGACGAATTTGTGCAGCACGGATATTAAAATTCATGGTGGACTCATGCAGATCACCAAAGCTAGTAAATGTGGTTTTCCGATGTTCAGCTAATGTTAAAACACTACAGCGCTCTAACCAATAATCAGTATCTCCAAGGCAGCTTCCCCCATTCAAACGAGTACTTGGCTCAAGTATTTGAGCTAGATACTGCACACGTGCAACCTTATTTCCCAAAGCCTCATCTATGCAATGGGCAGCTAGATACTTAGTGTTGAATTGCAACTCCCAAAAACCAAGCTCATTTGCAACATCACCAAACCCTTGAATTCTGCCAATTTTTTCCTGAAGTCTGTCAGGCGTATTATACGCCACCAAAATCTCATTAACTGTACCAACAGCTCCAGGGCGCCATCCCTTATCAAAGCCTTCCTTACTTATCCACCAAACAGCAACAGAAAAAATTTTCGCCTTTAGGGCTTTAAACAAAAATTCTATATCCTCCTCCCACGTAGCAAGTTCTTCTAAAATACTACTTGCTGTATCATCACCGACTTCCAAAATCTCTTCTGATTTTTTAAAACACTCATGTTTTTCATTTATGGTTTTTAAAGCCATGGATAATATATTACCCACACCTTCTTCAAAACTGGTCGAATTTTCTTCAAAAGTCTGTACCATTTTTAAAAGATCAACACAGCTGTTAAAATCAATATGACCAAGATACAGCGCTTCACCATAAAGCTTCTGAAGCTCAACTAAAAAAAAGGTTTTTCTCATGAACTGAGAGTTGCTCAAAAACTGACGAATACTGAGAAGCCAATGATTTTGACTATTCTGATGAGGCTGCCACTCCTTGAAAAGTTGTGCAACTAGTTTTTGCTCTTCGGGTAACAGTAAACGTGTTATTTTCTCTCCATCATCATTCAAATTGTAAACCCACTCATATAACTGTTGAGAAATATTAAGGGCATTGTCAATCGCATATTTAAGCTCTAAAAATGGGTTAACACTTTGCTCATTCGACATCTTAATATTTCCTAACTGTACTCATGGTTGGGTAACGATTCTAAGCGCTTACTTTCACAAAAATCCCTGGTAAACAATAAGCGACCTTCTGGACTTTTTTTAATACTGTAAATGATTTGAACAACGTTTTCCATAGTCAGGGAACCTTGGGCAATCACTCCATTCGAACAAAACACTGACATCAAACTCCCTATTAGTTTTTGGGGTATTGTACCATGTCTGATATTTTACATTCCAGATTTAGCATCTAATATAATCTCTAACCCAGTTTTACACGCATCGGTTGAACTAGGTTTAGACTCCTTAGCTCCAAACTGATTGAACACAGGCTTTACGCCCTGCTCAATTCTCTCCAACGCTTCAAGAAACGCTTTGGAGTCAGCAAAACTCCTATCATAGCTCAAGTCGCGCAAGGCCTCTGAAACTTCACAAAACTCTCGACCAAGCAACTTTCCGCATTGTTTGCTTAAACAATCATCCAATTGCTTCCACTTCATTTTTTCAGTATCCGTGGTATCACTCCAACGTTGAAGTGTTTTTAAAGCATCAGATAATTCAGGTTTGTTTTGCATCCATTCGATACCTAAACGTACTGCCTGTTGCATTTCAACATAACCTTCACTGTTGCCCTGTCCAATGAGTAGAGCTCCAAAAGAATAACGAATAACCATCATAAGACCAAGCACTTTTTCCCTTGACTGCAACAGACAACGCGATGTCTTTTCAAGCATCTCGTGATAAAACTTAGTAACTAGTGCCTTATCCTTATAGTACTCTGCATGAGAAAGGTGTAAACACATGACAAAAATAAAAAAAATCTCATCGGTCAGACTCGGTGTTTGAAGCGAATTATGTGCTTGCTTTAACTGCTCAAAGCACTCATCTCTTAAAAGCACACTGGTTTGAAAATAGGCTTTGATTTTTAGACGAGCCTGCTTGTCTGGATTTGGCACTATCGCAACATCGACTTCACGGTACACTTTGATTTGCTGAAAAAGGTTTTCATAATCTCCAAGCCTGCAATTGAGCTGCACTATTTTTTCAAGTTCAGAAAGTTCATTTGTTGAAAAAACACCTCTGTTACTGTCATGAAAGGCAACCAGCTTAGTCTTAGCGTCCACAAAAAAACCAAGTTGGTGTGCAGATTCCTCCCCCTCAACTGACACCCTAAGTCGTAAATTTTTTTCCCCTTGCAATGCCATTGCATCCTGAATTCTAGCAAACATATTTGTTACCAGTGTTGAAAATGGCTGTTCCTCTAATACTGCGATCTCTTGATATTGATTTTTATCGAGTTCGACTTCCGCTTCATATTGGCTCTTATCAGACTCGGATCCTTGTGCCGTACGTCTTAACGAAATACTCACAATACCTTGACGATTTTGTGCCATGCGAACCTCTGTGCTTATACTGGATTCATGCAATTCTTCAAAGCCAGAAAAGGTAGGTTTCCGTTGATTGCCTAATGTTGAAACACTACAATGTGCTAGCCAATAATCTGTATCTCCAAGACAATTCCCACCATTGAGTTGTGTGCTTGGATCAAGCACTTGAGCTAAGTACCGAGCACGCTTAACTTTATCTCCCAAAGCCGCATCCATCGTCTGAGCTTGCTGTAAACTACCATTAAATTGATCCTCCCAATAATGAAGCTCTAACATAACATCACCCAATTCCTGAATCTTGCTTATTTTTCCCCGAAGTCTTTCAGGCCTGTTATAAGCATTCCAAAGCTCGTTACCTGTACTGATATGCCCAGGGTGCCATCCTTTATCTCGGCCTTCCTTACTGATCCACCAAACAGCAACACTAAAAATCTTTATTTTCAAGGTTTTGAAAAAAGGTTCTAATTCCTCTTCCCACGTTTCTAAATCTTCTAGAATATCATCAGCGTCTTCATGATCTAATTCCAAAATCTCCTCTGTCTTTTTAAAGCAATCATGTTCTTTACTTAGAATATTCAAAGTATTCGTTAGGTTAACTCCCAAACCCTCTTCAAACCCAGTCACACCTTCTTTAAAAGCCTGTAGCTTCTGTAATAGTTCAACACAGCTATTGAAATCAATATTGCCAAGATACAGTGCTTCACCATAAAACTTCTGGAGTTCAACTAAAAAATAGGCTTGTCTCTGAAATTGTGAACGATGCAAAAGCCGACGAACCTTGAGGAGCCAATGGTTTTGACTATCTTGATGGGGCTGCCACTCTTTCAAAAGTTGTTCAACCGTTTTTTGTTCTTGCGTTGACATGAAGTCTGTTATTTTCGCTCGATCAGAATTCAGATCTTGAAGCCATTCATGTAGATCTTCAAAAATGCCAAAAGCGCTATCGACAGCAGCTCTAAGTTCTAAAAAAGTATTAGTCTCTGGATCAGTCGGCATCTAAATATTCCTTTCTGATTATTAATATTTTTTATTATTCATGGGCTAGATGTGAAAGCATTTTGAAAGCTTTACGTTCCTACACGCCTCTAATCAATCGAATTAAGTTTATCAGCTTAAAAATCCAATTACAACTAACATTACTGTCGAAAGTTTGTAGAATATTGATCAGTTCATCAAGTTGCTTTAAAAATCATACAATTCAATAAATTTTCATAGAACCAGCGGGTTAGTTTTTCAGTTGACTAATTTTGGTTTGTTGGTTAGAGTGGGTTACGAACAAATACGGGAATAGTGTAATTACATCAGATTCATTAACTGATTATTAAGAAAAGCTTAACAAACTCAATATTAAAATTAACAAAAAAAGGCATCTGCTTACATGATTGAAACAACAAGTGTGATTATTGGCATGGGACCTGGAGGATTAGAATCTGCCATTAACCTCTTAGACTTAGGACATAGCGTACATGTGATTGATACTCGCACAAATCCCTTTATGCGAGACCAACGGATCGTTTTAGACGAGGAATACTTAAATTATTTATACTACAAAGTATCAGCTTTCGGACGAACTGATTCTTCTGATCTAGACTTATCAATTAGCTACGATGAAGACGATCCAATTTTTGAATTTCGTATTGTAGGACTCAGTGAAAAAACAGCAACCTTATTTCCAGTTGATCATGATTTTTTCACTTCTGTCATACAAGCCAAAGGTATAGCAACTATAAAATCACTACAAAATTATTTGCATCTAAAACTGTTAGACCGCCTTAAGCAGTCCCAAACAATCTTGCACGAAGCCTCATGCAGCGCCATATTTGATAAGATTTGGAATTTGTATAACCTACCTGCTGGGCACAGTTTTTTAACTCAACTGTTCCAGATTCTTGCACAAGATTTTGATATTCCTAGTCCCGATACAACACCTGATGCAAGCGCCTATCCAATCAATAGTCGCACTGGATGGGAATTGTTTGACAAATTATACGAATTTGATAAAGACTTACAGCTTGCTTCTGTAGAAAAATACACCCTCTTCAGCTCCCAAGTATCAAGCTTTTATCAAGAAGTAGTACTTTGGTCAAAAAATGCTTTAGAAACTTATATGGGCTGCACACTAAACAACATTGACTTTAAAAAGGGAGTAGCTCAGGTTGAACGGGTCGCCTCAGAAGATCATGAAAAAAATGAACAGGAAAAAACTCTGCGCTTTGATACTATTGTTTTTGCTGATGGTGCCAATCGAAGTGCTTTGAAAAAAATCCCAGGGATCCCTGTCGTTACAAAATCCCTACCTACCCCCAGACCGGAACAAAAATCTCATGGGATCATACGTTTAAAACTCAAAGATACTTGCAAGCTGTCTCTACCTTCTAACAGAACGGTTATATCACCTACAGTAGAAAACAGCTCTCTCTTGTCGCATCAACATCTATCCCTGCTGAAGCCTGCTGGATGGCAGGTGGGATACTTGCCAATACTGTATATACAATATCTAGCTCAAGATAGACAATTTTACGTGACTGGCGAAGTGCCAAACCATTTGTTAAATGTATCTGACTCTAAACATGTACAACATACACTGCATCAATATGCTGCTACGATCCTCGCCATAGAGTTCCCTGAGCTGAAAACAACTGATTTTGAACAAAGCTCCCCAAGTCTGGATTCTAGTGTTTTTTCTCTGCAGCCAACCCATGTTCAATTAGATCTCGACAGACAGGCCACTCAAACACATGTTTTCATTGTTGGCGACAGTTTGCTACAAGCGAACTATTTATTCGGTTTAGGGATTATTAGTGCTTCCAAAGATGCTCATAGCGTAAGCCTGTGTTTTCAGGATAACGGAACGTTTGCGAGTTACTCGGCCTATGATCAGAATGTAACAGCAAGACTCAAGGAATATGCTGAAACCAATCAGGAGTACAAACAAATGCTGTACGCGCGTGAGCATCCTTACATTTGTCTCATGTATGAAAAAATGAAGCTCGGCTATAATAAGTTAAAAAGCCTGCGTGCCCCACAGGCTAAACTGAAACCATAGCAGGTTCATAAGACTCAACTACTTTCTTGTTGATTTCAAAGAGGGTAGCGCAATACCAGACAGTGAAACTCACCAAAAGCCATCGAGTTACACTTAAAAAGCTTATTAAACACTTCTCGCAGATTTAGAAGCTGACTCAATTAATCTTGGGGAGGATCCCATATTCAAATCCTTGTGGGCGTATTAATGAAATACGGATGAGGTTTGCAAAATCGAACTCCTTTGTGAAAGAGGAAGACCGAAATTATACAGCTTTCAGCCTATTATTAAACCTACTTATGTATTCCCATCTTAACTGGTTTTACACTCGCTGTTCTTTCTAACTCTTCTTCCTTTGTATCATTTACTTGCAGCCGCTCGACAGTAAACGCCGGCATAAAACCATTACTAGCTTGATTGGTAACCATAGGCTCTCGAACGACACACACAAGATCTTGGGCTGCAACATCAAGACATTTCTGAATGGTAGTCATGCAGTAGTGTAGATATTCTGAATAACGTTGGGTTGCAGTTTTAACCACTCTGCGAGGTTCCAACAATGCGATCTTCCCACAGTGACTCTCCATAGCTGCACGATAGGCGTAAAAACAACTAGCGACTTCAAATTCTAAACTATAACGATCCAGCTCTTTTTTTCTAAGTTCATTCAGTCTATCCCACTCATGTCGCTTATCTTCCAAGGCCTCCTTATAAGGTAATAGCCCATTCAAATAGGTTTTATATTCATTTTGACGCTTCATTTTTTTTATTTCGTCTTGTTGCTCATGATAAGAAGTTTCTGTGAACTCTTTAAAATTCATTATTTTTAAAATTAAATTGGGGTCAATTTATATTGACTCTTTCTCGACAAAAATTAATAGTTGTTGAATATTTTTTATCAAGCATTCAAAATTCTTCAACTGTATCTGAGCCTTAGCAAGGTGCGCACCCAACCGAGTTTCTTCAAAACGAGATTCGATATCGGCCACTCCATAAGCTGCTTTCCTAATAGCGTTCTGACACTCTATTAGCTCTTTCTGATGTAAAGTCGATAAACTTTCTCGTAATTGCTTGCGTTCTTCCTCTAAAGTTTTTATTTTTTCCCTACTCTCTGCAATTAAAGCTTTGTGAATTTCAGATAGCTCAGCGGTTGCAGGTTTCTCTTGTTTTGAGTATTCAATCCTCAAGAGCTCAAGCATTTGTCTGTGATTCTTTACACTCTCGCTTGCAATAGGTTCCTCAAGTGGCGCCACTTGTTGCAATATCCAATTTCCCATTAAAGATCCCTTAAGTTATCTAGCAACATTTTTGCACAATTTATCATAGTACGATCTCTGTGACAATGAAATTGTATTCACTCTCTTTTGCAAAGATTGGCTTCAGAAATGGAGAATCGGCGTCGATAATGGGCCCTTCGATTAACGATTATAGGAGCGCCAATTTTTTATGGCTGATTTTTATAAATAATGGTGACTCGAACCGGCACAGTATTGCTACCGAGGAATTTTAAGTCCATGTTCTACTCAAATGTACTTCAATATACTCTAATGCAAGAAAGGAATGGAATTGAGCTCATTAAAGCGGATTAGTACGCCTAGAGATTGATTGCCTACTTCAGAATACACCTTTGATTGACGATATAAGTATCAGAACCACCCATTTAATTAAGAAATAAAACTATGAGAGAGAAGATAAGAGAGTATTTAATGGTCATCGGCTTCATACCTGTGGCGCTAGCATTTTCTTTCGGCGGACCTTTAACTTTTGTGTGGTTGATATACAATGACGCACAATATAACAACTCTTTTATACAAATGTGTAGTAGCCCCTGTTTAGACAGGACCACTTAACACCCCATTAAGATATAGGAATATTACTATGAATGAATATGACTAGTAAGGATTGGGGGGGGATGATTTTCGAAATTGCGTATCTGGCGTTCTAAATATAATTGTAAAACATATACCTGAACAACAAAGAGAGAAGTTCATTTCCGATCTCCTGTCACTCTTAAATAATAAGAAATAGATTCCACATAACACTTAGAATTCTTTTATTGTTATAGATCCAAGCTTTCCTTCCCACCATTTCAGGCGGTTAATGATATTTATATTTTTCTTATTGTATTGACACATGAAATCATTAATAAGTTGGGTAAGCGTTAACGTTCCACTTGAAATCTCATCTCTTATACAGACAAACTCAGGTAGGTTCGCGGCTGCTCATTTTAAATCTTCATGTAAATTTAAAAACAAATCTGCCATACTTATTGACAACCTTGATTGTTGAACCTGTGCAATTGAATCAATTTGGTTGGCTATCAGGTCTTGATAGTCGTTTGCTCCTTGCCTCGTTTGGAATGTTCTGGATATTAACTTCAATCCCTTTATCCTAAACTGTACGCGATAGATGCCGTTCTTCTGTTGCGAAATAGTCGCCATATTCTCATCCTCATTATGAGGCGTTACGCTCGTAGTGCGCTCGCCCAGGTTAATTAGTTGAGAGACATGAACTAACCTAATGAGAACTTTGCTAAAAACCTTATGTATCAAGACTTTAGCTGGTGCCCGGGGCCGGACTCGAACCGGCACAGTATTGCTACCGAGGGATTTTAAGTCCCTTGCGTCTACCAATTTCGCCACCCGGG
>CAYGPC010000005.1:0-106517 GCA_964351705.1 uncultured Legionellaceae bacterium
GTACCAGTGCCTCCATGTCCCCCCCCGGCTTGCCCAACCGCCATACCAATATTACCTGGACCTGCCTGCTGGCCACCGAAGAAGAAATAAGCCCCTCCCGTACCACCCGCAGCGCCTAATCCGCCACCTCCACCTGGTCCATTGTAGTCACCAAATTGAATAGGGAAAGCACTCCCACCCGTACCATTCAACATACCACCACCGCCACCACCCGAATGGTAACCTGCATACCCTACATTACCACCTCCATTACCTCCAACGGCTTCATTGTTTGTATATGAAATGTTTTTTAAAGTAGCACTCACACCTGTGTTAACGAAAACAGCACCACCAGCCCCCAAAGCACCACCGCCACCACCAGAATCTATTGTACCTGGACCGCCAGTACCACCTCGTGATTCACCCTGTGTCAGAGTTAAGTCTTCAACGAAAATTGAACCAGAATGCAAAAAGAGTAAACTGCTACTACCCGCACCACTGATGGTATTATTATTACCGTGAATTTCAATGCCACCATAAATGTTATTAAAAATAGGTGGCAGTGCCGAAGAGACGTTTACAGTTTGACCTGAAATATTAAAACGTATATGTCCATAGCTATTATTGCTATTGATGAGTTCAATAGCAGCACGAAACGATCCTGAACCCGAATTACTATTATTGGTAACATAGGCAACTAGATGATTCGCGTAAACAGGCACAGTACACAATAGGGATAATCCCAAAAGTGGAAATCGTGTGATCCGACTGAACGCTTGTTTCATTTCACGTTCCCTGTGAATAGAGTCATCCGTTGAACATGTCTCAGGCAAAAAACTACCTATCTAATAGTGTAAGCTAGGACTTTCAACCATGCCAAAGTAAGTAAGTAGACTATTCAAATATCCAACGGAACTTAAAGGAAGCCGATTGTGAAGTGAAGCCCCGTTTTAAATACAAATCGTAACCCAATTCAACTAATGTGCTTTCACTTAAAAATGAAGTGATATTTAGACCCACATTGACTCCACCTTTGGGCAGTTTTGGTCCTTCAGAAACAAACGCACTTCCACCATTTAAGAATTTGGACGTCACTTCTAATTTAGATTGCTTGAGATCATGTAAATAAAACACATGTAATTCTGGGAGAAAATCATCGGATTCAGAAATGTTAACGAGCTTTCCACCTAAAGCAAGTTGCACGGTACTCGCCTGACGGTTGCTTACTTCCAATCCTGCACCCCTCGGACCCGCTTCTTGATACGTCGCACGATTCACATGCGCAAATTGAACGGCGGCGGTGGGTGAAATCTCTACGCTATAGAGTGGAATCGAAAAGCCACTTTGTACTTTGCCACCAAATTGTGAACTTCGATATCGCGACATTGCTGTGCTATCGATAATAGGCAAATTGCGACGTCCACGATACATATTATAACCGTAGGAGAATAAACCATCTAAAAACAAGTTGCGATACTGTAGACTGCCATAGACCATGGTTTGAACGTTTTGTACGACTGTAACGTTTTCAGTATGATCCAGTCTCTGCACTCTGGAGCGCGCATAACTTATAGCACCACCTAAACGAAACACATCGGACATTGGAGCATCTGCAAAGAAACCAAATCCTGAAGTATCTGAACTGTAGCCACTTAACCCCCCACGCCCACTTTGGCGTACAGAGTTACCAAAAATCATTGGACCATAGGAACCTCTACCTTCAATAACATCTCCAGCATTCAGACCACTTTCTACCGAGTTAAATCCTAATCGCAATGCATCTAGGCGCCCAATAATTTTTTCCAACACAAGATTCTGCACAACGATACTGTTCGCAAAAAGCCCACCGTTCACTTCATCTGGTATCAGCTGATTATAGAGCGCTTCTACATTCTCAACCGAGGTCTGTCCACCAATAATTCCTAGGATAGGAAATGTATCGGTAATACTAGGATCTGTTATACTGAGCTGCGCTAACTCATCGAGAGCACCACTGACGCCTTCTAGCACTGGATTGGTGTTCACCTCCTTAAACGTTTTGCGCTTTGCCACTAACACCAAATCGTTGTTAACAATTTTAGGTGTAAAAGCAAAAAATATTTTAGTAGGCACATCAACGATAGGCAGTACGGGATTAATGGCAAGATTAGGAGACTTAATCACCGTAAACTCTTCTTGATCACTTATTAACGCACCGCCATCCGGTAACAGGATATCAACTGTCCCGCCGTTTAGCGTTGTAGTCCCAAAAACATTGATCAGCGCTGAGGTGCCTAGCGGAGAATCACTGAGCGCTAGCACTATTTTTCCATCTGCATTAAGAGTAAAGTTACCCAGGACATTTTGTGTACCTATTGTACCACGTCGCAACGTGCCTGAATTGGTTAGGTTTCCATTCACTTGGACCGTAAAATCCAAAAGCCCGCCTGGGTTAATAATAAATTGTTGAGCGGTTATGGTCTGGCCTACCGTGGGAGAAAACTGCCCATTAATATTCATGGTGCCAGCACCACTAATGTTACCACTAATTGTGCCACCGTTGTAATTCAAGACACCATTTGAAATCACATCTGCTACGCTACCACCGGTGTTTACCGTAGTGGTTCCACCTGCATCTACCGTAAAAGAGGTATAACCCGATACTGGATTGTTCACGGTAAATACACCACCGTTTCCAACTGCAAACGTATAACCTGCCGCTATTTCTGAAACCGTACCACTAGTAGACCAAATCCCAGTATTCGTAACCGCTATCCCATTACCTACTGTCATATTATGATTGTTCATATTAAAGGTACCAGCATTTACTAAATCACCAACCACTGGCAAGTCTGTATTCAGTAATACCGTTCCCGCTGTGTTTGTGAAATTATCAAAATTAGTAGGCGCAGTATCAATGGTAAATGTAGCTGCTGCATTATCAAGCTCAATGGTTCTCACCAGATCAATTAAACCGCCACCTACAATACCAGGCGTGTTCGTTCTAAAATCACTTTCTAAACGTAAAGTAGTTGCGTTTAACCCGGTAATATTATTTCCGTTTAAATCCAAAACACCTTTATTCGTTACCTGTGCATTTACCGACAAAGCAAGATCGGTTTTCAGCACCACAATACCATTGTTTTCAATGTTCAATAAACCAAAATTGGTTGGCGCCACATTAATATTGGTTGCACCACTGTTTATATTAATCGTTCCAACAAGATCTACAGTCCCAGGATTACCAGCCGAACCCAACTCAAAACCATTATTAATATTGAGAACAGACCCACCAGTTCCCACAATATTAAAATTGGGCGCCATATTTAAAGTCCCTAAAACATTCACGGTATTATTTGACATGTCAAAATTGGCAGCAGCGGCATCTGTTAAGGTCGTCGTTGCACCATCAAAAACAGTAAATCCTGTACCAAATCCGGTTACAGCATGATTTACTGTAAAGGTCCCTGTGCGCACATCAATTTGTGCAACACCTGATATGACGTCTCCTGTCGAAACCGTTCCATCCACAAACAGTTTGCTTGTGCCTGAGCCTGAGCCATCTATGGGCACTACAACAGAAGCACCTGAGGCAATATACAAATCGTTATTATTGAGAAAGGTTTCTGCTGCTGCTCGAGTAACAGTAGCACCATTTTCAACAACTACTGTCCCCGCATTTACAAGGTTGCCCCCATTTAAATGGAAAGTAGAACCTGCACCCGACACCGTTAACGTTGCAGTAGAAGCGACATCAAAGTCCACCTGTGTTTCTGTTGTTGCACTATTGTTGACTCTAAACTGTTTAAATGGAGTCACAGCACTGTAACCACCTGTAATGGTATAGGCACCTCCATCGTTTGTAACATTGTCAACATTTTGGACAGGAAATCCTGAGGTGAAGTTTTTAGAAACGATAAAGGACGCACCATTATTCGTAGTGCTTGTAATACTCGTTGGAGGTGTCGCCACAGCACCTGTAGAATTCCATTGATACGTCGTGTTAGCCCCTAATGTGATGATCCCAATATCATCAAAGGTAGAACTTCCAGCAACCACAAAACTGCCTTCCTGAAGATCAAGTCCCCCAGTGGCAAAGGTGGATGCACCACTTCCAGACAATGTGAACTTTCCGGTTCCCTGCTTTCTTAAGCTACCCGTCGCAATTGCTGTAGAAAAAAGTCCTGTATAATTGATATCCGCCGCTGTCCCAAACGCAAGGGTTGCTTGACTTAACTGTACGTCGCCACTGCCGATTAAATCTTGAATTTCATAAGTAAGCACCCCACCACCCAGTAAAAAAATACCATTATTCACAACTGAATTACTGCTGTTCAACGCAGCTAAACTCGATAGTTGCAGGGTACCACCCGAAATAGTAACACCACCGGTAAATGTATTCGTCCCTGCCGGATTAAGATCTAATGCATTCCCCCCACTTTTCACCAACTGACCTGAAATACTAGGACTCGTTCGATCCGTAATCACTCCACTATAAGTACCAGGTGCTGCAAGTGCGAATTCTAAGATGCCACCATTTTCAACCGTCGCACTAACACTGCCCACATCTTGTGCAATCAACCTACCTGTTTCAATTAAAGTATTTCCCGTATAGTCATTAGCGGGTACTAAAGTGAGTACGCCTGAACCACGTTTGGTAAGTCCTCCTGCACCACCAATTGAATCCGTTACCGTTTGACCTGCGCCGGCAACATCAAAAATACCTATCGTATTCGTATCAAAATACAACCCAGTACCTGAAGCCACCCCAGCATTACTTCCCGCGCCACCAACAGCAGCGCCACCGCTATAATTCGTTGCTACTACAGATGTTTTGGCAATAAACTCTGCACCGTCACGAACAAAAACAGCACCACCAAAACCACTACCACCTTCACCTTGAACGGCTACACCAGCCCCAGCATTACCGCCACCAAAACCAGCTAAGGCGCCACCACTGCCACCACCACCACCACCTCCACACCGACCACCACCACCCTCTGGACCGCCACCACCACCACCAGCCGCTATTCCACCAGCAAACCCAGCAGCTGCACCGTTACCACCGGCACCACCAGCACTCCCACTGGTTAATATTCCTGGTAGTCCCACTACACCAGAATTTCCCCCCACGGCATTTAAACCACCACCACCAGCACCACCGTGATTGGCAGCATCAACAGCAGAGCCACCTGTACCTAACAACATACCACCACCACCACCACCATTCTTTTGTCCACCAGGACCACCACTTGCTCCCCCTGCTCCACCTTGTGCTGCGTTACCCGTAAATAAAACATCGGTAATGGTAGTTTTCCCGTCGCTGACAAAAATAGCCCCACCAGCACCTAACCCACCACCAGCACCTGCTGCGTCTGCACTGGCTCCACCCGTACCTCCTTGTGATCGGCCGTTCTCTAAAGTTAATGTCGAGATATTGACTTCGGTACTACCCTGAATGAAAAAAATGGCGTGAAAACCTTGTCCGTCAATTGAAAGACCTGGTGCGCCTGCACCATCAATACTAAGGGATTTATTCAAACCGGTTCCAATAGAAATGGGGGGAAGAGGACCTGCTAAAGCTATGGTGTCACCACCTAATATTGCACTGAAACTAATTGTTACCGCGTCATCTGGATCGGCATTGGCCGCAATAATAGCAGCACGCAATGAATTAGCTGGGGGAGCAAGAACATTGTCTGTATTTACAGAGACAGAATGATTTCCTGCAAAAGCAGATGAGAAAAACAACGACGACAGAGCAAGCCCAGCTAAACTTTGTTTAACGATCCGTGTAAAAGATTGCAACACACTTCTCCGTGGTGAAGGCTCTAAAACCCTTATAATTTTGCTGTACAGGGCACTACATCAGTGTAAACTAGGAACTTACGATGCGCCAAAACAACTTAACTATATTACTTATTTTTTATGTGTTCCTTTCGGGCTGTTTTGCCCGATCCCACCTAAATCGCGATCTGATTGAGCAACAGGCAACCGATCTCGGTTTTAAACGACACTTGATCCAAACACCTACCCACCTATTAACAAGTTATCAAAATTTCAAAAAAATAAAGCAGCCTCTGATCATCTACCTAGAAGGCGACGGACGATCTTGGATCACCCGAACGCGTAAATCTAAAAATCCAACACCCCTTAATCCACTTGCACTGCAATTAGCACTCCTTGATCCGAGTGCCAACGTTGCTTATTTAGCACGCCCTTGCCAATATACACATTTCGATCAAGATCCCAATTGTCATATCGATGTCTGGACACATCAACGTTTTTCACCACAAGTCATTGCAAGCATGAATGCAGCTGTCGACACATTAAAACAAAAGGCTCAAGCCAGTGATGTGCATTTGGTCGGATTCTCAGGTGGCGCCGCTGTAGCGGCTTTAATTGCAGAAAAACGGGGAGATGTGAAGAGTTTACGTACGGTGGCAGGCGATCTGAATCATGTTGCTTTGAGTCAACATCATAGCACGACACCTTTACAAAACTCACTCAATCCATTTGATATCGCCTCCGATCTGCACTCTCTACCGCAACGACATTTCATTGGTCTGAAAGACACGGTGATCCCCGTTTTTGTAACACAACAGTTTGTGGATCGTGTCAATTCACCTGTTGGATCTTGTGCCAAAATAACCAAACTACCCAAAGTAGGACACCAACAAGGTTGGACCGATATCTGGGTAGATTTATTACAATTACCGGTAAATTGCCAATGAAAAAAACACTCACTATTGTTTCTCGCAAAAGTCCTTTAGCCATGTGGCAAGCCAATTTTGTTAAACAACAATTGCAAATTTTATTTCCAGAACTCAACATTGTTATTATTGGTGTTGTCAGTCAAGGAGACAAAATCTTAGATGTACCACTCGCCAAACTCGGTGGTAAAGGTTTGTTTGTCAAAACACTGGAGGAACACTTGCTCGATCAACGTGCAGACATTGCTGTGCACTCACTAAAGGATATGCCGACTGAACAACCAGAAGGCCTTTTTTTGCAGACTATTTTAGCTAGAGACGATCCTAGAGACGCAGTAGTGTCTCCACTCTATTCAACTTTACAAGCACTCCCTCCCAAGGCTTGTTTTGGCACCTCAAGTTTGCGTCGCCAAGCACAAATACTAGCGTTCAGAAAGGATTTACAACCAAAAATGTTGCGAGGCAATGTCAACTCCCGTTTGCAAAAACTACAGTCTAAAGCGTTTGACGCTATTATACTGGCTGCGTCTGGGCTCAAACGTTTGGGTTTAACTGAAGTCATCACCGAATATTTGCCGATTGAACAAGTTTTGCCAGCGATTGGTCAAGGTGCTTTATGTATTGAGTGTCGAACGGATGATTTAGAAACACAAGCGCTTGTTCAACCACTCAGTCATCAGCCAACAACGAATTGTGTTCTAGCGGAACGCGCGTTGTTACGCGCTTTAGCGGGTAATTGCCAGTCTCCCATTGCAGGTTTTGCGACACTCGAAGGCAGTCAGATCACACTACAAGGACGAGTCGCCAAACCAGATGGCAGCCTGGTTTTAACTGTCAAAAAATCCGCACCTTTTTCACAAGCGGAAAATCTTGGGAAACAAGTAGCCGAAGCACTTTTTGACCAAGGTGCTCAAGCCATTATGACTGCTTGTGAACATGCATGAATGTTTTACTCACCAAACCTGAAAACAGCATACAATCGCTAGCAGAAGCTGTTGCTAAAATGGGTTATACTCCACAACTTTTTCCAACTATTGTCATTCAAAAAAATCCTGATTTTTTCTTGGATATTTCGTCTTTATCAACGGCACATGCCGCCATTTTTTGCAGTCACCAAGCCGTGCAAATTGCCTGTCCTCTCTTGCGTACTCATCTCAAAAAACTCCAACACCTACACTGGATAGCCATTGGAGCGAAGACAGCAACAGCCCTACAACAAGAAAATATCTCAGACATACTGATTCCAAAACGACCCTTTTCGAGTGAATCGTTACTGTCTCTCCCAATCTTGCAATCCATACAAGATAAAACCATCTGGTTATTCAAAGGCAAAGCAGGCCGCCCTCTCATGCGCACAGTGTTACAACAACGCGGCGCAGTTGTGACCACAGCAGAGGTTTATCAAAGAGACTTACCTAAAACTCAAGTCATTGAAAGCTCAAACCAATGGCCGCATAATCCTCTGGACATCATTGTCACAACCAGTGCAGACTGTTTGAGGAATTTGTTGCAACTGTTGGAAAAACGCGTACACACTCTACGAAACATTCCGGTGATAGTTGTTGGACCAAGAATGTTTGATTTAGCATTAGAATTAGGGTTTAAAAACCCAATTTTGGCCACAGATGCAGATAATTTGACTATTATAAATGTGTTGAGGGCGTTTAAGGAACAAAAAACGTGAAAACTGCTGTACTCAGTTTACTCATTGCCGTCAGTGTTGCGGTATTGAGTTTGTTTCAGTTTGAAAAATACCAAAAATTATCCCAGGCTACTCAGCTCACATTTTCTAAGCTAGAAAACGAAATCAGTTCTAGGGTAACCCAACTTGATAACAATATTAATTTGCTGAAGGGCCAAGACCAAGCCATCTTGAACCACATGAAGCTGAGCACGTGGATCATCGCTGAAATTGAGTACTTAGTAAACTTAGCCAACACTCAACTGGAAACGACTCGCGATCTACGTTCTGCGATCCTTTTGCTGACAAAAGCAAAAGACAAAGTGCAACGCCTAAACGATGCGAATCTTGAACCTCTGCAAAATGCACTGTATATGGATCTGGAAAGTTTACAAAACACCACCACTCCAGATCTTAAAATATTATGGCTAAAGATCGGTACCTTGATTCAGGAAACCTCTAGACTGAACCCCCAGCAAGCCTTTGTTAGACCTGTACACAACAATCAACTAGCTGAAATTAAAAAAACTGAGAGTAAATCGTGGAAGGAGCTTTTTCAAGACAGCTTTCAAGAACTCAAAGATCTGGTAAAAATTCAACATCACGCCAAACCCGTTGAGCCCATGCTATCAGAAGCTCAACGTGTCTTAGTTCGCGAAAACTTACGTTTACTTTTAGAACAAGCGCGCCTGGCAGTGCTTACTAATGATAATGAGATTTACCAAAAATCCATCCAAGATACTAACGATTGGCTGCTTACCTATTATGTAGAAAGCCAACCAGAAGTAAAAAGCATTCAACGAGCGTTATACACCATGTCGAAAATTGATTTACTGACAGAGTTACCCGCTATCACTTCAGTGAACTATTTACAAAACCTAAAAGCGTTGAGGTAATTCGTTTATGCGATTGTTGTTGTTTTTATTTATTCTGATTTTCTCAGTCGGCTTTGGTGTTTTGATCCGACAAGATCCTGGATACGCTTTGTTCGCTTATGGTAACTGGACAGTTGAAATGCCCCTATGGCTCTCAATCACCTTTATGGTTTTAACCGTGTTCTTTTTCTTATTTATTTCTTGGGCGATACACGTCACTGTTTCGAGTTCTCAAAAAGTAAAAATGTGGTGGAAAACCCATCAAGAACATACTGCACGCACCAAAACGTATCGAGGCCTTTTAGAGCTGAGTGAAGGGCATTGGAAAAATGCTGAACATTACCTGATCCAAAGTGCTGAGCACAGTGAAAATTCGCTTTTAAATTACCTTTCTGCAGCCAAGGCCGCTGAAGAAGTAGGCGCTTTTGATCGACGTGATCGCTATCTTGATTTAGCTTATGAGAACAATACGGGATCCACTGTTGCCGTACGTTTAACACAGGCACAACTCCAGTTAAAGCACGGTGAGTATTCTGAAAGTGCTGAGAAGCTTATGGTCTTACATCAGGAGATACCTGAGCATCCTGAAGTGTTGCGTTCACTTGCAACTTTATATGAAAAAACAAACGACTGGGATTCATTGCTCAAACTGCTCCCTTCTTTGCAAAAGAACAAAGTATTACCCAAAAGTTCACTTCAGGCAACTGAACAAAGACTCTATCTAGCATTAATTGATGTTGCTGCAAAAAAAGGTGAAAAAACTTTGCTTTCTACCTGGAAAAAAGTACCACAGGCCTTAAAAGAAAATAAAGAGATCATTGGTATGTATGCAAAGAGTCTATTAAAAAATGCTAGTGGTGAAGCCAGCGAGAGCTTTATCAAACAAACATTGCGCAAAGGCTGGAACGAGGATTTAGCCTACTACTACGGACTCAGCAATCCCAAAAATGTAAAAACACAACTGGTTTTTATTGAATCTATACTACCTGGACACTCTGATGAATCTATTTTGCTGCTCAGTGCTGGCCGAATTTGTCTCAAAAATCAGCTCTGGGGCAGGGCACGTGATTATCTAGAAAAAAGTTTATCGCTCAACCCTCAACCTGAAACCTATGCAGAACTGGGACAACTCATGGAACAGCTTGCACAAGTTGAAAAGCGTAATGAATGTTTCCGAAAAGGTTTGTTACTCGCCACCAAGGTGCCGGAAAAGGATGAGAGTAAAAGACCTCTGGTGTGTGTTTCCTACGACGAAGATCGAACGTAGTACCTTACGACTCGCTGTACCGTTTATTTAAAAAAATATCGATATCTTCTATTTCTTCCATAGCTACGGTATGAGTAATGGGATACGAATGCCAATTAACGGCATATCCAAAACCTTCTAACTGCTCTTTGCACAATTGTCCAAGCATAATCGGTACAATCGGATCAAACATTCCATGTCCAATAAAAACAGGCGTTGCTTGATTAGCAGAATGCTCATCAAGCTTTAAGGTGTTTGGGCTTGGAAGGTATCCAGATAATGCAATAATACTCGAAAGCTTCTTTGGAAAACGTAAACCACTATAAAGTGCCAGTGCAGCGCCTTGAGAGAAACCGGCTAAAGTAATACGATCTGTTGGGATCCCATGTGCTTCCTCACGTTCAATTAATAAATGCACCAGTTTTTCTGAATCCTGCAATCCAGCCATGTCTTCATTCTTAGAAAGATCCAAATGCGTGATATTATACCAGGCACGCATAGTCATCCCATCATTAATAGTAATTGAGCGCATCGGTGCGTGTGGAAAAACAAATCGCACCTTATGACGGTGTGCGAAGCTAAACCGTTCTACAACTGGAACAAAGTCGTTCCCATCAGCCCCAAGCCCATGTAACCAAATCACCGACGCCTCAGGGGTATCCCCGGAAGGGTTTAAATCGATAGTTGCAGGAATCGTTGACACAACAAACCTTATAAAATGAGGTATAACTCTATTCATCATGGCAGGCGATTCTGAATACGTCTATACGTTAGTTTGCTGAGTTTTTTAAAGTTATTCGAAATGCCTTTCACTCCGATCCAGAAGTTTGCTAGAATCAAACACCTGTCATCACTCAGGAATTTAAAGTGTGAGGGTTTTTTTAAAATATTGTTTTCGAATTTTAGCCACACTAGTCCTTGCTGTTGTACTGGTGGTTGTAGGAATTGTTAGCTTTGTCGATCCCAACCAATTTAAAGAGAGTATTGAAAGGGAGGTCTCTCGGCAAACCGGGTATCAACTAGCGATTAATGGTCCTTTATCATGGAAATGGTTTCCTAAGCTGTCTTTGGTCATTGAAGAAGCAAAACTTGCAAACAACCCGCCCTTTAAGAGCTCTTTCATTTCCATTAACAAGGCCAAAGCAGAATTGCAAATCTGGTCTCTCTTTTTAGGAAAACTATTTTTAAATATAAATCTGGAGCAGCCCACTTTACTCCTTGAAAAAAATACGCCAACTGAAAACAATTGGTCGTTGCTCCTCAAAAAACTCACCCCAAACTCTACTAAAAAATCGACTAGACTCTTACTAAACGGTTTGCAGATTACTAACGGCACGGCTTATTATCACGATTCAAGCAAAAATCATCGTTACACACTGGAACACATTAACTTAACAGCAAACAACCTCCTTCGTGGTGTGATTGGCAGCTCTAATCCCATTGCTCTTGACTTTCAGTTAATTGAACGTAAAAAAGTGTTGGGTGACTTTATCTTGTCTGGTGAATGGTTCTTAGCACATGCTTCTGGTAGTGTCAGCTTGCAGAATATTGCTTTCAAAATGGATCCACCGGATGGAAAACCCATCAAATTTAATGGAGAACTCAATCTCCAAACCACTCAAGGAAAGCTTGCTGTTTCAGGAGCACTTCGCTCGAAATACTTGAATATTGCATCACTCCTCACTCAACTGAATCTCTCAAAAAAAACCCCAACTATCATTCCTCCTCCCCTTGGAGTAACAATAGCATTTCATTATTCAGATCCTAAGCTTTATATCAGTTCCTTCAAATTTGATATGAAAAAAAATGGCGTTCTTGAAGGCAATCTCACTACTGAGTTGTCACAACAACCCTTACGCCTTCATACTTTGAAAGGTCGCTTTTTTAGTAAACACCTGGCGTTTAATCACCTCTACTTTAATAACATTGATGGGATCTTCCAGGCTAATAACGATCTCATACAGATCTCTCCATTCACTTTTAATATTGAAAAAAGCCCCCAGCACGTTTCTCTCAAAATAAACCTTCAAGAGAAACAACCGCACTTTGTGTTCACACAGCAAGGGGATCCTTTTGAAATCAAGAATATAATTACACTCTTTGAACCGTCTAGCCGCATAGAGGGACAAACGACATTGAAACTTGATCTAACCACACGCGGCAACACCAGTGAAGCCCTAAAACAAAATCTTGCAGGATTTGGTGAAATCGATATAGTAGATGGGCAGATTAACCAAATTGATTTGCCAAAGTTGCTTCAACAATCTCTAGCCACTTTACATAATCTGCTCGAATCCGTGTTGAACAAAAACAATGGTAATTCGAATTCTCTATTAAAAGATGATTTAGCCAACTGGAAATCTATGTCATTTGATCCCAGTGCCCTAACACCTTTTAACGAGTTCAAGGCAAGCTTTAACATTACACATGGTACAATAACAAACCAAGATTTATTTATTACACATAATGACTATGTCATTACAGGAGAAGGTACGCTCAATCTAACTGACAATACTCTTAATTACCGTACTAAAGCTCTATTGAAAAACAATCCCTACCCAGAAGACGATCAAATCGCCAATTACCTCTACCAAACACCACTTTCTATCAAGATCCGTGGTCCTTTGTTTGCTCCCAGTGTCCAGCCCGATCTTAATAGCTATTTTAACGAATCCATGGTTTTTGTTCAGCAAAACGTAATCGAAAAGCTCATTCACCGGTCAGTCGATAAGGCACTGAAGCAATTGATAAAAACTTATTAGTTTTAGTTAATTGAAAAACTTTATATATATTGTATTAAAGCAGAAAGCCGTTTAAGATGAAAGGTATTATGGGTTTTAAACTCACTTATCCGAATGACATAATGGTGCGCTTACGGACATGATTCGTTTCTTTAAAGGATTACTTAGGGCGTTCACCGCCTTCACATTATTTGGCTTCCTTTTGCTGATTGGCATTATTACGCTATTAGATCCCAATCAATTTAAGACAGAAGTGCAACAATACGTTGAGAAGCACAGCGGCCAAACTCTTGAGCTCCGCGGTCCACTCTATTGGCATTTTGATCCACATCTATCTATTGAAGCTTACGATGTTGCACTCGGGAGTCCTTCCGTTGCTCCTATGGATTTTCTTACCTTAGAGAAGCTCCGCATTGAGACTAACTTCTGGTCTTTTCTGCAAGGCAAACCTTTCTCACGCCTCCATCTAAATGGTTTGAACTTGCGGCTTACACAAGCAAATGCTCATCAGCTCCTAACGACTCTACTCAAAACAGATAATCCCTTTTACCTATCACTATTTAAGCCAACAAGTATTGCATTTTCAAACAGTCAAGTTACCTGGAAAGATGAATTTAAACATCAACATCTTCAACTCAGTGATCTGCAACTGATCACCCAAGATGCTTCTGCTAAAACAGCTTATCTCAAACCAATTACACTGAGCTTTCAGCTCAATAATATGCTCAATCCACATTACTCTGGCAAAGTGTCTCTTCAAGCTAAATGGGATTTTAAAGCAGTCAACCAAATGCTCGACTTACAAGATATTGACTGCTCTGTACAGTTTAATGAACTGCCTGATACCCAAGTCACTGGAACGTTACAACTTGCCAACCTGCAATCTAGCCCTGTATTTTCTGGAAGTCTCCAATCAATGAACTTTGCATTAAGCCATTGGCTCCAAGAAGCACAATTCCCACTACAATCCAGTATAGATAAAGTACACGTCAAAAATACCTTTCACTACCAATACCCTAATCTCGAAATAACTTCTTTTGCTTTGTCTTTAGCCAATCAAGGGATTGTAGAAGGCTCCTTGAAAACAGTGCTTACTGAACAGCCCTTCTACAAACAGGATGTCTCAGGATTTCTACGAGGAAACAATCTAAAACTAGCCGCTTTGCCTATTTCAGAAATCAATACTTTTTTCTCTACAAAAGATCGCGTTCTTACCTTTGAGCAAATCGATGCAGAGATTGGTAACTTGCACCATCAAGGATCCTTAGAAGTTGATTTCCGCACCCAAACTCCAGGGTTTACTTTAGCAGCACAAATCAGTGGTTTCGAAGTCAGTGATTTCCTAGCGCTAATTGGAAACAAGAAAAAAATCAATGGAAAAGTGAAAGGCAAAATAAATCTAATCACACGTGGTACTTCAACACAAGAATGTTTGAGCAACTTATCAGGTCAAGCACATCTGCATTTAACTGATGGGAAATTACATGGGATTGATCTATACCCCCTCTTAAAGCACGCTCAACAAACGGTCTCTTCCCTGTCAGACGATCTGCATCGTAGGCAACCTGTTAATGTCGAAGCAGTGTTAACAGCCGAACTCAGCGAGTGGAAACAACAAGCCTTACACGCCCACCCCTTATTCACACCTTTCAGCGAGATTGAAGCCGCTTTTACCATTGAAAATGGAAAATTGCTCACGGATAAATTTACACTTTGGCATTCTCAATACACCATTAATGGTCATGGTGTTATTGATTTATTGAATCAAAAGGCTGAGTACGAAGCGCTGGCGTTACTCAATCAAATTAAATCGAAGTCTTCTCTTACCTTACACCCTCTTTTAAAGGAAACTCCACTTTCCATCAGTATCCAAGGTTCACTCAAAGATCTGTTGATCCACCCTAATCTCAGTCGTTATGCAGATACCGCTCTTGACATGAGTAAACCTGCCCCTGAACCCAAACATCCAGAGAATGATTTGGAACCTTTATTCGAAATGAAATAATGCATTTTAGCACTAAGCTCATCAAATGGTTTCAAGTGCACGGTCGACACGATCTACCGTGGCAAAAAAATCCCAATTTATATAAAATTTGGATCTCTGAAATTATGTTACAGCAAACCCAAGTAACCACTGTCATCCCTTACTTCAAACGTTTTATGCAAAAATTTCCAACAATCACAAAGCTTGCCAACGCCCCCTTAGATGACATTCTAAGCTTATGGGCCGGATTGGGTTACTATGCGCGCGCTCGAAACCTGCATAAAAGTGCTAGAATTATTCAAAACACACATGGAGGAAAATTTCCAACCCAGTTTGATGATCTCATGGCTTTACCCGGGATCGGTCGTTCTACAGCTGGAGCACTATTATCCATGGGTTTACAAAAAGCGTATCCCATTTTAGATGGAAATGTAAAACGTGTTCTTGCTCGATACTTTGCAGTTCCTGGCTGGCCGAATGATCCAAAGACAGCGGAAAAACTCTGGACGCTTAGCAGTTCCTTGCTTCCCAAAAAAGACATACACCACTACACCCAAGGCATAATGGATTTAGGCGCTACCCTTTGCACACGTAGTAACCCCAAATGTCATTTTTGTCCTTTTAGCAAAGATTGTAAAGCCTACCAAACTCAAACCCTTGATCAATATCCTGGAAAACGTCCCTTAAAAGAAAAACCCATTCGACAAACCACAGCTGTACTTATTCTTGATCCTAAACACCAACGTATTTTTTTGGAACAACGTCCTGAGAAAGGGATCTGGTCAGGACTTTGGACTTTCCCTGAGTGCAATGTTGAGGTGGACACAACACAATGGTGTAGAGAACAGTTACAATTCTCGGTCAAGCCACTCAAAAACTTTGCGCCGTTTCGCCATACATTTTCACATTTTCATCTTGATATTCATCCGGAGATCTATTGTCTCCAAGCCCCAAAGCGCCTATCAAAACAATGGCATACTTGGAAAAGCATCCAAAAAATAGGCGTCCCAGCCCCGACTAAACGATTACTTGAAAGTCTCATCGATATCTATGCCGCCTGAAGTCTGCTAGAATGGCTTTACTATGTCACGCATACTGAACTGTAAAAAATTACTGAAAGAGGCTCCTGGTCTTGATTTCGCCCCTTACCCAGGACCCTTGGGTGAACGCATCTATCAAGAAATTTCCAAAGAAGCCTGGTCACAATGGCTCAAACATCAAACATTGCTGATCAATGAACACAAACTGAATATGTCTAAACTTGAGTCTCGTAACTTTATTAAAGCTGAGATGGAAAAGTTCTTATTTGGTGAAGGAAGTGCCAAACCAACAGGTTATACCCCAAATTAATTTAACAAACATATAAACTAGGAATTGACTGCCCCTACTAAAATGCAGTTTAATAGTGCTTCACTTTTGGCCAGATAGCTCAGTTGGTAGAGCAAAGGACTGAAAATCCTTGTGTCGTGGGTTCGATTCCCTCTCTGGCCACCACTCTTTTACACAAGCTCAACGGCAACCAGCGACTGCAACAATAATTTGTCTTCTTTACTCCATACGGTATGTTCACTTACATAGTGAAGAAGATTTGCTCTCAGAAGCTGCCGTTGCAACACATCGCTACGCAGATCGATGGCAAGCAGTCGCACTAAAATCATAAAAGCAATTGGTGTATCCCTCAACGTTAAGTCTTGTAGATCTTGCGTGAATTCTTGGATATGAAGAATATCGATTTCTTGTTCCGCTGTTTTCTTCCATTTTTCCATAGCATTATCTTGCAAAAAAACATCAACATGGTGACTTAAATAAAAAATCAAATGTAGACAGTTTTTTTTATACCTTGTTGAAATTTTTTCTGAAAAGCTAAATAATCGTTTTTGCAGAACTTCAAATGTCGTTCTACCCAATTGAAAATGACACAAAACCCAATGTTCCCTTTCTTTGCCGTCTTGAAATCGCGCCAAGATTTCTGTCCCTATGCCATCCGTTTCAATATTAAGTGACTTACAAGCGGCATCTAATGTGCCAAAAGGCGCAGACCAATCAATAGTTTCGGCTCTCCCTGGCCAACAAAGCAATAAATATTCTTGCAGATATCGAGTGATTAACTGTTTCCATAACTCAACTGCCAACATAACCATTCCTAATCCATCTATAGATCATATAGATTGCCAATAGTTCTCAGTTAAACATATCCGATATTTAACTTAGGTATTTGTAAAGATTCCTTACTTCTATTAAAATACGGTCATTACATTTGACCGGCAGTTGCTATTAAGCCTGCCTATAGGATCTTAACCATGTCATTACCCACTTCTGTTTTTCCATTTATTTGGCACTTTATGAAAAAACAGCGTCGGTGGTTTATTACCGCTCAATTTTTTGCCCTAGCGTGGTCTCTTGATGCCACCTTATGGCCCTACGCCTTTAAACTTCTAATTGACAAGATGATTGCTTTCCAAGGTGATAAATCTGTCCTGTGGATCTATTTAATGCCCGTTTTATTTTTCTGGTTAGGTCTGTGGTTGACCATCGAGCTACTTTTCCGATTGCAGGGATTTCTGCTTGCCTATATTGTTCCCCGCTTTTGTGCTCATGTTAGACTAGCCATGTATGAATACGTGACTGGCCATTCCTATGAATTCTTTGCTAATAATTTTGCGGGAAATCTGTCTAATAAAATCAGTGATATGGTTGAGAGTGCCACTCATGCCAGCTCAAGGATTTTGACCTTATTTGTTCCTGTCCTAGTTGCTCTATGTATTGCTATTACTATTTTTGCCACAATCAATTCTTTACTTGCGCTCTTTCTGTTAAGCTTCGCAATACTCCATCTAGGGATCTGTTTATTCACCGCTAAAAAGCTACAATCCTTCTCAGCAACACATGCGGAGTCGCGCAGCACGCTCACCGGTAAAATAGTCGACTCTTTTACCAATATTATCACGGTGAAACTCTTTGCCAAACAAAGCTATGAGCGATGGCATACCAACCAATACCAAATGGATGAACAACAAAAACACCAGCGATCTCAGTTCATGGTTGAGAAAGTAAAAGTTGCCTTAGGGATTTCAAGCTTTTTCTTTCCCGGAGTATTAATGACGGTCTATATGATCTACTGTTGGCAACAGGATCTGATTACGACTGGAGATCTCGTGCTCATTTTTAACACGACTTCCAATATCACAACCCTTCTCTGGATTGTCAGCATGGAACTCCCCAATTTCTTTAAAGAGATCGGGATTTGCCAACAAGCATTAACGATTATAAAAGCCAAACACGATGTGAGCACACGGCGTGGCGCAAAAGATCTTATTGTGACCCAAGGTGAAATTTCCTTCCAAAAAGTATCTTTCCACTATGTTAAAAATACTCCCATTTTCACAAATCTCTCTGTCACGATTAACTCTGGAGAAAAAGTAGGCTTGGTTGGGTTTTCAGGCAGTGGTAAAAGTACTTTTGTTAATTTACTTATGCGGTTTTATGATATTCAGTCTGGCAAAATCACCATTGATGGCAATCCTATCGATACCGTCACCCTCAAATCGCTGCGCACAAAAATTTCAATGATTCCACAAAACCCTTCTCTTTTTCATCGCAGTATTCGAGAAAATATTTGCTATGGTAATCCAAAGGCAAGTGAAGCAGAAATTCGCTCAGCAGCTCAACACGCACACTGTGAACAATTTATCAAACAAATTCCTGAACAATACGATGCCTTAGTGGGTGAAAGAGGCATAAAACTCTCTGGTGGGCAGCGTCAAAGAATTGCTATCGCGCGTGCCATTATTGAAGATGCACCTATACTCGTTTTAGATGAAGCAACCAGTGCACTAGACTCCATCACCGAAAAACACATTCAAGATGCGCTACATTATTTGATGAAAAACCGCACCACACTGGTTATTGCACATCGCCTATCAACGCTTTCTGAGATGGATCGCATCTTAGTTTTCGATCAGGGGCATCTTATCGAAGAGGGTGATCATCACACATTGTTAGCTAAAAATGGACACTATGCGACTATGTGGAAACTGCAAGCAGGTGGGTTTTTACCAGAAAAACCTTCTACAGATAAAAGCTAAGTTGCACTCTATCTTTACCTAAAACTGAGACTTTTTGTCGCCAAGTTCAGTTCTTATGATTTTTTAATTTTACCTATAACCACTACTACAACCACAAACAGTTTTTTTAGTATTACTTACAAAATAAATAAAGAGTTTATCGGTACTTAGTACCTTTTTTAGATTTTTGAGAAGCCTTCGAGCGAAAAGGTTCTTCATTAATATCATAATCATCATCCGAAGAGCTTTCATCTCCTTTTGTCACGACCGCACAGCTATAACTATGTACAGCATGTTCTGAATTTTGCAAGGCAACCTCAGCTTCCTCTTCGTTAGGAAAACACGGTGTCTGCCAGGATGGATGCTCGAAACATTTAGCATAATACAGCAATGCTTTCTTATCTCTAGGTGAATTCTCAACTTGATTTTTTTTAGATTGCTGAATTTTTTTTAATAATAATCTGCTGTTTTGTGTGGCACTCTTCAATAAGAGTTGAACTAACTGTTTTCCTGAAATATTATCTGGTTTACCAAACACTGTTGCAATCGCAAATTTTGAAGAAATGGGTTGATTTTCGTTTGGGGAAGGAGCATGTAACCCCTTACCAATATTGTCTTGTATATCGAGCGTGTAATGATCGGTGTTTACACCGCCTGCCAAATCAACTCTGAAATAACCTTTAGGAGACATTCTAAAACTATCACCTTGCTTTCCTCTAAGTTGAATGTTAGTTTCTTTATGCAGTGTTTGAATAAAATCAAAGAAATCTTCCGCTATTTCCTCCAGAGTTTGCGTGCGATTCGTCACTCTTGCATCAGTTATTTTATATTGCTTTTGCACTTTGGCTATAAAAGCAGAACTGCTCAGATCCAAAATATTTTTCCCTAGTAATTTTTCCAACCCTTCTGGCAAACTAATGTCTAGATGTGTTCTGCCGGATTCAAACTCACTGATTCCTTGTTCTGATAGTATTTTGTAATAAGAGTTTTCAGATTCATATCCTGAAATTCTTTGAGCATTATCCCGTACCTCACGACTGGCTAAAGCCATTTGTTCGGCTCTACGGGAGAAATCTTCAGGAAACAATATTTCATCCAACACTTGTTTAAATTCCTGTCTTACCGGTATCGCACAAACCAGTTTACTTCCGACACTATTTGGACATCTCGCGTAAACTATTCCTAACGTTTCAAACTGCCACTGTATATCATGCCCTCCAACAAGTAATCGAGCAGAAACCACTGGAGCACCAGAACAGCCTGGTCTTGGCTCACTGCCATCCTCACAAGCGAAAATCAATGGAAATTGTCCTCCATTGGAACGAGGGATCAAATATTTAACTTCATGTTTTTGGATCTCATAGTTGAACCAGACATAAAAATAAATTCGATCTCCTGTATCATCATCATCAGTAAAACTCATTGGTAAACTTAAATTATTCCCAGAATCACGTGAATTCCCTTTAATGATAACGATATCCGGAGATTTTGATTTCTGACTTGGCCGATGGAAAGCGCGCTCAGCTCGTAAGCTTGTGCGGGTTCCACGAAAATCTGCGAACGTTGAACCTGATAAAATTTCCGTGTTTGGTATCACATGGGCATTCGAAACTAACCATTCAGAATGTTGATAAAATCCCGTCCCAATAACACCACCTTCAGTCATGATGGACACTACACAAGGGAATATTTTTTCTCTAATAGCTTCTGCTAATCCTTCTCTATTCACAACTATTCTTCTAGCCTCAACCTGCTGAGCTTCGTCACTACGTTTTTGTCGCTCCAAAGCATCTAGAGCACCCAGCAATCCCCGCAGTTGCTGATCTTCTGGGTTCCTTTCTAATCCTCGTTGAACATAGGCAAGTGACTGTTGAGGTTCATTAGATAAAAATTTCCTAGCTAAATCATAGCAAGCCTGAGTATGACCGTATTTTGCAGCGAAATGCATGAATTTTTGAGATTGTATGGTATTCATAGGAAAGCCATGCCACCCATACTGAAAGTTCAAAGCTGACTTATAGATTTGTTCCAGGGCTTCAGTGTCATTTGGGTTTATTCTGACTCTCCTGAACAAAAGTAACAGTTGTGTATCATGTGTGGGATTTGCCATATCAACTTCCTTCTTAAAACAGGGATATCAGCTCATTGGCTCTTTTTCTGCGACAGGGTACTTATGCTAGCTCCTTGGGACTCTGAAAATGGATCATCAACCATAGGTTCCAGACCTGAAGCTTCCTCGCTACCTGCCATTTCAGGCTGACTTGGTATTAAAGGCTGTCCTGAGAATGTGCTTGCCTCTGCACGAGCTGCGTCTACTCGTTGTCCTGATGAACTCATAAACGACTCAATAGAACTTTGTTTTCGCGTCGTCACTTCTTCTAATTCTCGACGAACTTGATTTTCCATATTTGCATATTGTTCAGGCAATCTATCCAGGTGATCCAAACTGTCCTCAAATGCTTTTTCAGCTTGATCCAATAATCCACTGCCTAAACACGCTTGCCCCAAACTAAATAGCATATTCGCAATATTCTTTCTTGGTTCATCACCGTAGAAGTCTTTTAAAGATGTGACCGCTTCCTCAAACAGACCTCTAGCCCTGTGATAATTATTTAACCTCATATAGACTACGCCCATTTGATGCCTGGTTCGAGCCACTTCAGGATGGTTGGGCGCATAAATTCGTTCTTTTAAGCTTAACGCTTGTTGGTAGAATCCAAGTGATTCAGAAAAACTCACCTCTGATTCATTCCTTCTATCTTCTATCCATCTTTCTCCCCAACCCTCTCTTTCACCCTTTGACACAATGTTTCTCTTCATTTCACCTTTATATCGGCAAGTGGTTCCACGATAGTGGCAAATCATGGCCATTTTGTCTTTATTATTTTCACTTTCGGCTATTTTATAAGCCTTACTGAAACAGGAGCTTGCTTTATCATGACCATCAGCCCCAGGTTTTAGGTGTAAATAATGATTGCCTAAGATGCATAAGACATCAACATCCGTTTCGATTCCAACCTCAAATTTTACAGCATACTGCTCAGCCAAATCATATTTTTCATTTTTGGAATAGGCCTTCAATAAATATTTGTTATTTCGTTTTACTAAGTCGGGGACTAATAAAAAAGGCTCCGCCAATTTCAAATATTCCTCTGCTGTTTGAGCATCATACAAGTAATCTAAATAGAAAACTCCTATCTTATATAATAACTCGCCCAAAGGAGCTTGGTAATGGCTACAATTGCCCGCTTGCTGAGCAAGTTCTTTTACCCGAATCATATGTGGAATCAGCAATTTCGCCCCTTCCAGAGCGTCTCGATTATTTCGATCATACAAAAAAGCGTTGTTTAATAAATCACTTACCTTCAACATCCACTCACCATTTAAATTTTCAAATACCATTTTTTCTTGAATAACGTCCTGAACCACACAATGAACGCCTAAGAAACTAGTGTTAGATTTTATAAGTGAATACTGTCTCAAAACGGCAATCTGATCATTTAATGCCATTGAATCAAAAGTGATTTGAGCCAATAGTGCTTTGGGAATTGTGTTCTGATGCAAATAAGAACAGTATGTCAATAGTTCCCTAGCAGCAGGCAAACTGTCACCCACTTTTTGAAAGCTCATTTCAAAGGTTATGTAAACAGAGGGATGTTCACCTCGTTTATCACGCAAGGTTCCATCTTCCAACATTCGCTTTTTTGCTTGTTGGTAATACCTTAGGTATTCTTGAACGGTAATACCAGTCGCATGAACATAGGCACCCGCTTGTGCAATGGCGAGAGGAAGACTCCCTAAACCTTCAACCAATTGTTTAATATCCTCGTCTTGTTCGCTATCTACTGCTAGATCACTTTCTTGCTTAAACAAGTGTGTAGCATCCTCTTTTGTCATTGGCTCAATAAATATTCCATTAGTCCAGCTTGTTGCGTTTAATGATGTAATTAAAACATGTGCTCCTGATGGAATAAATGGTTTTATGGCTAGATAACTTTCGGCATCGTCAAAGACTAGCAATGATTCTGGGTTTTTAGCAAACCAGTTTTTAACAACTTCAACTTTTCTCTCGGCAGTTGCTGAGGGTTCAAAATAAATACTGTGATCCCGAGCAAACTCAAAAAATTGCTCGTGTAAAGAGGCTCTGCTTCGCGCATTAAACCAAGCCACTATTTTATAATTTTTCATTAAAGAAGACACTGACTTTAATGCCAAATAGCTTTTTCCAACACCGCCTAATCCATACACTGGAACTACAACATTTTCACCTTGCTTATTTTGAAATCTTATTCGTATACTGTCAACGTATTGCTGATTCCCAACAAAATTATTCCCATCAAAAGTTGGCATATGCCACACGGAATTAGGCGTTATTCTTTGAATAAATTGACTTTTTAGGCTGGGCGATAAATTATCTGCTGTAAGCACCCCTGCTCGTGAATTAAAACGAGCAACTTCGGCGCAGATTTCTTGCCAAACACGGTTACTGTTAGCCTGAGAGCGATCGACTAAATGCGCACTCAACTGTGTTATAATGCTTGCTTCATCTTTTCCACTCGTATGATCTAAATCATAATCTAGAATATCCAACACTTTCAAAAATTCCCAGAATTGTTTATCTGAAATTTCAGCTTTAACAATTCTTTGAATGATTGCTCTGAACGAACCTAATTTTTTTTTCTTCTCTCCTGCATTTTCTTCAAAACGGTTCATGAAATCTTTTTCGTTTTCTGAGGTCCTTGCCCAATCAAAGAGTGGCTTCAGGTGATCAATAAGTGTTTGAGATAAGGCTCCGGTGATAATGACAATTCGATCATTTTTAGGATCAAATTTTCCAGGACTAGTAAAATCGACCCACGCTTGCTCTAATGCTTCTTTTGCTTGCTCATCTTTCTCTGTAAAAGTTAGTTTATGCTTAATTTGAGCTAATAATTTATACTCCTGTTGATTTTCTCCTCGAAAAGTCACAACCGCATCATCTGTTTGGAGCCCTTGCCGCCGCGACTGCAGACTCACTTTGATACAATCCGAACGACCCATGATGGGAAACGTTCCCCCCATTAGAAATAATGCTAAAAAGCTGGATTGTACTTTTTGTTCAAAATTAACCCCTCCACCACCAGTCGAAAATGGATTGGAGGCTTTTTTTCCAGCGACAACCGCCAGTGCAGGAGCTCCACTTGAAGAAGCAATATTTGAACTTGAACTTCCGAAAAACTGAAATAATGAAGACTGTCTTCGTTGAACTTTTGGTGCTGAACTAGAGCTAGAATTACCTGACTGCGTTCTTTTCATCTCATATCCCTATCAGAAACATTGAAATGAGATTCTATTAAATTTAAGAGGAAATTACTATCTAAACTTAGTCTTCATTGAGCGACACTTCCAAGATACTGCAGTATTTGATACAAAACTCCATATTCTGTTTTTGGATCAAAATACTCCTCTCACGTTGAGATTTTTTGTCACCAAGCTCAATGCAAAAAGCATTGTGGCAACCATGACGATTGCTGGTCCAGTCGGCCAATCCCAATAATAAGATGCACTTATTCCTAACCCTGTCGAAAGTGCACCCACTAAGCTCGCTAAGATTGCCATTTGTTCAGGAGAGCGTGCCAGCTGTCGTGCTGTACAGGCGGGTATGATCAACAAGGCTGTGATTAATAGAATTCCCACCAATTTCATTGCAACGGCAAAGACCATTGCCATCAGTAATACTACAATCCATTGCACAATATTAATATGAACGCCTTCGACTTGCGCTAGATCTCGATGGATCGTAATCGATAGAATGGATCGCCAGATAAACAATAAAGCTAGAAAAACGATTAGATCCACACTGTAAATCCAAATAATATCCGTGCCATTCACGGATAGGATGTCACCATACAAATAAGCAAGCAAATCAATTCGAACCCCTTTTAACGTTGCTGCAAGTGTCAACCCTATTGCCAGAGTTGCATACGCTAGAATACTTAAAATGGCATCATTTGCTAACTGCTTTTGCCGAGACAACACAGCCAAAAAACATGCTACGAGAATGCATATGCTCGTTAAACCTATGTAGATATGTACATTTAGTAATAAAGCCAAACACAACCCCAACAGCGTTGAGTGTGCGAGAGAATCACCAAAATTTGCCATGCGTCGCCATACAATAATGGAACCTAATGGTCCCGCAATGAGTGCAATGCCAATACCAGCAATCAAGCCACGTGTTATAAAATCTAAGGGCATGTATCACCATCCACATGTTTATGATCATGATGATGCGCGTAAACAGCAAAACGGGCAGGCTCATGGATACCAAACAACTTTAAAAATTCAGGGCTTTGACTAACCACTGCTGGGCTCCCAGCACAACATACGTGCTGATTCAAACAAATAACCGAGTCCGTTCCAGCCATCACCAAATGCAGATCGTGTGACACCATTAATACCCCACAATGATAGGTGTTTCGCACTTGTTCAATTAAGCGATACAGTTCTTCTTGGCCACTGAGATCAACGCCCTGTACAGGCTCATCTAAGACTAAAAGGTCCGGTTTTCTGAGCAATGCACGTGCTAATAACACTCGTTGCAATTCTCCACCTGAGATCGATTGTAGGGGAGCACGCAATAATGCTTGAATCGATAGTTCTTTAACAACTCTTTCCAGATGAGTGGTCTCAGCCTCATGGGTGAGTTCTAAAAAACGTTGTACTGTCAAGGGCATAAACGGTTCAATCAATATACTTTGCGGCATATACCCCATACGTATATTGGGCTTCAATTCGATTTTACCACTTTGTGGTTTAATCAGTCCCAAGATCACCTTCAGCAACGTCGATTTACCAGCACCATTAGGTCCGACTAAAGTAACGATCTCTTTTTCACCCACACACAGATCAACATCTGTTAGAATGAGCTTTTGCCCAAGTTCGACTCGGATCTGGCTTGCAGTAACTAGTGACAAATTAATTCCTGGATTAGTTGGTTAAATTACAAAATGAAACACTTAGCTCTATTTATCTTACTCTTCGGGCTGACACAGTCTGCACAAGCAACAGCACCTAAGGTTCTGGTCAGTATAACGCCATTTTATGGTTTAGTCGCCGCCGTTATGCAGGGTGTAGGCACCCCGGAGCTTTTAATTGAACCGGGAAGTTCTCCTCACCATTATGCGCTTAAACCGTCCGAACTGATAAAACTACGCCAGGCGGATCTTATTTTTTGGGGAGGCCCAGCGCTTGAATCTTTTTTAACCAAAACCCTACAGACACTGCCTTCCAAATCCAAAGTGGTCTCGCTAAATCTAGCCCCTGGCCTTAAATTGCTCCCTATCCGGCAAGATCCTGTTTGGGATCAAGATCATCATGCGCATGATGATCATTCACCACATGACATGCATTTCTGGCTTAATCCAGAAAATGCAGTTCAACTTGTAAAGTATATAGTCACTATACTCTCGGAGTTTGATCCCACTCACCAGGCGCTCTACCTGAAAAATGGCAAACACCTGATCCAACGTTTACAGACATTCGATCGATCACTTAAAACAAAATTACAACCGATAATTGCCAAACCCTATATTGTCTTTCATGATGCTTACCAATACTTCGATGCGCATTATGATTTAAATGGCGTAGGTGCGATTGCTTTGCACCCTGAAATTCCCACGAGTGTTAAACGCTTAAATACTGTTCGACAGAAAATCAGAGAAGCAGGTGTAACCTGTGTGTTCACCGAACCTCAGTTTCAACCTAAAATTGTAGATAGTGTCGTTAAAGATTTAAACATTAAAGTCGGACAGCTCGATCCTTTGGGTGCAAATCTCACTCAGACCTCAGACGATTACTTTATCCTATTAGAACAGCTTACAGATGCAGTGGTTGCCTGCCTAGAATAAGTATTCTAACACCACCGTTGAGAAAACTATTGCACCAAAATAATTATTACTTAAGAATGCTTTAAAGCATTCTGCAGGAACACGATCCCTAATCAAATAGTGTTGATAACACAGATTCAAACCAGCTAAACAGATCCCCACATAATAAATAAAACTAAATTGTAGGGCAAGACCTAACTGCATCAACAGAATAAACATCACACAATGAAAAAATGCAATGTAAAACCGATCAAAAGAGCCAAACGCAATGGCGGTTGATTTTATCCCAACACGCACATCGTCTTTCTTGTCTACCATTGCATATTCAGTATCAAATGCAACCGTCCAAAAAAAAGTAATTCCAAACAGTATCCAAGACGCTAGTGGAAGTTTATTTAATGAAGCAGCAAAGGCCATGGGTATAGCCCAAGCAAAAGCCAACCCTAAAACGAACTGAGGAAGATGTGTATAGCGTTTCATAAAAGGGTATAAAACTGCTAGTGCTAACCCTACCATAGAGAGCAGCTGTGTGTAGCGATTAAGCTGTAGAACCAAAAGAAATGCAGAACAACAGAGTAAAAAAAAGATCCCTAGCGCATGCGAACTTTTTATAGTGCCTTTCGCTAGAGGACGGTTTTTGGTACGTTCAACTTCACCATCCACAAAACGATCGGCAAAGTCATTGATAACACAACCTGCGCTGCGCATCACTAAAACTCCTAGCATAAAAACACCTACAATATAGGGATCAGGATGCCCCTTTTGAGCTACCCATAATGCAATAAGGGTTGGCCACAACAGTAAAAAACTACCAATGGGTTTTTCTAGACGCATGAGAGTTGCATACTGTTTCCACATGCATAAAGTTATCTCATATTTTCTGGAAGTTGTAAATAGAACCTAAACGTAATAACAAAGTCAACTCATCTAGCGCCTGATAGGTTTCCTGCAACAGCAGAGGATCAAGAAGATCTTGTTCTATCAATCGATCACGATAATGCTTATTAACCCATTGTCGCAGCTGAAGTAATAGAGTTTCATCTAGAATGATACCTCGATGCATGGCTTTCTTTTCAATAGCCGTCAGTGTCATTCTCAAACGTAAACAAGCAGGTCCACCTCCATTTTGCATACTTTCACGACAGTTAATAAACTGCACGGTACTAATAGGATTATCTTCTGCTAGAATGCGGTTTAAGACCTGATTTGTTCCAATGTGCTCGTGACTTTCCATAGGCGCAAGCAACATCATATTTCCATCAGGTAAAGTTATGATCTGTGAATTAAACAAATAGGTTTCCACTGCGTTTTCAACACTCAACTCAGATCCTAGAACTTTTAATAAAAACAGGTTACTACCCAGTTTGCTCTGTACCTGTTTCACAATTTTGTCTGTGTGCACAAATGCTTCTTCATGGTAAAGCCAAACATTCTCATTAACTGTTGAAATAACATCATTATGAAAAACACCTTTATCTATTACTCTAGGATTTTGTTGTGCAAAAAAACATTGCGCTGCATTTAGCAAGTGCTGTTGACTAATCGTCTGTGAAGCTAACAAACTTTGTCGTGCTGGATATAATTTTTGGCTGCTTGGATCTCCATAAACAAAAACATATACTCCTTTACTACTGTACCCTTCACACAGTCGATTGTGATTGGCGGCTCCTTCATCAGAAAATTTTGAATGAGCATACAATGGCTTATGAATTGAAAAATGCATTTCATCTGAAAAGACAGCTTTAAGTAACGTGTAATTAAAATCGGCTTCGAGAGAACGATGCAGTTGGGTTATTAAATTTGCTGGTGTAATATGCACTCTCTGATCTTGCGTATCCATGCTTGGTGACACTGTGGCCATATTAGCCGTCCACATGCTCGATGCTGAATACACTGCACTAAATATCTCTGGTATTTTTTTATGAGCTTGGGTTAATATTTTCTCTGGTGTACCCTCGAAACCCAAATCCCGTAGTAACTGAAGATGTGGGCGTTCATGTGGTGGAAACACCGCTTGTGGGATCCCTTGCCTCATTAAGGTTTCCATCTTTTCCAGGCCTTGCAAAGCTGCACGTTTGGGATCTGATATTTGATTCGCATTTTTTTGTGATGCGATATTTCCAAAGGAAAGACCTGAAAACTGATGAGTCGGCCCTACCAACCCATCAAAATTAATTTCTTCCACAGAATCCTTCAAAGTATAATACCCGGCAATAATTTATCGGGTAACTTTAATTGCGTATCCTCCATACTAGCTACAGGATAAGCACAATAATCTGCTGCGTAATAAGCGCTCGGACGATAGTTGCCACTCTTTCCTACACCACCAAAAGGAGCGCGACCACTTGCACCCGTTAATGGTTTATTCCAGTTAACAATACCTGCACGACTGCTTATTAAAAATTGATGGTAACTCTGTTCATCTTCACTGAGCAATCCTGCAGACAAACCATACTCGGTTGCATTGGCTTCTTGTAATGCAGCAGCAAAATCCTCTACCCAAATTAACTGTAATAAGGGTCCAAATATTTCTTCATCCGCTCGATTTTGAAGCGACGTCACCTCTAGTAGTCCCGGAGACAGCAATGGTTTATCCGGATCTAAGCGTTTTAATGGCACCATGACTTCAGCACCATTGTTCTTTAAAGCGTCATAGGCACGAATTATCATATCAGCCGCCTCATTCGAGATCACAGGACCCATAAAAGGTTCGGGCAGACTTGAAGGGATCCCAACGCTTATTTTAGGTATAGTTTCCTGTAGAGCTGCTACAAACTTCTCACCTTGCGCGCCTCGGGTAACAATTAATCGCCTAGCGCAAGTACAGCGTTGTCCTGAGGTCATATAAGCAGACAATAGCGTTTGATAAACTCCTGCTTGTATATTAGTAATATTGTGTACAATCAGTGGATTGTTTCCCCCCATCTCTAATGCCAAAATCTTATTTGGTTGCGCCACCAATGCTTGGGTGATTTTTTCTCCTGTTGCATAACTACCCGTAAATAAAATTCCTTGTACCTCACTATGTTGAGACAATGCCACAGCAGAACTTCGACCACCTTGAATTAAATTGATAACACCAGTTGGCAATTTGGCTTGTTCCCAAAGTGCTATGAGCTTTTCTGCTACCAGTGGTGTTAATTCACTAGGTTTAAAGACTACTGTATTACCTGCTAATAAAGCTGGAATGATATGTCCATTTGGTAAATGCCCTGGAAAATTAAAAGGACCAATAATACCCAACACACCATGTGGCTTATGCGTCAGTCTAGAACGACCTGCGGGAAGAACATCTTCTTGTTCTTGACATCTTTCCTGGTAAGCCTGTACCGAAATGCCCAATTTTCCAAGCATCGCATCCACTTCTGTGATCGCTTCCCATTTCGGCTTACCCGTTTCATCAGAAATGGTTTGAGCTAATACCGTCTTTTGCTCACCCAGCACCCGATTAAACTGCTCTAAATACATTAACCGCTCCGCCACTGAATATTGCGCCCAAGTAATAAATGCTGTTTTTGCTGCTGCTACTGCTTGTCTGACTTGCTCAGAATCAGCACCGTTTCCCTGCCACAAAATCTGTTGCGTACTCGGATTTTCAGAAGAAAATCTTTCACCATTCCCATTGATCCATTGATTATTGATAAATTGTTTACCTATCATCTTTGTTATTTCCTTTCAATCAATAGATAGCGAAGCGTATCGCCTGTTTGCAACTTCAATAGTGTGGCGGTTTCAATAGTTAATATAACCTCACCTGTTTCAGCAAAGGCAATACGTGCTTCTATTGCCCGAAAATCCATACAACTGTTTGTAATCCATGCCAATTCTCCTGATTCCAATGATTTTTCACATTTAACCAGGACTGCCTTTCGGCTCTCCACTAATGATGTTAAATTGGATTTTTTTGCTTCCAAAATAGGGCCCGCATCAAAAATATCAACGTAATGTGTAAATTTGAATTTTTCTTTTTCCAGTATCTTTTTCACCCCTTGAGTCTGATCATGCGCAAGACCAATCACAGCCTGTGCTTCAGCACTTAAGAGATCAACATAGATTGGATGCTGTGGCATTAGCTCTATCATATAATGTGGTCCATCCACTGATTTAAGATGACTTGCCTGTGCATAACTCATTTTAAAAAACCGCTCACCGAGCGAGCTCCAGAATGGAGAATATCCTTTAGAGTCACTAACACCACGGAGATCGGAAATAATTCTATCTGAAAACAAATCTGGAAAATCTGCTATAAACAAGCAACGCGATCGCAGCATGAAAGCACCTATGCCTTTTTTCTGATATTCTGCTTTTAGAAAAACGCCTCCAAACTCAGTAACCTCCTGGTGATCACTTGCTACCGTCAATAATTGGTGAGGAAACTCTTGATTAAGCACAGAAGAAGATTGGGAGAGTGTAGACACTTTATATTTATAGAATGGCCAAGGATGCCCTATGCATCCTTTAATCGCAACTACACCTATTGCTTTATGTTCGCTCACTCCTTCCAAAATAAAAAAGTACTTCCGTTCAATTTCAGTGTTGGTTTGTGCAAAACTTTGCAAAGAGCATTGGATCCTGCTTTTCATCACATCAGGATCAGTAGACAATAGGTTTAATCCATACCCAGCTTCTTTAGCAAAGTTCAAAAGCTGAGGTAAATCCTTTTCCTCAATAGGACGCAATAAAAATTTTTCGTGCATATGCAATCAGTATTTTCTATTTAATTACCTTTTGGACAAAGTAAACAGCAAAAAAATCCAGCATACTGAAGTTGCATTGTAGGTAGGTCTATTGATGTTTTTTATGTATACTGCTTTTTTCTTTCCCGCATAGGAATTTCATTCTCAGCTGAACTAAATTCTTTACCCTGCTGTTCATCCGTTTGTTTTATTGCTTCTTCAAACACATGGATTTTGTTATTTCTTCGATGTGTAACGCTCATTACGCCTAGTCTTCCCCATCTAGGCAAACTACTCAGCTGCCAAAATTTTGTATGTTTTTCTGGTGGTCTTGCTTTAATAAAACGTTCGAATTGTTGTAAAAATGAACCACCTGTTGGACGAGGGCCATTGAGATCTGCTTCCTTCCCATAAATGATGTTATTAGTAGCCTGAGGCCATTTTCTAATCTTTCTTATTTGGTTATTGTTGAAAAATGCAGCAATAATCTTATCCAGCACGTGTGAATCCAGTGTTCGACTGATTTCTGCAATAGCAGCATTTATAGTTGCCTTTTTTTGTTGGCGTTCGGATTGTGCAGCTTCCCAGTCCGCTAATTCTGTATTTTTATTTACTTCGTCAGTTGTAAATACTAAGTTTAAATCTCTCATGTTAAAATTTGCAGAAATACTGTCTGTTAACGGAAGCTCTAGTGGTATCGATACCTGAACGACTACTCCTAAATGCCTTCCTCCACTCGTGTTCACTAAATTGGGCGTAGTCACGTAGTTTGTCACTTCTGGAGTATAAAGATGAGTCTGAAGAGAGCTTGCACCGGGAGCATCAAAAATTACAGCCTTTTGGGTTTTAGGTTCGAAATTTGCACAATCAACAGCAATGACACCGCCATAGGAAAAACCAGTATGACTAATGGTTACTTTTTCTGATGAGAACACGTTATGTTTCGATCTAAACTCACTGCACACATTTGCTATATACTGCTGTGCTTCTATTAGTGAACTGTGATCGCGTTGTTCTGAAAATGAAACATCAAGAAAAATATTACTAATAAAATCAGTAGTCGTAGAACCTTGATGAGCAAATACTAACTCATAACCTACATCTGTTTTTTTAAAAAAGGAAACACCAAAATAGCGCTGCGAACACTCACGACTACAATCAACACTGGTTGGTAACAGTTCCCATTTATAACCCAAAATTTTAGAGTAATACTCTCGATGTTTTTCTTGTGCCTGAAGTGCTAATAAATTAAAATTGGATCGTTGGCAATAGGTAAGCGCACTGCACATTAAGGCATATTCATAAGGAGTGACCACTGTATAATATCTCTACTGGATTTTAATCAGCGCGATGGGTTCCCGCACTTAATTCTAGCAAGATACCAGTCGACAGTTTGATCCGCTCAAGTAAACTGTCTACTAATAAATATTCTTTTGCACTGTGGATCCCACCCCCGCAAACCCCTAGGGTATCTACATTCGGCAATCCAACAGAAGCCAGCGTATTACCATCACATACCCCCCCTGTTTTTTGCCACGTAATAGTTTGTCCCAATTTTTTACCCACATCTGCAACAAAATTATAAAATCTCAACATCTCACCCGTTAATAATTTCGGTTGCTTCAAAAAGTCTCCGTGAAGTTCTGCTTGGAATCCCTCTTCAAGGTTTGCTGTGCTCACCATTTCTTCTAAGGTCGTTTTGATCCAAGTTGCATCTTCTAGTGTTTGAATGCGTATATCCATGTGGCAGGTAGCATGGGCTGGCACCACATTCAGAGGACCACCACCTTGCACACGGCCAATATTGATTGACATACCCTCTCGCTGCCCATTCAAGGCGTCTATTTTTAAGATCAAGGCTGATAATTGGGTAATAGCATTTCGCCCTAAAGATAAGTCTCTTCCAGCATGTGCTTCGCGACCTTGAACGGTTAAGGAAAACTTTCCATTACCTTTGCGCTCCCCCGCCAAAGTTCCTTTCTCATCAACCGCTGGCTCAAATACTAAACCGACCTGATGTTTTTTCGCTCTCTCACGTAATAAGGCCGTTGAACCAATGGAACCAATTTCTTCATCTGAATTTAAAAAGACTTCCCATCCCAATTGTTCACTAATATCCAATCGCTCAAAAGCTTTGAGTGCTTCAAGAATGACACAAAGCCCTCCTTTCATGTCTGAAACACCTGGCCCCTCTATTATTTTTTCTGAACGCCGAATACAGGTTTGAAAAGGATGATTGACACTAAATACTGTATCTAAATGCCCCACTAGCAGTACTTGAACAGGTGCTTCAGGCCTCTTCCAAAACCGCAACACAGGTCCAACATTTACTTCTGCACTATTATTTGGAGCACCTGCCTCTTTAGCAGAAGTAGAAAACCGTGTTTCTTTTTCACAATCCAACTCTGCAAAGGCCTGAGAAACCATCGTCGCAAACCGCTCCAACCCTGAAACATTATGAGAGTGTGTATTAATATTTGACCATTGTACAATGCGATCCACGCACTGTGAAACGTCTATCTCAAAATTAGCCAGTTTAGAATGCCATTCCATATTATTTCCCTCTAATTACACGTGTAACTTCCTTTACTTCTCGTAGACTTCTAATAATTCTAGCCAAATGATCTCGATTTAGCACGCTTAAAATGAAAGTCGTTACATTGTGCCTACTATCCCTCTCATCAATATTTACATTTTGAATATTCGTACCATGTTTTGCTAGAACATTCGCTAGTGTTGCTAACACGCCACGCTCATTAAAAACATCAATACGCAGTTCCACTTTAAATTCACCAGTCACATCTTCTTCCCACTGAATGAAAATATACTTTTCTGGATTTCGATAGGTTTTTGCCACATTTCGACAACATTCTCTGTGAACTACAACGCCTCGTCCTGCACTCAGAAAACCAACAATTAAATCACCGGGGATTGGATAGCAGCATTTCGCATAGGATATAACCATACCCTCTGTACCACGAATAGCTAACGGGTAGATACCCACTTGTTCTTCTGTCGGGATATCTGAAATCAAACGTCGTACAATTAAGGGGGCTACTTGATTTCCTAGGCCAATTTCACCACAAAGCGCATCAAAACTTTCCAGTTCGAGTTCCGTCAATACCGAACGAATATTAGTCTCTGATACTACATCCAAAGACAACGACAGAGAAGAAAGTGCCCTTTCTATTAAACGTTTTCCCAACAAGCAAGCTTCATCAATCTGTTGTGTTTTAAGCCAATGACGAATATTACTTCGAGCCTTTCCCGTTGTAACAAAACTCAACCAAGCTGGATTAGGGTGTGCACCAATCGCTGTAATAATTTCAACTGTTTGTCCACTAATTAATCTTGTGCTCAACGGAACCAATCGCCGATCGATTTTAGATGCAATACAGGCATTGCCGACATCTGTATGCACTGCATAAGCAAAGTCAACAGCAGTTGCGCCTTCAGATAAAGATAATATATCACCACTCGGGGTCAAGACATACACTTCACCAGGATAGAGATCAATCTTTACGTGCTCAATAAATTCTTTAGTATTTCCAGCTGTTTTTTGCAGTTCTAAAATCCCCTTCAACCATTCACGTGCCAGGAATTCTGCCTCACCCATTGCACCATCTGGCGATTTATAAAGCCAATGTGCAGCAATACCATTTTCGGCCATACGGTTCATTTCTTCAGTTCTTATCTGTACTTCAATTGGCACACCATATGTACCTAACACCGCCGTGTGTAGGGATTGGTAACCATTCGCTTTTGGTAATGCAATATAATCCTTAAACCGACCATAAATGGGTTTATAAAGATTATGCACCACTCCTAATACGCGGTAACACGAATCCACATTTTTCACTAAAATTCTAATTGCATAAATATCCATAATTTCAGATAATGACAATTCTTTTTCACGCATTTTTTTGTAGAGGCTATAGAGATGTTTTTCTCGTCCAATGACAAAGAAGGGATCAATACCCTCTTGCTTAAGCTTGTTCTTTAGTGAAACCTCTAAACCATTAATGATTTCTCTTCGATTTCCTCGTGCCTTTTTTACCGCTTCTTTCAATACTTTGTATCGCATTGGGTATAAACATAGAAACCCTAAATCCTCAAATTCCACTCGGAAATTATTCATTCCTAAACGATTGGCAATAGGCGCATAGATTTCTAGTGTTTCTTTAGACACACGACGTTTTTTCTCTGAAGGTAAATTCGACAGTGTTCGCATATTGTGCAAGCGATCGGCAAGCTTGATTAGAATAACACGTATATCACGGGCCATTGCTAACATCATTTTACGCAAATTTTCGGCTTGTGCCTCGGCGCGATTTTCAAATTTTATTTGCTGAAGTTTGCTTACACCATCTACTAACTGGGCTACTTCAGATCCAAATTTCTCAACAATTGTGGCTTTATCTACACTCGTGTCTTCGAGCACATCATGTAATAAAGCAGCCAATATACTTTGAAAATCCATATGTATATTGGCTAGAATCAAAGCAACTTCAACGGGATGAGAGATATACGCTTCACCAGAAAAACGTTTTTGTCCAGAGTGAGCTTCTGCAGCTAATTGATAGGCTTCTGCAACTTCCTCTAGCTGCTCTGAGGTCAAGTATTTAGAAAGTTCTGCATTAAGTTCTGCGAATCTATCTGCCATGCCGCCTCGCCTATCTTTTTAATAACACCTCATTCTGAATCGGCTGGTTTCTCAGAATCGTGCTTCATTGGAGAGGGAAAAACTTGCACAGGCTCAACAGGCAAAGGAGTTTTCTCTGCAAATACGATGGGGTGATCAGAAGTTGAGGAAGGCATTTCTAAGTTTTCTGCGCCAGTGTCTTCCGTTTCCACAGGATCATTAACTGCGCACACTTCACCTTCGTCTGTTAAGAAAAGGGCACCACTCGCTACTTCACGCAACGCAACCACTGTCGCTTTATCATTCTCCCACGGAATGCTTGCTTCGGCGCCGCCAAGTGCTAACTGCCGAGCCCGTTTGGAAGCCAACAAAACTAACTGAAATCGATTATCCACTTGTCCCAAACAATCTTCTATTGTAATACGTGCCATTCTAATTCCTACCCTAAATTTAAAAAGAAAACAAACTTAATTCAAACTATTTAATTACCTTAGATAATACCCTATCTCATCTCAACTCAACAGTTTTTTTATCAAATCCGCCTGTTGGGTATGCTGACGCCGCCAATGAAGTCGGTTGGCTTGTATAATAGATTTCAGATCTACCAAAGCCGCCTCAAACTCATCGTTACAAACTAAATAGTCATATTCATTATAACGCGCTATTTGTTCCTTGGCCTCTTGCATACGTTCTTGAACAATAATCTCATTGCCCGGGTGGCGTTTACGCAAACGTTCTAACAAAGCTTCGATGGATGGTGGTAAAATAAACAAACTGTGCGCTTCAGGAAATTGTTCGCGCACTTGGCGTGCACCCTGCCAATCAATTTCAAGTACTACATCAAAACCTTTTGAACGCATTTCTTCTACCCACATGCTTGATGTGCCATAGAAATTTAAAAAAACTTTTGCGTGTTCTAAAAAAGCATTTTCTTCAAGCATGCTAGTGAACGTTTCATGATCGATGAAATGATAGTCAACGCCTTCTTGTTCTTTTGAACGCTTTTTCCGTGTTGTGTATGAAACCGACACAGCAACATCAGACAAAGTCTCCGTTAACGATTTGACCAGGCTTGTTTTACCCGCACCAGAAGGAGCAGAAACAATGAATAACTCTCCTTTACTGTTTTTTTTCATCTCCATATTCCTACTCTACGTTATGGGTTTGTTCGCGCATTTCTTCAATTAAAATTTTCATATCAATGCCGCTTTGAGCCACTTCATTATCTGTAGTTTTAGCAGCTATCGTATTAACTTCCCGATTTAATTCTTGCATCAAAAAATCCAAACGTCTACCTACTGAGCGTTCCTGCTCAAGCACTCTCTTTGCTTCCTGTAAGTGCATAACAAGCCTATCAATTTCTTCAGCAATATTCATTTTCTGCAAACAATAAACCACTTCTTGATTAAAGCGCTCTTGATGAATTTCAGCTTTAAGTTCATCCAGTCTTTCTGCGAGCTTTATCTTAAACCTTTCCTCGATTTCAGGCAGACTCACCTTAATAGCGGTTACGATTTTTTGCATTTTGGTTAATCGTTCCATCAAACAGTTTTTAATTTTTTCACCTTCTGCCTGTCGAACCTCCAACAGTCGTTTGATAACACCTGAAAAAGAAGAGCAGATCTCCTCTTTAAATTCAACCGTATATTGATTGATATTTTCTACAACTGAAGGCCATCGCAATATTTCAGCGACTGAGAGTGTTGTTGCTTCTGGAAAAGACTCCTGCACACGCTGATTCGCAAAACGTAGCTGCTCAATTGCTTTTTCATCAAGAGAAATGGCGTGCTGCTTATCAAGGGATATCTCAACACGTAAAACACAATCAACCTTACCTCGTTGTAAATGTTCACGAACAATACCACGTAATGCTGACTCTTGATCCTGCATCCATTCAGGTAATTTAAACGACAAATCTAAATGCCGATGATTCAACGAACGAAGTTCCCATCGCACAACACCATCTTTCAATGGTATTTCCTGATTTGCATATGCGGTCATACTGTAAACCATCATTAAGTATCCTGTACTGTCGCAACTTCTTCAGTTGATGTTCTATCCAGAAAAAACAAATAGCTTAATAAGCCTAGTAAAATAATAACACCCATAAATAAAGATAAATGAAACGCTCTTCCTCTACAAATTTCACCAACCCAACTGATACAAAAAGCACCAATAATAAACTGTGTAGCGCCCATTAAGCCAGCAGCACTACCTGATAAATTTGCAGGTACTGAAGTCAAAGCTTTTGCAGACCCAATTGGAAAAAGCAAACCATTGCCCAAAGCAATGACAGACATAGGGATAATAATGGCGTAAGGACTGTCACCATAGGTGGAAGCTCCCCAAAGCATACAAAAACCACCCGTCACAAAAACGGAGATGCCTATTTTGAGTACCTTTGCTACTTTCATTCTATGCATTAAAATACGCGCCAATAAGCTACCTGCTAGATAGGTTACTGATAATGCAATGTAGAAACGGCCAATTTCTTCAGCGGTATAACCTTGTTTATTAAATACAAAAGGTGATTCCACCGTATAAGATCGAAACACACAAAAGCAGGCACAGATGATTAGAGTGTACCCCAAAAAATCGACATTACGTAAAATGCCAAAATAATGTTGCAGCTGAAGCTTTCGGGTTGTTTTTTTCGCCACAGAGTGCTCCCTGGTTTTATCTTCCAGAAAAAACAAGACCAATGTGAGAATCAATGCACCAAAACCTGCAACAAAAAAGAAGGTTGAACGCCATCCCCAAAAGAGGGTCAGATACCCCCCCACTAAAGGCGCAATAGCTGCGGATAATCCAATAATAGGAAAGATAATAGAAAACAGTTTTGCAGACTCTTCTTTATCAAAACGATCGACAATCAATGCACGAAAAACAACTGAGCCAACCCCCCCACCAACGGCCTGCATCAGTCTAAAACCAAGGAACTCGGGTAACGTGGAAGACATCGCACACAAAAGAGAAGCAACTGTAAAAATCAGAAAACCAAAAACAAGAATTTTCTTGCGCCCAAACCTATCTGAAAGTGCGCCTGAAACCAATTGGCATGCAGCTAATCCTAAGAAAAAAACAGTAAAGCTGCTTTGTATCTCTGTCTGTTGACAATGGAAGAAGGTTGCCATTTCCGGCAAAGCAGGCACATAGACGTCTGTGGCAAAAAAGCTCACTGATCCCATCAATACAATAATAAACAAGAAAAAATAATACGCAGCTTTTTCTCTTGTGCTTGAGGTTCTTTTCATAAATTCTATACGGTCTCATTATGTCTATGGTGACGGAAGCTGAATAACCGAAAGTATGTTCGGTCGCTTCTATTATTATAGGGTATTTCATTGTATGTTGACTGTCATACACTGTCAACTGTTAGTTTCCTATCGTATTATGCTTAAAATAATCACTGTAAATGTTAACGGGATCCGCTCAGCTGCACGCAAAGGGTTTTTTAGTTGGATTTCAAAGCAAAATGCTGATCTGATCTGCTTACAAGAAACCCGATGTGGCGGTCATACACTCGATCCGGATCCCTTCTACCCTAAAAACTACCATGCGTATTTCTTTGATGCAGAAAAAAAAGGCTACAGTGGTGTTGCTATCTACAGCAAACACAAACCCAACAAAATACATCAAGGTTTAGGCTGGAACATAGCCGATAACGAGGGACGCTATCTGCAACTGGATTTCAATGATCTCAGTGTCGCTTCGTTGTACTTACCTTCTGGCACCAGCGGAGAAGAGCGCCAAACACACAAATACGATTTTTTAAATCGCTATGAAACGTTATTACGAAAACAAAGCAAACAAAAACGAAACTATATTATTTGTGGTGATTGGAATATCGCCCACAAAAATATTGACTTGAAAAACTGGCGCGCAAATCAAAAAAACTCCGGATTCTTACCTGAAGAACGTGCCTGGTTAGATACACTTTTTGACGATGTCGGATTCATTGATGCTTTTCGTGAAATTAACCCAGATCCCGATGAATATACTTGGTGGTCAAATCGTGGACGCGCCAGAGAAAATAACGTTGGATGGCGGATAGATTATCAAATAGTGACACCAAGACTCAAATCGAAAATTCATTCGGCTCACGTTTATAAGGAAGAATTCTTCTCCGATCATGCGCCACTTATTGTTGAATACGATCTTAGCCTTACTTAGCTTTCACCTATACTTCAAAAATCTTTCCAATCATTTGCCACGGAATAACGTTAACACCGTTTTCTAAAATATATTTTCTGGGTGTCCTGCTAACAATATAAGCATTTTGTACATTTTCATATTCTAGCAGTCTAGTAATTTTCTCATAGCGCAATCAACTTGCGACTTGTACAAAAGAAATTTCAATATCTACGTTTGTGAATCAAGTATTTACATTGAAAATCTAGTGTGGACCTTGCATTTATCAGTACTTACGGGGCTTTACTGGTTATAAAACCAACATACTTACTGCCAATCAAGCGATTCCTTCTGTTTTTGAATAATTTGTTCAATACCGCCTTTGGCAAGTTCAAGCATTGCCTGTAGGGCTGAGGCATCAAAAGGCTCTTGCTCCGCAGTACCTTGAATTTCAATAAAAGATCCAGACTCAGTCATCACCACATTCATATCCGTTTCAGCACTAGAATCTTCTGCATAATCCAAATCTAAAACCGGTTCTCCTCGATAGATCCCAACTGAAGTAGAAGCAATAAATTGTTTTAAGGGAAGCGCTATAAATGCACCTTTTTTCTGTAAAAACCGTAAGGCATCTACTAGAGCCACACAACCACCCGTAATACTAGCGGTACGAGTACCACCATCTGCCTGCAAAACATCACAATCAATCACAATGGTATTTTCGCCCAACGCCTGTAAATCAACTGCTGCACGTAGTGAACGTCCAATCAATCTTTGGATCTCATGAGTGCGGCCCGATAACCCATGCTTAGATTCACGCTGCATACGATCGTGTGTTGAACGCGGCAGCATACCGTATTCCGCAGTAACCCAACCTTGATTTTTCCCTTTTAAAAATTTAGGCACACCCGCTGTCACGCTCGCATTACACAACACCCTCGTATCACCACACTCAACGAGCACAGAACCCTCTGCACGTTTGCAATACTGCCGAGTAAATCGTATATCTCTTAGCTGCGTAGTTTGTCGATTACTTGGTCGCATATTTTTTCCTTTGATTTTATGTTAAATAAATTACGACGCTTGTTAAAAAGGCAACTCCCATTTAGGATTTACTTGAACAAGCATCTCTCGAAATTGCTGTTGGATCCGATGTAGTGCTTCCGGTGTATCACCTTCAAATCGCAAAATAAGATTTGGACCTGTATTTGAAGCGCGAATCAAACCAAAACCATCCGTAAAATCAACTCGTAGCCCATCAATTGTACTTACTTTAGCTTCTTTAAAATTTGCCATAGTAACCAATGTCTTTACTTGAGAAAATTTATCCTGATCAGTTGTAGGCAATACCAACTCAGGGGTAGAAAAACTATCTGGTAATTGTGCGAAGATCTCAGACGGAGCCATTTGTGCATCCGCTAAAATTTCTAACAATCGGGCTCCCGTATATAAACCATCGTCAAATCCATACCACCGATCTTTGAAAAACACATGCCCACTCATTTCACCAGCCAAGGGAGCACCTGTTTCCTTCATTTTAGCTTTAATTAAAGAGTGTCCTGTTTTCCACATAATAGGCACACCGCCCAATTGTACGATTGTATCACCAACATGTCTCGAGCATTTTACATCAAAAATGATTTGTGCCTTAGGAATGCGGCCTAAGAGCTCTTGCACAAATAAAATCAGTTGCCGATCAGGCCATATGATTTTTCCTGTATTATCTACAACCCCTAAGCGATCACCATCTCCATCAAACGCCAGCCCCAAATCCGCTTCATGCTGTTGCACTGACTGGATCAGATCTTCTAGATTCTTAGGTTGGCCTGGGTCCGGATGATGATTTGGGAAAGTTCCATCAATTTCACAATACAATGGGACTACCTCACAACCAAGCGCTTGATACAATAGTGGAGCTATTTTGCCCGCTACCCCATTGCCACTATCAACAACTATTTTAAGCTTGCGAGACAGTTGAACTTTTTCAGCAACTGTTTGTAGATAAGCTTGCTCAACATCAATTACTTTTTCGCTGCCGTTGGCTTGCGGAAAATCATTTTTTTCAACTAAGTGATAGAGTTCTGTAATGGTTTCACCGTGAATGGCTTCACCGTCAATCATTATTTTAAGCCCATTATAATCCATTGGATTATGGCTACCCGTGATCATAACACCCGAGGATATCTCCAAATGATGCGTTGCAAAATATAAAACGGGGGTAGGAACTAAGCCGACATCTATGACATCACAGCCAACCGCTCGGATCCCCTGACTCAAGGCATCACGCAAGGTTGGACCTGATAAACGCCCATCACGTCCTATTACAACTTGCTTTTTCCCAGTCGCTAGTACTTTAACACCAATAGCCGATCCTATTAAAGTGACCGCCTCTACGGTAAGTGTTTTATTAAAAACACCTCTAATATCATAAGCACGAAAGATTTCTTTTGCGATAGCCTTTTTTATCATCTTTATTTACTTCCTGTGTGCCCAAAGCCACCTTCTCCACGAGCAGAATTTTGGTGAAAATCCTTTACAAGCTCAAATTGGGCTTGTACCACAGGCACAATGATTAATTGTGCAATGCGTTCACCTGGTTCAATTGTAAAAGTACTTTGACCACGGTTCCAGCACGACACCATAAGCTCGCCCTGGTAATCAGAATCAATGAGTCCAGTTAAATTACCTAGTACAATACCATGTTTATGCCCAAGTCCTGAGCGTGGCAAAATCAATGCCGCGTATTGAGGATCCTCAATATAAATTGATAATCCGGTAGGGATTAATTGGGTATCGCCAGGCTCTAATATAATGGATTCTTTTAAGCACGCTCGAAGATCCAAGCCTGCTGAGCCTTTTGTCGCGTATTCAGGCAAAGGGATCTCATTGCCTAATCTTGGATCAACTAATTTCAATTGTATGCTTTGCATCTTAAAATACTCCTGTAATCGCACGAGTTAAACCAGTCACTAATTCAGGAACAGCTAACTCAAATTTTAAATTGACTTTATTTGCGGTACTCACCACACGTGTTTGATAACGAAGCCACTCAATATCTTGTGTAGCTGTAATTTCTTGAACTCCGCGGATACCTTGCTTTAAACGTGAGTGGGTCTTTGCTTTTACACGAACGTTTTTATCTACTCTCTCCGAAACTTGCACATCGGCAACAACGCTGTAAACAACATCTTGCACCATAGCATCTGTCACTGTTGCAACGGTTGCCCCTACCATACTCCCAGCAAGCACACCTTTCTTTTTTCGTCCTTCACGCTGCGCCAGCCCACCTAATACACCACCACCCAGTGCTGCACCAAATCCCTGATTTAAAATATGTTCTGCTGCACGCAGATCCGAACGTCCTACTTGTAAAATATTGGTTTGTAATAAATAATGCGCCTCTTCTAGTGCCTCTGCTAATGTATAGCCTTTTTGCTTCATAGCAATTCTAATACTATCTTCCAAATCTAATTCCATACGGTCCGAAGTGTTTCGGATCTGCACAAACACCGTTCGCTTATTACGGGTTACTGGATCCAGAAAGATACTCGCGCTCGTCTTTGTTTGAACATCTAGATGCCGCTTGTTAATAGCGGTATGGGTTGCTCCGCATCCTGTAAGGCAAGCAACCAAAAACATCAACAGCAGATACCGCATTACCCCATTTTCTCCCGACAATCCAATTAAAGTGACCTAGAAATCCAAATACATATTGGTCCCGACGAGTATACCCGCCCATCCAGGCACTGAAAAGCACAAAAATTCAACTGAAACTTGATCAGATCTGCAAGCTTTGGTATAAAGAACAACAGATTTTTATTTTTTCATCAAAGTGCGGGTAGAGACTATGTCTAGAGTTTGTCAGGTAACTGGTAAGAGTGTAATGTCGGGAAACAATGTCTCCCACTCAAAACGCAGAACACGTCGACGGTTTTTGCCTAACTTGCAAGAGCACCGGTTCTGGATCGCAAGTCAACGTCGTTTTATCAAGTTAAAAGTGTCTTGCCAAGGCATGCGCACCATTGACAAGCTTGGTATAGAACGTGTGCTTGAAAAACTCCGCGCTCGCGGTGATAAGATCTAATAGAGGTATAAAAAATGGCAAAGAAATCCAAATCTATCAAAGTACGCCTTGTTTCTCCTACTGGTAGTTTCTATACCACCACGAAGAACCCTAAAATGGCTCATAAGCTAGAATTACGTAAATTTGATAATAAGACTCGTGATCATCAACTGTTTGTTGAAAAGAAAATTAAGTAGATCCTTTGAATTGAACCACATCAATGTAAATGCCTTGTGCTCCTCAGAGATCAAAAAGGGGACCTAAGCCCCCTCTTTGAATCGATACTCTAACAATATCAGCCTATTTCACTCTTATGAAGAAGAAATAGCGCCTGTTGATAAGACATAAGTAATCGTATCGCCACCATCTGATGTGTATAAACAGGTATTGGCAGCTGAGCCTGATGCTACATAACAAGGTGATGTTGTACAAGTACCAGGTGATGCAATCATATCCGGCGCCCCAATCAACACATTGTTAACAATTATAACGCAGTTAGCTGCAGTTGGGGTAGCAGCAAGAGCTGTTCCAGCACTTGGCCAACCGGCAGTGTTCACTGTAACTGTTGCACCATCCAATGTCACTGTAGTGCCACTGGCCCCATTAGCAATCCAAGCCGCATGCGCAATCATCATTGCGGAACGCAAAGCACCAGCGATACCTTTGTTGGAAGCCACACGTGCTTGTGAAGTTAAATTCGCAAATCTTGGCAATGCCGCAGCAGCTAAAATACCAATGATTACAATGACCATGACTAATTCGATCAGTGTAAAACCTTTATTTTCCGACATATGTTCAATCTTCATTTTCATGTATCCTTTGTTCTCACGGGCATGTAGTATAAATATAGACGATTTATCCAATAGTATGTGTGCATGTCCATTTCTGTGAAAAAAATTCTATAAGTAGCCACATCAAAATTTTTATAGTTATGAGATGGCCAGATACTCAAAAGGGGACATAAGTCCCCCTTGAGTCGATTACTCGAAAATTTCAGTCTTCATCTTATGAAGAAGAAATAGTGCCTGTATCTAAGGTGTAGCTGATAGTATCACCACCATCAGATGTATATACACAAGTTTCAGCACCTACTGTACTGGTTGCTACATAACAAGGTGATGTTGTACAAGTAGCAGGTGATGCAACCAAATCAGGTGCACCAATTAACACAGCGTTAACAATAGTGACACATTCAGCTGTGGTTGGATCACTACCAATGGTTACGCCAGCATTTGGCCAACCGGAAGCATTAACACTAACCGTAGAGCCATCCAACGCCACGGTAGAGCCACTGGCACCACCAGCAATCCAAGCCGCGTGCGCAATCATCATTGCAGAACGCAAAGCACCAGCGATACCTTTATTGGAAGCCACACGTGCTTGTGAAGTTAAATTCGCAAATCTTGGCAATGCCGCAGCAGCTAAAATACCAATGATTACAATGACCATGACTAATTCGATCAGTGTAAAACCTTTATTTTCTGACATAGTTTCAATCTTCATTTTCGAGCATCCTTTGTTTTCATGGACATACCTAGAAATATAGACAAATTAATTTACTTTTCCAAATTTTAAATAAAAATGATAGGATCAAGCAGACCTATCAACATAAATTGATAGGTCTGCTTGATCTAGAAAAACTAGACTGAAGTTGAGATTGTATAGCCTTTTAGGTAAGCGGAAAATTCCCGCAAACGGTGATTTCCAGAGGCTTCTGCCTGATGACACCATTCATGTAGGGCATCAATCAACTCTTTTTGTGTAGCCGTTGTTTTGCCCCAAATGGATTTTAATTGCTCTTTAAGCTTACACGCGACTGCCAGTGCTGTGCTGTTTTCGAGAAATTGCTCTAAACAACGACGTCCAGCATCGTCCACAGCAACGCCTTCACCGATAAGAGCGGATTTGACTCGCTGTAGGAAATGCGGTTCAAAACTGGCTTTTTGTTCTTCCTGGCGAAAAATTGGCAACACAACAGCTTTAGAATAAGTAGTCATTACTTGAATTTGATTACTAAGCAGAGCACGCAAAGATTCACCGTCAATTTCTTGCTTACCAGAAATAATTTTAGGGGTAGGTGCCACTCGTTTTATCCGAGCCAATCCCAAGAAAGCTAAAACCTTAATTAACAACCAACCTATATCAAATTCCCACCACTTATTTGATAAGCGTGCAGAAGTCGGATAGGTATGGTGATTATTATGTAACTCTTCACCACCAATTAATATGCCCCAAGGCGAAATATTTCTGGAAGCATCTTCACATTCAAAATTGCGATAGCCCCAATAATGACCAACACCATTAATAATACCCGCAGCAAATATAGGTATCCAAACCATCTGCACAGCCCAAATCGTCAATCCAGGCACACCAAACAATACTAGATTAATAATGATTAACGCGAGAATACCCTTAGCAGAATGCCGAGTGTAAACATTGCGTTCTAACCAATCATCGGGAGTACCATCACCATAGCGACGGAGTGTTTCTTCATTTTTTGCTTCGCGCCGATACAATTCAGCGCCTTCTAATAAAACTTTTTTTAGCCCCAATACTTGAGGACTGTGCGGATCTTCATCTTGTTCACACTTAGCATGATGTTTGCGATGAATGGCAGCCCATGCTTTTGTTTCCATTCCGGTTGTTAGCCATAGCCAAAACCGAAAAAAATGACTAGGAATAGGATGTAATTCTAAGGCGCGATGCGCTTGGCAACGATGCAAAAATACCGTCACACCAAGAATGGTGATGTGAGTCACAGTCAAGGTAGCAACGATATATCCCCACCACGACAAATCTAATAACCCATAAAACATATTTTTGCCTCCATCTTTTCCAGCAATATGCCAGTTTTCGATTTATATTATACCTAATTGGAAGGTAAATAACCAATAATTACAACTTAAGTTCACCTTTCCCATTGAGACACTATACTTACTCGATATGAAAAACGCAGCTTCAATTCACATTGATAACATTTGCTACTCACGAAAAAGTGGGTTAACTCTCAAAAATTTAACCCTGTCAGCCCATTCAAACCAATGCATACTACTCACTGGAAAAAATGGCACTGGAAAAACAACCTTCCTCAACATTTTAGCAGGACTTGCCCGCCCAATAAAAGGCCAAATTTGGATCCATGGGGTAGATCTTCGAACTCAGCCCAGCATAGCCAAAAAGCACCTTGGATTTGCACCTGAAATCCCCCCACTGTACCCAGAACTCACGGTGCGAGAGTATTTAGGTTTTATGGCTACTTTACGTTCTGTCCCCCAACGACAACTTCTCGAACGAATTGACCGTACCCTATCTGAACTGCGTCTAGGATCCTATCAGCATCATTTACTTGACATTCTTTCTAAAGGCGTAAAACAACGTGTCAATATTGCCCAAGCTCTAATTCATCAACCCTCCATACTCTTATTAGATGAGCCCACCCAAGGGTTGGATCCAGAAGAAGTGCTACACTTCCAACGTCTTTTGCATTTGTATAAAAAAAGTTGTTTGATTCTTATCTCTACACATTACCCTCATGAGATAGAAAACCTCTATGATCGACATTTAGAATTTAGCCAGCAAGGAATTCACGAGCATGATTCACAATATTGCACAACATGAATACCTAAAACTTCTTCGCAGTGGAAAAATTTGGAAGCTGCTTGCACTTTGTCAGTTCATCCTGAGCCTTATTTTTTATTGGCTAATGGAAGAATTTTCGGGGAAAACCCAACAATTCCTTCTGGAAAAAACGGTCTCTCTGGGAAACATTACCGAAGAGGTTATTCATCCGCTGTTTGCCTGGACTGCTCTTTTCTTTTTCTTTATCACACCACTACTCGCTACCAACATGCTCACTCAAGAGAGAAAAAACAAAACCCTCGATCTATATCTTACCACGTCAATATCTCCCGCTAAAATTATTTTAGGGAAACTACTCGGTGCTTGGTATACACAATGCACCTTACTGCTCCCTCTACTCACGATATCAATTTTTTTATTCTGCAACTATACCGTTGATTTTGGACAATGGTGTACAGCTCTACTAGGTCTTACCTTACTGCTGAGTACCACTTTAAGTTTAGGGATGTTTGTTTCCAGCCTCTCTCAAGAACCAATTGTATGCGCACTTGCTGTTTTCATTGCCCTCGCTATTCTCACTTTGCTCGAATGGATCGCCTCTAGCTCTTCGCTAACTTTTTTAGCGGAATTTTCGTTACTCTATCACTGCAAAGATTTTTTGTCGGGATTATTGAGCACACGCAGTATTATCTACTACTTTTTTACTGCTTCTCTATTTATTGGAGGCAGTATTTTTCAACTCAAAAAGGCATATTATGCTAAAAGGTGTATATGAAAAAGATAAAAACTTATATTCTTTTCGGTTTATTCATCCTTATTGGAATCGTTGGCTATTTTAGACCCTTAACCTTGGATTTATCCGCTCAAAACACTAATACCCTTTCAGCGACAAACAAAACCATTGCCGCAAAAATCCATCACGATCTTGTGGTAGAAATCATTACCCCCGATCGACAAATTCGGGACCGAATTCACACAACGCTTTCCCTCTTTCAAAGAGAAAACACTTCCATTAGTTCAATCTCACAGCGTGATATTCTTGAAATGCAAGCAAAACAAGATCTGGGTTTAAAGTCTATTCATAATCTTATTATGACTTACAAAGGTCACACTCGAGCATTCGACATTGATTGCACTCAATGGGGTGAAGACGCCTTAGGTGGATTTTTGCAAAAGACATTACAACAACATGAACAATGGGCTGTTTTCCTGTCTGGTCATGATGAACCTTTACCAATGGATAAGGGTAACCGACATTTCAGTCGGCTCACCACTGAGCTCAAGCGACAAGGGTTACAAATTGCATCTATAAATCTAACCGAAACACATCTTATCCCTGATAACACGAAAATACTTATTATTGCAGACAATCAGACACCTATGTTGCCATTGGAAACGGATCGGATCCTCCACTACCTACAGCAGGGTGGAAACTTACTATGGCTTACCAATCCTACCACAAAACACCATCCCAAAATCTTGGAAAATTTTTTAGGGATCGAGTGGTCAGGTGGCACCATACTGGATCCCAAAGGGACTCAAATGGGAACACCGCACCCCGCCATTAGTATCATTTCTCAATACACCAAGCATCCTTTAATGCAATCAACATCGCTGAGTGTATTCCCTTGGGCGACTCCCATCACTCTCCATTCATCCGAATGGAACTCGACACCCTTGCTCGTCACAAATGAATCTACCTACTTAGACAAAGGTGCCCAAGGACCTTTCATCATTGGTGCTGCATTAACTCGTAACGATCAAAAAGTAGTTGTCATAGGAAATACACATTTTCTAAGCAATTCCAGCGTTCACAATTATGGCAACTTAAACTTAGCGACGAATATTTTTACTTGGCTCAGCACGTCAGATGAGCCACTTAAATCTTCCCAAACAAATGATGCAATAGAAACCCCTTTTGTTCTCAATTCTTGGCAAAGTACTATTGTTCAATATATTTTCCCCTACGTGCTTGCTGCCGTCTACCTTTGTCTAGGCTGGTACTACACACAACGCAGAAAACAAAAGCGTTATTTAACATAGGTCAATTTGATATTAGAGCAACCAGCTTCTAAACTTTAACGGAGCAGATCTTCTCCTGGAGCAATGACATGCAGAAAAAGGAACCGTTTAATTCATTAAAAAATAAAATGTTTTTTAAAAAACGCGTCCACCGCCCTTGGAAACCAGATTTGTTAGAAAACACACTTGAAGATATACCTGATCCTCAATCCATTGAAGCGACTGCTACAGATACCGAAGCCAATACACTCAGTTCGGAATATATTGAGTCCAAATTAAAACAAGCATTAGAACAAAAGGACTCGAATCAAAACGACATCAACGCTCAATTAAACGCCAAATCTCAAAACTCTATTATCATCGGTGGCTTCCTGCATCCCAAAAATATCGTATCACCGAATGAAGAAGAACGTAGCGAAAAAACCAATACCTTAATGAGCGAGCTTAAAAACCAAGAACAAGAAATCTTATTACTGGGTCACGATTTAAAAATCGCTAAAGCAATCGAGCATGCTGAAAAAACTGAGATTTCAAGAAGACAAGAAGAGATCGCACGCAAGGCTGCAGAAGAAAAAGCACTCTTCGCCATTCAAGAAGCCAAAAAAGCTGCTGAAAAAGCTTATCGTAGTGAGCAGCAAGTGCATCTTGAAAGAAGAAACCGTTTGGAAGAAGAAAAGGCCAGAAAAACATTAGAAAATGAGCTCCAAAGCGCCCTGCGTACTATTCGAGAGAATGAAGTACTTATTCAAAATGAAGAAATAGCCAAGAATGAGCAAGCACGGCTCAGAATAACGGCTGAAGAAAGTATTGAGAAAATTCAACTTGCCATACAAGAAAAAGAAAAGACGCTTGAACTACAGATGCAAGAAAAAGAGCAACAGTTACAGAAAGAATCTCAAGAAAAAATTGATGTAGCACTTGCACAAGTCTCGACTCTAGAACAAAAATTCCAAAAAGAGGCTGACGAAAAAGTTAAATGTATTAAAGTCCAAATGGAAACCAAGCTTAATGCTGCGCAAAAAAATGCCGAACATAAAATCCAAGAAGCACAAGAACAAGCCTACTTCCATGAAAAAGCAAAATTAACTGCCCAAAGTTGGACACAAAAATCTATTGATGCCGCCAGACAAACTGAGAATGCTAAAAAAGAACTTGAGAAAAAGCTTGTCAGTATTACTAGTGAAATGGAAGAGAGGTTTTCAATCACCATGAAACAATTAAACGAAGAAAAAACCGAATACGAACAGCGCATTGAAGCTCTGCTTGAACAAATCCGTACTATTGAAGAAACAAACAAGTCAACAGAAAGCAACCGTGCTCTTAGCGCGAAGTTGTTAGCCCAATCGATTGAAAACACTAAAAAACTTGAAAGTATTATTGAAACTGAACGAAACTTACGTAAAGTAATTGAAAAGAAAATGAGTGAATCTGAAGTTCGAAAAGAAGAATCCAAGCGCAAGCTTTCCGAAGATAAGGTTATCGCACTAGAACAAAGACTCTCCGATCTAGAAGCCGACAGAAACCGAATCGAAGAAAAACTGCTTAAGACACAACGTAGCATCCGTAATCTTGAAATCATGAAGATAGCAACTGAATAGTCTTTTACTTTTTGGGCAAGGATTGTGGTGCTCTATAAAAAATGAGAGGGATTCACTCTACTTGCATTGCTCTATTTTTGTGGTTATTAAAATAAAGCTATTTGCTTTCATATAGCTTTTTGTATTTGTCCAACAACATTTCTTGAGTTTCAGCGTGTTCTGGATCGTGTGGAATACAATCGACTGGACACACAATCTGACATTGGGGCTCATCAAAATGACCTACACATTCTGTACACAGATCCGGATCAATAACATAATAATCAGAACCCATTGAAATGGCAGCGTTAGGGCAGGCAGGTTCGCACACATCACAGTTTATACACTCATCGGTTATTTTTAAGGCCATGCTAATACCCAAACTGTTTTTTTAAAGAAATAGCGACGTCTTTATCTACAAAAGAAGAGGTGTCACCTCCCAAAGCAGCGACTTCTCGTACCAGCCCGGATGAAATAAAAGAGTATTCCTCCGAAGGCGTTAGAAATAAGGTTTCAATAGTATTATTTAGACGACGATTCATATTGGCTAACTGAAATTCATATTCAAAATCAGAAACCACACGCAACCCACGAATAACAACCGATACCTTTTTCTCTTGAGCAAAATCAATAAGCAGGTTATTGAACCCGCAAACCTCAACATTGGTAAGATCACCTAGCACTTTTTTAGCCATATCGACACGCTCTGCCAGAGTAAAGCACGGTTTCTTGTTCTTGTTCTCCGCTACTGCAACAACCACTTCTGAAAAGATATTTGATGCACGCTCAATGAGATCCCGATGTCCATTGGTTATAGGATCGAATGTCCCAGGGAAAATAGCTTTATCCTTCATATGACACTCCTTGTTTTTTACTCAGCGTCTGCACCGACTCAATCATGCTAGCAACTTTTTCAGGATCAGTATCTGGGAAAACCCCATGACCTAAATTAAAAACATGCCCATTTCCATTACCGAACTCAGACAGAACTCTTTTTACCTCAGCGTGTATTGTTTCACGACTTGCGTACAATACAGCGGGATCAAGATTTCCTTGCAATGCAACCCTATGACCAATCTGCTTTCTGGCTTCTTGTAAATTGACTGTCCAATCCACACCCACAGCATGACACCCTGTATCTGCGATAGCATTTAAATGCTGCCCCCCATTTTTAGTAAAAAGGATGACCGGGATCTCTTTTTCTGATGTGTACTCACGTAAGGCTTTGGTTATTTTTTCCATGTACTGTAGTGAAAAACACAAATAATCGTGTGGTGATAAAACACCTCCCCACGTATCGAACAGCATAATCACATCAACACCCGCTTGAATTTGTGCTTGTAAATAGGAAATCGTTATTGTAGTCACGTGCTGTAATAATAAATGCATTGCTTCTGGATCAGAATAAACTAAACCCTTGATCCGCGAAAAGGTTTTAGAGCCTTTTCCCTCAACCATATAGGTGGCTACTGTCCACGGGCTTCCAGCAAAACCAATTAAAGGTATCTTATCTTTTAATTCTGATTTTATTAAGCGAATGGTATCCATCACGTATCGCAATTCGATTTCAGGATCTACCATAGGTAAGTTTTGAATATCCCTCAAAGAACAAACCGGTTTTTCAAACACCGGACCTTCTCCTTCTTTAAAAGATAACCCTAGCTGTAAGGCATCAGGGATCACTAAGATGTCTGAAAAAAGAATAGCAGCGTCCAGTGGAAACCGCTCTATTGGTTGCAAAGTTACCTGACATGCAAGATCCGGCGTCTTACACAACTGTAAGAAATCTTTGGTTTGACTACGAATAGCCCGGTACTCGGACAAGTAACGTCCTGCCTGACGCATAATCCAAACTGGAGTACGGTCAACAGGCTTTTTTAGCAGTGCTCGTATAAAACGCGTTTCAGTTCCCATGTACGGCATTATACTCGCACCTTATGACTAATGGCTATTCCTCTAAACGACTAATGATTCTAGGTGTTAAGAAAATCAGTAGTTCCTTAGGGTTATTCTTTTTGTATTTATTTCTAAACAGACCCCCAATTAATGGTAAATCCCCAAAAAATGGTACTTTCACCCATTGTGTGCTTTCGTCCAATGAAATAACCCCACCGAGTACAATAGTTTCTCCATTGTCGGCCAAAACTTTTGTTAAAATTCGATTTGTATTCACAACTGGACCCGCGGCCACTGTGGCACCTTGACTGTCATTTGAGATATCCAAATCCATAGAAATTTTATCGTTCGGTGTAATATGAGGTGTCACTTCCAATTTTAAAGCAGCCGATCGATAGGCAACACTTGTTGCTCCACTCGATGAAGCCTCAGCATAAGGGATATCAACCCCCTTTTGTACTGAAGCCGTATTTTGATCTAAAGTGATCAATCTCGGTTTTGCAATAGTTTTGGTTCTAGACTCATACTCTAGTGCCTGTAATTCTAAATCCAACAGAGTACCATTCGGTAACCTTGCTAAAGCCAATCCCACGCTGGCTGGTGTTATTCCTGTTGCTGAAAATGATGAGCCATCAAATACTTTGAGATCACTGAAAAACCCTTCTGTATTATTAACGGTTGGACCTGCTCCATTGTAGACGTCAGGTGCAATCACTGCAGATGAAGAAGGTACAGCCGCCGTATTATTCACATCTGAAAAGTCAGCAATTGCTCTTGCACGATCGACGGTACTACCAATACCCACACGACGGGATCCTATTCCACTGTTTGCAGCCCCACCAAACTTTATCCCCAAAGCTTTTTCCAAAGTATCATCGGCTGTTATAATTTGCGTTGCAATTTCTACTTGTCTAATTGGAATATCAATTTTTGTTAACAGTTCTCGGATTTCTAAAAGTTTACTGGCAATATCCTGCACCAGCAAAGTATTCGTGCGACTGTCTACTGACACTGCGCCTCTTGCCGTTAACAATGAGGTCGATTGATCTTTCAAAAGAGCTGCAATATCAGACGCACTGGCATAATTTACTTGAATCAACTCCGATTTTAGCTGACCGAGATCCTCTATCTGTCTTTTTCCTTCCAATTCCAATCTTTCACGGTTGGCAATCTCTTCTGCTGGGCCAATTAACATAACATTTCCAACTTCTCGCTTATCTAAGCCCTTACTCTTTAAAATGATATCTAAAGCCTGATCCCAAGGAAGATTTTGTAAACGCAAAGTAATACTGCCTTGGACGCTATCATTTGTAATGATATTAAATCCTGAGAAATCAGCAATTATCTGCAACACTGCTCTGACATCAATATCCTGAAAATTCAATGAAATTCGATTACCCGTGTAAGCAAGAACACCACTTGAATCCGTAGAGGCTTCACTGTTTTTATCTCGAACTTCAAAAATAAATTGATTATCCATTTGATAAGCAACCTTATCAAAATCACCACTTGCACCTACAATCATTTCAACATTGTCACCATTTGCTGATACCGAAATACTTTTAACCGGAGTTGCAAAATCAGCCACATTATATCGCTGCTCTAATCCTTTATCCATAGTCGCCCCAACAAAGCGAATCATTGTTTGCTCTCTATCCTCCTCCACGTCTATTGTCACCTTGGATTCTGAAAGGTCTACAATCAGCCGAGCTTCACCTCTTTCTCCACGGCGAAAGTCAAATGAATTAATTTTGTAATTATCTCCACTCTGGGTAAATCTTTTCCTTGTCGACTTTTCTTCTTCGTTTTGTTCGGACAAAGTAACAACAACAATATTTGCTTTTTCTTCAACATCAAATCCAACATTTTTCTTCAAATTAACAAGCACTCTCATCCTATCAGGTGTTTCAACTATTTTGATACTCTTCAGTACACCAGCTGTCGTCAGTTGTTCTAAAACCTCTTCTGGCACAAGATTAACTGAAGAAGAAAAATCCAAGGCAATCATTGCTGGATCTTCTAAAGCAAAGCTTTGAGTATTCACAACAGGATCCACAAACTCTAGTAGAATTTCAATTTTACTTTTATCAGCCGCACGCATTTCTATGTGTTTTAAAGCATTTTCACCAGCAGAAAATGCAACACTACTAAAAAACAAGGAAACTCCAAAAATCACATAAACTAAAAATTTATTATTCATTTCTTTAACCATCTTACTGGTCTCCTTGCTTTTTATCTGTAGCACTTTCCACTCTTGTTTTCACCAGATAAATGGACTTAGGAAATTCTCTCCACCCCCCCTTGTTATCTGACAACCATTGGTTAATTCTTATTTCACCAGCAGAGATTTCTTTTATTTCTCCAGCATTCTGGCCCATGTAATCGCCAACCTCTACACGATGTACTTTCCCAGAACTGTCACGAATCAAACCTTCAAATACTCCATTCCGCTCCATCGTTCCTACCATAGAAAGTGAATCTAGAGGATATGACTCTAGCTCTTCGCGTTTCCGATTTAAATTGGGACCACCTGCTGGACCACTGATCGGACTTTCTAAATTCGTTGTTAAGAAGTAAGGAATAAATGGATCGCGAAGATTAGAAGCTGTGTACTTTAAATTACTGCCTTTAGGAAATTCTGGTAAATCACCTTTATACACACTTTTTCTATTTCTAATAGTGTCAACGTATTTTACCACCTCTTCACTCACTTCAGGAGTGCAACCACACAAAATAACAGTGGTGCAAACAATACCTATGGTTCTTTTATACGCAATCACTGATCTGCTCCAGGTATATCAGAAGCCCAATAGGTTTTTGCAATCATACGTATCAACAGCCCTTTCTCAGAAAAACCATTGTCAGACAATTCAGAATCCCTTGAAATTTCAAAATCATGAAATGTAACAATTCGTTTCATATCAGCAATTTTTTCGGAGAATTCACCAAAGCCACGAAAGGAACCAGACATCCACAACTCAAAAGAAACTTCCTCGTAAAAGCCTTTGCTTTTTTGACTTAAGGGTTTAATGGATATAAACCGCAAATCACTACTTTGTGCTTGCTGGGAAATATCTTCTAACAACCCGGCTTCTTCACTCGTTTTAGGCAATTGCTCCGTTAAGGTTTCAAGTTGTCCTTCTACTATCCTAACTTCCTCTTTATAGTCATCCAAGTTAGCAACTTTGTTTTGGGTGTCACTAAAAGTATCTGATAAGTTTTTCGTTTTTCGAATAGATCTATTCAGGAGTTTTTCTTTATCACTTAAATCTAAAAGATAGCCAAGTATAAAAGTTACAATCACTGAAAGAACCAAAAGCGCCACGCGAATTTGCTTAGGCCAACTACCAATGCTGGCTGGATCGAGTTCAGCTAATTCAACACCTGAAACCTTCATATCTTACTATTCTTCCCCTATCAGATTTTGTGTAAAGCTTAACGTGAAGGAAAACCCTATTCCCTCGAGTTCTCCTGCTGTATCCGCCTGAACTTCATCTAGTTTCACATCTGATATCCAATCTACTTGATCAAGTTTTTTCAGCAAATATGAAATCCCATTATTGCTGTAGGCAATTCCTTTTATCAAAACTTTGTATGCTTTCGACGGCACAACTTCATTTTTCTCTTCCTCATCTACTACCCCTATTTGTTTGGCCAGCTTTCGGCCTCTATCTGCTAAGGTTTTCTGCTTAACAACACTCTTCACTACTTTTTCTGTACGCTCAAATTCAGCCAGGTAAATACTGTCAGGGATTATTTGCGGAATTAAATTTAAAAGTTTTACTGTTGATGAACGATCCATTTCAAGAGATTTAATAACATCCATACGCTCCAGCAGTTGTTTTTTATTTTCCTGCAACCCCTGAATCTCTTTTATTTGTACCTGAACTGTTTCAAGTGCTTTATTAATAAACCGTTCATTTAGTCGTTCAATTTCAATCTTATACGTCAAATAGTTATGCACACCTAAAACAATCAGCGCACTGAAAAAAACAATAACACCTAGTAATGCAAAGAAAACTCGATTTTCCACCAATCTTATTTCTTCGCGCCATGGAAGCAGATTAATCTTACTCATCACTAAAGCTCCTGAGCGCTAAACCACATGCCATCATCAAACTGGGGCCTTCATCAAGCAAAATATTTTTATTTATGTTTTTTCCAACATCCATATCTATAAATGGGTTAGCTACGAAAGTTTTAATCCCGATTTTATTTTGAACTAATGCTTCTATCCCAGGTAATACGGCTACACCACCTGCTAGCATAATGTAGCTGATTTGAGCCTCCTCACTGGAAGAAAAATATACCTGCAGTGCCCTATTGATCTGTTGAATAACAGCTTCCTTAAATGGTTTTAACACTTCTTCAGTGTAATCTTCTGGAAGCCCACCATATTTTTGTGCAGCAATGGCTTCTTCTTCGGATAACCCATATCGTCGCTGTATTTCGTCCGTTAAGTGTTTTCCACCAAAAGCCTGTGATCTGTTATAGACCGCTCTTAATTTGTTAAAAATGTAAAGATCCGTATTGGTCCCTCCAATATCAATCAAAGCAATATTGTTTTCCAGCTCTGATTTAGGTAGATGCTTAACCACCAACTCAAAAGCCTTTTCTATCGCTAATGACTCCACATCGATAATGGTTGCTTTAAGACCCGCATCTGCAACAACTGTTCGCTTCTCTGACACTGTTTCTATCCGAGCTGCTGCGAGTGAAACGTTAACAAATTCAGGATTTTTCTCATATACTCCAACTACTTCAAAGTCGTAATACACTTCTTCAAGTGGATAAGGAATATATCGATCGGCCTCTAGCTGAATTTGTTCTATGATCTGCTTCTCATTTAATTCCGCTCCGATCTGAATAATGCGCGTAATGACAGAAGTACCTGAGACAGCAGTTGCGACTAATTTCCCGGAAACATTCAGACGATTAGCCAAACTGCGAATTGTATTTGATATTTGTGCGGGCTCCTTGATTGCTTTTTCAACAACACTGTTAGGAGGCAACAATTCCACCCCATAGGTTTCAACTGTATATCGGTTATCTTTCTTGCTTAATTCTAGGATTTTAACTGCTGACGAGCTCACATCCAACCCAATGAGTGGTGTTGTCGTGTACTTAAAAAGGCTCAGCATAAAATAACCCCTTTACTGTCATGTATTAGCCAGCGCTGTAAAAGATTTACAGGCCTCTAACTTAAGATTAGTATTCCCTCAAAAAATGTCGAGGGTATTCGCATAAAGAAGTGGGACGGCGTAATTGAGGTTTGGTATTATACTTCCCAAGGCATAAGATCAATGATAAGAATTTAACTGGATAACTAATGAAGGCTTTGATACCTATTATTCGCCGTTCCCTTTTCGGCACTTGCTGTCTAATACTTCTGATGGGGGCTATTGGTATTCTATACCTAGAGTCTACCCTACCTTCTGTCGATTTATTAAAGGACGTGCGTTTAAAAGTACCACTAAAAATATTTTCAAATGATGGGAAGTTAATTGCAGAGTTTGGCGAGGGACGCCGTTCTCCTGTAACACTTGAGCAAATACCACAGGACTTAATCAATGCCGTTCTGGCAACAGAAGATAGGCGCTTCTACGAACACCCCGGTGTTGACATACGTGGTATCGCCAGAGCCTCGCTTAGCTTACTTTTAAGCTCATCGATGAAGCAGGGCGGAAGCACTATTACAATGCAAGTTGCAAGGAACTTCTTTTTAACTCGAAAGAAAACTTTTTCCCGAAAAATATCTGAAATTCTTCTATCGCTAAAAATTGAAAAAGAACTGAGTAAAAATGAAATTCTTGAGCTTTACTTGAATAAAATTTATTTTGGGAAGCGTGCCTATGGTATTGCTGCTGCAGCTGAAGTTTATTATGGTACAACAGTCGATCAGTTGAGCTTAGATCAAATAGCTATGCTTGCGGGTCTCCCTCAAGCGCCCTCAACCATTAACCCCTTATACAATCCAACCGCTGCCTATAAACGCCGCAAGCATGTGCTATCAAGAATGTTAACTTATAATTTTATTACTCAAACGCAGTATGAAAATGCCGTGGATGTTCCTCTGCCTAAAAAGTATCACGGTCGTGTATCAGAGGTGAAGGCACCTTATATTGCTGAAATGATAAGACAAGATCTTATCTCACAATATGGTGAATCCGTATACGATTTAGGATACGAAGTCTTTACGACTATTGACAGCCATCAGCAAGCTGCCGCGAATAACGCTTTGCAAAGAGCACTTTTAGAGTATGACCAACGCCACGGATATAGGAAACCTAAAATTCATTTTACACTTTCTCGCAATAAAACACCCGAGCAAGAAATTGATAATTGGCTCCAAAAGCTTAAAAAAATATCAAATTTTGGAGAAATCTTGCCTGGTGCTGTTGTTAGTGTTGAAACAACGCAGGTTACTGTTTTGCTGCAGAATGGGAACTACATCGAAGTACCCTGGAAAGGACTCTCTTGGGCACGTCAGCAACTTAAAGGCTATCATGTGGGTGCTGCGCCCAAAACACCAGAAGATATTTTGCAGATAGGTGATGTGATCTATGTACAACCCATTCTCAATGACTGGAAAATGGTCCAAATCCCTGAGGTAGGTGGTGCTATCATAGCGCTAGAGGCGGACACGGGTGCCATTCTTGCGTTAGTGGGTGGTTTTGATTACCATCTCAGCAGTTTTAATCGTGCCACACAAGCAGAAAGACTGCCCGGCTCTAATTTTAAACCCTTTTTATACGCAGCAGCACTTGCAGATGATTACACTCTAGCCAGCGTTATTAATGATGCGCCGGTCGTACATACTGATCCAATGACCGATGTTACTTGGCGTCCACAGAATGATTCTAAAAAGTTTTATGGTCCGACACGTCTACGCCAAAGTTTAATCCGCTCGCAAAACATGGTCACTATTCGATTGCTTCGTTCAATTGGTGTTGAAAAAGCTATTGATTTCTTTGTTGATCGCTTTGGGTTCAATCGCAAAAAATTACCGCCTTATCTATCCCTTGCATTAGGTACTGCAGAAATCACTCCTCTTGAAATTACCGCAGGCTATTGTGTTCTAGCCAATGGTGGTAACCGTGTAACCCCTCATCTTATAAAGAAGATAGTAGATTACCAGGGTAACCTCATTGATGAACCAAAAGCACCTGAACCTATAGCAAAATTAGATCCGAAGATTTCGTTTTTAATCACCTCAACCTTGCAAGATGCTATTCAAAAAGGCACTGGAAGGAGAGCGAAGCAACTCGGTCGGAAGGATCTCGCCGGAAAAACAGGTACCACAAATGGTTGGTTAGATGCTTGGTACTCCGGGTATAATCGTGACATTGTTGCGACTGCATGGCTCGGGTTTGATGAGCCACGTTCACTTAAAGAGTATGGCTCACAAGCTGCACTCCCTATGTGGATATATTTTATGGAATCCGCTCTCAAAAACAAACCTGAACACACTCTCTCCCCACCACCAGGAATCGTAAGTGCTAAAATTGATCCCACGACAGGCTTATTAGCGAATGAAGGACAAGAGGATGCAGTCTATGAATTCTTTATAGAGAAAAAACTACCGGGAAACACCCCTCCCGGGGAAAGCTCTACTAAAAACACCTCTCTCGTGAATACAGGTGAGGATCTCTTTTAAACTACTTTTTTCAGAACCCCCTTTATCTGTTTTAGTTTCATTTTTAGTTTTCCGATAACTGAAACAACTGATAAACGTCTGTTTTTTTGGAGCTCCTGCACTTCATGAGTCTTTCTTTCTGGTACCTTTCTAATAATGCGTCGTACCAATGATGCATATCCCTCGAACCAAAAAGGAACTACAGCAAGTTTTTCTTTCAACCTTAATCTTCCAAAAGTTTTAACAGGTTTGTGCATCCCACAGGCAACCCTTCGCAATGCTTCCTGTAGATTTTTCTCATTTTTCTTCTGCGCGTTCTCATCGTCATTGAAAAAATACTTTAATTCACAATTAATTTTTCTTCCAATGGAATTTTCTGCATAAACCGGCTCAGGATTTTCTGAGAATACAGCCTGAGAACACCAACGATGTGGCGAATACTTTCGAACCGTATTCAAACATTCCTTATAAGACTTTTCATCCTCTTCTGAAGAATTTGGCAGGCGCTTAAACTGCTCTATAAAATAGTACAATGCATTAATGTTTTCATTCTGAACATCACACATACTCATTCCATCCCCACAAAACCAATCCACTGCTGTCCCTGATTGCTCTTGCAGCGCTAAAAAGCGTGTGGTGAAACAGTAATCTGTTTCTTGCTTTTTCAAGGTACTCCTTGCACAGAAGGCTATATTTTTCCCTGTAAACATATAGCATATTGCATTCGCACACACATAAAAAGGAAGTCGCAGGCTGTCCTTAAAAATATTTACCACATAACGCTCTAAAGAAAAATCCCCATTTTTTTCTATATAGGACCATTTTGTCAGCACTTGCAGAAATTTACTTTTATAATATTTTATCGAGGTTCGAACGTTATTTTTTTCTTGCTGCTCATAGAATTCAAATAACTCCAAGTACAACTGGACAAACATTCTGTTTTTCTTGGTTGTTTTTTTCAAACTTTTTTTCCAGTGACTCATCCAGTGATTATACAGATTTCTTCGGCGAAGATAGATTTTTTCGTTTAAGTTGTCGATAGTCAATTCGTGTTTGCATACCTTTCTTTTAAGTTGACCCCATTCACGCTTTAGCCGTTTTTTTCTAAGCACATGTTTTCTATTTTTTTTAATTTGCACTCTATCACTAGAAAAGCTCAATAAGTGCTCTTCATTCTGGATTTTCTCTCCAATAACATCTAAGGCGGCATAACACTCCACCATCAAACTTCTGTTTTTAATTTGATAATACCTCAACTGCGCCTTAAGTCTGTGCAACATTTCATCTTGTTCAACTTCAATAATTGAATCCACTAAGTGTTGTAATTTCTTATCCATTTTCCCTGCTTCTGGCAAGACGTTCAAACGAAACTGCTGGCATAAATTATTTAGCCCACGGCGATTAATTCGATTGAGTAACCGACTTGGTTTATGATTATTCCCTAGATTTAAATACACGGAATGTAATCTAATGGTATAATGAGTCCCATCAATTTCTATTAAAATTATTCTTTGATCGAGGGATCGATAGGCGTCACGAGCTTCTATTAGGAGTTTCTTTTTACTCGGTTCGTCTACAGATAGTAAAGCTACCGTTGATAGAGGTATCTCTATGATACCCTTTCCATTAGCATGTTTTACACGCATGCCAGGTTGGCTTATAATTTTTTTCACGTAAAGTTTGATTAAACTTCTGAGATTGTCTGTTGCAATATGGTTTCTAACACTTTCTTCGTGGATATCACTTAAAATGGGAGTCTGATGTTGAAACCCTGAAAAGGCAATTTTCTTTTTTTCATTTTTATCCTGAAAAACAATAGCCGATTCTAAAGTTCTTTCAAGAAAGTCGTGGTTTTTTATTTCTTGGTTGGATGATTTAATTAACCCAATACTGGAATAAATAGCATCACTTGATACTCTTGCCAAAATTATTTTTTTAATACCCTCTTGGTGCACTTTGATTGCGTGTAGGACGGTTTTCTTTCTTCTAGAAAGAAAACTTTTTGATCTTGTTTTTTTTAGTTTTTTTAAAACGCTACTTAACGTTTCTTCTCCTTGTAAATAAAAAACAACCAGTGAAATAACCTTTTTCAGTTCTTCTTTCCAAAAAAAGTGTGGGTTTTTAAGTTTTTCACTTGAGAAAACCATAAACCCTGAAGGTTCTTTAAAAAACCAAACGCCTAAGTGTTTATCCAACATGATTAACTTGATAAGATTTTCTTTGTGTTGCTCAGTTGAAATGTTTTTTTTCTCTTTAACCACAATTCTGCGTTTCAGAAGACTTATTGCTCCTGTAATATAGTCTTTTGCGTAATGCACATAAGGTTGTCGCGTTAAACTTACGACTTCGTCACCAGAAAATTCTCTGATGATAATAGGAAGGTTTTGATAACTAGGTAAGTTTTTTTTTGACAGTCTGTCCTTTATTTCTACAGGTTTTGACATGTAACCGAACTCCAGATTATGTGAAAAGAGTTCTGTCTTAGAGCTTCAATGCACCTGGAAGTTCAATATCAAAAAATATGCAGGTACACGGAGTTATAGTTGTAATTTCTGAACGCTATTATTCAGCTCAGTCACCGCATCAATTGAGACTTGTAGGTTCTCGCGCTCCCTTGCACTAAGCTCAACTTCGAGAATTTCTTCAATACCCGCTTGACCAATTTTAACTGGCACACCTAAAAACAATGGTTCTTTCACACCATATTGACCCTTGGTCAACTTTGCTGCACAGGGGAAAATACCTTTTGTGTCTAGTAGGTATGATTCTGCCATCAATAAAACGGAAGAGGCAGGTGCATAAAAGGCTGAGCCATGCTTGAGCAAACCAACAATCTCGCCCCCCCCTTTTCGAGTCCGATCAATAATTTGATCAAGTCGTTCACGTGTGATTTTTCCAGTTTCGACCAGCTGATCTAAACTCACACCAGCGATATTACTCAGCCCCGTTAACGGAACCATGCTATCTCCATGCCCACCCAGCACATACGCTTCAACTTGATTAGTAGATACTTGAAACTCCCAGGATAAGAAAGTTCTAAAACGAGAGGAGTCTAAAATACCTGCCATACCAACAATACGGTTATCTGGGATCCCAGAAAAATCCTGGAGCAACCGAACCATAACGTCTAAAGGATTAGTAACACAGATAACAAATGCGTTATGGCAGTACTTTTGGATCCCTGCCCCAACTGCTTTCATAACCTTTGCATTGGTCTCAAGCAAGTCATCACGACTCATACCTGGTTTTCTTGGCACACCCGCTGTAACGATTACGACATCGGAATCCTGTAGATCCGCATAGTCATTTGTACCCGTTATTTTACCTGAGAAGCTTTCAGCTGGACCACTTTGTGATAAATCAAGTGCTTTTCCTTGAGGAATGCCTTCTGCAATATCGAACAAAACGACATCACCAAGTTTCTTAAGGAGTAGAAGATGTGCCAAGGTACCACCAATATTGCCGGCACCAACCAACGCAATCTTGTTTTTTTTCATGTGTCTCTCCAAATTTGAACTGTATTAACTACATTCTAGTTCAAGTAGAGCATCTTCTCGGTATTCTTGTTGTGCAACACCTGATTCCAGCGCGGCTCTTGCGACCGCAGCAGAAACAGTTTTCAATAAACGTGGATCCACAGGCTTGGGCAAAATATACTCCGGACCAAAAACTAAAGTCTCAATGCCAGGGTAAGCTTTAAAAACATCTTTATGAATAGGTTCATGAGCTAAGAAACGAATCGCATCAACAGCCGCCGCAAGCATCGCTTGATTAATACATCGAGCTCGGACATTCAATGCCCCTCTGAAGATATATGGAAAACATAATACATTGTTGACTTGATTTGGATAATCCGATCGCCCAGTAGCCATAATAAGATCGTCTCTAACCTGATGTGCTAGTTCTGGTTTGATCTCAGGTACAGGATTAGACAAAGCAAAGACAACTGGCTTAGGAGCCATTATTTTTAACATATCGGGACTTAGCGTATTGGCACCGGAGACACCAATAAAAACATCTGCACCCTCCATCGCGTCAGTCAATGTTCGTTTATCCGTCTCACGTGCAAATGCAAACTTGTACGGATTGAGATCGCTACGTCCAACATGAATGATCCCTTGTCGATCCACCATGGTAATAGAATCTCGGTGTGCACCCAAGGCAACCAATAAACGCATCGTCGCAATACCAGCTGCACCAGCACCTAAGCATACAATTTTTGCTTCAGGCAAAGTTTTTCCCTGCAGCTCTAAAGCGTTCAAAAGTCCCGCCGCTACAATGACTGCTGTACCATGCTGATCGTCATGAAAAACTGGTATATCTAAGCGATCAATCAAAGCCTGTTCAATTTCAAAACACTGAGGACCTTTAATATCTTCCAAATTAATTCCACCAAACGTTGGGGAAATATTCACAACGGTTTCAATAAAGGCTTCAGGACTCGCTGCACTTACTTCAATGTCAAACACATCAATGCCTGCAAAACGCTTAAACAAAACGGCTTTACCTTCCATCACAGGCTTACTGGCTAAAGGACCTAAATTGCCTAAACCTAAAATTGCCGTTCCATCAGTTATCACAGCAACCAGATTTCCTTTTGCTGTATATTTGTAAGCGTTCTCTGGATTTTCTGCAATCGCTTTTACAGGTTCTGCAACACCTGGTGTATAAGCAAGCGATAAGTCTTTTTGCGTTTCAGTTGGTTTCGTTAAAGTAACACTCAATTTACCTGGTTTAGGTAAGGCATGATAATCAAGTGCTTCTTGTACCAACTTATCAATCATTGTTTTTTCTCATCCGCATTATCTTTGTTTAAAGAAAAACCACCAAATTTTTTCGAGAACTTATCTACTCGACCTGCGGTATCTACAATTTTTTGCTTGCCGGTATAAAAAGGATGACATTCGTTACAAACGTCAATGCTAAATGTTTCTGCGCCTAAGGCTGAATGTGCTGTGAATTTATGACCACAAGTACAGGTAACCTGAACAGGGCCATAAGCTGGATGAATGCTTGATTGCATGAAAAATCCCTCGTCTTCTCTAGAAAATACTAGGGATAATGTTACCGGAGATCTGAACAAAGCTCAATACAAGCAAACGAATTAGTTAATTAACTTGTTTCCAGCTTTGAGGTTCACCTTCTACCCATTCTTTGATCTGAGCTGGGGCGCGCACCTCTGTTTGACTGTCCCACTGCAAGAAACCAGTGGATTGATTACGTACCGCTTGCGCTGCTTCCTCTATATCTGTATAAAAAGCTAGTTCTTCGTCGTTTACACCGAGCAAATATCGATTATTTGATTCACTCAGAGGTACAACCCAAAATTCCCCTAACTTGGTTTTTAAATGCCACATATTTGAGCCCTCCGTAGATCCCACGAAAGTATAGAACAATATTAACAAAAAAATGCTAGACTGTAGGCCTTATGTTACAAGACTCAGAACACCCTATTGGGATCTTCGACAGCGGCATGGGTGGTTTAACCATTGCAAGAACTATTGCTGAACGTATGCCCAACGAAGGCATCGTTTATTTTGGTGATACAGCTCACACCCCTTGGGGAGATAAATCCACCGCTGCTATTCAAGCCTATTCTGTCAAAATATGTGATTTACTACTAAAGCATCACTGTAAGCTTATTGTCATTGCCTGCCACACAGCCTCAACCGCAGCCTACGAACTTGTTAAAGAATATGTTGGTGACAAAGCCCACGTCATTAATGTTGTTGAACCTATTGTTAATTATATCCAAAAAAATTATAAAGACACCAAAATTGGGCTTATTGGCACAAAACAAACCGTACGTTCTAATAGCTATCAGAAACATCTAGATCTTCTCAATCAAAACCTTGAACTGTCTGCTCTGGCAACGCCCCTATTAGTTCCTCTGATTGAAGAAGGTTTTCTTGAAAAAAAGGCTGCTCAACTGATCTTACATGAGTACCTCTCTCACACCAATCTTACTGATATTAAAGCGCTTATCTTAGGCTGCACACATTACCCATTGCTCAAGAAATCTATCCAAGCTTTTTACCAAGATCGTGTAGACATCATTGACGCATCCAGCGTAACAGCTGATCTCGCTCAACACTATTTAAGCACCCAAAAGCTGCTTAATCAAAAGCAATCAACCAAACGATTATTCTACGCTTCCGACTATAATGATTTTTTTGTAGCTGCTGCAAAGAATTTTTTTCCTGAACACATTAATCTGGAGCCCTATCCATTATGGGACTAGGAGACACACTATGTTAAAACGTAAAATAGTTTGCCTTATTCTTTTTTCAATATTATGTACTTCGCATTCTTTTGCGTATGGTCTCATCAAGACCGAACGCGCCTTCACACCGGCAGAGCGTTTTGTTCAAGCGATTAAAGATGGGCAAACTGACGAACTACGGACTCTCATTGAAGCTGGCTTTGATGTTAATCAATCTGTTGATAACTCAACGCCACTACATATAGCAGTGTTAAGCAAAAAAATGGCCGTTATTGATTTTCTATTAAAAGCCGGTGCCGATGTTAACGCGGAAGAAGCTGCGACTCAAGCCACCCCGCTGCACCTGGCAGCACTTCAAGGGCACACCAAAATTGCTGCTCTTTTGATTCAAAAAGGCGCTAACCCTAACACAAAAATGAATTTTGATTTAACTCCACTACTCATAGCCACTAAGTTTCAAAAAGTCGGTGTTTTGCAATTACTCATTAAAAGCAAAGCGAATTTAGATCACTCTGATCAAGAAGGATTTACCGCTCTACACTTTGCTGTGCAAAACAGAGATGAGGCTCTAACCCACTTGCTTATTGAAAATGGTGCTAATGTGAATAAGCATGCAAAAAATAACAAAATCACACCACTAATGCTAGCTCTGCAATCAAATAATCATCGCCTGATAGCAATGCTTAAAGCACATGGCGCACAGCAATACCCTTAACCCTCTTTTGTTGTCGCATCATTCGCATCAATTCCTTTTACTGCAAGCATCAACGCGGCTTGCCCTGCTTTGTATCTTTTAAGCAGGCATTCTGATTACAGCCTGAATGCCTGCAAAACAAAAATCAAGTTATTCACGATCAAGAGTAATAACTAGCAATAAGTTTGATTTTAATATTTGATTGCATATACAAATAGTAAAACATTCTTATTGAAAAAGTTCTATACTTCCTAGCAGAAGCTTTCTCTATTACGAACACAAAAGGGTGTAACTATGCCATCTTTAAACGAACTTTTAAAAAACGAACTCCAAATAGATGGAGTCAATATTTTTTCTACTCCATCTGATGAAGGTTTTGACCAGGCCAAGATAGAAGCTGCGAAAAAAAGTTTATTGCAATTCTGTGAGGAAGAAAATTTTACTGGGAACATAACCTTCTTATTTGTCATTCACGATCTCTACCTAAATCTCGAAAGTTTACAATCTGATAATACAGCCCTAAAAGAGCGATTAACAAAAATTGAACAAGATCACCTGATTGATGCTGCTCCGCATAAAATCAATGTTCAAACTGAAAACCACCCTACTTTTTCCGATGAGGCTAATGTCGAAGTGCTAGCAAAAGCCGTTGATGAAATCCTGACTTCATTAAAAAATACTATTTTGCCTAAGTATGTTGCAGCACAACAACCTGCTGAAGATATCTCCTCAGACGCTGCTAAGGAAAAACTCAAAAAAAGCCTTTCTGGTATTGCAGATAATACAAAGGATATCGCGAAAACCACAGCAGCGCTTGTTGGCACTTTAAGTAAAAGCCCTGAAGTAAATAAAGCCAAAGAAAAATTGGAAGCCACCTTCAAAAGTGGGCTCTCAACTCTCAAGGGTTTCATGGAAAAGAAGGCACCGGCTAAAACAGAGGCTGCTGCACCCAAAGAAGAAGAGAAAAAAGATCCTGATAACTCTGAGAGCTCTAAAAAATAACGCCATCTCTACTAGCTACAGTAACTATTTGTTTGTTATACAAAAAACATCCTATTGTGATTTTTTAATCCGCTTGTGGTAGCATAAACACGTCCATTGTTTGCCCTTAAAAAAATATGGTTAACCTATGAGGGGCAGTGACACACAGGGAGAGTAGGCACTATGGGGCAATTGATCGATTTTATTAAAGAAAATAGGGTTGCGGAAATGCGCGCCTTGCTTTCATCACCTGATTTTGATGAACGCCTCTTGCAGGAAACCGAAGATGGCACAGAGTCGACACTCACCCCCTTCCAATATGCCGCCATACACGGTTGTGCCGCAGCACTTCACCTGCTGGCTTCAAGAGATCTCCCCGCTTCTAAAAGGGTAAATATTGAACAACCAACGCTTGATGGCAAAACCCCATTACATCTTGTCATTGAGAATGACGATGATATAACACTAAATGTACTGATCCGGCTTGGCGCCAATGTCAACGCCCGCAATGCTCAACTAGAAACTCCATTAATCGTAGCTGCCAAACATTTAAATTCTTCAGGAGTTATGATTCTGAAATCACTGATGATGCATGGCGCTGATCCCAGATTATATGATCGCAATGGACAAAACCCACTACATATTTCAGCTGCACTCGGGAAAGTAGATTTCTTCCGCCTCCTATCTATCAGAGGAGAGCACGACGCTGAAAATAACTGGGTACTTTTTTATCCAGATCCTAATGAACACAGCATGGACAATGCAGAGCCTGCCTTACCTCTCGCCGAAACAAGATCTTCTCCATCCTTTGTAAGCTCAGCTCTTAATTCTCTTGGAATTCAAAATCAAGTAGCCGCCTATTTACCCTCGAATTTAACCACTCAACGCTTGGCTGCCGGGGCAACGGCTGTTGGTAATGCGAGTGCCACGGTTTTTCAAGGGATTTCCCAAGCAGTTCAATTCCTCTATCGAACCGCCACTACAAAAGAAGCAAATTCAGCACCCAAAATACCTGATGGATTTGTCAGAGTACGCTGCCCAGATACAGCAAGTGAAATCATGGTGACTCAAGACATTAATGCTCAAGACTCAACCGGAGCAACTCCGTTGCTACTAGCTGTTTTAAATGCGCTCCCTGATGCAGACACAGGGCATATTGCTATTATCAGATTTTTAGCCCATACCGTTGACAACATTAATTATCAAACCCCCAACAATGGCACCAGTGCACTACATATAGCGAGCCAAAACAACAACCGGCAAGCAATTCAGATTCTACTAGAGGCAGGCGCGAACCCTAATATTTGTAAAAATATCATTCCTGACACACCACTGCACACTTCAGCACGCTTTGGTAACATCGATGCTCTTCAACTTTTATTAGATCGTAACGCTGATATGACAAGGGTAACGGATAAGAATAAGACGGCTCTACATATCGCTATTGATGGAAAATTTGTTGCAGCAGCTGAAATTTTAATTATTGCTATGCAAAAAGCAGATATATCGACCGATCAGCAGAATCAATCGGGCCACACCGCTCTTGATATAGCAAGAGATAAAAACCTTCCTACCCTTGTCAGCCGTCTCAACCAATCACCTGTAACGTTTCCAGAACTTCATCTTTCACATTCTGACTTAGTCGCTTCAAGTCCTTTTGCAAGAGTCCAATCCGATGGCACCTTTGTAAAAGATCTCTCTATCGACTGCTTAAAATTAACCATCTATAAAGAATTAGGTCGAGGTCAATTCGGTACAGTTTTTTCAGCTTCTTTCAATGGTACACACGTTGCTGTTAAGAAACTCAACCCTGTACCTGAAAAAATGCAAGCACGCCATCAAGCACTTTTTAGCAATGAAGTATCTATTATGGCGAATCTAGAAGTTTCACCTTACGTCGTTAAAATATTTCGAGCTTGCTTCGATCCGAATCACAGAGCTATTGTGATGGAATTCGTTCCGGGTGGTTCACTTGATGATCTGCTCAAAACAAAAAATGCACAGCTGCAGTGGAAACATCGTTTAAGTTTATGTTTGGGGATCTGCTCTGGACTACACTATCTCCATAGTGAAAATATTTTACACCGGGATTTAAAAACCCCAAATGTGTTAATTGATCAAAAAGCAGATGGTGAATTGATCCCCAAACTAACTGATTTTGGACTCTCAGCAATAGACGATCCAACGCAATACGCAGGAATCGCAGGCAGTCCAATATGGATGGCACCTGAACTACTCCCAAGTCTCCTAAGGCAAAGCGTTCCACCACCTAATCAATCAACCGATATCTACAGCTGTGGTCTTGTGATGTGGTGTGTGGCCACTGGACACGTTGCGCCCTACGCAAACCTAAGGAACGCTCAAGCATTAATAGACAAAGTACAACAAGGACGAGAGGCGATTCCAGAAGATACACCACCAATACTTAAAGACTGTATAACCTGGGCATGGAAACAAAATCCTAGCGAACGAAAACCCGCGGGAGAACTCGCAAAGCTTTTGGAATCTGCTACTGTCAAAAGTTCAAAGTTACAACGACGCAGAACACAAACCTATTCTTAAAAACTTGCACTCCTTATTTTCCCATCAAAGGCTAGGCATTCTTTTACTCTTCTTTGTTGTATTTCAGGCAAATCATCAATCGTAAAGTAATCATACGCTGAGTGTTCCGAGCTTAGGGTGATCGGAGCATTGTTTGGCATCGTGCAATGAAAAATGCAAGCATGCGAATTGTGTTTGCTGTGGAAATATATCCCGCTCATATAAAGAATATCCACCGAGGTATTCAACTCTTCCTGACATTCACGCAACAAGGCTTCATGTACGGTTTCACCTGGATCGACACACCCACCGGGTAATCCCCACCCATAGTCGCCATAGGTTGCTTTCAGCAACAATACTTTTCCATCAGCATTAAGTAATACGGCATGTGCACTTAAACGATAAAAGTCATCAAAAGCCATTGTATATTTCCTTTTCCCCAAATTCTGATTTACGCTGACACATCCATTATCATACCTATTTCCACCCATTTAACCTGACATAGGCATCACTAAACAATGATGCGTTTTAAAAGTTTTTCAACCAACTTTTCTAATTTCTATTATCGAACGATATACTTCATCAAATGACGGCTGTTGTGAAATAAATAAATCCTGTAGCTTGTTAAACTCATTTGCATACTGACTAAATAAAAGTTTATCCTGAACTAAGTTAAACGCAATATTTTCTTTTAGGCACAACTCATCTTTGCTTCTAAATCTTTTACGCTTGTGTTTTTGATATTCGTCTGTACTCAAAAATTTCTTAACCCTATCCAGTTTAAATAGCATATGCAGATCATAAAAATGTCTTAAAAAATTTGTTGAGAATGTTCCATCCTCTTGCTGTTTTCTAACTTTAGTGGATATCGCTTGTAGTTTTTCAACAAAAGTATACTCCGGGTAATAACATTTTACTTGCTTTGCCACGTTATTTGTTATATCCACTCCAACAGTTCTAATTTTTTCATATGCCCAGGAGGTTATGTCGATTGGCTCATTAGGAGATGTTTGATCAAAACCTACTTCCAAGAGAATAATAGGCTTAACTTTTTCTGGCACAGGGAATGCATTCTCAAATATTAGATCAATGCCTCCACTACGCATTTTCTCATCATCATACTCATGATTTCTACTAGCCCTCATTCCCGGTATATTAATAGTTTGTGCAAGATTATCAAAAAATACTTTCCTGGTTTTTACATGTTCTGGTTTGCCATGATTTTTTCCTGTTTTTATACTTGGATCACCAGGTTCAATTCTAATATCTATATCTTCTGAAAATCTATTAATTATACCTGGCAATCCTCTTTTCGATAAGGAGGTTCCTCCTTTTAACTCAAAATAAAACTCCTGTTTTTGCAATCCCCACAAGGCATGCATGATCCAATAGTCTTTTTCAACTAAAAATGCATCTATACCCTTTTCATCAGCAATTATTTGAAAAAGGTCTTTCACATCAGGTAATTCATGAATAAACACTGATTGTACGCCTCAGTTTGTCAATGATAAGAAAAACTTTCTCGTAGCTACCTTACCATATCTACTTGCTAATTTATGTAATAGTTTTTTATCGAAATCATCTGCTAGTATCTTTTTAGTTATTTTTTCCATTAAAACTTCTGTATTTTCACCTGTAAACTTTATATTGTTTACTAAATCTACAAGTAAAAATTCTGCTGTTAACTTTTTAGGATAACCATTATTAGTGCGTTTAAAACAAAATGTCCTATTCGATAATAATATATTCTCATGGCGTTTGTTGTTATAGACATATACGGTATTTCGCAGCTGAGTCAAACCCAAGCCCAACCCATTGTACAATGATACTGGTACTAATAAATAATCGTTTGTTTTAAGAAAGCTTTTTACTAATTCATCGTTACTTAATGCGGCATCCCCAAAGCGAGTTTTTTTAAGACGCAAATACATACCGGGCCCTACCTTTCGTAATAACCCTTTATCTAATAAGCGGTGAACATCCCTACTAGGTGATTTAGAATGCGCCTTTAAGTCACCCCAGTAATATACCTTTCCAGGCTCAGTATGGGATAATACACTATAAAATTTAGTTGCTTCTCTCATCTCTTAATCTTAGATCAGAATTAATATAAATGCAACTATTTTTATTAAAAATAGTTGCATTTATATTATGAATAGAACCCATTCTTTCTAAAAAGCACAGTACTTCACATTAATGCATTGCAGTAGTCATTTAGACCGCTATAATTTTTATTAGAAACTGCGATATCGGGCACACATTAACTCTACGCATGCAAAAGAAAGTTAATAATGAAAAAGGATAGTCACTATGACCTAAAGAACCCTTACAGAATCTTTGTATCCAATCTTAAGAAACTTGTGTTTTACTTGCAAAACAGACTTCAAGATAACACAGAGAATAGCTAGGGGTTTTAATATAAAGGAATTTATAAATGATTACTGAATCATGCATATACAAGAAACAACTATTAAAAATATCTGGAAATGTAACGAGGAAATTAGAACAAGCTAGGTGGCTTGAAAAATCATATGTAAATTTTGAGAAAGATGTTCTTGTGTCATTTTATATCATAAGAAAATTAATAGAGGCAAAAACAAAACTTACGAAACAAGTTACGTCGATGAACATAGCTTTAACTAAATACCCATTAAGGGAGGAAAACGGAAAGCCAAGCATACTAAACAATCACAAAATAGAAAAATTTTATAACCTTGATAGTTCTACAAGAACGCAGCTTAGCCTTGCAAAATTATGTAATCTCTTCGTGCATTCCTTTATATTTCAACCCGTCTTCGATGAACATAAAAAATTATCTAGCATATTCATCACCTCGGATCATCAGAATAATTCACTTCTACTTTTAAAAATCAATAAATATATAAACATCCTAAACCGTATAGGCAATAATTATCCAAAGTCCATCATTATAAAACGTAATGAAGATGGAAATCTTAATATCACGTGTGCTTAATATGCCTTCGCAAAACAATCGATTTTTGCGCATTTTCCTTAGAATGCAACGACTCTTATTTAATACGCTCACTAGCAGTTGACGACATGACGCATAACTCATGCGATGATTCGCCAAATGGATAACCTTTTATATTAATTATTTCTCCTGGTTTTACTGTAATTTTGCTATCATTGTCAATCTCATATTTAATCGATAAGAAATCTTTTATTCATTTATGCATACAGGTGTAATGAATAATTGTTAGTATTTTATTAATTTCCTCACAACTTTATACAAGCAAATAATATGTCTATACTGTACACATCTGCTAAATCTAGATAGGAAGAAGTGTAATGAACACGCTTTTAAATGAAATAGAACAAGAGTGAGCTACCTTGAAGTTGAGATTACGCTACCTTGCGGCCTATTTAATTCAGACAGATCATGCATCAAGGCTCAATACACACCATATATTATTTTTCACAACAGCAATCTTAATAGAAAATCACTAAAACCGAGCCCAAGTCTATCTATGATTTACGGTTAACTGGTATGCTCCACCCTTATTTCCATGGTAAGGATCGTCCTCTCCTTACACCACATCATCTGATCCATCAGCATTAAGTAATACGGCGTGTGCACTTAAACGATAAAAGTCATCAAAAGCCATTGTATATTTCCTTTTTATATTCCTAAGGCCCAGCTTTAAATGTTTGACCTCCAATACCACATCCAATTCCACCTATTTAAGTTGAAATGAATCACCCAAAAACTAGGATGCATTGTATTCAAAGGATTTTATATTGGTGGGCCCACGAGGACTCGAACCTCGGACCAAGGGATTATGAGTCCCCTGCTCTAACCAACTGAGCTATGGGCCCGTAAAATGTTAGGCGCTACCTTCTTTACCTTCTTCTTCCATAAAGCTCTTTAACTGTTCAGCTCTACTGGGTTGTCGAAGTTTACGCAAAGCTTTGGCTTCAATTTGTCGAATACGCTCACGCGTCACATCAAACTGTTTGCCCACTTCTTCAAGCGTATGATCGGTATTCATATCAATACCAAAACGCATGCGCAACACTTTTGCTTCACGTGGGGTTAATCCAGATAAGATTTTACGAGTGGCTTCTTTTAAGCCTTCAACGGTAGCCGATTCAATAGGAGATTGAACATTAGCGTCTTCAATGAAATCGCCCAAATGAGAATCTTCATCGTCACCTATCGGGGTTTCCATTGAAATAGGTTCTTTGGCAATTTTCAGCACTTTTCGGATTTTATCTTCCGGCATGCACATTTTCTTACCTAGCTCTTCAGGTGTAGGATCACGTCCCATCTCTTGCAACATTTGTCGTTGGATCCGATTAAGCTTATTAATCGTCTCAATCATATGCACAGGGATCCGAATCGTACGAGCTTGATCAGCAATGGATCTTGTGATTGCTTGACGGATCCACCAGGTGGCGTATGTTGAAAATTTATAGCCACGCCGATATTCAAATTTATCAACCGCTTTCATTAACCCAATATTGCCTTCTTGGATCAGATCCAAAAATTGTAATCCACGGTTTGTATATTTTTTAGCAATAGAGATCACCAGTCGAAGGTTAGCTTCAACCATTTCTTTCTTCGCACGGCGAGCTCTACCTTCTCCAATTGACATGCATCGGTTAAGTTCTTTTACTTCACTCACGCTTAAACCAACGGTCTGTTCAAATTGAACCAGGGATTCTTGTAGAACAAGAATTTTGTCTTTATGTGTATTCAACGCTTCAGAATAAGCTTCACCTGATTCAATACATTGAGCTATCCAAGAAAAATCTGTTTCATGTTTGGGCAAAGAAGCAATAAAAATTTTGCGCGGCATTTTAGACTGATTGACACAAATATTCATGATAGAGCGCTCTGTTGCACGAACTCGCTCAAATAAGCTGCGCATTTTACCGGTTAAGGCTTCAAAAATACGCGGCACCAATTTGAAGTTAACAAGCAGCTCTCCCAATTGATCAAAGAGCGCTAAGGTTTCAGCATGGGTGCGCCCTAAACGATCAATGCTAGCCTGTGCTTCTTTTTTGAGGGTAAACAGTTCTTCAAAACGAGTTTTAGCTTCAATAAAATCTGGCTCTGCATCAAAAGCTGTAGCCTCTTCGTCTTCAACAAGATCGTCAGAGTCATCTTCTTCTCCATCCGTATTTTCAACTTCACCTTCATCTGAAGTCCCCATGGCATACTGGGTAGAATCAACAAAGCCATTTACAATATCAGTTATCTTAATTTCACCACGCTCGGCACCGGAAAACTCGGTTTCTAGAAAATCTAGGACTGGAGGGTATTTAGCAAGTGCTAATAAAACATCATATGCACCAGCTTCAATCCGTTTTGCAATGGCAATTTCACCCTGGCGGGTTAACAGATCGACCGTACCCATTTCTCGCATGTACATACGAACAGGATCAGTGGTGCGCCCAAAATCGGTATCGACCGTCGATAACGCTTGTGCGGCTTCTTCCACAACGGCTTCAGTAACAACAGTTTCACTACTTTCTTCACTCGACAAACTCAAAGCATCTCCATCTGAAGACATTTCGTAGACAGTGATACCCATCTCGTCTAACATTTGTACAGTATCTTCGATAACCTGCTCTAAATCGCTCAGATCGTCGCTTAAATGATCGTTTACATCATTATAGGTCAAATAACCTTTTTCTTGCCCAAGCGCAACCAATTTCTTGATTTGTGCTGCTTGTCTATCTTTATCTACATAACTCATTACCATTCTCTCATGCTTTATGCTCTTGTAAAGTGCTCTCGATTGTAACGCTAACTAATCTATTAATCCACCGAACTTTCATGCTTTTTGTTTAGCAGAAGCTTTAATTGGCTTTTTTCTTCCAATGACAGCCCTCTCGTCTTTGCTATCTCCAATAGTTTTTCTACCTCAGCGTCCTGCTTGCGGTTACGAAAAGTCTGTAAGGCTCCCAAAAATTCTTCCTCAGCACCCTGCTCAGGAATAGGATCTGCAATAGCCTTCAAATCCTCATAAGAAAACTGACTAGCCAATTCTGAAGGTAAACAACCCTGTATTAGCTCTATCGAACTCTTTGGCTCAACTTGTAGCACCTCAATGATAGCACAAAGTAATTTGGTATCTTCACTTTCTAACTCTATACCGTTCAAGAGTTGAATCAAGCTCCGATCGCGCAATAACAAAGCCAATATTCGATTCGCAGCCGTGGGTGGCAATGTGCGCCTATTTCGCAGGCGAGATACGGTTCGCACTGCATTATTCTTTTTCCCCTGGATAAATCCCGAGTCTATTTGAGCAATTTCCGCCAAACGATTGTAGAACATCTCTTGCAAAACACCTGTTGGTATTTTCTGAATCAAAGGCTTCGCTAAAGTGACCAATTGAGCCCTGGCATCTAAATGTTGCAAATCCAAATTAGCACTTAATTGCTCGAATAAAAAATCTGATAAGGTTGCTGCTCGCCCCATCTTCTCTACAAAAGCTGCTTTCCCATGTGTTTGCACAAAAGAATCGGGATCTTCACCTTGTGGTAATAAAATAAAATGAGCGCGACGCCCTTCTTTCATTTGAGGCAATATCAATTGCAAGGCTTTCCATGCAGCCTGTCGCCCTGCCTTGTCACCATCAAAACAAAAATACAAATTACTCGCTTGCTGGAATAACTTATCAACTTGTTTATCAGTAAGTGCTGTTCCTAAAGAGGCTACTGCATTATTTATGCCAAATTGTGCCAAACTCACAACATCCATATAGCCTTCAACCACCACCAACTGAGTTAAGGAGCGATTTCCAAGGCGTGCTTCGTACAAACCATACAGTTCGTTTCCTTTACTAAAAACAACTGTCTCGGGAGAATTTAAATATTTAGGTTCTTCTTTAGGATCCATTACTCGACCACCAAAACCCACAACTCGACCACGACGATCGTGAATAGGAAAAACAAGTCGATTACGCAAACGATCGTAATAACGATTACTTTCTTTTTGCACAATTAACCCAGCCAGTGTGAGATCTTTCACTCGCTCTGAATTACTTCCTAAATGATTAAGTAAATTATCCCATCCTGGAGGCGCAAATCCTAAACAACATTGCTTGGTAATTTCCCCAGTCAATCCCCTGTTTTTTAAATAGGTGTGTACTTGTGGCGCCAGAGGATGCTTGCGCAACTGAACCTGATAAAATTGTGCCGCCTCAGCCAGAATCTTATACACGGAATTGTATCGTGCCACCGAGCTCTCTTGTGTTTCTGTCGGCAACGTTAGACCTGCTCTATTAGCCAACGATTCAACTGCTTCAACGAAGTGCAACCCTTCATATTCAGTCAAAAACTTAATAGCATCACCATTGGCGCCACACCCAAAACAATGGTAAAACTGTTTCGTTGTGCTCACTGTAAAAGACGGTGTTTTTTCAGAATGGAAAGGACAACTGCCAAGATAATTTGCACCCGCACGACGTAGCCGCACACGGTCTCCTACAATGTCTTTAATATCAATACGTGATAAGAGTTCTTCGATAAACGCTTGGGGGATTTGGCCTTTCATAGGCTATCCGCTCAGCTGTTCAGTTGTGCTTTGATTAATGCCGCAACCTGATTGCCATCGGCACGCCCTTGGATTTTAGGCTTCAACATGCCCATAACTTTACCCATATCTCGCATAGAGGTAGCACCTACAGCAGCAACTGTTTCTTGCACCAAAGATTGCAATTCCTCAGGGGTTAAAGGTTCCGGTAAAAATTCTTGGATAATTCCAATTTCAAAAGATTCTTTATCACTTAAATCCGTACGACCAGCGGTGGTAAATTGCTCAATCGATTCGCGACGTTGCTTAACCATTTTATCTAACAGGATAAGCACTTGCTCGTCACCCAAAGAAAGCTCTTGCCCATTGGCACGTCCATCAATCTCATGTCGCTTGATCGCCGCTTGAATTAAACGCATAACACCCAGACGATCTTTATCCTGGGCACGCATAGCAGCTACAGTACTTTCTTGAATAGACTTTCTTAGCGTATCTTCACTCACAGCATTCTCCTATAACACTTGTTTAACAAACAGGCGCGCAGGTTAACGCATGTCTCCCACACGACTTGGCTGAGAGTTAGTGGTTTCCCGCTTGATTTTTTTCTCATGCCGCTTAACGGCAGCCGCCGCTTTACGCTTACGAACTTTCGAAGGTTTTTGATGAAACTCTCGGCGACGCAGTTCTTTTGGTATTCCAGCTTTTTCAACTGCACGCTTGAAACGACGAATGGCAGAATCAACAGGTTCTCCATCTCTTACACGAACACTAGGCATTCAGTATCACATCCTTAAGTTAGTCAATAAAATTTAAAAACATTATCTAGTGAATCATTCTAGAGCACTCTCCTGTTATTTGGAAGGCCCCGTGGGGTATTATTTTCCAAAATAAGCAAAAGTGCCGGGATTGCTTGAATCATTGGAAGCGTGTACATCCCTAAATCACACAAAATACTCTAAAAAACGCTTTAATAGTGGAACTCAATAGAATTTTCAGCATCTAAAAAGATGTGCTTACTTAACTAAATAGGATCTCAACAATGAATACAGACAAAAAACTTGAACTTGACGATTTCTTTGTTGAAAGTCGAGAAGATCGTTTAGCGAAACGCCAAGCTTTACTTGAATCACAAGCCAAAGCCAAAAAAGACGTTTCTAAAAAAGGTAAAAAGAAATAATTTTTTCCTATTTAAAAAACAACGTGTTAAGCTTTCTCCTTTGGGATTTTAGCAGCTATTATGCTAGTACTTGGAATTGAATCTTCCTGTGATGATACAGGTATAGCACTCTATGATTCTCAAAATGGATTACTTTCTCATTCAATCTACAGTCAAACATCCACTCATATACCCTATGGAGGAGTTGTACCAGAGCTTGCTTCTCGTGATCATTCGCAAAAACTTATCCCTTTGCTTGAAGAGGTAATACACAAAGCTCATATTTCGCCAGATGCCATCAATGGCATTGCGTATACTGCCGGACCTGGACTCATGGGTGCCTTACTAGTCGGCGCATCTTTTGCAAAAGCGCTAGGTTATGCCTGGAAAATCCCAACACTTGGGATCCACCACTTAGAAGGTCATTTACTCGCTCCCATGCTGGAAGATCCAACTCTACAGTTCCCTTTTGTTGCGCTGCTTGTTTCAGGTGGGCACACTATGCTCGTTGATGTGCAAGCCATTGGAAACTACCAGTTGCTAGGTGAATCTTTAGACGACGCAGCAGGAGAAGCTTTTGATAAAACTGCAAAACTCATTGGACTTCCATACCCCGGTGGAGCACTCTTAGCAGATCTGGCCAAACAAGGAATACCTAAACGTTTTCAATTCCCACGACCCATGATCTCCAAACCTGGATTGGATTTTAGTTTCAGTGGACTCAAAACAGCGGCACTGAACACTTGGAAAAAAAGCGAACAAACTGAGCAAGATAAGGCCGATATCGCTTATGGTGTTCAAGAGGCTATTATTGATACCTTATTTATTAAAACAAAACGTGCTCTAGACAACACACTCTCTCCTCGACTTGTTGTGGCGGGAGGAGTAGGTGCAAACCAACATTTGCGAGAAAAATTTAATCAACTGGATGTTGAGTGTTACTACCCCCGAACAGAATTTTGCACAGACAATGGCGCCATGATTGCTTTTGCAGGTGCAAAACGACTGCCCTATGAACACGACCAAACACATGCTATCTCTGTGCAATCGCGTTGGCCTCTGAACACACTTAAACCTAGTATTCCCATTTAAATAGGTCATAGCGTAAGTGCTATACTCCAGGTAGATACCCCTAAGGATTTAACTAGTGACTAGAGAAATTTCTTTAACCCCCGAACAAAAAAAATGGGTGGAGTCCGAAGTCGAAAAGCGTAAAACATTCCAAGTCATTGCTGGAGACGATGATAGTGAAATGCTCGCTGAAACTCATAAAGAAGTTATTCGTGCATTAAACAAACTCGACAAAGATACTGCCGGAAAAACCCAAGATGATTTTGATGTGCTGGTTAACATTATACATCGTAGCATGTTCAAATCATTACTCAAGGCAAATCAAGAAAAATGGCGAACCGAGTGCATTATGAAAGCAAGCGAAGTAGTGACTGCACTAGAAAAAAAGCCTGACATTAGTGTCCGAGAAAAATTTACTGTTAAAATAAATAAAAATTATATCAAGCTGCTACAGGATCTAAAACTAGGCGGCAAGTCCCTAGGAACCACCAAAAAAGACTTTGAGAAAGCTCTGAAAATTTATTATGTCAAAGCTGCAGATACCGATTTAGGTTAACGTTTACCGAGTCTAGGCTCTGTTCCCTGTAGTAGACGTTGAATATTCCCTCGATGCCGCCAGAAGATAAAGCCGCCAATGATAGCCACTGGTACTGAAAATGAAGCACCTAATAACCACCAAACATAAAGAGGTGCTGCTGCTGCAGCTACCAATGCCCCTAGAGAGGATATTCTAAAAGCTAATACAACTACCCCCCAGGTTGCAACCAGCATACTGCCTAAAAGTGCATTCAGGGCCAATAAAGCACCTATCGCTGTTGCGACCCCTTTACCACCCTGAAAACCAAAGAACACCGGATATAAATGGCCCAAAAAAACGGCCACCATCACCGGACCCACAAACTCTGGAAATGGGTTTGTGTGAATCGCTAAATAAACAGGCAAAAAACCTTTTAAAACATCACCAACCAATGTCGCAACAGCCGCCTTTTTACCTGCCACCCGCAAAACATTGGTTGCCCCGGGATTCTTAGAGCCAGATTTGCGTGGATCCGGTAAGCCTGCCACACGACAAATTAATATTGCGCTGGATATAGAACCAGCCAAGTACGCTAAAAATGTATAGACACCGCCTAAAAGAATCGAAGAAGACATAGAAACTAATGACCCTAGAAAAGGTCCAAAGTATCAAGTTCAAGATAAAGTGTAAAGGAAACCACACATGCCATTGCCCGAAAAAGATCCACTCAGACAATGGTTTCTTAGTTTTCAACCCATTGCTCTGCAAACTGATCTTTGGGAAAAAATCAAGTACCCATTCGCTCAACTAGGCAACTATGTCTATGAGTTCGAAGATCAATACGTAGAGCCATCACCCACGCAGCTTCTATCTACACAAAAAAGTATTGAAGCAATCGTATCTGAATTTCTGCTTACAAAAGAACTTGGGGCATTATCAAAATCTGAAAATAAAATCATTGAGCAATTAGTGGCGTTAGATCACATCATGATGGATAAAAAAATTAAGTCCAAACCTATCGTAGTAACCACTGCTCAAATCGATAAACTAAAAAAACAATTTGAATCCAGTAAAAAAGCTCAAGCCAATGCTATTTATGGACAAACTCATTCTGAGAGCCAATTAAAGGCAACCTACCTAGAAGCAAAAATATTACACGATAAAGAGATAGAAACTTTGCGTGACATAGAAGATGAACTCGATAGCACGGATAATAACCGTGCTGCTCAACCCTATTTAAAAGCTGAACGAAATCAACGACTGCAAGCCATTCTTTTAAAGATCCCGAATGAACAAGCTGAAATCATCCGAGATCTTGAAGATGCTTTACTCAGAGGTGATCTTCAACCTGGAACCAAGCGCTATTTACAAGACGAACGAGATGAGCTCTTGCTTTCCGCCTATAGCCCAAGTAATATCATCGAAAATGCATTGAATAAACTCGCTAAAACTGAAGCAGAACTAAACAGCCCCGTACTGAAAAAAGACAGGAAAAACTTTCTCAAACAAAAATTAACGGCCCAAAAAAAACAGCTGCTCATTGAACCTTTGAAATCAATGGCTAAGGCATACAAAACACACAGTCTGCGACAACAAAAACTCGAAGCTTTGGATGAGAGCACCGCAGAAAAAGCAATGGCCTTAAAGGATGCACAAAAAATTCAGGCTCTGACTAAAGCTAAGGCAAAGTATACTGAAAAACCTACTAGTCAACCCATCCTATCTTTCCTCCGCAAGAAGGATGGCACTAAAACAACTAAACTACAGACCATTAAAGCATCAATTTCTCGCAAAAAACCATCGTGACTATCCTAATAAGCTGAATTATCAAAAGAACACTGGTATAATTATTTTTACAATCTACTATCCAAAGAGTAATGATTAATGAAAGTTGCTAATGTGTTTTCCTTATTTCAAGGTAGGTGGCATTTCTCTAGGTTTTTTTCACATCGTTCTACTGGTACATCAATAGGAACTGCTCAAGGTCAAGTTTCCTTCATCTCAACAGAGTCTAATATTGTTCTTTACAAGGAAACAACTCAATTCGCAACAGATTCGGGACGTCTACTGAAAGGCTACCGAGAGTATTTATATCAATATCATACAGAAAAAGATAAAATAATAATTTGTCATGCACGAAGTGGCAAAGACACTGGCTTATTTCATACTCTAACATTTCAACCTTCCGTATCCTGTAATACTCTATCTGCTTCTGGTGAATCCTTATGCCTGTCAGATCGATATCAGGCAACTTATACATTTTCTTTAGATTCTAATGAAAAACTTTTAAATGAATTCGAGTTAAAATATGATGTTGTCGGTCCGAAAAAACATTATGTATCAATCACAATGTTTGAGAAGAGTTCCAAAACAACCTTTTCGAATCAATAGTTGACGAACCCGTGGTAACTCTTGCATGATGATTCAATGAAAACTTTATTACCCAACCCCACTCAAACTGCCGTAGAATGCAGCAACCAATTGCGCGAGCAAATTTTTTCAGCTATTGAGAAAAATGGTGGCAGCATCTCTTTTGCTCAGTATATGAACTTAGCACTGTATGAGCCTCTACTCGGGTATTACCGAAATGCCTCACTTAAATTTGGTGCACAAGGGGATTTCATTACTGCTCCTGAAATATCTTCTCTATTCTCGCAATGCCTCGCAAAACAATGCCAACAGGTTTTAAATGCGTTGCCTGTATCCAGTCAAATTCTTGAAATTGGTGCGGGCAGTGGGCAAATGGCTGCGGATGTTTTGCTGGCTTTAGAAAACGAGAACGCCTTGCCTTATCGCTATCTCATTTTAGAGCTCAGTGCTGATTTACAATCACGACAACATCAGAAAATCCTCTCGCTGTGCCCACATCTTCTTAGCAGAGTTCAATGGTTAAACGCTTTACCTGAAAAGTTTGTTGGAGTCATATTGGCCAATGAGGTAGTTGATGCAATGCCAACACATCGCTTCACTGTTCAAGGAAGCACCCTGCTCGAATGTCGAGTTGTTGTTCAAGATAAAAAGCTGGCTTTTCAAAACCAAGTAACTGATGAACCTGAAATCCTTCAGCTTTTCCACTCACAGAACTGGTCTGAAGGGTATACTTCTGAAATCAATCTAAACCTCAAACCCTGGATCACAAGTTTGTCTCAAGCGTTACAGCAAGGCCTTATTTTATTAATCGATTATGGGTTTCCAAGGCATGAGTACTACCACCCTGATAGAAGCATGGGAACACTGATGTGTCACTACCAACATTATGCGCATCACGATCCCTTCTTCTGTCCTGGGCTACAGGACATCACCGCTCATGTTGATTTTACAGCCATTGCTGAAGCAAGCGTAGCCCAAGAACTTGATATCTTAGGTTATACGAACCAAGCCTCCTTTCTACTATCTTGTGGTCTACCTGAGTTATTAGCAAACCAAGCTTCTCTCGATCAACCCTTGAGGATCCTGCAGAATCGTGCAATTGAAACATTAACATCACCCGCAGAAATGGGGGAGCTGTTTAAAGTTATCACTTTGGGCCGACAATTGGATATCATACTTATCGGCTCTCAATTCTACGACCGCCGACATAGCTTATGATCTACATGGATTTCGTTAAAAACTAATACCAATGTGATTAATTGAATTATATATTTAATACATTCATTCGAGCAGATATCAAATCTTTATATGACTCTTTGCTTGAACTGGGCAAAAAACTACAGTTTATCAAACTTTCCCAGAAAGGGAAGGTTGTTTTAATTTTTTCAAGCACCTGTGAAATGGTTACTTCATTCAATTTAAGCGTTTTCGACCCATAATAATCAATAAAATCTTTCTTTGTTAAATTGTGCTTTTTCCCATGTAATGGTAGTGCAATTTCTTCTTGTGCTTTACGCATTGCCAGTGTTGTATTAATAAAATCATACGCAGGAGCCAGCGTTATGTTATTGTCACGAGTAATTAATGAAAAATTTTTAAGATGCATATCTTCATTGCCAATGAGATAATTAAACAACACTCTTGTGAAGAGTTTATTTTTTTCAATCAATGGAAAAGTGCAATATTTTTCAATAATTTGCGCAACCTTCTCCATGGAAGAGTTATATTTTGTATCTCTTTTTAGACCAGAAAGTTGCGCGAAATCTTCTACTGCAACCTTTTCAGATCTGCGCATTCTGTCAAAACGTTTAATAAAATATGTAAACGAACCATCCTTACTATAGAGCAATCCATGCAGCGGAACTTCAATGCCAATTTGCTTCGCAAGACGCATGCTAAGTTCTTCATTTTCAGGTAAATTTGGATAATAATCATGCTGAGGTTTTAAGATATAGTTACCACCAACTTCGCAAATAGTAAACATTTCTTTTCTAACATTCAAACGAGCACTGAGTTTGGGCTGCACACCCTGAATAGAAATTTTGTGCGCACGTTGCCTTGCTTCCATTCGTTGCTGTTCAGCGCTGTACGGGAAATCTTTTAAACTTTTTAACTTTGAAGAGAGTTTTTTTAACCCCTTGCTAGAGTAGCGTTCACTGCTACTAATAAGCTCATACGTTATAGGACAATGTTTTATTGATTTCATAACATTTCTTCTTTGTAGATACTCACTGCACCAACAGGATCTCTCCCGACAGCAATCAATTGGCCCAAATAGTTATTTCTGTCTAATTTTGCTTGACGGAGCAACGCTTCCAGCTGTAGTCCCTCTGGTAACAGACCATCAAAAAAAGGAGGGAAGGTTTTAAAATCAAAAGATATTTTTTCAACGGGCATGGTCAATGATATTGGTGGACCTTTATAACTTACTTCGTATTTAAAAGAAAATCCTAGCTGGTTTTCTTTTTCAATTAACCGACCAGCATAAATGTTGTTAATGAAAATTTTAGCACTTTGCATTTTATTCTCTATTATTTTTTAGTAATGGACTTTTTAATTCAATAGTAATATTCAAAACATCTAAAATTTTTATAATAGTATCCAGCCGGGTGGTTTTTTTAGAATGCTCAATATCAAAAATTGCGGTTTTACCCACCTGCGCAAGCTTTGCTAGTTCAATACGATTCAAACCGCTCTTTTTTCGATGAAATTTTATGATGTCTCCAAAAGTGCTCATAAACTCTTCATTCAACATAATTAATAAACCTTGGATTATATTACTGCTATAACAGTAATATAATCCATTTAAAGGCATAATACCAGAAAAACTAAATTATCCTGCCATTATTTACCTCTTAAGCAGTAAATTATAGCCATTATTTTATAAGTCTAGTTAGAGAGGAGTGATTTCGTTCTAGTACCACACGCTGCGAATCAAAAGCATGAGTCCTACTTTAAACAACCGATTGCCCGTACTCGCTCTTGATGTAATCGTTCTCCAAGCTTTACCCCTTCGAGCCCTGCATCCACTAAAGGTTTAACAGGTACGGCTTTTGCAGCTTGGTAAGCAGCACGGATCCGATCAACCTGAGGATAGGCACGCCGTTCACCTCCACGACCTTTTGCATCTGCTTCACACGCTACTAAAAATCTTTCCAAGCGCTCGGGCTGACGAAACGCATCCATCTGCTCGAGAAGATCGAGTAATGTATTCGCTTTTAATTCTAATGCGCGATGACAATGCAAATGAAAGCGGCTTACTACAACTGCCAGATTACGGTATTCGTTGGGTGCTTTGTATTGCTTGCAAAAATTTTGTATTAAAGCAACGCCCCGTTCTTCATGACCTTTATGACTAGGCCAATAAACCTCTGGACTAGAACCTTTGCCTAAATCATGACAAAGTGCTGCAAATCTTGTTACTGTTTCGGTTGAAAGTCTACAGGCTTCTTTCAGTACCATCATGGTATGAATACCGGTATCAATCTCAGGGTGATGTAACTCTGGCTGAGGGATCCCCCATAATCGATCTAAATCTGGCCACAGTTTTTGCAGTGCTCCACATTCGCGTAAGGTAAGAAAAAAGGCAGTAGGATCAGGATCCGCTAAGGCACGCACCAGCTCTTGCCAAACACGCTCTGGCACGAGTGTATCCATTTCTCCTGCTTCAACCATTGATTGCATTAATTTCATCGTTTCTTCTGCAACCGTAAACCCGAAGGGTGCAAGTCTTGCACAAAATCGGGCGACTCTTAAAATCCGAACAGGATCTTCACTAAATGCCGGGGAAACATGACGTAGTATTCTATTTTCTAAATCTTTTTGGCCTTGAAAGGGATCAATAATCTCACCTTCTGATGTTTGAGCCATTGCATTGACCGTGAGATCACGACGCATCAAATCTTCTTCTAATGTCACTTCAGGACTCGCGTGACATTCAAAGCCATAGTAGCCTTTTCCTGTTTTACGTTCTGTCCGCGCTAAGGCATATTCTTCTTGGGTTTCTGGATGAAGGAATACTGGAAAGTCTTTTCCAACCTTCTTATATCCCATCTCAACTAATTTTTCTGGTTTTTCACCCACAACAACCCAATCACGTTCCCTTATAGATACGTCTAGCAAGCGATCTCGGACGGCGCCACCAACTAAATATGTTTTCAATATTTTGTCCTTAATAGGATGCCTCTGCACCCAATAATTTGATCCCCAACGCTACTAAAACCCCACCGGTAATTCGTTCCAACCAATGTTTACACTGCTGAATTTTCTTGCTAATACTAGGACTAGCAAAAAACAAAGCTACCAGCACAAACCATGCAGCCGCCAATGAGGTAATCCAAACGCCATATAATATTTGTGTTTTCACTTGTGTATCTGCTGATAAAACCACGGAGAAAAAACTCAAATAAAACAAACACGCTTTAGGGTTAAGTAAGCAAGTAAGAAAACCACTGTAAAAGCTATTGATTTTTTGTGGTTCCTTTTTAAGAGTGTTCTGCGATACTGTGGATTTGGTCATTAACCCTTTGATACCCAAATACAAAAGATAGGCTGCACCCAAAACTTTAACTGTAGAAAAAAGTATCGTTGAATTTGCAATCAATAACCCAACACCCAACAGGTTAATGCTCACATGCACTAAATTGCCAAGAGCAATACCCGCTGAAGCTGATATGCCTGCCCGACGACCATGTAATAGACTGTTTTTTACCACAATCGCAAAATCGGGACCTGGGCTCATGATCATAAGACCAGCAACAAATGTTAACATTAGAAATTCAGTCATGAAAATTCTCTCACCCTAAAACACACAACAGCCAATTATACAGAATAATTACCTATTTAACAGGCTCATTTTTAACCTGTGTGAGGTAAATATCGTAGCGATTGCTTTTCCCCGCTATCGAAAAATGTGGGTTCATCCCCCCGGTATTTGGTGCAAGTTTAGCTCGCTTAACGACTACTCGTTCTTTTGCTATTTCCAAGGCTGTTCTTAATAAGGCCTCGCTATCAATGTCCGCACCAACAATGTCACGAACCACACGCATGGACAATTTATTTAAAGCAGAACGATGGGCGACAGGAAACATAGGATCTAAATACACAATATCAGGATATTCCGCTTGCGTTAACCCCTTGAGTAGTATGATTGAATCACCTTCAATCAATTGCATGTGATGCAGAATAGGCAACAGCATCTCACAACCTGTTGCGCGTTTTAAACCATCCTTCAGTAAAGCCGCAATAATAGGCGATCGTTCAATTAAGCGCATACGACAACCCAATGCTGCCAATACAAATGCATCCTGTCCTAAGCCAGCTGTTGCGTCTATTACCTGAGGCGCGCAATGTTTTTTTAAGCCTAATGCCCGGGCAATAGCTTGCTTTTTACCTTCTCTTTGACGTAAACGATAGCCTAGAGGACCTGTCACAAAGTCGCAGAAAAGATGGCTTTGATGTTTTTCATCGTGAACCACCAACTCCACTTGCTTATCAGTAAACCACAGGGCTTTGCATCCACCCGCCGGTAACCCAGGCCGTTCACACAGAGATAACTGATGTTGCGTTGCAAATGTACGGGCCACATCAAAACAATGCACATTTTCCCAAGCAACCACAATGGACATTTAGGTAAACAGAGCCTCAACAAACATATCGGAATCAAAAGGTTTTAGATCATCAATACCCTCACCCATTCCAACAAAATAAATAGGCAGTTTTAACGTCCTAGCAATATTAAACAACACACCACCTTTAGCAGTTCCATCAAGTTTAGTCACCACTAACCCTGTCACACCTAATGCTTTATGAAAAGTCTGTGCTTGTATCAATGCGTTTTGCCCAATGCCGGCATCTAATACTAATAAAATCTCATGCGGAGCCGTGTTATCAAGTTTTTTGACCACTCGCACTACCTTCTTCAGTTCTTCCATCAATGCATCTTGTGTGTGCAATCGACCCGCAGTATCAGCTAATAACACATCTATTTTTCTAGCTTTTGCAGCTTCAAATGCATCGAAAATCACAGCGGCACTGTCTGCCCCAGGATGTTGTGCTATCACAGGGGTTGCGTTTTTATCACCCCATACTTTTAGCTGTTCGATAGCTGCTGCACGAAAAGTATCCCCTGCAGCCAACATCACTCCTTGATTGGCTTCTTTAAATTTTTTGGCAAGTTTTCCAAGTGTCGTTGTTTTACCTGCTCCATTGATCCCAACCATCAAAATTAATCTGGGCTTTATTGTATCCTGCATGACAAATGTTTTTTGACAATCTACAAAGACTTGTTTCAACAAAGTTTTTAATGCTAACTGTAGAGCGTGCGAATCAGAAAGTTCTTTGCGCTTTAACTCTTGCTCCAGAGCCTCTATAATTTCTTCGGTTACAGTAATACCAACGTCCGTCGACAGCAGCAGCGCCTCCAACTCTTCAAAAAGTTCAGCGTCAATGACTTTCTTTCCCACGACCACAGTTGCAATACCTTCACTGAAGGCATCTCGCGAACGTTTTAATCCCTGTTTAAAAACAGAAAACAGTCCCGTAGACTTGTTTGATGTATTATCATTAGAAGATTGTGTCTTACCACGTTTGAGGAAATCGAGCATGTTAACTGCCTATCAAGAATTATCTGAACAAAAAGCATACCTTACCAAGCTAAAGTTCGCAAACTTAAAATTGTTTTTTTCAGGAAAATTCTTTCAATTGGTAGCTTTTAGCTGCCTTTTGCTGGGAATGTCTGGCATTGTGCATGCAAAACTTTCAAATGAGATCGGCAAGCAAACAATCAATAACACCTTTGAACACACCCTCGACAATGGATTTAAAATCATTGTACGTGAAGATCAGCGTGCACCAGTCCTTACGACACAAGTTTGGTACAAAGTGGGCAGCAGCTATGAACCCAATGGCATCAGCGGGATCTCACATGTCTTAGAGCACATGATGTTTCGCGGCACTAAGCAATATCCTCAGGGTGAATTTTCTCGGCTGATTGCCATCGGTGGTGGACATCAAAACGCATTCACGAGTCAAGATTTTACCGCTTACTATCAAGAGATAGATCCCGATCGACTCGAGCTCTGTCTAAAATTAGAAGCGGATCGTATGATCAATTTGGATCTGAAAACGGAAGCCTTTAAACACGAAATGAAAGTTGTCATGGAAGAGCGCCGTTGGCGGACCGATGACAAACCAGAATCTCTAACACTTGAGCGACTTTTTGCTGCTGCTCACATCAGCAACCCCTATCATCAACCTATCGTCGGTTGGATGAATGATCTCGAAAATCTTACTGTCAATGATGTGCAAAAGTGGTATGACACTTGGTATGGCCCCGATAACGCTGTTTTGGTGATTGTGGGTGACGTAAAAGCAAAAGACGTTTTTAAATTAGCTGAAACTTACTTTGGTAAATTAAAACCTATTCATCCGCCAACACCTAAACCTCGAATCGAATCCGTCCCTTTAGGCACACGATCTGTTGTGGTAAAACAAAATATTAAAGTACCTACGCTGTTCATGGCATACAATGTGCCTAGTCTAAAAAACAGTGCTGATCCAACTGATCCTTATGCCCTTTTAGTCTTACTGCTTGCGTTAGATGGAGGAGACAGCTCACGGTTTTCTCGAGAACTTATTCGGAATCAGGCAATCGCTAGCCGTATCTCCTCTGGATACAATCCTTTTCACTTACACGACACTTTATGGTTGGTTTCGGCAAACCCGAGTGAGCCGGAAAAACTCAATGAGCTCAAAACAGCCATTACCCAGCAGTTTACTGATCTCAAAACAAATTTATTAGAAAACCATGAGCTTGAGCGCATCAAAATTAATGCAATTGCTAGCAATGTTTTCACCAAAGACTCCATGTCTGATCAAGCGCTAGAAATAGGTATGCTTGAGGCGGTTGATATACCGTGGCAAGAAGCTCAAAAATTTCCAGAACGTATTGGAGCCGTAACGGCTGAGCAAGTCCGCTCTGTAGCACAACAATATTTAACACTTGAGCGTCTGACCATCGCTAAACTACTACCCTCTACTTCAGGAAACTAATATTATGAACAAACGTAATTTCATTCTTGCTCTTTTTATTCTGTTAACTCCAGCGATACTGTTTTTTTTAGTAAACACTCCACAAGCGTCGTCTACAACAACATATTTTAAAAGCAACAAAACCATTCATCATTGGCTAACCGACAATGGTGCAAATGTCTATTTTGTTCAAGCACCTGGATTACCTATCGTCGATATAAATATCATGTTTCGTGCTGGATCCGCCTACGATGGAGACAAACCCGGGCTAGCAGCATTTGTCACCAGTTTGCTTAATAAAGGAGCAGCGGATCTTAATGCGGATCAAATCGCTGAAAAATTTGAAGATTCTGGGGCAATCTTCGCTCCTCACCTCGATCGAGATCAAATCAGCTTAACTTTACGCTCTTTAACTGAGCCTAGTTTGCTCAATCCAGTTACTGAGTTGTTAGCAACCTTGGTTGCTAACCCTTCCTTTCCTGAAGATAAAATTCAAAACGTTAAAGCTCGTACACTGGTCGCTTTACAGAAAAACCTCGAACAGGTAGGCGCTGTTGCTGCCCAACATTTCTCAAGGGCTCTGTATGGCAACGATCCCTATGCACACCCTATGCTTGGTACTGCCTCTAGCGTGGAAACCTTTTCACAATCTGATCTTAATAACTTTCATCAAAACTATATGGTGGCAAAGAATGCAACCGTTGTACTGGTAGGAGATCTCTCCACAGATCAGGCTGAAAAAATGGCTAAAACACTCACCCACGCTCTAGCTTCAGGAACTGCCGCTGCTGCATTACCTGATGTACCTTCTATTACCCGGCCCATTGATATCAACATCCCATTTGATTCGGAACAAGCACATATCTTTATCGGCCAACCCTGTGCCATAGCCAATGATCCTGATCTATTTCCTTTGCTGGTTGGAAATTATATTCTAGGTGGCAATATGCTGTCTTCTCGCCTATATCTCTCAGTGAGAGAAGAGCGTGGGTTAGCCTACAGTGTCGGCAGTGCTTTTATGCAACTCGCACGCCCAGCACCTTTCCTTATGCGAGCACAAACGAAAAACGATCAGGCCGAGGAAACCGTTAAAATCATGCAAGCGACATTGGCCGAGTTTGTAGTTCAAGGACCCACTGAAGAAGAGTTAGCTGAAGCCAAAAAAGGCCTTTCCAATTCCTTCCCCTTAAGTATCAGCAATAATGCCAAAATGGCACACACTGTTGCTTCGATAGGGTTTTATCAACTACCACTTGATCTTTTAGATACGTATCAAGACCAAATTGAATCTGTCACAATAGAGCAAATTAAATCAGCCTTCACTCGACGCATTTATCCTGATAAAATGGCTCTAGTGATAGTAGGTGGTAAAAAACCTTGAAAAACCAAGTACGGATCATTGCCGGGAAATGGCGCAGCCGAAAAATTTCATTCCCACCTGTCAGTGGACTGCGTCCTACCCCAGATAGAGTACGTGAAACTTTATTCAATTGGCTTGCACCTCACCTATCTGAAGCTATCTGTCTCGATTTATTCGCTGGAACTGGCATTTTAAGCCTTGAAGCACTCTCACGTGGTGCCGCAAAAGTAACTGCTATTGAAAAAAATCCAGAACTTATTAAAAACCTCACCGATAATGCTCTACAACTTCATACTAAAAATCTAGAAATCATTGCTACAGATGCTCTGCACTGGCTGAAAGAAAAACGTTCTGCTTATGATATAATTTTCCTAGATCCACCCTACCAATCCACACTCTTAAATGACTGCCTCAAGCAATTGACCGGGAATTGCATACACTCTAAGACTTTGATTTATTTTGAATCCAACACAGAGTTTACGCAGGAACGATTACCGGACTTTTTTGAATTACTAAAACACAAAAAAGCCGGGCATGTCTATTTCCACTTGGTTCAAGCACGACAAACTGACCAAACATCCACTTGCTGAACACCTGCTTCTTTTAACAGGATACTTAAGGCTTTCACTGTATTTCCAGTAGTAACCACATCATCCACAATAACCACGTGTTCACAACTTACCTTACTTTTCAACAGAAATGCTTGGTCAACATTTTTCTTGCGGTAAAATTTATCTAACGATAATTGAGGCAAGGTGTTTTTTTGTCGCACGCATACCTCTGATAAAATAGGGATCCCTAATCTTCGGTTTAGAAGCAAAGATATCTCATACGCCTGATTAAAACCCCGTTTTGCTAACCGTTTAGCGTGCAGGGGGACGGGAACAATGGCTTGCGGTACTCCTTCTGGTTTACACCAATGCTTTTCTGCTTGATCCGCTAGGATATCCCCCAATACCCTCCCATAGGCAAGCTGCCCTGAAAATTTAAACCTAGCCAACATTTTGGGTAATGGTGGTTCATAGCAAAAAGCTGCACATACCCGATCAAAGCTCGGTGGAGATTCTGTACAATGCCTACAGCGAATAGATTCTTCTCTACTCTCCAGATACAACCCACACTGATAGCAGCGATTATAGAGCCAAGGCAGCAGTCCTTGACAAGCAACACAGATATCTTCAAGTGATGGATGAGCACACAAACAACAAATCGTAGGAAGCAAACATTGCCGTATTTTGGCTAACATGCCAGAATACTATTATGAGTTCTAATATAAATCAGAATAGCATTGCCCAAATATTTAATCAGTTGGCTTCTGAATATCATCACTATGCATTTGCTCAACAAGAAATTGGTACCCGTCTAATTGAACGACTAACACTCATTAAAATCAATCCGAAATTGATCTTAGATCTGGGAAGTGGCACAGGGAAATGTGCTACTCAACTGGCCGAACGTTACCCCCAAGCAACCATCATAAACTGTGATCTCTCAAGTAACATGCTACAGACCGCAAAACAATTAAATACATCACAGACACTCTCTTATCTCTGTGCCAATGGAAACAGCCTACCCTTAAAAAGCCACTCGATTGATTTTGTTTTTTCAAATTGTGCACTACCCTGGTTCTCTGAACTTAACCTGCTTTTTACAGAAATCAAACGTGTTTTAAAGCCTGGAGGCCTCTTTTTATTTTCAAGTTTTGGGCCAGATACCCTGTGGGAATTTGCAATCGATCTCAACCCAGCATTACCCCCTTTTTTGGATATGCATATTATTGGAGATCAACTGGTAGCCGCAATGCTACACGATCCCGTAATGGATATGGATAATATCACGCTAACCTATCCCAACTCTAAGACGCGTGCGGATGATCTGGAAAAAACAGGGCTGATTCATAAAGACAGCAGCAAGACACCCTTAAATACTTATCCGGCAACCTTTGAGGTCATCTACGGACACGCGTGGCTATCAGAAGAGCAAGCTTTTACTTCAAAAGCACAAGATGGTATCGTCCATATTCCTATCGAGAATATTCAAGTATTGCCATAAGAATGCCTCAGCCCCATTAGACTGACTATATAGACAGTTTTCAGGGCTTGATTTTTCCAAATGTCCGAGTAGAATTGGTATTGAATACCAAATTTACTCGGACTTAACGCATGAAGTATACACAACGCCTCTTAGAATCTAAGCTCAAAGCTTATCTAACAACGTTCCCCTCTGTTGGCATCAGCGGCCCCAGACAATCAGGGAAGTCCACAATGCTTACACACTGCCTTCCCGACTATCAATATGTCAGTTTTGACGATTTCAAAATGGTTAATTTTTTCTCGGAAGATCCCGAAAGGTTCATGAAAACATATCAAAATAATATTATTTTTGATGAAGTACAAAAAGTACCAAAACTGTTTAATTATATAAAAATTGCAATTGACCAAGATAGACATAATGCTGGAAAATTTGTTTTAACTGGCTCAAGTCAATTTGATTTTATACGTGGTGTTTCTGAATCTTTAGCAGGCAGAATTGGTCTGCTGTCACTATTGCCATATCAACTCCAAGAGATACCCTTACAATATAAAGAAACTAGCATCTACAAAGGTTGTTACCCCGAGCTTATTACCAACAAATATAAATTGTCACAAGACTGGTATTCATCCTATCTTGATACCTATTTGAAAAAAGATGTTTCTAATTTAGCTCAAATTGGTGACAAACGTGAATTTCAAAAATTTGTATTATTGTTAGCAGGAAATACTTCACAAATCTTAAACTTTTCATCTTATGCGAAAAACTTAGGCGTAGATGTAAAAACAATCAAACGATGGTTATCTATTTTAGAAGCATCGTATATCATTTTTTTACTACCACCTTACCACAATAATTTTGGAAAACGTATTGTGAAAAGCCCAAAAATTTATTTCTACGATACAGGTCTCGTTGCCTATTTAACAGGAATCCAAACTCAAGAACACTACACGAATGGCCCAATGGCTGGAAGCTTGTTCGAAAACTATATAATTGCAGATCTATTGAAAAATGAATTACATAAAAAAACCAATTCTGAACTCTACTATTATCGTACACAGCATGGATTAGAAGTTGATCTCATTATAGATAGAAAATCGGCTCGAAAGTGGATTGAAATAAAGCGAAATTCTAGTTTCAGCCATCGATGGATGCAACCATTAGCAACTTTAGTCCCTGATGAAGATCAAGGAGTTCTGATATACCCTGGTGAAAACCAAGCTTACAGCGAAAATCTCAGAGCTTGTAATTATTTAGAGTATTGTGATCTATGAAAAAAGTTGCTGCAATAACGCCTTTGTCTCAGGCTCACGACCTCTAAAATCTTTAAACAAATCGATAAAGTCTCTTGTTCCACCACTTTCTAGCACTTTTGTTAAAAAGGACTGCGCAACAGTCGTATTAAAGAGGTTACCTGTTTCAACAAATGCGGCATAGGCATCACAAGACAACACCTCCGACCACAAATAGCTGTAATAACCCGCTGCATACTCTCCTGAAAACACATGCCCGAAAGTATTCGACACTCGGTTGTATTCAGGAACTGGAATCACGCCAGTCTCTGTTCGAACAACCGCTAATACTTCCTGCACATGATGTTCATCTGTACTGGCAGACTGTGTGTGCAAGGCAAAATCCAAAAGACCATATTCCAACTGTCGAATCAATCCTAATCCTATTTGGAAATGTCGATACGATTTAAGCTTTGCAAAAAGTTCTGGCGGCAGCGTTTCTTTAGTTTTAACATGCTCCGTGATTAGTTCTAAAGCTTCTTGTTCCCAACACCAATTCTCCATCATTTGGCTCGGACATTCGATAGCATCCCATTCAACACCACTTCCACCAGAAATACTTGGGTGATCTACTGTGGTAATCGTATGGTGTAAACAATGTCCAAATTCATGAAAAAGAGTCACAACTTCATCATGACTCAATAAACTCTCTTGTCCTGCAACAGGACTTGAAACATTGGTCGCAAGATACGTAGCAGGATACTGTAGCTCACCTTGAGCATTCCGCATCCGTGTTTTGCCATTGGCAACCCACGCACCTCCTTGCTTATTAGAACGCGAATAGAAATCCGTATAAAAATGCCCTCTAAGCTCTCCTGCTCTATCGTGAATAGCAAACAACCTGGCATGTTTATCCCAGGTATCAAACCCATCAATTTCTTTTATTTGAATACCATACAAACGCTCTGCAATCTTAAACAAACCTTTCAGCACTTTATTTAAAGGAAAGTACTCTCGAAGCAATTCTTCGGAAAGATGCAATTTATCCTGCAGAAGTTTCTCACTGAAAAAACCAATATCCCAAGCCTGTATCTTATCGACGGAAAACTCACGCTGTGCAAAATTTTGCAACTCCTGAAAATCAGTTTTAGCCTTATCCTTCACTTTATCAAGCAGCTCTTGCAAGAATTTTTGGACTATTTCTGTTTTTTTCAGCATGCGTGTCTGCAACGCGTACTCTGCATAGTTCTCAAAGCCTAACAGCTTCGACAACCGTTCCCTTTTACACAAAATCTCCACCATAATGGCGCTATTGTCCCATTGAGGATCACTAAACTTATCTGAAGCTCGTGTGGTATACGCTCTATACATTCTTTCGCGGATATCTCTATTCTCCACATGTGTCATCACTGACCAATAACAGGGAAAATCTAGAGTCAAAATGTAGGCAGAGCCATCTGGCGATCGCTCCTGAGCAAGCGTTAAATCGCGTGCTGGCAGCCCTTTAAGCTCCTCTGGATTGCTTATCGTTAAACGCCAGGATTCCGTAGATTCCAATACATTCTGTTCAAATCGACTTTCCAAATCAGACAAAGCTACCGTCAATTGCTTGATTTCGCTTTGTGCTTCATCTGGCAAATTAACGCCCGATAACTCAAATTCTTTTAACCAATTTTGTATCACTCTTTTTTGATCACTATCTAACTTCAAATAGTCTTCACGTTGAGTTACCGTCAAAATAGCCTGAGACAGTTCTTTGTTTTGCATAATCTCGGTATGATAGATTGAAAGCTTCGCCAACAAATCTTGATAGACTTGATAAAGTTCTTTTGAATTTTTAACTGAAATAATATGCGACAAGGTATTAAAAACATCACCAAGCTTTGCTTCCATTTGCTCTAGCGGAAACAACAATCCATCCCAAGTATAATTTTTTTCTTCAGCCAAACACTGTTTTAATATCTGGCGATTCTCTGCCAATAGCGTTTCTATAGCTTCTTGGAATTGCCCAGGTGTTGCACCAAAAAATGGCAGCTTATTGAATGAAGGTTGTAATAGTGGGTTCAAGTGCTGCTCCAGTCCTTAGAAATCTAACTTATAGAATAAGTTAGTATAAACAACCATCTTAATCAAAGTGCGCTTATAGATCCACGTACAAACACTTTTGGTCCCTCTGATTTGTTGATATACTGACATTTGTCCTAAAAGTTTTTGAACCTGGAGCTCTACATTATTATTATGAAAAAAATACTATCTATTTTTGCATCGCTGATTTTTCTCTCAGGCTGTCATATGTCTGCCCAAAAGCACCGCGATAGCATTCGTGATGATTCTGGTGATCGCATCAGTGTTGGAAAAGTACAACGCTCTGTTAAGGTTGGCATGTCTAGCGCCGCTGTTATTGAAACGCTCGGATCTCCAAACATTGTTTCCACAGATGAGCAAGGCCGCGAGTCTTGGGTCTATGATAAAATTTCGACTGAAACCGTACATTCAACCAGCTCAGCAGGTGGCGGAATCAGCGCCCTACTCTTGGGAGTATCAACGGGTGCACCGGTTGGCGGCGGTTTGGGTTTTGGTGGCCAAAGTGGCAAAAGTGCAGGTGCAGCCTCTACTTCACAACGCACCCTTACTATTATCATCAAGTTCAATAAAAAGGGTATGGTTCGGGATATCGCTTACCATTCCTCACAGTTCTAGGGATCCCTTGATATGAAGCGAATCCTCATTATGGTTGTTTGCAGCACTTTTCTGTTTGGTTGCCAAGCACATCTCCCACCTGATGTGTTCAAACCCAATAAAAATGCACTGGCCACTCGAGCACTACAGACTCGCTCGTTTGGCACCACGAATGAAAAGAAAATACTCTCAGCGAGTGCTGCTGCTTTTCAGGATATGGGGTTTACCATAGACGAAAGTGAAACAAAATTAGGCCTTATCGTTGCCTCAAAATCTGCAGATGCAACCAACCATATGCACACGGCCTTAGTGACAACTAGTATTCTCTTGAGCGCGCTATCCGGTACAACCTCTTCGGCAAACTATGGTGATCTTGATGATATTCAAAAGATGAAAGCTTCTTTGGTCACCCACGTTAACAAAGCAAAGAACGCTACTTTTGTGCGTGTCACCTTCCAACGTGTTGTCTGGAATAATAACAAACAAATCAGTCGAGTTGAAAATATAAACGATCCAACATTGTACCAAAACTTCTTTGAGAAAATCTCTAAATCGACCTTCCTAGAGGATCATGAAATATGATAACAAAACGCACCCTTAAAAAAACAGCTTTACTGGCTTTATGCCCGATTTTTCTACTGAGTGGCTGCCAACCTAAAGTCTCTGATCAGATCCTTTCTTCTCAAAAAAGTCAGGTGCACCTGAGAAGCTTCCAAAGCCGCGCTTTTGACACAACTAATAAAAGTGAAATACTTAGAACCGCTATTAGCACCCTACAAGACTTAGGTTTCGTGATTGAAAAAGCCGATCAAGAACTCGGCACGGTAACTGGTATGAAGTTCGTCAGTAACCAGCCCTTAAAAATGTCTGTTAGTGTTCGGCCCAGAGGCAAAAAACAATTGCTCGTTCGAGCCAATGCACAGTTTGAAAGACACGCCGTTGAAGAACCACAAGCGTATCAAGACTTCTTTAGCAGTTTGAGCAAAGCAATGTTTTTAACGGCACATGAGGTCGATTAAAATTTGGCTCTCCTGCAATTCTGTAGAAAGGATTTATGCGTAACATGCGAACCCTTGCAAGTCTAAAAATAATCGCTGAAATAAAGTTTCAGTTTTCATTAACCCATAACAACGCCTTTTCAAAACCTTAATCTTGTTATTCAATCCCTCGACAAAACCACTACTTTTCCGCTCCTTAAAATAATTACCAATATAAGGTTTGTACTCTTCTACCCATTGTTGCATGAACATTGTAGTTGCACGGTTTAGTCTGGTGACTTAGAGTGCTCTCCATACGTATAGTCTTCTGGAACTACATTCATGCCTTACAAACTTCATGATGACCGTCGGCATAAATTTGAAAAAATTAAATTCAAAATCACTAACTGGTCTCAATATAATCAAGCTTTAAAAGATCGCGGCTCAATTACACTCTGGCTATCACCGGAAATTATTAAAGCATGGGTTAAAAAAGCGTCGTGGTTGGCGAAAATTGCACTTAACCGTTGATAGAGATTCTCATGCAATCATAGCGCAAGAATTAACGACAAACGCTGAATCTGATGATTCTCATCAAGTAGCTCCAATGCTCGAGAATGTTAATCAAAACATACGCACTTCTCAGGTGATAAAGTATATGATAAATCCGTTGCCAGGCAGTGCATGAAAAAGCTGGCAATGAGGTCACCATTGCAATACCGCCCATTAAAAATACTGTTGTTCATGATTGTAAGGATTCTGATTTCGGCTCTAGAAATCAAAATGTAGCTTATGTTAATGAATACGGCAGTTATTACTGCCAAGCTCACTCTGATTATAATTTTCGCGCACTCGCTGAAACAGCTATGTTTCGCTACAAAACCATTATTGGCGATGAGCTCAATAGCCGCAAATTAGTTTCAGAAAAGATTGAAGCTCGTATTGGTTGCATTGTTATAAATAAAATAACAGCTTTGGGCATGCCGAGACCTATTAAAATTAAAGTGGCTGCTTAATCGAAGAAATCCGATCGCGTTAATTGTTCATACAACAACGCGTTGTCATACACGGATGCATGACAAAGATCCCGAAAAACGTAGGACAAGCATGCTAATTGTGGGTAATTGTGTGAATATGCAACTGTATTTTGTGATACGGATAATTGGCTTTCAGGGGAATCTTTCTCAATTTCAATAGTCGAACGTTTAGGCTTTATAAGTTTTTAAGTGTAGAAATAAATGGCTAAAAAATCCTGGAAAAATTTTTTTAAAGAAAAAAAGTTAGATTTTTTAGGAGCCAGGAAAGCAAGCAAAGCTCAAAAAATTCTGCTGGATTTTTTAAGTGATTCCACTTCAAAAATAGATCAAAATGATTTGAATCTTTTTAAAATGTTTTTAGAAGATGATAATAAAGATTATAAAACTGTTGAAAATATTTTAATTATGATCAAAGGATTAATGGTAAAAAATCCATCTCATTTTTCCATAGATGAATCAAAAAATAAAACACTTCGAAAAATTCACAAACTTTCTAATAATGCAAGGAGAAGCGATGCTGAATTTTGCAAGGATTTTTTTGAGGGTGCAATGCGGTATGAAATCAATAGAAAGTTCAAAAACAAAATCGATGTAGCAAAAGAAAATGGAACGATGTTAGAAGCGGATTGGAAAAGATACAATGACGGTTTGTATCACATGAGGGGCGAGGCGGATAGTGTTGTAGACGAAAACCGTTTGCTAGTGATTAAAGGTTGTATGGTAACCTATCCAGATGTTTTCGAAGAAAATGACATTCATTTGGTTGAACATTGTTGCACGAAAGCAAAAGAAATGAGTGGAAATGAATGTGATGATTTTTTTTTAGAAAAATCATTGGAAGACATAGTCAGTTCTTTTGAAGAGATGCTTGAAGCTGCAGAAATAAGCAAAGATGAAAAAGCAGAAATTCTGGCTTCTCTTGAAGAAATCAGGAGCTGGCAAGATACTTTTATTTTTATTAGAGGATGTCTGGAGGCATATCCAACTTCTTTTAAAGAAGCTGAGGTAATCTTGAAAAGAGTTGACAAGCAGTTTCCTGAGGCAAATGCAAAAGAAACTGATGAATATCAAAAGCTATTTGTAGAAAAAATGGCGAAAAAGATTGTAAGTGCCTGTGAAAAACGGCTTGTCTGTTCGGTGGAGGGGACAAATATTGTAAGTACCCTCAGGTGGTTGCAAGGAGAAGAAGCTTTAATCGCTATTAAAGGGAGTATTAAAAAAAACCCAAGTGCATTTGAACAACCTGAAGCCGTTCTTGCTCGTATTGAACATTACTGCACGATAGCAAGGGAAACGAGCTCAGAGGAATGTCAAGATTTTTTTGAGTCGGAAGTATTGTATGGTAAAACTCTTGAAGCATTCCTTGAGAGCCTTAACAAAGCAGATATGAAAGATGAGCAAAAGCAAGATATTAAAGATCTCATGATTTATATGCCGGATTGGGGAGATACATTAATTGCAATTAAAGGTTGTATTCAGGAATATCCAGGCGTTTTTTCAGATGATACAGCTATTATTAGTGCGATTAATAGAAAAGATGAAGTTAAGGGCTTTTCAGAAAAGGAATGCCAGGTTTTTTTTCAAAATAAGTTTTTGTCGGAATTTTCGTATGATTTCTTTAATAGTATAGAAGAAGGTTTTTTGGAAAAACTTGATGGGTTGAAAACAAGAAAAGTAGTAAAGGATGAAATTAAAGATATTTTGCAGTATTCACCCCAATGGGAAGACAGGTGTATTCTTATAAAAGGTCTTATGTCTAAATACCCGCGCGGATTGAAAGACGACAGGATATTGAATCAGATCTACAGAGTTTTTCCGAAGCTTTTGGATAAATCCACAGAAGCGTGTTTGGATTTTTTTGAGGAGAGGAAGGTAGCGACTGCGCCAATAATACTGGATGACTTTCTAGAAAAGATTGATACGCTTCCCATCAAGCAAGAAAGAAAAGAGCAGATAAAGCGTTGTTTAAATGACATAGAGGAGTGGGATGATGCGCTTAAGGCAATAAGAGGTTTTATGGAGGAGCGATCTGCTATGTTTCAGGCCGACAAAGCTATTTTTTTGGAAAGGATCTACACAGATCATCCACAGATAAGAGATGAGAGAGTAGAGGAATGCAAAACTTTTTTTAAGCAAAGGTTAGCGAGACTTCAGGCTGTTGAAATTCCAGAGGCAGCCAGTCAAAGAAAAATTGCAGCATTTGATCTTAAGGCACTTGCAAATCTCGATCAGTTATCTTTACAAATGAAATCTCGTCAAGTTGTCACTCGAGAGGATGTTGAGCAGCTTTTTCAAAGTGAGAACATTCCAGATTACGATTGGATCGTTCGAAAAATGGGAAGTGAGTATGTTTTGTCGATGAAGGCATCGCTTGAGCAGACTATTCATATTCGGATAACCGCAAGTAATGGTACTATTTCAGGTATTAATGAGGCTATTGATAAACTTCGGCTTTATAGTCAAGGGGTGCCTGATGAGAAAAAAAGCAAACACGTTATGCTGAAAACACAAACGGTTGAAGCGCTTTTGGGAAGACTAGAACAAAAAGGTGTTTCGACAAAAGAAGAAGTTGAGCATTATTTTAATCAGGATAAAATTCCTGAAAAGGATTGGATAGTCCGAAAAAAAGAAGACTGTTATGTCTTGTCAATGAAGGGAGCGGGTCAGCATATTGTGCATATTCGTTTAAAACAAAGTCAGTCGCCTTTAGGCGGGTTTGAGGTGGTTGGCGATCAAAGCAACACTCAAGTCTCAATTACACAAGCAATTGAATCATTACATCGTCATTGTGATAGGTTGAATTCTGAAGGGAGAAAAAAGCATATTGTATTGTGTAGCGCACAGGAGCCTAAATCGTCAATACCCAAGAATGCTTAAGAAGGGATGTCTTTATTTGTAAAATTTTCAATAAGCGATTAGCATTTTTTCTCAAGACGCGCATAGTAAAATCCGTCCATTCCATTTTTTTCTGGCAACAGTTGATGTCCGATGGATTGTGTTAACCCAATGGGTATGGAGAGCGGACGACACCTGGCATTGTGTTGAGATAAAAAAGAGTCAATGGTTTGGACATTTTCTTCTGGAAAAAAGGAACAGGTTGTATACACGAGTAGGCCACCAGGTTTGAGAAGTGGCCACAAAGCCTTAAGTAACTGCAGCTGTTGTTGATGCAGTTGTGGAATATCGATTGGTTTTCGCAAGTATTTAATGTCGGGGTGTCGTCGGATCACGCCACTGGCTGAACAGGGGGCATCGAGCAGTATACGATCGAAGGGTTTTTGATCCCACCAGGCAGAGGGGTTATTGCCGTCGGCGGTGATAACGGTTGCCTTGAGTTGTAGTCGTTTTAGGTTTTCCTGAATGGATTGCGTACGTGCTTTATAGATTTCCACAGCAACCAGTGTTTCAAGGTTGGGTTCGCTTTCCAGAATATGTGTTATTTTTCCGCCAGGAGCAGAACAAGCGTCAAGTGCTCGGAGATTAGGGGAGCGCGCGAGTTGATCGCAAACTAATTGAGAAGCACTATCTTGAACGCAAAATACGTAAATAGACTTTTGTATCCAAAATAAACAAGTGTTAGATCAATCTAACTGGCGCTGTACCATTGCGTTTTGTCGCGGGTTTTCCACACCGATGACAGGTGCTGTGGGCGTTCTTGCTAACGACATCAAGTATGATATTGCCTTTTTTATCAGTGGATTGCGCCGTTATTTCAAGAGAATCTATATCTAAGGGTATATTAATTTGTGTCATAAAACCCAAGCTCATTAGTTTATCAGCTTAGAATTAAAACCCCTATTTTTTAAGACTTCTAATGCCTACAAGATCGCAGAAGAGCCTAAAATTTGCCACTAGCTTCTTTTATAGCAGCACCTATTAAAGAAACAAGTTCAGATAAAATCTTTCTGCGCACAGCAGCTCTATTTTCTTAGATAGATATTCCATCTTTAGATTCTTGACAACCTGACGCGGACCAACCAAAAAAACAGGTTTTGGCCAAATCTTTTAAAATGGCAGCTTTCTGTACTCTTCTCATTCAACCATTATACTTGTAAATGCGGAATAGTCAGGACTTTTTCGCATTTTACTGAATTTTAGTCCTGTATGGTTTCGCTGCACTACTTGGCATTATTTTTCTTGTACACACCCACATAAAAACACACAGTTTTCATTTAGCAAAGAGCTCTCAGGAACAAGGAACTGTTTCCAAGCCAATAATTCGAAAAGATAGACTTAAAATCCCAGGCACTCCATTCAAAACATGTAAAAAACCGAACAAAAAAAACCGCTATCCCTTTCGAGATAACGGTTTTAGAAATCCAAAAAACCTTTAAAGAGTTTTTTAGACTTTGAATAATAAAAATTGAGATGGCAAGAAGGCACTACTACTGTAGTGCTTCTTTTTAAACTGGCGCCTGGCGATGTCCTACTTTCACATGGGGAGACCCCACACTATCATCGGCGCTAAGTGGCTTCACTTCCGAGTTCGAAATGGGATCGGGTGGGTCACACTTGCTGTTGTCACCAAGCATAAAACGGTACAAAACTAATGAAAACTATTTGAGCATTATATAGCCAAGCCTCACGGCCAATTAGTACAGGTTAGCTCAAAGCCTTACAGCTCTTACACACCCTGCCTATCAACGTCGTAGTCTTCAACGAGCCTTTAGAGGACTTAAAGTCCTGGGAGATCTTATCTTGAGGGAGGCTTCCCGCTTAGATGCTTTCAGCGGTTATCCTTTCCGAACTTAGCTACCCGGC
>CAYGPC010000006.1:0-80384 GCA_964351705.1 uncultured Legionellaceae bacterium
AGTACAAACCAATAATTATGCTTTTTTTAAAACTAATTAAAGTCTGGAAGTTGTCCTTTCGCGATTCTTGCGGCTGCCGATCCAGGATAACGATCTTTCACTTCTAACAAATAACGCTTGGCACCGACTAAATTACCCTTATTTTTTTCAATCAAACCAAGTTTTAGTAAAGCATCGGTTGCTTTAGCGTGAGTTGGGAACATCGACGTTACAGTTAAAAAGGACTCTGACGCTCTATCTAAAAACGACAAACTTTTTTCTTGCTCCCAGCGAGCCATGTAGATTTCCCCGATCCAATAATGTGCTTGTGGTAAATGCTCACCTTGAGGAAACCGCTCCAAGTAATCCTGAAAGGCAACAATCGCCTTCACATAATCTTTGGCACGAACACGACGATAGGCTACATCAAATGCTTCCTTTTCATTAAGCTCGACTAGCTGCTCTACTGTTTTTTCTGGCATAACAGTAGGTTCCATTTTTTCAGAAACTTTTTTGGTGTTTTCACTCAATAAATCAACGCGTTTATCTAAATCAATATAGAATTTTTGCTGACTCTTTCTTAGACGGTTGATTTCATGATCTTGAGTTTCAACCACTCCACGCAACTCACTCAATTCTTTGCGCAAAGATTCAATTTGCTTCAGTGCTAGATGATTTACCTGATCAGTTTCGTTACCAACCACTTCAGTTAAAACCATACTGTCGTGCACACGCGACTCAACAATAGGTAGCGCATCAACTATTGTTGACACGCTACACAACAATACTCCAGAAGCAATCCAATAGTTCATAAACTACTCAACTTCATAGACAAAGACCACGCGACGATTTTGACTGCGAGCCTCTTCACTATCACCTAGCATTACTGGTTTTTCTTTACCATAGCTGACAACACTGATTTGCTCTTGTGGTACACCTTTCAATAATAGGATATCGGCAACCGCATCGGCTCTACGCTCCCCTAAGGCGATATTGTATTCCCGACTTCCTCTTTTATCGGTGTGTCCTTCCAAACGCACGTGTTTACGCGGGGACTCTATTAACTGACGCGCATGTGTATAAATAGAGGGTAAATCATCTTGATCGACATCGTAACGATCAAAATCAAAGTAATACACGCGCTGTGATAATAATTCTTTTTCACGCTCGGGGGACATATTTGTTCCGTAAAATTGCGTAACATCTCCAACACCAGATGTTTTCTTGCCTTTTTGTAATCCACAAGCCGACAGCCCAACCATCGCGACGGCTAATAGCAAAATCTTCAGTATATTGTTCATCATTTCCTCCTAAAATTAAATCATTAATACTTTGTCGTAAAGGGCGACCACGCTGGATCTTTTACACTGCCTTCTTTCAAAGGTAACCGGATCTGCGTACGCCCATCCAGTGATACCGCACTCAAAATCTCACGACTTCCGTCGCCAGAACCATATAAAACCATCATACCATTAGGGGACAAACAAGGAGAGTCATTAAGTCCTGTTTCCGTCAACACTTTTACCTCACCAGTTTTTAAATGTTGGACGGCAATCCCAAATAATCCACCAGACGCTCCACGGTGCAGGGTAATCAAACGGTTACCATCCGGTGTCACAGACGGCTTAGCATTATAAATACCCGTAAAGGTAATACGCTCCACCTTTCCTTTATTCAATGGTACTCTGTAAATCTGTGGCCTGCCACCCCTGTCCGAAGTAAACAGAATAAAACGACCATCCGGGGTAAAACTGGGCTCCGTATCGCGCCCCCCCCCACTGGTCAAACGTGTCAGTTGTTTATTTTCTAAATTCAACGTATAGATTTTAGGCATTCCACCTTTAGACAAAACTAACGCCAAAGTTTTCCCATCGGGTGACCATGCGGGAGCACCATTAATACCTGGAAATTGGGTCACTCGTTTTACCCGTCCTGTGAGAACGTCTGAAATATAAATACCTGAACGCTCTTTCTCAAATGAAACAAAAGCAATGTGTTTACCGTCTGGCGACCACGAAGGAGACATCAATGGGTGTTTTGAACGATATAAAGGTTTAGCATTGTGACCATCAAAATCAGCCACCTCTAAAGTTTGTGTCATCGTTTTTCTATTCTGCACCACAGAAACATATGCAATTCGGGTTGAGAAAAATCCTTTCACGCCAATTAAACGTTCAAAAATAAGATCACTGATATGGTGTGCCAGCCCACGAAATTCATCTGCTTTGATATTGTCAAAACGCATAGATAAAAGTACAGAAGCATCCGTAACACCTTTTCCATATTGTCCAATCACGTCAAGCAATTCAAATGAAACCGTGTATTTAGAAAGCCCTGTCTTCTCTATTTTGCCAACAACCAGGTTTTCTACCCCTGATTTTTTCCAAGCACTAAACTTAACCGCTTTGGACTCTGTAGGAAAACTGCTGAGCAAGCGAAGCGGGCTAACGGAAAATTGCCCACTATTGCCCAAGTCCTGGCCAATAACACGTGATAAAGTACCTGCTTGCTTTTCATCCACGCCATCCAACCCAAAAGGCACGACCGCAATCGGTAAACCGACTGCTTGACCGCCTCGGATTTCAATGGATAAAGTCGCATTTGCAATAGAGAAATGCACCGCTAGAATAATGAACAATAGGTATTGAATTTTTTTCATTATTAAGTCCTTAATCATTTGGAAATTCTATTTCCAAACCTTTCAATTTTTTAATGACAGCGACATCTTCTGGTAGCTCAAATGGTTCTGAGCGTCTAATGGCGTTGACAGATAATTTATCGTATACCGGATCGTCACTTTTCTTCAATATTTTTATGTCTGCACTGCCATCTGGCATGATAGTTATAGCCACTTTACAATACAGGCGCGGTGACATCTCTGAAACGGCCTCACGCCGATTGCTCAAGATCCTTTGTTTCCAATCGGCTACAATCCGCTCCGCCTCCTTTAAGAGTTTTGCTTCTAGTTCAGCTTGCCGCTTTTTTTCAAGGCTTTTTTTTTCAGCCTGTTCTTTTTCAATGGCAGCCAACTTATTTTTCTCTTGCTGCTGTTTGGCCTGCAATACCTTCAAAGCTTTTTCTTCTGCGATTTTAGCTGATTTTAAATCAGCCAGGCGTTTTTCTTCTGTTTTTTTTATTTTTGCCATATCGGATTTGAGCTTGGTCAGTTTTTGCTGTTCCGCCGCACTTTTTTGCTCCATATCCCTTAATTTCTGCGCTAATGCTTTTTCTTTTTTTACAGCTGCATTCTCTTTCAGATTTTCAATCTTTTCTAGGCGCTTTACTTCAGCTGCAACCACTTTTTGATCCACCACCACAGCCTGTAGTAACTCATGTTTTTTAGGGATAGAGGAATGTGCCACCTTTACAGCTGTCGCAAAGCTCGATAATAGACACGCCAATAGTACAACATGCATTAAAACTGACAATAAGAAACTTTTAGAATAACCTAATGTTTTCACTGTCCATCCTCATAGTGTTCTGTCATTAAACCCACTTTTGCCACACCTGCTTGCTGCAACAAGACCATGGTTCCCATGACTCGACCATAATCAATATTTTTGTCCCCACGCACCAACACCGCGCGAGTGGGATCCATTTGCAACAGTGCTTGAATACGAACAGCCAACGCTTTTCCTTCAAACGGATCTTTTATTTGATCAAGATACAGCTGACCGGTCGCGTCTACTGATACCACTAGGGGCGGTTTCTTATCTTGCGGCAAAATTTCTGCTTTGGCACTTGGCAAGTCTACTTGTACACCTTGTGTCAACAAGGGTGCTGTCACCATAAAAATGACAAGCAACACCAACATCACATCAACGTATGGTACAACATTAATTTCTGCCATCAACGTTTTTTTATAGCGATTAGACTTCATGTGTTACAAGATCCCCTACTGTATTTTCTTCAACTGCCTCTTGCGGTCGCTCTGCATAGGCTTGACGATATAAAATACCCGTAAATTCTTCAACAAAAATATCATAGCGATTCGCAAGCCACTGTAGACGATGTGAGTAGCGATTATAGGCGATGACCGCAGGAATAGCTGCAAACAAGCCCATTGCTGTTGCCACCAGTGCCTCAGATATTCCTGGTGCTACCATTGATAACGTTGCCTGCTGAGCACTGCCTAAACCACGAAACGAGTTCATAATTCCCCATACGGTACCGAATAAACCAATATAGGGACTGACGGAGCCAACAGTTGCTAAAAACGAAAGATGTCTTTCCAAACGTTCCATTTCTTTTGACAAAGCTACTCGCATCGATCTTTGCGAACCTTCAATAATAGCATCTGGCTGAATATTTGGTTGCCTACGCAATCGCACATATTCTTTAAATCCTGCCAAAAACAAACTTTCTGAACCTTGCGTATCTTCTTCACGACGCTCAGCCATGAGCGTATGATACAGCTTGCTCAATTCTGCACCTGACCAAAACATTTCTTCAAACTGTCCAATACCCTGCTTTGCACTCGAAAAAAGTTTCCAGCGCTGTAAAATAAGCGTCCACGACACAACCGAAACGGCCAATAGAAATAACATGACCCCTTTCACTAAAAAACTTGCGTTTAGAAACAGTCCCATCAAAGATTGATCAGTTCCCATTCTTTTATCCCCCTTTTTATCACAGCAGGCACCCGCTTAGGGTGCCAATTTGGATCTAGGCAAACAATCTGCACTCGGGCTCTACACACCAATTTGCGCGTCGCATCATCAAAGATCTCTTGCAAGTAATAAATACTTGCATGTTGTACTTTTTCAACTGTTGTTTCAACCTGCAACAATTGATCCAGTCGTGCTGAGTGTAAAAACTCGGTTTCCAACGCCCGCACGACAAAAATCGTTTGGTGCTCTTGAAGCAAGGTTCCTAATGTGAAACCAAGGCTTCGTAATGACTCCGTTCGAGCACGCTCAAAAAACTTCAAATAGGTGGCATGGTAAACCACGCCACTTGCATCAGTATCTTCATAATAAACCCGTAACGGCAAACAGAATTGAGACACTGTCCTTCCTATTCTTCTTCCGTTGCATCGTTTTCAAATTCAATTTCTTCAATTTTTTGCAATTCTACCAGTTGTTCATCTTCCGCTAAATTGATTAATCGCACCCCTTGGGTATTTCGACCTACCATCGACACTTCACTCACTCGGGTACGAACCATTGTGCCTGCATTGCTAATTAATAACAGCTCTTCGTTATCAAGAACTTGAGTAGCACCAACCACTTTACCATTACGTTCACTGGTTTGAATCGCAATCACTCCTTGTCCACCACGGCCTTGTAAATTAAATTCCTCTATGAGAGTACGCTTACCATAACCTTTCTGCGTTGCAGTTAAGATCGCACCGCCTGGAGCTAAAACAATTAGTGAAATGACTTTTTGTCCCGGTTGAAGACGAATGCCTCGCACACCTTTTGCGGTTCGTCCCATAGTACGAACATCTGTTTCACAAAAGCGTACTGCTTTTCCGGAATCACTGAACAACATGATTTCGCGTTCACCATCTGTTAAGGCTACTCCAACCAAAGTATCATTCTCTTCCAAATCTAGAGCAATAATGCCACTAGAACGTGGCCGCTTAAACTCAGTGAGTGTCACTTTTTTAACCGTTCCTTTTGCCGTTGCCATAAAGATTTTCTTGTCTTCTGTGTATTCTTGAATAGGCAAAAGTGCACTGATACGCTCATTAGCTTGCAAAGGCAATAGATTAACAATGGGACGCCCTTGCGCGGTACGAGCGGCAACTGGGATCTCATAAACTTTTATCCAATACACTTTTCCTAAGTTGGAGAAGCATAATAATGTATCATGTGTGCTAGCGATCAACAGTTTTTCTACATGATCCTCTTCTTTCACTCGAGTCGCCGCTTTTCCTTTGCCCCCTCGTCGCTGTGCTTGGTAGCTGGTTAATGGCTGTGCCTTCACATAACCACCGTGCGACAGAGTAACGACTCTATCTTCTTCTGTAATTAAGTCTTCTGTCGACAAGTCTTGGTGACTGGTTAAGATTTCAGTACGTCGTTCGTCACCAAACTCTTCTTTAATACCAGACAGTTCCTCATGAATCACTGACATTAATCGTGCTTTGTTTAACAGGATATCTAGCAAGTCTTCAATGTATCCCACTATCCCTTTGAATTCTTCAATGATTTTCTCTTGTTCCAAGCCTGTAAGACGATGTAATTTTAAATCCAAAATGGCTTGCGCCTGTGTAGGCGTTAATCGATATTCTCCTGCTGACATGCCATAGAGACTGGATAACCCTTCTGGTCTACAAACATCTGCCCCTGCTTTTTCGAGCATGTCCGATACCATACCAGGCGCCCAAGCTTTAGCAATCAACTTTTCTTTAGCTTCAGCTGGAGTGGGTGAAGCTTTGATCAGCTGAATAACAGGATCGATATTAACCAATGCAACACCGAGACCTTCCAAAATATGCGCACGTTCTCTAGACTTTCGTAATAAGAAAGTGGTACGCCTAGAAACAATTTGTCGACGGTGTTTAATAAATTCAACCAGCAACTCTTTCAAATTAAGAACACGAGGCTGCCCATCAACCAAAGCTACCATGTTAATACCAAAGACGATTTGCAATTGAGTTTGCGTATACAAATTATTAACAATCACATCGGCTACTTCACCACGACGCAATTCAATAACAATCCGCATACCGTCTTTATCGGATTCATCGCGCAGTGCCGTGATTCCCTCTAATTTTTTGGTTTTGACCAGCTCAGCAACTTTTTCAATAAGACGAGCTTTGTTTACCTGAAAAGGTAGCTCGGTTATAATAATAGTCTGTTTGCTATTTTTCTCATCGGTTTCAATTAAAACACGACCACGCACATAAACACGGCCACGACCAGTACGATACCCCTCAACAATGCCAGAACGACCGTTGATAATACCGTAAGTTGGAAAATCCGGTCCGGGAATAAATTTCATCAGTGCGTCAATGGATAAATCAGGATCGTCAATGAGTCCCAAGCAAGCATCTACCACTTCTGTTAAATTATGTGGTGGTATATTGGTAGCCATCCCAACAGCAATACCTGAGCCACCATTAACCAATAAATTAGGGAAACAGGCAGGGAATACAACTGGTTGCGTTTCTGAACCATCGTAGTTCGGTAAGAAATCAACGGTCTCTTTTTCTAAATCTTCTAATAAGCGATGTGCAATCTTAGACATACGCACTTCGGTATAACGCATGGCTGCTGGTGGATCACCGTCGACTGATCCGAAGTTACCTTGCCCATCAACCAACATGTAACGTAATGAAAAAGGTTGTGCCATACGAACAATACTATCGTAGACCGCACTTTCACCATGTGGATGGTATTTACCAATCACATCACCTACTACGCGAGCAGATTTTTTGTATGGTTTATTCCAATCATTGCCCAATTCACGCATCGCATATAGAACACGACGATGCACAGGTTTGAGTCCATCTCGAACATCTGGTAATGCCCTACCTACAATAATGCTCATGGCATAATCTAAGTAGGATTGCTTCAACTCGTCTTCAATGGCGACCGGGGTAATTTCTTTGGCAAGATCTGCCATGGGCATTGCTCCTAACTGTCCGTATTTACAACCTCTAAGCCCGACATTTTACCACAAATTACCCCTGAATTCACGATTCTTGACCAAGAACTACACCAATGGTATGATGCCCTTCTAACTTTATTAGGGTAAGAGCAGATGAATTTTTGCAGACTCCTACAACAACACTGTGAAACCGCACTCAAACAGGCTTTTCCCGAAAAAGCGTCCGAGGATATTACACGCTCATTAGAAATAAGCAGTGCAACTCAATCAAAATTTGGACACTATCAACTCAATAGTGCAATGAAATTAGCCAAGCTATGGCAGGAAAAACCTCGCGACATTGCTCAAAAAACCATCGATGCCCTCAAAAATATTCCTCAGACTAATACCATTTTGGACAAAGTTGAGATAGCTGGGCCAGGGTTTATCAACTTTAGCTTAAAACCCGCGTTTCTTGCGGAAAATATAGTTAAACAACTAAAAGATCCAAAATTAGGACTTCCAGAGCTACCGTCACGCAAAAAGGCTGTTATCGATTTTTCTTCGCCTAATATTGCCAAAGAAATGCATGTTGGTCATTTGCGTTCTACCATCATTGGCGACTGCATTGCCCGCGTACTCGCGTTTAGTGGATACGATGTGCTACGTCTTAATCACGTGGGTGACTGGGGCACACAATTTGGCATGCTGATTGCCTACTTGAAAGAGGTTTTACCCGCAATCACCGCTGAAACTCCACCCAATATTGAACTATCTGATCTAGTTAAATGGTATAAAGCCGCGAAACAACGTTTTGACGAGGATCCTGAATTCAAGCAAAGAGCACAACAAGAAGTCGTTGCCTTGCAGAGTGGCGAGCTCTCTTCAAAACGTGCTTGGACACATATTTGTTCCATTTCACGGCAAGCCTACCAAGAAATTTATGATCTCTTAGACATTGAATTAGTTGAACGTGGTGAGTCCTTCTACAATCCCTGGCTACCAGGAATGATTGAATTCTTGGAAAATAAAAATTTAATCTCCGTATCAGACGGCGCAAAATGTATCTATCTCGATGGGTTCACCAACAGAGAGGGTAATGCCTTACCACTGATCCTACAGAAATCTGATGGTGGGTTTAACTACGCAACCACTGACATGACAGCCCTTCAACATCGTGTACAAACCGAAAAGGGTGACTGGCTGATCTACATTACAGATGCCGGACAGGGACTTCATTTTAAAATGGTTTTCACTGCTGGTGAGCAAGCTGGATTTTATGATCCTGCTCAAGTGCGAGTAGATCACGTCCCTTTTGGGCTTGTGCTTAAATCCGACGGTAAAAAATTCCAAACACGTTCTGGTGAAACTGAGAAACTCATTGATTTACTCAATACTGCAGTGGTGAAAGCGAAAGAACGGTTACAAGAACACAATCCAGATATGCCTCCTGAAGCTTTAAACGCTTCAGCACAGATCTTAGGAATTAATGCTATAAAATATGCCGATCTTTCTTGCAATCGCTTAAGTAACTATGTCTTTAGTTATGATCGCATGCTCACCTTTGAAGGCAATACTGCGGCCTTTTTATTGTATGCCTACGTACGCATCAAAAGCATACAACGTAAAACGCAACTTTCAACAGCAGATCTACTCAATGCGCAAACACCTCTTGATTTAGAAGAACCCACTGAAGTTGCCCTTGCGCTTTTAGTCTGTCAATTCAATGAAGCCATTGTACTTTTTGAAAAAGAACTCTTGCCAAATCGGTTAACCGATTATTTATACCGTTTAGCGGAAAAATTCCATGAATTCTTTCATCAGTGTCGTGTAGAAGGATCGCCTAGACAAAATAGTCGCTTACTGCTTTGTGAAGCAGTGGCACAAGTATTGGCAAAAGGCATGGAACTGTTGGGCCTTAAACCATTAGAACAAATGTAGAGGAGATAAACGCATGAGATTGTCACCCAAATTACTGCTGGCTCTTGGTACCCCTATACTAATTATCACATGCTGCTTTCGTCCTGCCTTTGGTCAAACAGTGCCCACTAGCGAGACACTCTATCAAAAAGGCTTATCTCACGCTAAAAGTCCAGCACTAGCAGCCCGCTGTTTCCAACAAGCAGCTGAGCAGGATCACACCAACGCTCAATTTAATCTTGCTGTTATGTATGAAAACGGACAGGGTCTTAAAAAGAATATCCATACCGCCATTATGTGGTATCAAAAAGCTGCCGAGAAAAACCATAGCAAAGCACAATTCAATCTAGGCTACCTTCTCTATCAAGGTATAGGGACTACCCGAGATATTAAAACCGGGATCTATTGGTGCCAAAAGGCTGCCGAGAAAGGACATTCCAGAGCCCAATATCTTGTAGGCTGTGCATACCTCGAGGGTAAAGGCGTTGAGCAAGAACAACAAACTGCTATTCAATGGTTGCAGCTGGCAGCTAAACAAGGACACCATGATGCACAACAAACGCTACAACTTATCCAAAGTACTTGATAATGTCTGAAAACTTCGATTCCATTGAGCTCGAAAAATTTCATGCCTTGGCGAATGATTGGTGGGATCCCAAAGGATCTTGTCGACCTCTCCACGCTTTAAATCCTACTCGCATGCAATTCATTGCCGATCGAATAGATCTTAAGCAAAAGAAAATTCTAGACATTGGTTGTGGTGGTGGTATTTTATCTGAAACACTCGCACAACGTGGCGCAGAAGTCACCGCTATTGATATGAATATTTCACTACTCAACATTGCACGAGAGCATGCCACGCAAAACCAATGCAATACGGTGACTTATGAGCAGTCAACTGCTGAGGCTTACGCTGAACAACGTGCGCACACATTCGATGTAATTACCTGCATGGAACTATTGGAGCACGTACCCGATCCACACTCTCTTATTGTAGCTTGCTCAAAATTAATAAAGCCCGGCGGATCCCTGTTCTTTTCAACGGTAAACCGAACCCTAAAATCTTATGCATTTGCTATTATAGGTGCAGAATACGTTTTAAAAGTACTGCCTAAAAATACTCACCAGTATAATAAGTTTATTCGGCCCGCTGAACTAAAAGGCGCTCTTGAACAAACGCGTCTCACCTTGGAAGAACTCATGGGAATGTCTTATAACCCTATCACTCACCAAACTAAGCTTTGTCGAGATGTTTCAGTAAATTATCTCGCCTATGCGACTGCTCAGTCTGCTTCGTAAAGTAAACTTTTAAGTGTCATTTGTTCTAGGGGTTTTTGTAGAACCTGTTCTATCCCTGCAGCCATGCAGGATTTTGATGTCATTCTATCCGTTAAGCTTGTTACTGCTGCCATCCGCGTATGCTGATGCTTCATATGTGAACGAAATTTTTCGGCTACTTCGATCCCATTGATACCTGGCAATTCAATATCTAATAAAACCAAATCATAAGGTTTTTCTATTTTTGCTAACGCGTCTTCCCCATTAGCAACTACATCCACACAGCACCCCAGTTCGATCAACATCACTTCATGGATCATCTGGGTCGTTGGATTATCTTCCACCAATAAAACCTTTCGAATACGATTGGGTTTTGGTGGGCAAATAACCTCGCTTGAACTATCTTGGGAAAGCATCATGTTCATAAAACCTCATGTTAGAATGATGTCCAATAAATTCTACTCCCATGAAATGGTTTGTCAACCACCATATCCAGGCAATTTTTCCGTGACCTTACACAAGATACAGTATCGATCGAGTAGTTTTCAGGATACACTGTGCATATGGCTATATTATTCGATTTGGATGGAACATTAGTTGATACTGCACCTGATTTTGCTTTGGCAATTGCTCAGATGCGTGCTCAGCAAAATTCTCCTCCAGCAGAAGCACCTAGTTTAAACGACATTCGTCTAGCGGTGCCCAATGGAATCAAAGCACTCACTCAAACTGGGTTTGCTCCTAATTCATCACCAGCTTTAGAACAACAGCTACTGGGTTGTTACAAAGAAGCACTTGGTTTAAAAGCCATTCTGTTTGAAGGTATCGATACTCTGTTGTGTGAACTAGAAAATCGTAAGATCCCTTGGGGCATCGTAACCAATAAAGAAGCTCGATTTACCCGTCCACTTTTAGAAAAACTACAGCTCTGGGATCGAGCGGCTTGTGTCGTCAGTGGTGATACCACACAACACGCAAAGCCTCACCCTGAGCCGCTACTCTATGCTTGCGAAGAAATCGAATGTGATCCTAAACACTGTGTCTATATTGGTGATGCAGAACGTGACATTATCGCCGGTCAGCAAGCAGGAATGGCAACCATTGCTGCATTGTTTGGATATATTAAAGATATCAATGAAGCCAAAACCTGGAAAGCCAACTATTATGCAAAACACCCTAATGATATTTTACCTTGGATCACAGCATGGCAAGCACAACAATAATAACTGCATATGATTATTGCGAACGTTTTGCCCGTTCACATACTGAATTTTTTCCAATCGCTTCTTTTCTTTTACCCGCTAAGCTTCGACGTTCCATCTCAGTCATCTATACCTTTGCTCGTCAGTCCGATGACATGGCTGATGAAGGTGATTTATCGACAACGAAACGTATTGAAAAGCTCAATCACTTCTGGCATTCATTAGAAACCATTGGCTCTCCTACAGAACCTCTGTTTATTGCACTCGCTGAAGTTCTCAACCAAAATCCTCAGCTCCCTATTCAACTATTCTTTGATTTGTTAACAGCTTTTAAGCAAGATGTCACTAAGAGTGATTATAAAAATACACAGGAAGTTTTACAGTACGCTCAGCTCTCAGCCAATCCTGTAGGACGACTCCTGTTACATCTAACTCACAATGATACTACAAAGAACCTCCAGTACTCCGATGCTATTTGTACTTCCCTCCAATTGATTAACTTTCTAAGAGATATTGAACCCGATTTGCGCCTACGTAACCGTTGTTATCTCCCTCTCGATAAGATGCAACAACATAATATAACCCTCGAGGATTTGAGAGAACAAAAAAAGCCTTCCCTTTTACAAAGTTTCGTTCAAGAACAGCTCCATGAAGCGAGTATTCTACTGCAACAAGGCACCCATTTAGGCAATACGCTAACTGGTTTTTTTGGTTTTGAGATCCGCTTAATTATCAAACATAACCAACACATGATTAAAAAATTAAAATCGCGAAAAAATGTTTATGAATGTCCCAAAATATATGCATGGGACTGGATAAACCTTTTTATTCAAACGGCTGTTGAGAGCACCTATGTTAAGAAGACACAAAAAACCCTCTAGACTGATTATTAGTACAATCCTAAACTTAGACAGTGCTGCGCTAAACATGATGCTGCAAGCTCAACCCACAAAAACTTATTTTAAACGCAACGATACCGTCATTACACTCCTGTCTCAAATCCAAGTTGCTTCCGATGCCAGACTGCGCAAAAAAATTGCGCTACTCGATCTGTTAATAGAACATGGGGCTGAAATTACTATAATACCGTTAGAACACTCTATTGATCGGGCTATCGCTCTGATCAACAAAGGTGAAAATATTCAACAGCTGGAACTGGATATACAATATATGGGGAAGCTCTACCAGTATCGTTTAATGCAAACTCTTTTTTATTTTATTCGTTCTCAAAATATAACTAAGACTACAAATTATTTAACCAAAACGCACCAACTGAAACACTGAGCCACTCAATATTTTTTTTGTGACTTCAAATTAAACCCTAATGCACCCTATGGTTCTCATTTTATTATCCTAGAAGCTGCACAACATGGAACACCTGATTTATTAAAGATCTTGTCCGATAGAGGAACGGATTTTAGTAAAACTGATCCTCAAAAAAGAAATGCCTTACACTATGCAGTTAAGCAAAATGCCATTAGAAATGCCATTTGGTTATGCTCACATGCACCAAACTTAATCAATCAACCCGATATCAATGGTGAAACGCCTCTACATTTGGCTGTTCGCTTAAATTATCTCCATATTGCTAGGGGTTTACTTAATGCCGGCGCTGACTATTCACTAGGTAATGCACAAGGAAAAACACCCGAAGACCTAGCTGAAACAATCCCTATGCGCGTTTTACTTTTTCTAGCAACCGATGTACCTGGTTCTCAAAAAACCCTATGGGATTATTTGCCAACAGAAAGTCTAAAGAACCCGAGAAGCTCTTAAGAATTGACTCTGCGAAGCAGTTTGACGATTACGCTGTTCAATGGTTACCAACCGTTCTTTCATCTCTGGCGTAAACCCCGGATTTCCTGACAAATTGCATCGTTTAATAGACGTATTAGTCTCCAAAGCATCTAAAATAGTTGCTAGACCATCTTCAGAAAATTGGTTCCGTCCTAGGTCCAGAGAGTGTAACTGCAAATCTTCATTTAAAATAAGATGTGTTTTAATTCCTTCTATAGCAAAATCATTCAAACAATTATCGTATAGCTCAAGATGCTTCGTTTTCCCCGCTTGAGCAACACCTCTGATAATCGACTCAAGTTTTTCGTTACCCAACTGAAATGAGACAAGCCTAATCACTGGCAGCGCCAAATTAACGGGAATGCCCTTAACCTGTGTCATGCTATTTGATGGAGTAAAACGCAATGGTATCTGAAACAAAGTAAACACCCCTTGTGATATATCTTATTGGGATGCACAGCATACAGTGATGCTACACCGAATAAAAGCCTAAGTTCTTTAACGACTTTATTTATAGTACGCATCTGTGTTAATATAATTTAACTAGATTACTATAAAAATAAACGGAGATTTATCTATGTCGCACGCACTTATTACCGCCGTCGCAGCACACGATGTTACAAGTGCGAGAGCAGTCCTGGATGCCATGACACGCGAACAACGGGTAACTGCACTCAACCAACCCTATCCAGATTCTTATTTGAAAGATCTAAGCTTAGAAGGCAAACTGGCCGCTGTTTTACCACTCTATTTGGCCGTTGATTCAAAAGACATGGCTATGGTTTCTCTACTACTTGAAAATGGTGCAGATCCTTCAATTGTCACTCATGAAGAAACCCCCTTTGAAGAACACGCACTTCAACTTGCAGTCAAATCGCGTGGTAGTTCTAATTTACCTACAGAACTACAGTTAATTGATTTATTGTGTCAATACGGTGCACTGCTCGATAACTCCCTTCTTGAAGACTGTACATTTTCTGCTGTTGAATTTCATGCCTCAGGAAATATTTCAGCGTTGCAAAATTGTAAGTCTATTATTTCAAGACTAGTCCAACACTATCTTATGTGTGAACTGCACTCCGGTATTCGAAGTTACACCGCAGATGAGGTAAAACAAATGTTCAATCGAGTTGTAAGGATAGAACATCCCTATGTTACAAACGAGCCCTTTGCAATAGTTTACCCAGATGTTAATTTTGATAGTGGTGTCCATGGTGGACTTCCTGTCGTTGCTGCTGCAGGACAAGAGGACAGCGCTACTCTTCAGTGGCTTATTGCTGAAAAAAATGCAAATCCTATTTCACACCAAGAGCTTGATGGCTACAATGTATTACATGAGGCAGCGCGACTAAACCGAACTGACACAATAGAGTGGCTGCTGGATGATTGCACACAATTAACCAATACAGAGAAAACAAGTCTTATTAATTCTCGGGAGTTCAACCAGGGTTACACGCCTCTACACATTGCCGCTCAAAACAATAATTTTGATGCGGTAGAGCATATGTTAACCTATAACGCTGATCCAACCCTCACAACGAATCGGGGCATAAAAGCTTCTCTATTAACCTCAGATCCTGCTATCAGGAATTTATTACTCTCTGAAGAAAATACTCTTGAAGTGCCACCACTAATGTTTTCTCCTAGTAGCAGCGACACTGAAGGATCCACAGCGGATCCTGCTTTTGCTTCGCATAGGAAACGATAAAAGCGTTTCTTTCAATCCATTAAGAAAAAGAGAGAAGGAACACAATCCTTCTCTCGCGTTTATCTTGCAAAGTAGCTAAACCCTTGATAGGGTGAGCTCATGGAACTCTCCGAACATTATTGCGAACAAAAAGCCGTGAAAAGTGGCTCTAGCTTCTATTACAGCTTCTTGTTTCTGCCAACGGAGCAAAGAAAAGCCATCACAGCACTGTATGCCTTTTGTCGCGAAGTAGACGATATTGTTGACGAATGCAGTGAAAAGGAAGTTGCCCAACAAAAAATAACCTGGTGGCATCATGAAATCGAGCGGGTGTATTCAGGTGCGCCACAACACCCAATCGGACAAGCACTAAAAAAAGCTCAACAGGACTTCCAATTACCCCAACTGCTTTTTCACGAAATCCTTCAAGGCATGCTGATGGATCTCGATTATCAGGGCTATGCCACATTCGATGATCTCAGCGTCTATTGTCATTGTGTCGCAAGCGCACCTGGCTTATTAGCCGCCCGCATTTTTGGCTATACCGACCCAAGCACACTTGAGTACGCTAAAAATCTTGGTGTTGCATTTCAATTAGTCAATATTATTCGAGACGTCGGTGAAGATCTCCAGCGTAATCGTATTTACTTGCCTGAAGAAGAACTTAAAAAATTCTCTTTAGACAACACCGATATTCTAGAAAAAAATTACTCTCAAAATTTCGTAAAACTCATGCAATTTCAAACTCAACGTGCTCGAGACTATTATCAGAAATCTCTAAACGCTCTGCCAAATACTGACAGGCAATCTCAAAAAGCCGGTCTCATAATGGCTGAAATCTACTTTACCTTATTAAGCGAAATAGAGAAGTCAAACTTTAAAGTATTTGATCAAAAAATCCGCTTGACGCCACTTCGTAAATTCTGGATTGCTTGGAAAACAGCAAGGCGTGTCAAAAAGCGTGCCTAAACTAAAAGAAAAACCAATTATTGTTGTCGGAGCTGGCTGGGCAGGTCTTGCCTGTGCATTAACACTAGTACACCATAAAAAAAAGGTCATTGTTTTAGAAGCGGCACCACAAATTGGTGGTCGAGCACGTGGCGTCTCATTTGGTGATACTGTTGTGGATAACGGTCAGCATATATTGATTGGAGCCTACCATCAAACCTTAAGCATCTTGCGATGGTTAAAAATACCTGAACATACGGTTTTTGAACGACACCCTTTTCACTTTAGCATTAGAAATCTAGTGAATATGCGAGATACCTTTCAACTCAAATTGCCCAAGGTGTTTCGCTCCATTCAATTACCTCTTGGCTTTCTAACAGCAAAAGGATTATCAGCTAAACAACAATTAGAACTGCATTACTTCTGGAAAACTATGAAATCCCAGAAATTCTCTCTGGATAAAGATATTTCGGTACATGATTTACTGTGCAACCTTAATCAATCTGAAGCTCTACGGAAAAAGTTTTGGGAGCCTCTATCCTTAGCAGCCTTAAGCACACCTAGCACCATCGCTTCCGCCAAGATTTTTTTAAATGTATTAAAAGCAACGTTTACTCGAAGCCCAGAAAATTCCAACTTTCTGTTTCCTAAGGTAAATTTGAGTGAACTCCTACCCAACGCTATTTTAAAATATTTAAAACAAAATAACGCATCCGTTTTCTGCAACCAACGTGTACGTGAACTGCTCATCGATAATAACGAGTGCCATGGCATTCGAACCACCAAGGAAGAACTCTTAGCGCAAGCTGTAGTGCTTGCGACACCACCCAGTGCAGCCCAAAAATTATTACCACAAAGTGAAACCTTACTGGGACCACTGACCACAAAACTTGTACAGTTTTCTCATCAGCCTATTACCACTGTATACCTTCGCTACTCATCCGATGTGTCTGCTATTGCCAATTTAACAGGTGTCGTTAATGCAACAAGCCAATGGGTTTTTAATCGACGCAGCTGCCAACAAAATAACATCTTGAGTGTGATCATTACTGGCGCTGGTGATCACCGTTTACTTTCGAACGATCTGCTGGCTGAACAAATCGCTACTGAACTACAACAATTGTACCCCAAGCTTCCAGCACCAATTGAGCACCGTGTCATTTGCGAGAAACGGGCTGCTTTCTCCTGTACTGTCGATATCCATCAATTGCGCCCTAACAATCAAACGGACCTACCACATTTATGGCTTGCAGGCGATTATACTCAAACCCCCTATCCTGCTACTTTAGAAGGTGCCATTTACAGTGGTATTCAGGCAGCCCTTGGGATTTTAACTAAAACAGGCAAAACACCTAAATTTTGATTATGCTGTAATCATGAATAAACTAAAATTTTATCTTATATTGCCCTTAGTACTTTGTATAAGTATCACCCCAAAGCTCTTGGCTATTCAGACCAATGCACCTGAACTAAACCGGGTAGAGGTGCAGTCTGATCCGCAAACAGAGAAAGTGATTGGTGACATGATTATGCAAAAAATCCATGGCATGGATCTCTTTGTAAAAGATCTCAGTATTCATGAATATTTAAAAAAATTCTCTAAAAGATTTGGGGAACACATTCCCAATCAAAATTTGATACCTCATTTTTTCGCTTTAGACAGCCCTGAATTAAATGCTTTTGCTTTCTTCGGCAATCATGTCGCGGTACATAATGGTCTGATCTCAGCGGTGAAAAACGAAGATGAACTGGCCGCTGTTCTTGCACATGAAACTGCGCACATTACCCAACGTCACCTTGCACGGATGTTGGTAGCAAACAAACAACGCATGCCCCTGACGTTCATGCAGGTGCTCGCCGCAATTGCAGTAGGTTCAATGGGGGCACCTGATGCAGGAATTCACTTAGCCACTGCCGCATTAGCTGGCCATACACAAAGCATGATTAACTACACTCGCGATCATGAAAAAGAGGCAGATCGGATCGGAATGCAACTGTTGCACAAAGCTAATTTTAATCCCCAGGGGATGCCAAGCGTTTTTAGTCTCTTACAGGAACAAAGCCAATATCGAGAAAAACCACCCGAATATTTACTCACTCACCCTTTGTTTGACTCACGAATTTCTGATGCGCAGAATCGAGCACAAAAACTGTCCACACCTGAAAAAAGTGATCCTCTACTTTTTCATCTCGTACGAGCAAAAATCAAGGCTAACATAGACAAAAGTGCTTCTAAAAAAATAGAACAGTTTGAATGGGATATTAAGCAAAAACATTATGATCTGCTAGATGCAGAGAAGTTTGGATATGCGCTTGTTTTACTACAGGGTAACCGTGCGACAGAAGCTCTAGTGCAGCTTGAGGAATTGGCTAAGAAGTATCCCACGGAATGGATCATTCAGCTTAGCCTATCTGAAACTGAGGTAGCCTTGGGAAACACCAAGACAGCTTTAGACAGAGTGAAAAATCTGTTTAAGCTACATCCTGAAAATTACGCGATTCTCATTCAATACGCCTCCATGCTACTGAAAGACAAGCAACCAAAGGCCGTCGTAAAACTATTGTTTAAGTATCGAAAAAACTCAGCTGAAGATCCCAGTGCACATCAACTACTCGCTCAAGCTTATAGCATGCTCAAACAAAAAACAGAGCTTCATCGCTCACAAGCGGAGTGGTATTTCGCTAGAGGTGAAATTAACGAGGCTCTTAAGCAGCTGAATTATGCTTTAGAGACAGCAACACAGAGACCAGAGCTACGACAGCAGATCCTAAACAGAAAAGAAGCCATTATCGCAATACAGCAGCAACAGTCGGAACAAAGAATTTAGTCTTCATCTGCCCATTCTAGTGGGGCATCAATATCATAAACTGCAGTGCCTTTTTGAGGAACGTTAATTTTTGGCACCCTTTTTGTAGGCGCGTCAATATCATACAATTTAATAGGTTTCTCTTGTTTTTCCTTCATATCCACCGTACTTAAGGTCTTTCCAGCAAATTTACTCCAGAAAGGAATCGACATAATGATTAAGGCAAGCACGAGATAAGCAACAGGTCTATCTAAAGGCACATATTTTGGATTATGCCGATGAGCCGCATAAAAAGTGATAGACATGACGAGTAACATCGCCCCAACGACAATGCAGATAACATGCATGAATCGAGTAACAATATCCACTCCTTCAAATAATACATTCGACACACTTGCAATGGTGGGTCCACAATCTGAACACAACGCCGACGTTGAAAAAACAGCACAGAAAATCAAAATAATTTTTTTCATTTTATTCCTACTAAAATTCAAGGTGTTTCTGTAAATATTCTGTAAAAGAGCCTTTCTGTTTCAACTCCAACTGCTTCTGTTCCAATAGCGTTTTTTGGGCTAACTGCTCAAAACCTAATTTTTTCTCTGCCACTAGCTGTTCCGAATCAAAATACCGCTTATGCTCGGTGGATAAACGCAACATCAATTCAAAATACGACTCTTGATTTTCTTTCATTTCTGTTAAGATACGCTCTGATGGCAATGATTGCAAACCGGAAACTTGATTTTGTGCTCTATCACAAGCAGTTGCAAACATGGTTTTTGAATATGAACGATCTAGTATCTCCCCTCCTCCCTGCATGAGTTCTATGAATTCTAGCGCAAGCTCTTTGAGCTGAGTTAGCTCTTGTGCAGGCCCTTTAAGCCTCAGCCCTGGCTTTCTTCCAGCAATAACTACCTGAGAATGATTATAATCAATCCGTGCTTTCTCAGCTTTATCAATGACTGGCGAATCCATTAATAGGCAAGTAAGTAAAAAGGTATCCAGAAAGGGAGCTGTGTCTTCTAAGATCCCGATTGGTGAAAAAGGATCTACATCCAAGGCTCTTACCTCTATGTATTCGATTCCATCACGTGCAAGAGCCATCAGCAAACGCTCCTCGGAACCAGAAACTCGCTTAGGCCTAAATTGTGCATAGTGTTCATCTTCTATCTGCAGAATAGCATCGCTCAACTGAAGGTATTCCCCATTTTGTACATCATTTGCCTGTGCGTATTCAGGTGCAGGGGTATGTACTGCCTTTCTCACTGTACTAATAAACTCTTCAAAATTGTTGTGTGAAATATTTATCCGTGATTGAATTGTATTGCTATATCCTGAGTCACCCAGACGCAAAGAAGTTGCATGAGCCCCTATGAGCAATTGATCACCTGAAGGCTCTAGACCGGAGTAATCGCTTTTTAACATAGAACGCAAAATCACTGGGGATGCACCAAAAAGATAGGTGATGAGCCAACCGAATCTTTCAGCGTTTCGAATAATGCCTAGATACTGCTCTGAAATAAACGCTTGTAGTGATAAGGTAGAGCCCACTAAATCATGATAATGCTCCCAGAAAACTGCAGGCAATGAAAAATTATAATGTGTTCCAGAAATGGTTTGCATCAAACGGCCATACCGATAGCCTAGACCTTTTCGATAAATGTGTTTGATCTGACCGACATATGAAGATCCATAGTTTGCAATGGGTACTTCGTTTTCTTCCAGAAGAGCACATGGCATGCTTCCAGGCCATAATCGTTCCTGCCCAAGAATAGCTTGTGTGAAGCGATGAATATCAGTTAATTGTTGTCGCGGCACTTCTAAATCAGTCGTAGGTTCCGTAATGAATTCCAACAAGGCTTCAGAATAGTCTGTGGTGATCATTGGGTGACATAAACTGGATCCCAACGCGAGTGGGTGTGGTGTACTGCTTAACTTTCCATTTGGATCCACACGCAAAGCTTCTTTTTCAAGACCTCGCTTGATCCCTTTGAAACATTCAGAATCAAACGAACTGAGCTTACGCAGACGCTCTTTAAAAGATTGATTCATTTTGATACTAATGTTCTTCTTTGGACTTCATGCAACATCTCAGGATGTTCGCAACAGGTTCTGTCTTGTTTCATTTTTTGCAAAAAACTCCAATCAATTTGTACAGCACGTGCAAAGTATTCAACGGAATTAATACCCGTTGTAAAAAAACCAAACCAACCATGCAAGTACTCTGGATAGCCCCAGGTTTCATCCGCTTGTTTCGCAATTTTAATCATACTAATGGCAGACCAAACATCTCCACGTTCAAATAACCAAAGCGAGTAGGCAACAAAAGCATAAGCCACATCATATCCCTTCAACGGCTTAGGCCCCAAGCTGCCCAACAACATCAGATTATCCTCTAAGACTACGTCTCTAATCAACCAATTTATCTGCCGTTCCTGGGTAATCGCTACAGTGAACCGCATGAGATACCACCAATGCTCAGGCTTACTTCGAAAGGTCCCATGTGATAAAGCATCTGTTAGTAGTGCGTATAATCTGACGTAGTCACCCTTTTTACGCAATCGGGCTAGCGCACAACAAACCAAAATAAAAGAATAACGGACCCAGTGACCTACTACAGGATAATAGATAAAACGGCTTAAAAATTCAGCAACAAACCCTTTGACACCTGTGAGCTTCGCATACTGCACCCGGTGCTGAATGAGTTCTTGGTACAGTTTATATCGATGATCATCAGCTTTCATAATATCTAATATCGGCTGATTTTGTTAGAAACATGAGGATCAGGCAACACAAATCACTAATTGTGTTCCACCCTATTTGGATCTGAGTTTTAAGGATCAGGGGTAAAACAAAGCCAATATTCTACTGGTTGGATTCCCACATGTTTTTTGAACAGCGTTCTCTTTTGCTATTCTTGAAAAGCTTGTTCGGGCAGTGATTGAAAAAGTGCTTGCAAAGCAGGTATGTTATTTTTCGTTACCACATGTTTTTTCTTAGAAAAAGCATCAACCATATAATGGTTAACCTCCTGTGAATAATGATTCATGTCTTTATAATTATCTAAATTAGCAATAATCGGAAGACAAGTTTCAAAATCATATAATATCACGTTATCGAAATCTGCTAATAGTCGCATCAAACTCTCTCGATTTTTTTTATACTGGATATGCGCTATGCGATCATTTGAAAATGATAGTTTATGATACGCAAGAGAATAAGGTGGAAAAAATACTGTAAAACTAATATTTGGATTATCCTTTACAATATCGACAACATCGCGTTTAAAATTACTGACTACATTTACCTGCGCTACAATATCTTCTTCAATAGCAGAAGAAACTATTTTAGTCTGTTCTTTTATTCTCTTATTAAAGTCTTTTAAAATAATTTCTTTTGAAAACTTATAATCATGGTGCCAATGGTTGTAGTTTTCAAGCGTCATACTGGAATATGGTTTCTTTCGATTAGACATAAAGACTTCAAAGACCTTATTTGAAAACTTTTGGCGAATCCTTCTAACCGATGTGAAAAAAATGTTTTTGCTCATTAAATATTGAAAGTGACCTCTGTAATTATTTCGATATATATCTATCGGAAAAGTTTCATCAAATTTTCCCTGCTCATAGGAAAGATAGCACTGATCCACACCCCAAATAACTGTTTTTACTTTACCCGTCTTAATAGCTGCTTGTAGAGCTTCAGATTGCTCTTGAACTGTGGCTCCAGCAAGAGAGAGTCGAATCGGATCCGTTCCCAGTTTATCTTTTATATAGTTTAATGAGAAATTTTGTGTCATAGAGGTTCCAAGTATCACTTGATCATATTTAAAATTCTTGATGAATCCAGCTACTTGAAACCGATCGTAGCCGTCTAATTCTTTGCTCGGTGAAAACCGATAAAATTGAAAGGGATCGGATAAAAAATTGACCATCATGATAAAAAACAGCCCAAGCACTAGAAAAACACCATACATTTTGAGAAAGTATTTAAACATACAGTTAAAACCCTGCATAAAGAAATAGCTGAACCCCGCCCAGTGAGATCAAACCCAATACAGAAGAAAAGGCACATAAGGCGGCAGTCACTGCCACAAATATTTTTTTCTGATTATCGATCCACTGTAAGAGCTTCGCGCGAAGCGTTAGGGTATCTGGCACAAAGAACACAACTAAAAGTGATACCACCATAAAACTATAGGAAAAAGTTCTAGGTACCCTCACCCCATCCAGTGCATTACCAAACAGGCTCGAATAAAGCTGCAAAGCACTTTCTAGCGTTTGAGAACGAAACAGTATCCAACCCAAGCACACTAATACAAAAGTCACCACTATCTTCAAAGGTGCAAGCACTCGAGTCCAATAGACTGGGCGCTCTCGCTTAATACAGAGTTGACGGATCCAATGGTTCAATGACAACAGTAACCCGTGGTACCCTCCCCATACAACGAATGTCCAAGCACCGCCATGCCACAGTCCACCAAGTAACATGGTAACTATGATGTTTAGATAGTGACGAGAGCGATTACCACCCATTGGTATATAAAGATAATTTCTCAAAAACAAAGACAAACTAATATGCCAACGTCGCCAAAACTCGATGATGGAGGTTGCTTGATACGGGGCATTAAAGTTATCAGGTATTTTCAAACCAAACAAATAAGACAATCCAACGGCTATATCTGAGTAACCTGAGAAGTCAAAGTACAACTGAAGGGCATAGGATACCGTTCCCAGAATAGCAGTTTTCTGATCAAAAACTGTCGTAATAGGGGCGTCAAAAACTTCTATAACATACCCCGAAAATGCATCTGCAATAAAAAGTTTTTTAAAGAGTCCAATACTAAAACAGAACGCAAATAAAGCTATATTTCTGTAACAAACGTTGAATTTTTTGGAATTTGTTAGCTGAGGGTATAAATCCTTAAAGCTTAATATAGGACCACAGGCTAAATGTGGAAAATAAGACACAAATAATGCATAATTTAAAAAATCTTTTTTCTCATAACTTTTCTTGTAGCAATCAACTAGAAAAGCAATCTGGGTAAATGTATAAAAAGATATTCCAAGCGGTATTGTTTTAGATAACGGATAATCTCCAATATTAAAAAATACATTTAAAGAAGGTGTAAGATATTTGTAAAAACCTAAAAATGCTAGATTAGCAACAATAGCGAACCCAAGAACGAACGTTCTTTTTTGTTCTTTCTGAGAGCTCATCCATTTCGACAACAGGAAATTTGTGCCAATGGATACTATCAGAGGAAATAGATCCCATGGATCCCAAAAAAGGTAAAATGCAAAGGATGCAAACAACAACCAAATACTGGATAGTTTTAAATTCTGGAATCGTTGTAAAAACCAAAATCCGAAAAACACAACCGGTAAGAATTGAAAAATAAACGCGGGCGTTGTAAAGAGCACCTTTGGGGCCAACCATCTTCAGTATCACGGATCGTCATATTATCACGCTGTATGTATGAAATCTACCATACTTAAAAAATAAAGCTCCCCCGCAAGAATAAATGAGATTTCCAACTAATTAAAGATTTGCTTTTGGGGACTCGATTTTTTGGAACTAATCTATTGACACATTTAGATGTATTGGTGGGCCGTGATGGGATCGAACCATCGACCAACGGATTAAAAGTCCGGTGCTCTACCAGCTGAGCTAACGGCCCTGGTGAGAAGAGTCATTATACCGAGAAAATGCGGATCGTCAATCTAGTGTTAGATTTATAAACCCAACTATTTCTTCAGTGCTTCCAGAACGGCATTCCCCATATCTGCTGGTGAATGTACCGTACGAACGCCAGCGTCTTCCAGCGCAGCAAATTTTTCATCTGCTGTCCCTTTCCCACCTGCAATAATAGCCCCAGCATGCCCCATACGTTTGCCCGCAGGTGCGGTGACACCCGCAATGTAGGAAACGACTGGTTTCTTCATGTATTTTTTAATAAAGGTCGCAGCTTCTTCTTCAGCCGTCCCTCCAATTTCTCCAACCATAATAACCGCTTCTGTTTGTGGATCTTCTTCAAACATGGCGAGTATATCGACAAAGCTTGAACCTGGAATAGGATCGCCACCAATACCTACACAAGTACTTTGACCCAAACCCAGATCGGTTGTTTGTTTGACAGCCTCATAGGTTAACGTTCCTGATCGAGACACAATACCTACATTTCCTATACGATGAATATCACCTGGCATGATTCCAATTTTGCAAACACCTGGTGTAATCACCCCAGGACAATTAGGACCGATAACTTGGACAGCGCGATGCTTAATGTATTGTTTGACTTGTAACATATCGAGTACAGGAACACCTTCACTGATACACACAACCAAACGGATCCCTGCATCAATCGCTTCAATAATAGAGTCCCTACAAAACGGGGCTGGTACAAACAACACACTGGCATCTGCCTGTGTTTCTTGAACAGCTTCCTGCATGGTATTGAAGATTGGCAACCCTAGATGAGTTTTCCCACCCTTACCGGGTGTCACACCTCCTACTAGACGCGTACCATACTCAATAGCTTGTTCAGAATGAAAGGTTGCTTGGGTCCCAGTAAACCCCTGACAAATCACTCTGGTTTCTTTATCAACTAAAATACCCATAATTATTCTCCAGCTGCAGCAACAACTTTTTCTGCTGCTTCCGTAAATGTTTTACCGACAATAATATTTAATCCACTTTTCGCCAACAATTTTCCAGCTTCGTCAGCACGATTTCCTTCCAAACGAACCACCACAGGAATTTCAATCCCTACTTCCGATACCGCATTAATAATACCCTTCGCAATTAAATCGCAACGAACAATCCCTCCAAAAATATTGACCAGGACCGCTTTTACTTTCCCATCCGATAAGATGATTTTAAAAGCTTCACGCACACGTTCTTCGGTAGCCCCTCCACCAACATCTAAAAAGTTTGCTGGGTTGCCTCCACTGAGCTTAATCAGATCCATAGTAGCCATTGCAAGACCTGCCCCATTTACCATACAACCAATATCACCGTCTAAGGAGATGTAATTCAAATCCCATTCCCGTGCCAACAGTTCTTTTTTATCTTCTTGTGTGGTATCGCGCATGTCACGTAGTAAATGCTGACGATATAAAGCACTATCATCCACATTCACTTTGGCATCTAAACACATCATATCCCCGCGCTTGGTAACCACCAAAGGATTTACTTCAACTAAACTCAAATCATTTTCTATAAACAGCTTATACAAATTTTCCATGATCCGAGTAAACTGCCGAGTTTGAATGTCATTCAACTCTAATTTAATAGACAGATCACGGCATTTATAGGGCATAACGCCTAAAATAGGATCCACACCCAATTTTAAAATTTTATCAGGCATTTCTTGGGCAATTTTTTCAATTTCAACACCGCCTTCTTTCGACACAATGAATACCACTTGCTGTGTTGCGCGATCGATAGTAGCTGCCAAATAAAACTCTCTATCCACTTCACTGGTTTCTTCTACCAACAACTGATTAATGGGTTGCCCCTTCGCATCGGTCTGATAAGTGACCAGTCGACTGTGTAATAAACTGCGTGCGACACTGGCTAGTTGTTCTTTACTCCCAACTAATTTTACCCCTCCTGCTTTACCACGACCACCAGCATGCACTTGTGCCTTCACAACCCAGTGTGCCGTATTCAAGAAATTCACCGCAAGCATAGCTTGTTCAACACTATTTACCATTACTCCTTTGGGCACAGGTAAATCATATTGTGCAAACAGTCGTTTTGATTGATACTCATGTAAATTCATTTGTTATTCTCCACTTATACACGCTATACATCCAACAGTAGTCTTGCTGGATCTTCCAACAATTCTTTTATCGTTACTAAAAACCCAACAGATTCCGAACCATCAATAATGCGATGATCATAAGACAAGGCAACATACATCATCGGACGGATCACAACCTTATCTGCTTCAGCGACTGGTCTAGATTCAATTTTATGCATCCCCAAAATCGCACTCTGCGGTGGGTTTAATATGGGTGTCGACATCAATGAACCAAAAACACCACCATTTGATATGGTAAAAGTCCCACCAGTCATATCTTCCATACTCAATTGCCCAACTTTAGCTTTTTCGGCAAGACGTAAAATTTCCTTCTCAATTTCTGCCATATTTAAGGTATCTACATTACGAACAACCGGAACCACTAAACCCCTCGGTGAAGAAACCGCAACACTAATATCATAATAGCCATGATACACTATGTCATTGCCATCTATCGATGCATTCACCAAGGGAAACCGCTTAAGCGCTTCAACGACTGCAATGGCAAAAAAAGACATAAAACCGAGGCGCACACCATAATCCTTCTCAAATTGAACCTTGTATTTTTTGCGCAAATCCATCACAGGCTGCATATTAATTTCATTAAAGGTCGTCAAAATTGCAGCGTTCTGTTGAGCCTGAATTAACCGCTCTGCAATACGCGCTTTTAAGCGTGTCATTGGAACTCGCTTTTCAATTCGACCATCCGCTGTCGTAGTTGGTTGAATACCACCAGACTCATGGTTAGCCGCAGGTTTTACTTCTGTCTGTATCACATCTTGCTTGGTAATACGCCCACCCTTACCGCTGCCTGCAATCTCGCTAACATCGATTTCTTTTTCACCAACAAGGCGACGTACGGCTGGTGACAAATTCTGTTTCTGTTGATCGGGCAGTTCAGGCTCACTCGAAACGACTTCTTCGACAATTCCGGCTTTAAATAATGCCACAACTTCTTGTGAACCAACGGAGTCACCTTCTTTCTTAGAAATACTGATTAAAGCCCCATCTGCTGGCGCTGAAACTTCCAAAACGATTTTATCAGTCTCCACATCTAAAATGGGATCGTCGCGCTTAACACTCTCACCAACTTTTTTATGCCAAGTAGCAATGGTTGCTTCTGAAACTGACTCTGGTAACACCGGTACTTTTATTTCCAAATCCATTTTATTCCCTCATCCTAAGGCTTCCCGAATTAATTTATTTTGCTGTTCTTTATACAGATGATAATACCCTGCAGCTGGAGCCGCAAAAGCAGGTCGTCCTGCATAAGCTAAAACCTGACCACTGACAAGAGTACTTTCTAACTGATGTCTTATGTTATACCAAGCTCCTTGATTTTTCGGCTCCTCTTGACACCAAATAATTTCTTTTGCAGATTCATACTCAGTGAGAATTGTATTGAGTTCTTGATCGGGAAATGGATATAATTGTTCGATTCGGACAATTGCCACTTTATTTTTTTGTTCTGCTTGCCGCTGCTCCAATAAATCGTAATACACTTTACCACTACACAAAATAACACGTGTTGTTTCGCTAGGTTTCACTTCCGTTTCAAGTACAATTGGCATAAATTTTCCGCCAGACAATTCTTCCAAACTCGACACGGCGAGTTTATGTCGCAGCAGACTTTTGGGAGTCATCACCACCAAAGGAGTTCGCGTTGGTCTTAAGTACTGTCGCCGCAATAAATGAAAGATCTGCGCAGGGGTCGTGGGCACACATACTTGAATATTATCTCGCGCACATAATTGTAGGTAGCGTTCTAATCTAGCCGAAGAGTGCTCGGCACCTTGGCCCTCGTAACCATGTGGTAAAAACAAAACCAAACCACATAACATACCCCATTTTTGCTCACCAGAACTGATAAACTGATCGATGACCACCTGTGCGCCATTAGCAAAATCGCCAAACTGCGCTTCCCATATAACAATTCCTTTAGGCTCTGTTTTAGCAAAACCATATTCAAATGCCAATACAGCCTCTTCAGACAACAAAGAATTAATGCAGTCAAATCTAGCTTGTTGCTCAGAAAGGTTGGCTAATGGAAGGTATTCCCTCCCATCTACCTGATTATAAAAAACAGCATGGCGATGGAAAAACGTTCCCCGCCCGACATCCTGTCCAGACAATCGAACCGAACATTGCTCTTCTAACAAGGATGCATACGCTAAATTTTCTGCACAGCCCCAATCAAGTGGCAATACACCACTGGACATTTGATTACGATCGTGAACAACCTTCTGTACAAGCTTATGTAAAACAAATCCTTCTGGAAGTTGAGATTGCCGTTTCAATAAATCTTGTAAGGTAGCGACAGGCACTCCAGTCTCAACGGGAACCCTCCAGTTTTTCTCCTGATAAGCACTCCAGTCACTGCCAAACTCTCGATTAGCATTGTTCGCAATATTATGCACAACCGATATTTTTTCGTTTTCAAGTGACTGTCGGTAGTCTTCTCTGAGTTGATCAGCCTCTTCTCTCAAAACTACATTTTCTGAAACTAATTTATCTGAGTACAGTGTGCACGTTGTTGGCAATTTACGAATAAGTTGATACATGAGTGGTTGTGTGACAGAGGGTTCATCGGCTTCATTGTGCCCACGCCTACGGTACGTCACCAAATCAACAATCACATCTTTTTTAAACTGATACCGATACTGTAAAGCAAGTTCAATGACGCGATATACGGCTTCTGGATCGTCTCCATTGGCATGAAGAATAGGTGCTTCAATCATTTTACCTATATCTGAACAGTACAGGGTAGAGCGTGCATCTTTCACATTACTGGTAGTGAAACCAACTTGATTGTTTACAATAATATGTACTGTACCGCCTATAGCAAAACCACGCGTTTCCGACATGTTAAGTGTCTCCATCACCACACCTTGTCCTGCAAACGAAGCGTCTCCGTGTATTGCAATAGGCAGCACCTGAGTAAAACTAGTGTCTTTTCGTCTTTCTTGCCTTGCCTTTACAGAACCACAAACAACCGGTGTCACAATCTCTAAGTGTGACGGGTTAAAGGATAGTGATAAATGCAATTGGCCTTTTGGTGTGTTGAAGCTTGAAGAAAATCCCTGGTGATACTTAACATCTCCCAGCTCTATGGTTTCATTATTCTTTTTACCTTCAAACTCATCGAATAACTGGCTCGGTTTCTTTCCTAGAATATTAACCAATACATTTAATCGACCACGATGTGCCATGCAGATAATAACTTCCCGCGCACCTTTATCTGCTCCCTGCTGTATCAATGTATCTAATGCAACAATCAAACTCTCAGCACCCTCGACTGAGAACCGTTTAGCGCCTGGGTATTTAGAAGCCAAATATCTTTCTAAACCTTCCGCCGCAACAAGATTCTCTAATATGTTTTTTTTAATTTCTGGAGTCAGACGAGCGGTTGCATTCATTTCCTCCACTTGTTCTTGCACCCAAATTCGCTCTGGAGAATCTGGAATATGCATAAACTCAGAAGCAATGGTGGAACAATAAATTTTATTTAGATCATCAATAATTTGCTGTAAAGTACGTTGACTTGGACCTGGCAGACTACCAGCATCAAATAGCGTTGCAAAATCATTTCCAGAAAAACCATAGAATGAAGGCATCAATTCCGCAACTAAAGCCTGATCGGGTTTTTCTAGTGGGTTAATGTCTGCATGTAAGTGGCCAAGCAGCCTATAGGCATCAATGAACTCACGCACACGTGTTTGCTTACGTTCATGTTGCAATAGCTCTGTAGCATCGGCTGTATTCATTGATCGAAATCGCCTTTCAGGATGTCGAGCCAACTGTTTAAATTCTGCTTGAATTTTCAAATGCTTTTGTTCTGAAACTGATGAAGTACGAGTAGGCAACTGTGCAAAGTATTCTTGCCATTCGGCCGGAACGCTGTGTTGATTTTCTAAAAAGTCCTCATACAATTGTTCCAGGTAGGATGAACTACCAGCATCCAAGAGTGAGGTCTTTTTCAATATGGTCATTGAAACCCGTTGCGTACTCATACGGAACCCGTGATATATTTACGTAAATTACTTTAAAGTATAGAACGTCATACTTAAAAAGAACGTAGATCCGTTGAGTTTATACGAATAAAAAAGTCATTTTTGCTTAAACACCATCTTTAATGATTTTATCTCGGATCTCAGCAATGGCTTTCGTCGGATTAAGATTTTTCGGACAAGATTGCACACAGCTCATGATGCTGCGGCAACGAAACACACTGTAGGCATCATCGAGTTGTTCTAACCGCTCTTGTGTGGCATCGTCTCGAGTGTCTACAACGAATCGTGCAGCTTGTAGTGCTGCAGCTGGTCCTAAAAACTTATCAGGGTTCCACCAATAGGAAGGGCAACTGCTTGAACAACAACCGCATAGAATACACTCGTAGAGCCCATCTAATTTAGCTCGATCTTCTGGAGATTGTAAACGCTCTCTGCTTGGCGCCGTCTGACTATTCTGCAAATAGGGTTTGGTCTTCTCATATTGTTTATAGAAATTATCTAAATCCACAATCAGATCACGTATCACCGGCATTCCAGGAAGAGGCCTCAATACAATAGGACCTTTGAATGAATTAATTGGTGTAATGCACGCTAAACCATTTTTCCCATTAATACTCATACCATCTGAACCACAAACCCCTTCACCGCATGAACGCCTAAAAGAAAGTGTTTCATCTTGTTCTTTTAACAATTTAAGCGCATCTAACACCATAATGACTTTCACTTTCGTCAGATCAAGCTCATAGTCCTGCATATAGGGTTTTTTGTCCATCTCAGGATTAAAGCGATAAATTGAAAATTTCATTAATACACTCTCTCTTTCGGTGGAAAGGCATCAACCGACAAAGGTTTTCGGTTCACCGGTCGATACTTAACACTATCATCGGAAAAATACAGGCTATGCTTGAGCCAATTTTCATCATCACGATCCGGATGATCTTCTCGAGCATGAGCACCCCGACTTTCCGTGCGAGCATCAGCCAGCACAGCAGTCGCCATGGCCACCACCATTAAATTATCAAGTTCAAGAGCCTCAATACGCGCGGTGTTGAAACACTTGCTGGTATCACTCAAACTGGCATACTCTAAGCGATTACGTAATTTTTTAAGTTTTTCAATGCCTTCTTGCATGAATTCAGCTGTACGAAACACTCCAAAGTCATTTTGCATCACTTTTTGCATTTCCTTACGGATCCCAGCAACCGATTCGCCACTCTTATAGGTGTTCCATCGGTTATAGCGTTTCATTGGTGTGTCAAAATCCACCTCTTTGATCAATTGTCCTGTGAGTTCATAATCATCCAAATGCTCCAGAATATGCATGCCCGCTGCTCTACCAAACACTACTAAATCGAGTAAAGAATTACCCCCGAGACGATTAGCACCATGAACAGAAACACAGGCACATTCCCCTACCGCGTACAGCCCTGGAATAGTAATTTCCTCACCCGCATCATTCACCGTTAAAGCTTGAGCAAATTTATTAGTTGGGATCCCTCCCATCATATAGTGGCAAGTTGGCATGACAGGAATCAAATCATGAATTGGATCGACTCCACCAAATGTCATCGCTAAATCACGGATCCCTGGTAACCGAGACATGATAAGTTCTTTACCAAGATGTGTTAGCTTCAATAAAGCATAATCACCTTCTTCCCCACAACCACGACCTTCCCTCACCTCAACCGCAATGGCACGAGACACTACATCTCGAGAAGCCAAATCTTTCACTTTTGGCGCATATTTCTCCATAAAACGTGTGCCTTCGCTGTTTACAAGATACCCACCTTCACCTCGGCAACCTTCTGAAATAAGTACTCCAACATGCGCTAGACCTGTTGGGTGAAACTGCCACATTTCCATATCTTGCAGAGGAAAGCCAGCACGCGCTGCCATACCCAAACCATCACCCGTATTAATTAACGCATTAGTCGTTGACTGATAAACACGTCCTGCACCACCAGTTGCCAGCACAACTGCTCGAGCTCGTAAAAATAAAAGCTCACCAGTTTCAATAGACTGAACAATGGCACCAGCAACACGCCCTTCTAAATCTTTTATTAAATCTAGAGCGTACCATTCATTAAAAAATATCACCCCTTCTTTTAGATTTTGCTGGAACAACGTATGTAGCAATGCATGTCCCGTCCGATCAGCTACCGCTGATGTGCGTGCTGCTTGCTCACCCTTACCAAATTCTTGAGATTGTGCACCGAAAGGCCTTTGATAAATCTTTCCATTCTCTAAACGCGAAAAAGGCATACCCATGTGTTCTAACTCATACACCACTTCAGGCCCAGACCGACACATATATTCAATACAATCCTGATCACCTAGGTAATCAGAACCTTTTACCGTATCAAACATATGCCAATGCCAATGATCATTTGTCACATTTCCCAAGGCAGCGTTAATACCTCCTTGAGCAGATACCGTATGAGATCGTGTTGGAAAAACCTTTGAAGCAATCGCAACTTGTTTACCACCTTTAGCCAACTGATACGCTGCACGCATGCCGGCACCCCCAGCACCAATAATCAAGACATCAAATGTTCGTTCTGCAATTGGCATTCTTTAAATACTCCAAATAATTTGCACACCCCAAAGCAGGTAGACAAATAGTAATAAAACAAAAAAGATCTGAACCATAAAACGTAGAACAACCGATTTAAGATAATCGGTTGTGATGGTCCACATGCCAATCCAGGCATGAACCACTAGACTCAACAGCGCTAAAATACTAGCGTAGCGCATGATACTGCCACTAAATAATATTTTCCAGGTTAGGTAATTTAGATCTGGGTGCGTACACCAATACCCCACCAGAAAAAAGAGGTACCCGGCCAAAACAATGGCCGTTACGCGCTGAAACAACCAATCCTGCAGCCCACTTTTACCGAAACTGGTCGCCGCTTTTACCATAACCAACACCCCAAACTGATTGCACCCATGCCGAACAACCCTAGGGTTATCCAAGAACTGACTACACCTTGTTTTTTACTTTCACCGATGTGAATATCCATAAGCAAATGACGAATACCCGCTAAGGTATGATATAAAAGCCCTACTAATAGAATATACAAAAGTCCTTTTAGCCAAAACTGATTCAATAGCATTTTTAACGTCTTAAACTGCTGTTCCGAGGCAAGAGATTCTTGCAACATCCATAGGAAAAATGGAATTAGTAAAAACGTCCCAAACCCTGAAATCCGATGTAACACGGATACCCAAGCGGTTATAGGAAAACGCATTGCCAAAAAATTTAAATGCACTGGACGACGATTCATATCACGTATTCCTTTATGATCCGGTTAGTGACTTAGCCATGTCACGTGCGGATTGATTGGCATCCATCTGGCTTTTTTTCAGCTCTAAATCTTTTAATTGCTTTTCTATACGCTTTATCTTGGCTTTATGTCCTGCTTTATAAGCAGGGTATATTTCCGAGTTTAAGGCTTTTTCGGCGCTCTGGAGTTCCAAAATTTTGCCACTGATCGCTTTAGATAACTGCAACATTTCTTGCTTGTACCGAATATCTGCTGGATCTTCTTTAACCTTCTCAGGTTTCACTGCAGCCTTTGCCGCATTCTCCATCACATCTGCATCGATCTTAGGCTTTTCAACAGCTAAGAGTGTATTGGAAAATACCAACGTGGCTAGTAATACAATAAGTCGATAGGTCATTTGATCCATCCTTCCCTAGTTAAATTGATCAATAGTGTCATTTTAGTACAAAGTAGGCAGTTCTCACGCAGTAAAAACAAACCAAATATAAAGTTGCTCAATCAACATAATAATTAGCAAGATCGGTCTAGTGAATAAGGACACGTTCACTACTTCCTACTCAAAAATTGACCGGAGATCCAAAAGAAGGATTTGAGAAAGGAAAAATTCTGATGTATCTATTCAAATAAAGCACCTTCCGCTCTAAAATTAAGATGATCATTTGAACGGTCGAACCTATCGAATATGACGCTAGAATATTACACGCGACTACTCTAAGATGGTGGCACGAATACACACTTCATTTTTATTCCCCAAAAGGTCTTTAATCAGGATCTTTTTCTATACTAAAGGGATAATTGAGTGATCACACAAGGAAGAAGCATGAGCAATGACACAACGGAACTGAAATTTCCAGGCAAAGATCCCCTACACTTGCCTATTTTGAAGGGAACCCTGGGACCTGATGTTATTGCCGTATCTGGTCTAAGCAAGCAAGGGATCTTTACTTATGATCCAGGCTTTCAGGCAACCGCCGCTTGTCGATCACAGATAACGTATATCGACGGAGATAAAGGAATTTTACTTCACAGAGGCTACTTAATTAGTGATTTAGCCGAAGAATCTGATTACCTAGAAGTCTGTTATTTACTATTAAATGGCGAGCTGCCGAACAAAGATCAAAAAACCGCCTTTGTTCATGAAATCCAACACCACACGATGATCCACGAGCAGTTCAGCAACTTCTTTAGCGGATTCCCACGTGCCTCTCATCCCATGGCCATTATGTGTGGCGCTGTAGGGGCCCTATCCGCCTTCTATCACGACTCTTTGGAAGTCAAAGACCCAAAACACCGAGAGCTTGCCGCCCTTCGTCTAGTGGCTAAAATGCCGACCATTGCGGCTATGGCGTATAAGTACTCTCTTGGGCAACCCTTCGTGTATCCCAAAAATAGCCTAAGCTACACCGAAAATTTCTTACATATGATGTTTTCTTTACCTGCGGAATCTGAATCCATCAATCCTGTCATTGCCAAAGCGATGGATCGTATTTTTATTCTGCACGCCGATCATGAACAAAATGCATCCACCAGCACAGTACGTTTAGCAGGCTCATCTGGTGCCAACCCGTTTGCCTGTATCTCAGCGGGTATTGCTGCTTTGTGGGGCCCAGCTCATGGTGGTGCTAATGAAGCGGTCTTAAAAATGCTCAAAGAAATTGGTCATGTGGACAATATTCCAAAATTCTTAGAGAAAGCCAAAGACAAAACGGATCCATTCCGTTTGATGGGATTTGGGCATCGTGTGTATAAAAATTTCGATCCACGTGCAAAAATGATGAGACAAACCTGCCATGAGGTGATGCAAGCTCTGAATATTAAAGATGATCCCTTGTTGGATCTTGCTCTCGCTTTAGAAGAAATTGCACTGAAAGATCCGTATTTCGTTGAGCGAAAACTCTACCCGAATGTGGATTTCTACTCAGGCATTATTTTAAAAGCCATTGGGATCCCAACCAATATGTTTACAGTGATTTTTGCGATTGCTAGAACCATAGGCTGGATAACCCATTGGAATGAAATGCTTGGCGATCCTGAACTTAAGATTGGCCGACCACGCCAGTTGTATACTGGACCTAAACAAAGATCATTTGTTAACTTATCTGATCGCTAGTTTATCGGGAACCCTAAGGCTACTATCGAGTAACCGTTCCACCAGCAAACGAAGATGACTCTTCCTTTTCGCCATCTGTTGGATGTTCTGTTTTGAAAGCCCAAACCGGAAACAATGCCAATGCGGCTAGGACAGAGCTTACGATCAATATAAGCATAAACTCATACCAACCCCAGATTTCTGTAATTCGACTGAGAGGGTACCCTGCAACAGCTGCCCCTAAAGCACCTAAGCATCCAACAAAACCATTTGAAGTACTCGCCGCTTTCTTGCTAACAAATTCCGCAGCAGCCAATCCAACCAACATCTGTGGACCAAAGATTAAAAATCCCATTATGGCAAACAGTACTGCAGTTGAAACAACTGCATCTGCACTGATATACCACAATCCAGCAATAGAGCACGCTAACAGCAGCAGAGAGGTTAACACTAAAGAAGGAATGCGTTTACCCTTGAATAAATAATCTGATCCCCAACCTGACAATAGGATCCCGGCAAAACCACCAATTTCAAAACAACCGACACAACTTGCAGCAGCGACTGTACTGTAATGCTTCACACCGGTTAGATATAGCACTCCCCAATCATTTACTGCCATGCGAACCAAGTAAATAAAGAAATAAGAAACCGCTAATAACCAAACATATTTATTGCACAGCACATGCTCAAATAAAATCTGTTTGATGGGTAAAATTTCATCTGAACTTTCTTTCGCAGTTAATGGCTCATCCCTATAGCTTTCAATCGTTGGGAGGCCCAACGATTGAGGAACGTCTCGAAGACGATTCATCAACCAAAAACCTGTGAAGATACAAGTAACGCCAGGTACAAAAAGACCAAAGCGCCAGCCATAGCTTTCAGCAAACTTCGCTGCAACAATAGCAATTAAAAAACCACCTACGGAATGTGACGTTGTACAAGCACTCCACCAGGTTCCACGTTCTGTTTTTCCAAACCAATGGGTTAACTGCTTAGTACAAGCAGGCCACCCCCATCCTTGAAACCAGCCATTTAATCCCCAAAAGACCGCAAATAGAAAAAGAGACGAAGACAAACCAAATAAGATATTGGCGATACCGGTTAAAATAAGCCCCACTGCCATAAAATAGCGAGGGTTGGAGCGATCACTAATCACCCCACTTGCAAATTTACTGATCCCATAAGCCAATGAAAGAATCGTAGCTAAAATCCCTATATCAGAATAGCTCATTCCTAAGTCAGAAATCATTATTGGTGTAACGAATGTAAAACTTTTACGTGTGAAGTAATAGAACAAATAACCCACGTACATGGAATAGAAGGTTCGCATGCGCCAGTACTTATATTTCTTATCAACTACAGCTCGATCAGTGATTTCTGGAAGGTGATGCGCTGGCTGCAATAGATTTAGGATTTTTTTTATCATTTAGTCTCCAAACTCTTTGATACGGCCGGACTAGGTAGCCGAGGTCAGACTAGCACGCAAAAGCCTAAAATCGCAAAAAAATATCCAACTTTGGTCAATATGATAACTTACATTCGTAAGGCTGATTCTGCAGCCTCATACTGCCTACCTAAGGCGCTTGCAACCGCCTCGTGCGTAATATGTCCTTGGTGAACATTCAAACCGCGCAACAAATGCGGATCCTGTAAACAAGCTTTGTGAAGCCCATGCTCAGCCAAACTGATCACAAAAGGCAGTGTCGCATTACTCAATGCAATGGTCGCTGTGTGGGGAACACTCGCTGGAATATTGGCCACACAATAATGCAAGACACCTTCTTCAACAAAAGTAGGATTAAGATGAGTTGTCACACGACTCGTTTCAACGCAACCACCTTGATCAATCGCAATATCCACAATGACAGAACCCGGCTTCATTTTTTTCACCATGTCCCTTGAAACTACTTTTGGAGCAGCTGCACCAGGCACTAAAATAGCACCAATCACTAAATCCGCTGCACTGAGATATTTTTCTAGCGTATCTTGATTCGGGTATACCGTTGTCAATCGCCCTGCAAAGATGGTTTCAAGTTCACGCAAGCGCTTCAAGGATTTATCAACAACTGTGACCTGTGCGCCCATGCCAAGAGCAACATTCAATGCTTGAGTCCCTACAATACCACCACCCAATACAACAACCTTACCAGCAGGCGCACCAGCAATTCCCCCAAGTAATACGCCCCTACCACCATTTTTCTTCTCTAAACAATTCGCGCCTGCTTGCACAGATAGTCGGCCTGCCACTTCACTCATGGGTGTTAACAAAGGTAGAGCACCATTAAGATCCGTCACCGTTTCATAAGCCATCGCACTACAACCAGAAGCAACCAAAGCATCTGTTTGCTTTGGATCTGCTGCTAAATGTAAGTAAGTGAAAAGTATCTGGTTATTTCTCAGTTTTGTATATTCAATCGGTTGAGGTTCTTTCACTTTTACAATTAATTCAGCTTTAGCAAAAATCTCATCAGGTGTGTCTACTATTTTTGCCCCTGCTGATTTATAAGCATCATTCGTAAAACCAATTTCTGCACCAGCGTTACTTTCAACCCAGATCTGATGTCCACGATTGATGAGTTCTCTAACACCTCCAGGTGTTAATCCAACACGATACTCTTGTTCCTTTATCTCTTTTGGCACACCTACTTGCATATATTTTCTCCCACCCTTTGTGTTACCGTAATTTTCAACGAGAACCACTTTATAAAATCCTGACTTTACATACAGAAATAAGTTAAATGACGAGCACACAAACCATCGACAAACCTTGGCCTCCTGTGTATCACCTTCGATACAGTCGTCGAGCACGTAATGTGTTTTTGCAGATCACTTCTGAACAAAAGTTAGAAGTCGTTATACCGGAAAAAAAACGCAATATCAATATCGCTGAGGTGCTAGAAGAAAACCGGCGCTGGATTGAGCATATTTTGGCTAAAGCGAGGCGTAGATCTCGTCCCATCCACACCTTTACGCGTCCCGTTGAAATACACTACCGTGCCATTCAACAGCACTGGAACGTCTTATATGAGCCCACCCACTTAGCCAAACGCATCCAACTGTTTGAACGTGTAGAATCAGAACGAAGTTTGGTTTTAATGGGTAACACCCCAGATGAAGCTTTGTGCCAAAAACATCTCATGCGTTGGGCACTCAAACAAGCAAAAGCTCATTTGATTCCGTGGTTACAAACCTTAAGTGCTTTCCATGGATTTACCTGTAATCAAATCAGTGTGCGGCAGCAACAAACCCTCTGGGGCAGTTGCACGTCTCAGCAAAATATAAGTTTAAACTACAAGTTATTGTTTTTACCTCGGGAACTTGCACAACACGTACTGCTGCATGAACTTTGTCACACACGTCATATGAATCATTCTGCACGTTTTTGGAACCTCTTAGAAAAACTGGATCCAAACTATTCCCAAAACAAACAACAATTAAAAACTGCTGATGATTATATACCAGGTTGGGTTTCTATTTCATAAGTGACTTCTGGACGTTTTAACACATCCAAAGAATACTGCATATTCTCCATATAACTTCGCAAATAGTCCCTAGCCCCCTCCAATCCTTCAGTGCCACGAAACGTAGTCGATAACACAATGACACCAGCACCCTGCGCATGCTTGGAGATAAATCGTACTTTGTCCAACAGTTCTGCCAAGCTTTTATCTACCGTACTCACCCCAGCCACATAATACCAGTACCAAACTAATCGATGCGTTGCGATTTTATCTGATTCCGATCCGGAAACAGGACTGAGAACCATCTCTCTTAGGGTAAAAGGTTTCTCATCTGTGAGTTCAACTGCATAATGTCTTTCTACATCTACACCCCACAACAGTGGATCGTACATATTATTGTTCGATTGAAAAATGTCATCAAACTCTCGATCTGAGTAATAGTATGCCGTATAGAGATATATAGGTCTTCGCTCTTCAGCTTCTCTTGAGTAGTACTGTACTTGTAAAACAGAGGAAGCGTTTGGAAAATTAGGCTTCCACCCTTTTTCAGTCACTTGATCGGGCCCAAACCATTGCTCAATTCCTAAAGGTGCACGCAGTGTAATCACACGATACTTCATTGGGTAAAAAGCACGAATATTTTCCCCAAGCCAAGGTGCAGAAAAAATGATCGATAAACCAATAGCTGTCGGTACCAACCACCGACCATCACCAAATGCCCAATCTGGTATTTTTTGCTGCTCACGTCCAGCCTCAATGCGCATATTAATCAGATAAAAAACAAACAGAATCAGTGCGCTCACAATTAAAATAAACAACTCTTCAACTTTTGCTTCGTGCAACGGTACAATTAGAGTAAGATACAATAATGGAAAGGCCAGAATACGTGCAATAAAATAACCACAACTTGTTAAAACTAAAGCCGGAATCATTAAGATTACTATTGCTTGTTTTATGTAAATAATCCGTAAAACATCGCCCACAATAAAGACAGCACCCAATAAGAAAACAAAAATCAAACCAAATTGATTTGGGCCATACTGCGCTTCTTTGAGTGCTTCACGCTTTTTAACCACAATATAGAAAGCGGCAAACATAATACCATAAGTAGCAAGCGTTAAAGAATGGTCGTCTTTTTCAGCAAAAATAGAAACCAAAGTGGGCCAGAAAGAAAACAACCATGCCAGGCTTAAGGCGAGAAAAGAAAAGGAAGCACGTTGTTTAAGTAGAAGTTCTTCTTTAGTAACGTTCACTGGCTTTAGCGTACCATTCTTCTGCTAGAGCAGTTTTTTGCTCCAACATGCACAAACGTGCCATCACTAAACACGCACGACGATTTGTTTTATCAAAAGCTAACACTGCATTGAGATCATCACGCGCCTCATCGAGCGCACCAAGATGCAGCTTAATTTCAGCTCGATTCAATCTTGCTGCATGAAAATCTGCTTTCCGTTGTATCGCTTCAGAAAATAAATCGACAGCTTTCTTTAACTCCCCTTTTCCTCGATAAGCGAGTCCGAGTAGATTGTAGGGGGTTGAATGACTAGGGTTTTTTTGTTGAAAAACATTCGCTAACTTAAAGGCTACTTGATTGTCATCGTTCTTTATTTTGTTAAGAATAATCAGAGCTTGGCGCTCTAAATGCTTTTGAGTGTGCTCCAGAGGAACATTGTTTAAAAAGCTTGTGGAAAAATCTTGCGATCGGCCTGCACGCACATTATTCTGCACAGCCTCCAATTCCTCAAAAGATTCTGAATATGGGTCTCTTGCCTGCCCTTCAATCAATACTTTAGCCAACTCTAATCGAACGGGAGACTCTAAATCTTCAATTTGCAAAGCCTGATGGTATAAAGCTGCCGCCTCTCCTAGATCTCCCTCATTCACTTTTAATCGAGCCGCTTGGATCAAAGGATCCACCGCGCTCATCGCATAAAGCCCAGGCAACCACCCTAGACCAACACTTATCAACAATACTTTCAACCATTGATCCTTCATCTCATGATCCCTTAATTAACTGCTGCGAAACGACTCTAATCTAGTGTACACTGTAGCAAAATAGAATCAATGTTGGACTTGTCTATATGTCATATTGCCTAAAAATTCTACTTCTATTTAGTATGCTTACATTTTCAAGTGTATTGCTCACAGAAACGCCCCTTGCTCCAAACGGCTTGCAGTATTTAGAACTGACCACACCAAATAACCAGATCGTTCATATTATAGACGTTGATCCCGCTGAGCTCGACATTATAACGGTACACGCCAATGAGGAAGCACATGGCCTAAGTGTGCTTCCAGACATCGCCAAACATCACAAAGCCATTGCCGCTATCAATGGCAGTTTTTTTAAAATGAATGGATTACCTGCAGGGATCTTAAAGATCCAAAAAGACTGGTATGGGATCGCTTACCGCTCAAGAGGTGCCATTGGCTGGTCAAACATCCCCTCAATCACATTAATGGATCGACTACAAACTAAGACGAATGTCTATTTGAACCATCAAAAATTTCCAGTGAAAGCACTCAACCAACCCCTATCTAACCACCAAGCCGTGTTGTACACTGATGTGTATGGGAAGGAAATATCAGAATTACCTGATAGCGTTAGCTTCACCATAACAAGCAATGCAATTACCCAAGTCCATACAAGTGAAGCGACTCCTTTACCTAAAAACAGTTACGTCTATGCTCTAGGCCCCAAAGCCAAGCACCCTAAGTCAATTGAAATTGGCGCTCCTGCAACGGTTAATATTGAAGTCATTCCGCATTTTCTCAAAGAACATCATTTGGAATGGCAAAAGGTCGACAATATTGTCGGTGGTGCTCCCCTACTTATCTTTCAAGGAAAACCCATTACCGATTATTCTGCCGAACACCTTTCAGCTCGATATCTTCAAGAACGCTACGCTAGAACCGCTGTAGGTTTATTGAAAAACAAGCACTGGTTATTAGTGATTGTTGAACAAAGTGCACTTACTGGCAGTCCAGGCATGACTATTGCTGAACTCAGAGATTTTTTAATGGAACAAGGATGTGAATATGCGCTCAATCTAGATGGTGGTGGATCATCCACCCTCTTCATCAATAATAAAGTGGTCAATCATCCTGAGGGAGATGATGATGAAGACTATGGCTGGAGAGCCATACGCCCTATTGGGAACGCCATTCTTGTTGTCCCCAAAAAATCTGCTGAATCCTAACCTATGCATGGCATACTGTTAATCAATTTAGGCACTCCTGATCATTGTGATCTAAAATCCGTGCGACGTTACTTAAGAGAGTTCCTCATGGATCCTTACGTCATTGATATACCTTTTCTGCCACGTTTTTTTCTGATCCAGGGCCTCGTTATTCCACTACGCGCAAAACGCTCAACAGAAGCCTATCAAAAAATTTGGTCTGAAGCCGGCTCTCCACTGCGTTTCCATGCAGAACGCCTTAAAATAGAGCTGCAAAAAAACCTAAGCGATACCTACCAAATAGAAATAGGTATGCGCTACGGTAACCCAAGTATTGCTAACGCGCTCGAAAAACTTAAACCTTGCAAAACACTATCTATCTTTCCACTGTTTCCACAATACTCGACTGCAGCAACTGAATCTGCTATTCAAAAAGCGCTGTCCTTATTGCCCAATAAGGATCAATTGGCATCTGTACAAAAAAGTTTTTTTGACGATCCCGGCTTTATTATGGCATATGCCCACAACATTTCAGTAGCAACACAGAATATTCCCATTGAACACCACCTTTTCAGCTACCATGGACTCCCCGAGCGCCATATTGAAAAAACAGGCTGCACCCTTTGCCCAGCAGAACAAAGTTGTCCTGCTGTGAAAGACACAAATGCGAATTGCTACCGAGCACAATGCTTTAGCACCTCTCGATTGCTTGCAACTTCACTCAATCTAACTCCGAAGCAATACACTACCTGTTTTCAGTCTCGCCTTGGCAGAACACCTTGGATAAAACCCTACACCGATCACGTGCTTAAAGAACTCATCGATAGAGGCATACGTTCTATCGCCATCAGCTGCCCTTCTTTTGTAGCCGACTGTCTGGAAACTCTAGAGGAAGTTAATATTGGCCTTAGGGAACAATGGCTAGGCTTGGGAGGCAAGGAGCTTATTTTTGTACCAAGTCTCAACTCTGAACCGCTTTGGATTAAGGCGTTAACAAACCTTATTGAAAAATCGGCACCGAGTAACGCCACTTAAATCAAATTTGGGCAATTTATAAAAACGCTAATACAAAATAATAAAATTTTCTTGATCAAATTTAAGCTTATTCATGTTCATAGATTCTAATTGCATCGATCTTTTCTGCTTATTGTCTTTTGTGATCTGTCCAATGGAAAAGTTCGCTGAATTATAAACACTTTGTGAAGGCTCACTTTCCTGAGTACTCCAACGGATCCCTTTCCAATCACCAACACCTGGCATATTACTAATGGATATCTCATTATAAGTCGTTAAAATTTTTCCATCAGCCAAAGTAACCTCTGCTTTTTCTTTATCAATAATAATACCATGAATCACTGTCTCTGGTTCTGTTGTTATTTTAACTCGCCCTGATTCTAGGGCGCTAAAAGTAAGCTCAACTTCCTTGTCTTCCACAAAGCCAACAAGCTCATTTATCTGCTGCATATTCTCTAAAGCACCCAGGCCTTTAGAAGCATTTTTTTTCTGAAGTTTCATATATTGCTTCATGCGTTCTTCAGCACCTAATCCACGAAGGACGGTCCCAGTCACTTTTTCAAGAGGCAAGTACAGGCCAACTTGAGTTGGCTCCTTTGCGTCCTCAGCTTTCCCTTCTGCCCCAGTGACTCCACAAACCACCAACAACAGCGCCCAAAAGATTCGACGAAACCACATACAACACCCCTAAAAAAGTAAGTTAATTGACGAAACCAGAATTTACATTATTCTTTAACTATAAAGCTTTATTCTAGAAGGGTATACACATTGCACTATTACCAACAACAACTCTGTTTTTTATTGCTACTTATCAGCGGTTACGCCCAAGCCCAAACGGCTCTCACCATCTACAGCACGGCCTCTGCTGGGACCGACCTAAATTACCTTAATCGTTCTATGTCTTATAAGCAAAATAATGCTAACTCCATCCCAGGATATGCCCTGGTGCAAGAACAACGCGATATCACGCTTGCCGTTGGAAAAAATCTTATTCCCTACACACCCATTCCTATGCAACTTGATCCAACAACCGTTATCTTTGAATCAAGCACTGATCCGAAGGGTACACAATTACTCGATCAAAGCTACCATTTCGATTTGATTAACAATCAACGATTATTACAAAAATATTTAGGGAAAGAGATCATCGTAGAACAAACTCATGGCGATCAAATTGAAACCTTAAAGGGAACATTACTCAATGCAGACAGTGAATTAGTACTTCAAGATCCCAATGGTGTCGTCACCACGCTTAAAAAATATTCGAAAATTCGTTTTGAAAATTTACCTGAACAGTTAATGATAAAGCCCACATTACTCTGGAATATCAATGCCAAAAAGCCAGGTAATCATAAAATCAAAACCAGTTATCAAAGCAATGGGTTCACCTGGTGGGCAAATTATAACGCCACCTATCAAGAATCATCCCCGAATAGCGGAACAATGCAGCTCAGTGCTTGGGCCAACATTGTCAACCAGTCTGGACTTGATTTTTCAGATGTGTCACTCAAATTAGTTGCTGGGAATGTTAATAAAGTGAACAATAGCCCTTCTCATCGTGGTATGGCGATGATGAGCAAAGCTGAAGACATAGGTACCAATACGTTCCAAGAATCTACCCTGCTCGACTATCATATCTACACCCTAGATCAGAAAACGACTTTAGTAGACAGTTCAACCAAACAGATTGCTTTATTCGAAAATAAAACAGATATCCCCGTTAAAAAAGAATACATCTATCAAGACAATCAATATTCTCGCTACTCTGGATATGTTAATAAAAACAATTCATCTGAAAAACAGTTTCCTGGAAAAGTCGATACCTACCTTACTTTCCAAAATAATCCAAAGGATGGATTAGGGATCCCCTTACCCGCAGGTAAAATTCGAGTCACCGTGCTTGATGAACAAAAAGGCACAAACGAGTTCATTGGTGAAGATGCTATTAACCACACCACCACCAACGAAGAGATATCCATTAAGTTGGGTAGTGCCTATGATATCATTGGCTATAAGAAGCAGTTAGATTTTAAAGTCGACAATAACCGACGCTTTATGAGTGAATCGTTTGAAGTGACTATCAAAAATCGCAAACAAAATGCTGTTCATGTTTTAGTAAAAGAAAATATTCATCGAAGCGCCAACTGGAAAATCATCGACCCTACGATACCCTACCAAAAACTCAATGCACAAACCATCAGTTTTCCCGTTGACATTGGTAAAGAAAGTGAGGTAAAGCTACGCTACACCGTAGAATACCGCTGGTAGCTACCCGCTGGCTGCCAGTTCAATGGATAGTGTTGCTAAGAAACTATTCTGCGCTTCGAACTTTTTTAGCGACTTTGTCTAACACGCCATTCACGAATTTATGACTGTCGGCAGCAGCAAAAATTTTAGCTAATTCTAATGCCTCGTTGATAATCACGCGATAGGGTACATCCTGTTGCATCATTAGCTCATACACCGCAATACGCAAAAGTGTTAATTCGATAAGTCCTAAGTCTTCTAGTTTTCGGGTTAAATAGGGCTCAAAGGTATTTTCAATGCTCTCTAAATTTCCAGGTACACCATGTAATAAAATCAGGAAATAAGCCGTATCCAACTCACCTTCTTTGTGTTCTTCCAAAGTATCCACTTCAATTTGTGCAAGATCATTTCCTGCCATTGCCCACGCATATAGTGATTGAAGCGCGTAACGTCGAGCTTTTCTTCTACCCAAAAAATTTATTTTCTTACTCATCAGCAGGTACTGTATTTTTTAAACGTAAGATTTCTTCGCCGAACTCAGCGAGATCTTGAAAAGATCGATACACCGAAGCAAATCGAATATAGGCAATTTCATCTAAAGCTCTAAGTTCAGCGATGACCCACTCCCCTAAAACATGAGTTTCAAGTTCTCGTTCGCCATAAGCCCGCAGGCGATACAAAATTCGATTAACCGCCATATCCACCTCTTCGGTCGAGATAGGACGTTTTTCCAAAGCTCTCAATAGACCTGAACGTAATTTTTCTTCCCGAAACTGCTCATAACGACCATCACGTTTTAGTAAACGTGGTAAAGAGAGTTCTATTGTTTCATAAGTTGTAAACCGTTCGGTACAGTTCACACATTCACGACGACGTCGCACTTGATCACCTTCCCCAACCAAACGAGAATCTACAACTTTAGTATCTTCAGCTCTACAAAATGGACATTGCATTACACGTACACCGGAAAACGTTTACAAAGTTCTAATACTTTGGATTGAACACCTTTTACTTGTGCTTCATCCTCCAAGTTCTCTAATATATCACAAGTCCATTCGGACAGTATTTTAATTTCATCTTCCTTGAAACCACGTGTGGTTACTGCTGGCGTACCAATACGTAACCCACTGGTCACAAAAGGTGAACGTGGATCGTTTGGCACAGAATTTTTATTGAGAGTAATATTGGCTCGACCTAGCGCAGCCTCAGAATCCTTGCCAGTAATACCTTTATCTATCAGATCTACTAAAAACAAATGGTTGTCAGTTCCACCAGAAACAATTTTAAACCCTCGCTTTATCATCATTTCTGCAAAGATTTTTGCATTTAAGATCACTTGTTGTTGGTAACGTTTAAAATCTGGATCCAAAGCTTCCTTAAAGGCGACTGCTTTGGCGGCAATAACATGCATGAGTGGACCGCCTTGCATACCTGGAAAAATAGCAGAATTAAATTTTTTCTCAAGCTCAGGATTATGCTTTGCTAAAATAATGCCTCCTCTGGGTCCCCGCAATGTTTTGTGGGTTGTTGAGGTCACTACATCGGCAATATCAATGGGAGAAGGATAGAGGCCTGTTGCCACTAATCCCGCAACATGGGCCATATCTACGAGTAAATAAGCATTAACTTTGTCTGCAATATCCCTAAACCGTTGCCAATCCACTACCCTCGAGTATGCAGAAAAGCCAGCAATAATCAGTTTGGGTTTATGTGCTTCTGCCAATGCTGCCACTTGTTCATAATCGATTTCACCCGTATCTGCTTTAGTACCATATTGGATAGCATGGTAAGATTTTCCAGAAAAATTTACTTTTGATCCATGTGTGAGATGCCCACCATGTGCCAAATCCATACCAAGCACGGTGTCTCCTGGTTGCAATAAGGCTAAATACACGGCTGCATTGGCTTGTGAGCCAGAATGCGGTTGCACATTGACATAAGCCGCACCAAATAAGGTTTTTGCACGTTCAATGGCCAATTTCTCGGCAACATCCACAAATTCACAACCACCGTAGTAACGTTTACTAGGGTAACCTTCGGCGTATTTATTAGTTAAAAGCGAACCCTGCGCTTCAAGCACATAAGGACTGACGTAGTTCTCAGAAGCAATTAGCTCAATGTGATCTTCTTGACGCTGTGCTTCATGCTGAATGGCGGCCGCAAGCTCCGGATCAAAGTCTAAAATCAATCTATCTTTTGCATACATCCTATGTTACCTAACTATCTTACAACTAAGGGAATATTCACATTCTACCTAGACTTTGCTCGTATGACCAGCTTATACCATACAACCAACATTAACACCAGGTAAACTAACTATATATTGTAGACGTACGGCACCAATAAAAAGATAGGCTAAAAACCTATGAACCCAAACTTGCATAGTAAGCCTTAGATAAAAAATCACATTAGAGTGTGTACTAAACCAACAAGATATAAAATTAATGAGATCTAGGAACCCAAATTAAAAGGCTTATCTATGAAAGATCCGATACTATAAAAACGCAGTTATTATTCACTTCATTCGTTATAAGAAACCATTTCTTATATTCCTTTAAAAAACTCTACGACTAGTGAAATCTATGCATCTATCCTGCGCTTTTCTAATGAGTGCACAGCCTATAGAGAAAAAACTTAAGCTGTGGCACAACCATTTCTTAATTTTTTTTGCAAAACATCTCAAGCGCTAACAATAACACTTCAAAAAACAACTTACCCTTATAACAACATGCACACTGCTCATTATCTTCTTAAGACATTAAAAACCTAGAAAAACACCTGTTTTTTAACCACTGTATTTTTTTTAGATGTAATTAACCTTTTCACAAAAAACACACGGTTGAAGCACACACTCAGTTTATGCTATACTGGTTATTACTTCTAGTGAATTCGTACTCAGATATTTAATGCGTAACATTGCTCAAAAGAAAAAAAATTTAGCGACTTTTATTGGTTGTTGTGGTCTTTTTTTATGGACTATGGCAGCAACCTTGACGGCTTTTGTAAAACAAATCCCAACTTTCCAATTATTATCTATTACCTTTGGAATTTGTTTTGTCAGCACTTGCGTCTATCTCTCCTTCACTCATCAGTGGTCAAAATTAAAACAACCCTTAATGCTTTGGATCGTTGGGATATTATGTTTCTCAGCAACGAATATTTTTTATGTTTATGCATTCCAGAATGCACCAGAAGAACAAGCCGATCTCATTATATATTTGTGGCCACTTTTAACCGTCCTTTTTTCAGGCTTGCTCCCTAAAGAAAAGTTTGTATTAAAACACCTCCTGGCGGCGCTTCTCGGTTTTTTGGGCACCTATTTGTTGATTACTAAAGGCCAAGGACTTTCTGCTTTTCAAATAAAATATCTCCCTGGGTATTTGTTTGCTCTAGTGGCCGCTCTCAGCTGGACTGTCTACACACTTATTTCACGGCTTTATGGAAAAACACCTCCTGAAGCAATTGGGATCTATTGTGGTTTTGCAATGCTTTTTTGCCTAACTGCCCATAGTCAATTTGAAACCAGTATCTCTCTATCCTCAACACAATGGCTAACCCTAACTCTTATGGGATTCACAACTCATGGCCTCGCTTATTTTTTATGGGATTTTGGAATTGGACGAGGTAATTTTAAACTCTTAGGTGTTCTTTCTTACGCAAATCCTATTTTCTCCATTACCTTTTTAATCCTATTTGGCTTTGCAGAAGCTTCTTTTTGGTTGTTTCTTGCTTGCGTACTAGTTGCTTCATCAGGTCTTATTGCTAGTATTTCATGGGGACCGCACCTAAAACAGCTCTACAAAACGTATCAAAAAATCTTGAAACCTGCTAAAAAACCTACAAAATACCCATTGATCCTAAAGAGCATACAAAATAGCTCTAGTGCAAAAACTATTGGAACATCGTAAACTTTATTGATCACAACTTTTAAAGCATTCTTTTCAAAATACTGACTTTTGAGAATCAAGGTGCGTCAGTATTCCAAGCGATCTCGCTGAAACCACAGGCAAAGTGTGTTTTCGAAGCTCTTGAGTGCCGCACGGTCGTGCACACTGTTATCAACCATGATCACAAAAATAAGACTTCTATTATTGTAGTCTTGCAAATACCCAGCAAGAGAAGAAACCCCTGACATCCAACCTGTTTTCGCTCTAATGGGTAATTGAGTTTGATCCAATCGCACAGCTAAAGTACTTTGCTTATTACTCGCCAACGGTAATGTATTTTTAAAAATAGCATGTTGTTTGGCATGATGCATCGAATATAATAACTGTGCAAAATGTTGTGGCGCTATGGAATTATAACGTGACAAACCAGATCCATCGACTAAACGCATAGTTTTAAAATTGATACCGGTTGGCTCCGCCAAAATCTGCTGTATGGCTAAGGTCCCCATTTGGAAGGTTCCATTTGAAAATAGCTTAGCTCCAAGAGTTTTTGTAAGCGCTTCTGTATACAGATTATTAGATTCTTGTAAAATTTTCTTAAGAAAATGCCGTAAGGGTTTTGAAGAGTTCACCGCAATAGTACTCAGGGATCCTTTTGATTTGGTTATCTTGAAATCACCTTTAAAATCAATCCCTTTCTTCTTAAAGGCATTTCTCAATACCGTTTTCAAACGTGCGTGTGGGTATTTCATGGCAACTTGCAAAGTGCTCAGTTCCTTTCGCGCTGGCCAACACCCCTGAATAGAAGGGTTGTTATTCACGTCCAACTCAACATTAATTTGGCATAGTTTTGCAGCTTCCTCGGAAACTGAGACAACATCTGCTACAATCTTTAGCTCTTTTGTATTCTTTCCTTCAAGTGATAGGGTTGCCTTCTTGCCCAAAGTCTTATTTGATGTCAGCTGAACCGCTATTTTATTTTCATCTAAAATAACACTTGAAACCGGAGCCGAATAATACCAAGCTAAAGACTCACTGCTCCAGCCAGGTCCATAAAACGAACCTTGATACTGTGTGTCATCAATCAAAACATTGCCCCTAATACTCTGTATCCCAAAGTGTTTAACTTTCGCAATGAGCTGCTCTACATTTTCAGTAGTTAGGGAAGGATCCCCTGAAAACACAACAACTAAATCCCCATTTAATACGCCATTGTTCAACTGATTGAGTTGGATCTTAATATCTGTTAGAAACTGATAATTTTCGCCTAATTCTATTAGAGCAGCTGCACTGGTAAAAAGCTTAGTTGTACTGGCTGGTGTCAACGGTTCTTGTGAGCGCCTTTCATACAACACCTCACCTGAATCAGCATCCATCAGTACAATACCAATATTAGCATTAGGCAGGTTTGTTTCAATCAAATTTTCAACCGCTGAATTTGTAAAGGCTAGAATAGATCCTGAAAAGCAGAACAATAGAATAGATAGCCCACGCACTATTTTTTAACCTGACGTTGTCGCAGAGCTTCATACAAACACACACCAGCAGAAACAGAAACATTTAAACTCTCAATAGCACCCAACATTGGGATCTGCATTAAAATATCACAATGCTTTTCTGTTAAAGTGCGCATTCCCGATCCTTCCGCACCTAAGACAATTGCTGTAGATCCAGTGAGATCGGTTGAGAATAAGGTCTGTTTTGCATGTAGACTAGTGCCCATTATCCAAACACCTTTTTTTTGCAGATACTGCAAACAACGCACTAAATTAGTAACCGTTAGTAAAGGAACTGTCTCTGCAGCTCCTGAAGAAATTTTATAAACAACAGAGCTCATTGAGGCCGCGCGATCTTTAGGCACAATTACCGCATCAACTCCTGCTGCATCGGCTGTACGCAGGCATGCACCCAAATTGTGTGGATCTTGAATACCATCCAACACTAGAAACAATGGATTGCTTTTCTTCTGAAGAATATCATCGAGATCGGATTCGGTAAGCGGATCTTTCGCCCGTACTTTTGCCGCAACCCCTTGATGATTGGTCTTCGGCAACCATTTATCTAAATCCTTTCTTTGCTGCTGCGACACTGAAACCCCATGTTGCTGAGCAAGTTTCCGGATCTGTGCAATTTTAGGCTCTGAACGCGACTCTACTATATAAATCTCTAATACACGCTCTGGATTTCGATCAAGCAATGTTTGGATCACATGTATACCGTAGAACAGCTGCTCTTGCATTATTTGCCTCTTTTTTTACTTTTTCGCTTGCGAGGCTCAGTTGTTTTTTTACTTCGATGTGCTTTCTTACTAGAATTTTTTTCCATTCCCGAGATTAATTCAAAATCAATTTTCCTATCGTCCACATCTACTTTAGAAACCTGCACTCTAACCTGATCGCCTAGCCTATACTGTTTTCCAGTACGCTCACCCATTAACCGATGGTGAATTTGATCAAAATAATAATAATCATTTTTCAAACTGGTCACATGAACTAGGCCATCGATATAAAGCCCTTTTAATTCCACAAAAAAACCAAAATGAATTACTCCAGAAATGATCCCATCAAATTCTTCTCCAATATGTTTTCCAACATATTCACATTTTAACCAACGCACCACATCACGCGTTGCATCATCTGCTCGACGTTCAGTCATGGAACAATGCTCAGCAATTTTAACAAGCTCTTTTTGCTGTGCATCTTCTTGTGATTTCTTTATACTTTTATCATCCCACTTACCTTGTAACACCGAGCGAATTTGCCGATGCACTAACAAATCAGGATATCGCCTTATCGGTGAAGTAAAGTGAGCGTACATGGAGTAAGCCAATCCAAAGTGTCCAATATTATCTTTGGAATACACCGCCTGACACAGTGAACGTAGTAACACCATTTGGATAATATTCGCGTCCGGGCGATCTTGAATAGAATGCAACAGCTCAGCATAATCTAAAGGTGTTGGTTTAGCGCCACCCGACATCGGCAAACCCAATTCACGCAAAAACACTTTGAGATCCATCAGTTTTTCTTCAGTGGGTTCCTCGTGATTTCGATATAACCCTGGTAGTTTATGCTTCTTTAGAAAGCGAGCACAGGCCACATTGGCACAGAGCATGCATTCCTCAATGATGCGATGCGCATCATTACGAAAGACTGGCTCAATGGTTTTAATTTTTCTATTTTTACCAAAAATAATTTTTGTTTCTGTTGTCTCAAACTCTATTGCTCCGCGTTCTCTTCTGGCTTGCTTCAACACTTGATAGAGATTACTAAGTTCCTTTAGTACTGGCAACACAAATTCATATTCTTTCTTGACAACACTTGCACCTTGATCCGATAACAGGTTCATTGCTTTCGTATAGGTTAAACGTGCATGAGATCGCATAATAGCTTCATGAAATTCATAACGTGATATTTTACCTGCAGGAGTAATTGTCATAATGCAAACCAAACACAATCGATCGACATTCGGTTTTAACGAGCATAAGCCATTTGATAGAACTTCAGGTAACATGGGAACGACTTGTCCAGGGAAATAAACCGAATTCCCTCTGTTCTCTGCTTCTTTATCCAATGCCGTTTTAGGATGCACATAGTGACTTACGTCAGCAATAGCAACATACAATCGAAAACCACCTCCCGATTTTGCTTCGCAGTAGACCGCATCATCAAAGTCTTTTGCATCCTCTCCATCAATAGTGACTAGTGGGAGTTCTCTCAAATCCAACCGATTTTGTGCAGCCTTAGCTGGTACAGTTTCGCTGTATTTTTCTGCTTCTTTTATCACTGATTTTGGAAATTCTTCTGGTAATCCATGCGAACGGATCATCGCCTGAATTTCTATTCCAGGGGTATCTTCACTACCCAAAACTTCTAATACTCGCCCCAGAGGTTCTGCCCATCGAGCAGGTTGCTTAACCAGCTCGACCACTACAATATCCCCATCCTGAGCTGTATTCTCTTCTCCATTCGGGATCAGAATATTTTGTACCACTTCCTTGCTATAAGAAATAACATGAGAAAACCCTTTTTCTGACACAAAACGTCCCGTGATAATAACCTGTGCCTGTTCAGTAATTTCAACTAATTTGCCTTCTCGGATTGTTTCATCTTTGATATCAAGCACGGATACGATCACTCGATTACCAGAATACACACTCTGTGAATCCTCTGCAGATAAGGCAATACGTTCTTCACCATTATCGGGAATAAACCAGGCTTTTTTAATGCGACCCTTGTCGACGACTATACGGCCCTCAATCAGCACACGCCTACCAGCAAACCAGTAATATCCCTTTTTCAAGCGCTCCAATTGCCCATCACGCACCATCGCTTTCAGGCGACGCCGCAGCGCCTCACACGAGTCTTCGTCTTTGAGGTTCAATTCCTTTAGTAGTTCAGTGTGTTGTGCAGGCGCATCTCTTTCTTTTAGGTGCTCAAGTATAAACTCACGACTTGGAATAGGACGTACATAGCGAGACGCTTCGCGTTCTGCGTGGGGATCAAATTTGCTCGGTTTCTTACTCATATAAAACACATCCTACCATTGACAATACCCCCAAGCCTAGGTAAATTTTGCAAACCCTGCCGGGGTGGTGAAATTGGTAGACACGCAAGCTTCAGGTGCTTGTGGGGGAAACTCCGTGGAGGTTCGAGTCCTCTCCTCGGCACCATCCTCATCAAACTCAACGAACTGTATATAATAACGTGACTCCCAACAACATACTCATCAACCCCATAAGTCGTAAAGCTTGGTTAGGCTGATCAGCAATACGTCCCATCGTTCGACGCCAGATCTCCGGCTTGAGAAAAGGTAACATACCTTCAATCACCAGAACCAACGACACAGCAACTAAAAAATCTTGCCACATCTTATTGCCCTGCCTTTGCATCTCTAAAATATTTAAAAAACTCACTATCAGGTTTCAACACCAAAACATCTTGCTTTTCATTAAAAACATTTTGATAGGCTTCTAAGCTACGATAGAACTGGTAAAACTCAGGAGATTTGTTATAGCTTTCAGCATAGATCCCAGCGGCTTTTCCATCACCTTCCCCACGGATCTGTTCTGCGTCCTTTTGTGCTTCAGCCACAATAATTTTAGCTTTTCTATCTGCATCGGCTCGAATCATTGCGGCTTCTGATTCACCCGTTGCACGATGATACACCGCAATACGTTTCCGCTCACTGCTCATACGCTCAAATACTTTATCGTTGACTTCTGAAGGGTACTCTACGCGATTGATGCGAACATCAATCACTTTCATTCCATACGCAGCAATATTCTCATTGGTATGTTCTCTAAGTTTATCCATTAAGCTGTTACGATCTCCTGACACTAGATTCTTTAAGGTGCGTTGTCCAAACTCTGCGTGTAACATCGCTTTAACATTTTGTCGCAACAACTGTTCTGCTCGTTCTTTCACTCCTAAACCTTCTCGCAATCCGTGAGTAGTGTTGTAATACAACGCAAAATCATGAATACGCCATTGAACAAACAAATCAACCAATAGATTTTCTTTTTCCTTCGTTACAATTCTCTCTGAAGGAATTTCTGCCATATTCAATCGAGCATCAAACACATGCTTTGTATCAATACCAGGCACTTTCCAATGCAAGCCTGGTTTGAAAACAATGACATTCCCAGCAGGGTCCCGCTTGAGTTCCCCCAATCTTGATAAAATTACTCTATCGGATTCATATACTGTAAAAAAACTGGAGCCAAGCACCATTGACACAATTGCAACTATAATTAATATTGAATTAAAAGAAACTCGTGTCATTATTTTTTCTCCTTATGAAACCGCGACGCAAGAGGCAAATACTCCTTGGCCGATCCAGCACTTGAATGGGTTCCAGGATTTTCTGGAATCAAACGATCTAACGGCAAGTAGATAAGGTTATTGCCATCACCCGCATCAACCACTATTTTACTGGTTTTACTTAGTATTTTTTCAATTGTATTTAAAAACATTCTGGTTCTGGTCACTTTAGGCGCTTTCAAATATTGCGGCAAAACCAAGTTAAACCGTTTAACATTACCTTCTGCGATCAAAATGGTTTCTTGTTTATCACCCAAAGCTTCATTGCGAAAACGATCGGCTCTCCCTTTTGCTCTTGGCAATACTTCGTTCTCATAACCTTTAGCTTGGTTAATTAAACGTTCTCGATCCGCTGACGCTTTAATCACTTCATCAAATGCCGCTTGCACTTCGATTGGCGGTTTAGCAAATTGCATCACAACCTCTAGTACCCAAAGACCTGTTTTATAATTTTTTAACGTGTCTACAATCTGTTCTTTCACAGAATTTGCAATTTCAGCACGACGCAATGTTAGGATGTCATCCATGGTCGATTTACCAATCACTTGTCGTAGAGCACTCTCTGCAGACTGATTCAAACTGCGCACAGGGCTAACAACATTAAATAAATAATCCTGCACATCCAAACCATCGTCACCAATCCGATATTGTACGGATACACCTACAGATACAATGTTTCCATCTTGGGTCAACATTAATCCACTGTGATCACTTGTTGCAACGCGCTGAACGTTCACAATGGCTTTGGATTCTATAAATGGTGGTAACCAATGTGGACCTGGTTGCTCAGTACGAATATATTTTCCAAAACGCAAAACAACCGCACGCTCAGGTGGTCCAACGATATACACACCTGAAACAACATATAAGATAGCCACTATCACAAAGACAATGCCAATCATTTGAGAATCACTGCCGGTTTCACTTCCACCAGAGCCACCCACCAAACACTTGAGTTTTTTAGTAAACTGCTGAAACACTTTGTCTAAATCCGGGGGACCCGCATCAGGCGCTTTTCGCTTCCAAGGATCCTTCCCACCACCTTGTCCACCAGGTGTATTCCATATTTTAGGGAAACGTTTTTTAAACATATGCATCATTCCTATATTTAATTATCTATTTGCTTCCAACTCTCTACCAAATCAGGAGAGTGAAAACACAACTGTTGCCACTTGTGGCGCGGTAACCGGATCTGCAAAAGAGCATCACCATTCTCCGCCGTTGATTCTCCCCTTACACCACCAAGTGCAAACAAGGACGCTCTCTCTTTAAATTTGTCTGTTGGCAAACAAATTTCGCCTGATACCATTTCTTGATTCAGTCGCTCAACAATGGCTTCACCCAAGAGGGTAAAACCTAGTTTTTCTTTTGCTGATACGAACACTCGACGCACAATACCATTTTCATCACGGGTGATTTGGGGTAAAACATCCGGCGCCAGATCAATCTTATTGTATACCTCAATGGATGGGACATCTAGCGCCCCAATCTCCGAAAGAACTGCTAAAACTTCCTGAATTCGATTTTCGCGCGACTCATCTTGACTATCTATTACATGCAACAAAAGATCAGCCGTATTTATTTCCTCTAATGTTGCTCGAAAAGCTTCCACAAGATTATGAGGTAACTGACGAATAAACCCTACTGTATCCGCTAGAATCACTTCTCCCAGTGCTGGCAAAGCCAAAACACGCAGCGTTGGATCCAATGTAGCAAACAGTTGATCAGCTGTGTATACCTCGGAATTTGTTAGTTTATTAAATAATGTTGATTTTCCTGCATTGGTATATCCAACTAGTGCGATTGTCGGCACATCAGCCTTCTTTCTCGCTTGTCGCCCTTGATTTCTCTGCTTTCTAACTTTTTCAAGTTTGGCTTTAATTTGCTTAATTCTTTGCCGAATTAATCGCCGATCCACCTCTAGTTGAGTTTCCCCAGGACCACGGAGCCCAATCCCACCTTTTTGCCTTTCCAAATGCGTCCATCCACGCACTAAGCGTGTAGAGTGATATTGCAACTGAGCGAGTTCCACTTGCAATTTTCCTTCGTGCGTCCTTGCCCGTGCAGCAAAAATATCTAAAATTAAGCCAGTTCTTCCTAAAACTCGCGCCTGAATATACTGTTCTAAATTCTTTTCTTGAGAGGGGGATAAATTATGATCAAATAAAACTAAGGTCGTTTTTGTTGCCAATAGTAAGGATTTTAATTCTTCAAGCTTACCAGTACCAATACAATAACGCGCGTGAATGGCATCACGCTGGCAAGTGAGAGTGCCTGCAACTGTTGCCCCTGCGGCATGAGCCAATTCTTGAAACTCCTGGACATCGTACTGTTTTTCTCGTTTGAGCTGGAGGTGAACTAAAACCGCTCGTTCACCCCCTGCTGGAGCCTGACTCAACTACATATTCCCCAACTCTTCTTCTGCAAGTTCAACGTCGGCCATCTCTTCTTCGCCATCTTGCATGCTTGAGTCCAGTTTTACATTGCGAGTAGGAACCACTGTTGAGATAGCATGCTTATAGACCATCTGACTGACACTGTTTTTTAACAGCACAACAAATTGATCAAAAGATTCAACATGCCCTTGTAATTTGATTCCATTGACTAAATAAATAGAAACGGGGATCCTCTCCTTTCGTAATGCATTCAAAAATGGGTCTTGTAACATCTGCCCTTTTGACATATTTATTCTCCATATACGTTATGCTGGCGATTACTTGATCGAGTCTATCACGGTCTGCAAAGAAGCTAAATGGGTATTTTTTAATTCTATTACCTCTTCTAACCCTCGGATCCAAGTCAATTGTCGCTTCGCCAATTGACGCGTTGCCGCAATGGCTTTAGGAATCATCTCTTCGTAAGTGAACTCCCCAGACAAATAGTCCCACACTTGACGATAGCCCACTGAGCGAATAGAAGGCAACTGATTATCTAAATCACCACGTTTAAACAGCGCTTCAACTTCTTCAACCAACCCTTCCTCTAACATCACATAAAACCGTTCTTCAATTTTTTGGTGTAATATTTTTCTATCAGTTGGCACTCGAGCAAATTGATGAATATCATAAGCGCCTATCCCTTCAGATGTATTTTGTGTCTTAGCCTGTTCCGCAAACCACTCAGACATTGTTTTATGGGTTACTTCATATATTTCAAGTGCACGCTGGATCCGTTGTGCATCATTGGGATGGATCCGACTAGCTGATTTTGGATCAATCGAATTCAAACGTTTATGCATAGCAGGCCAACCTTCTCTGTTTGCTGCTTCCAGCAAATGAGATCGGATCTCTGGGTTCGCTTTTGGTAAATGAGCCATACCTGACAGCAACACGCGAAAATAAAACATTGTGCCACCTACTAAGACTGGGATCCGGTCACGACTCTTGATAGCCTGCATGAGCTCTAATGCATCTCTGGCGAATTCAGCCGCAGAGTACGCAACTAGTGGATCACGAATATCTAATAGATGATGAGGCACTTTTTGTTGATCATCTGCACTCGGTTTATTTGTACCAATGGTCATGCCACGATACACCATGGCTGAATCCACACTGATGATCTCAATGGGGAATTTTTCTGCTAACTCCATTGCCAATTGTGATTTTCCCACGGCGGTGGGTCCCATGAGAAAGATAGCAGGGGTTAAACCAGACATACTAAGAACACCATTCCTTTAATTCTGAGAAAGCAATTGCCTTATAGCATTTCAAATAATGGTTGTTCTGATAAATTTCTTTGGTTTCTTCAAGTTCTAGTAATAATTTTTCATTATCATTCCTTGAGAACGATTGCGCAGCAACATAATTGGCCATACATTGTATTTTGTCACGCGACTTTATTATATTGACAAGCAATGTCTCTATTCCTACTAAGCTATTTGCGAGTAACTCTGGCACAGCTCGCAACAAAAAAGTATGCTTCCCACTTTGCGTCAGCTCAAAACCCCATGAATCCCACTCAATCGTTGTAGGATCAATACCTAATGGAAACTCTACGACTTTTGGGAGCAATAAAGCACGCTGTTTGATATCACATTTATTGCATTCATTCTGCAACCGCACTTCAGTTAAAGCCGTTCGAGTGGCTTTAATATCAACTAAGATTAAATGGTTTTCTTTTTCCGCCAAAATAAAGCTCTCTCCTAGAACAGCGATGAGTTCTCCTAAATTGCTCGAAACTCGCTTTTGGCCCGACCCTTCAAAGTTTGGAAAGAACATCTCATCTCTGCGTTGTTCACATTCAGGCAGATTCATAGCAACCTTTCCTCCTTTTTGCAAAGCTTCCTTGGTAGCATACTGGAGAAAAGCGTGCACCGTTCGAGATTCCCTAAAACGCACTTCATGTTTAGTTGGGTGTACATTTACATCAACTGCTGCAGGATCTATTGTTAAATACAATACATAGGCAGGATGTTTACCAACGGCCCCAAGATTTTGATATGCCTGACGAATAGCATGCATCACAATTTTATCTCGAACAATTCGATTATTGACATAAAAATATTGCAAGTCTGCTTGAGCACGCATTTTTTGTGGATCTCCCAACCACCCTTTTAAAGACAACCCATTCGCTTCTGCCTCTATATAAACTGCATCTTTAGCAAACTGTCTACCACATAACTGAGCCACTCGTTTCGTGTGAGCTTCCAAATCAATACATTTCGCAAATCGCTTTGGATTACGCTCATCAATTTGCCATTTAAAAACAACTTGTGGCTGACTCAGCGCAATACGTTTAAAAACTTCTTCCACATATAAAAGTTCCGTCTTATCCGCACGCAAAAAATTGCGGCGCACAGGTGTATTAAAAAAAAGATTCTTCACTTCAACACACGTACCTATATGCTTAGCACTTGGCATAATCTCGGGTGTTGTGTTCCTACCCGAAGTGGCTAAATACCATCCGGTATCTTGGTCCTTTACCCACGAGGTGATTTTTAATTGAGAAATAGCACTAATGCTTGCCAAGGCTTCCCCTCTAAACCCATAAGAGGTAATAGCATCAAGATCGGATGCATGAATGATTTTACTTGTAGCATGTGGACATATCGTTAATACCAAATCTTCTTTGCAAATCCCAGCCCCATTGTCTTGCACCTGGATCATTCCTATTCCGGCTCTTTCGATGGTAATGTCAAGCTGTGTACTACCGGCATCCAAACTGTTTTCTAACAGTTCTTTCAAGACCGATGCTGGCCTCTCAACAACTTCCCCTGCTGCAATTTGATTGGCCAAATACGTTGGTAATATTTGAATTCGGTTTGTCATGCCGAAATCTCCAACGCAATCCTATCTGTGCGATTTTGCAAAATAATTTTTCGTTCCAGATCGGTTTTTAAAATCTCAAGAACCAGATCGGCCTCTGGCAAAAATCCCTCACCTTGTTCGGGCCATTCAACCAGAAGGATAGCCGGTTTGGACAAATAGTCGTCAATACCCAAAAAAACAAGCTCTTCTGGATCGGACAGTCGATACAAATCAAAATGGAAAACAACTATCTTTTGAATTTCATAGGATTCAACTAAAGTATACGTTGGGCTTTTAACCGTACTTAGATAGCCTAAACCCTTTAAAAAACCGCGCACAAATGTTGTTTTTCCTGCACCGAGTTCTCCTTTAAGGAAGACGACACAAGGTGGGGAAAGTGGCAAAACCACTTTTGCTAAGTCCGCTCCAAAAGCTAGCGTAGCGGCTTCATCCGCCAAATGAATAGAAGCTTCATAATACGCCATGATGACCGGTCAACCAGTAACTTCTGGGGCATCTAGGATAAAAAAGTGATCCCGATAATATTGCATTTCTGCAATTGAATCCTTTACATCGTCCATTGCAAGATGTGTTGACTTCTTTTTATACCCTTTTGCTACATCAGGACGCCAGTGCTTTGCCAACTCTTTAACTGTACTGACATCTAAATTTCGATAATGAAAGTGCTTTTCCAAAGCAGGCATATAATGATATAAAAACCGCCGATCTTGGCAAATGCTGTTACCACACATAGGGGATTTGTTTTCTGGAACCCATTTCCTCAAAAAATCTAAGGTTTCACTTTCAGCTTCTGCTTCTGAAACAGCCTCATGTCGAACGCGTTCAACTAAACCAGAGCGTGTATGTTGCTTCGTGTTCCAATCATCCATACCCAACAAAAGCGCTTCCGGTTGGGAAACCGCAAAAACAGGCCCTTCTGCAAGAATACGTAACTGCTGATCTGTCACTATCGTTGCGATCTCAATAATTCGATCTTTCTCGGGAACAAGACCCGTCATCTCAAGATCAATCCAAATCAAATGCTGCGCACTAGAAGCCATAGGTAAATTCCATTCTTTGAATACTGAAAAGGATACCCGATCCATCTACAAACTCATAGTGGTTTGTTAACCAACTATTAAATAGTAAAGTTGTTGACAAACTACTGTATAAGCCATAAAATTTCAATCCGCCTTTTAGAAAAAAGGCTGCATTTGTAACTTGTCTTACTCAACAAAGGATTGTAGGTTGTTAGTAGATCACTCACTGGAAGAGTTAAAGGAACGCTGTGATAAGCTCCTTTCAAAAAAAATGGCAAGTGGTTTGTCTGATGCGCACCGTCGTTGCATCACTAATAAATTTGCTGGAAAATCTCTACAAGAACTCTATGATCTTGTACAACAACTTCGTCAAGATCCGTCAGACTAAACACTTGATACTTGCTATTCTAGCCTTTCATACTGCATGATACACGTGCAACCAAGAACCTTTAAGGATAAAACCATTGCCCTCGATCTTCATTGATCTATTACCGCAACACGCCTTAACCACTTTCGCAGGGTGGCTAGCAAATTGTACTATCCCTTGGGTTAAAAATCTTTTAATTCGTTATTTTCTCTGGCAATATCCTATCAATCTGAAAGAAGCCAAAGAACCCAACCCAAATAACTACCCAAGCTTTAATGCTTTCTTTACCCGCGCATTAAAACCTGATTCTCGCCCCCTCACTCCAAAAACAGATCACCTTCTCTGCCCAGCCGATGGTTGCATCAGCCAAATTGGTGATATTCATCAAAATCAACTCCTTCAAGCCAAAGGACATTCTTATAGTCTCTACGATCTGTTAGGCCCTGAGCACAGCGACGCAGCACCTTTTACACAAGGTTCATTTGCTACCATCTATCTTGCCCCGAAAGATTACCATCGCGTACATATGCCATTTGACGCCAACTTACACAAAATGCTCTATATTCCAGGACAATTATTCCCTGTTAACTTTCGTTCTGCCACAACGACACCCAACTTGTTTGCGCGTAATGAGCGTGTTGTCACTTTTTACGAAACACCCGAATTTGGAAAAGTCGCACTTGTTTTAGTCGGAGCAATGATTGTTGGCAGCATTGAAACAATTTGGTCTGGGGTTGTATCACCACCTCGTGGACAACTTCGTTCTTGGCACTATAACCCATCTATTCATTTGAAACGTGGGGATGAAATGGGAAGGTTCCTGTTAGGCTCAACTGTTATCGTATTGACTGAAAAAAAAATGCATTGGGAGCAAAACTTAAAAGAAAAATATCCCGTGCAAATGGGACAAGCCCTTGGCGCTATTAAGCGCGATCAATTGTAAACGATATGACTTCTCTGATATTTTTTTCACCTAATTTCAGCATAAGTAAGCGATCAATTCCTAAAGCAACACCTGCAGAATCTGGTAACCCTTCCTGCAAGGCACTAACTAATTCTGTGTCAACTGGGATCAGTGGGTAGCCATAGCTCTTCCTTTTTTTATTATCTTCTTTAAAACGGAGCTGTTGAATGGCGGGATCGGTTAATTCATGGTAACCATTGGCAAGTTCTACACCTTGCCAGAATAATTCGAACCGCTCTGCAACTGGAATAACACCTTCTCGCACTTTCGCTAACGCTGCTTTTGAAGCTGGATAATCGTATACTAAGGTTGGTGCGTCAAATCCTAATTTAGGCTCAATACAATGTGTCATCAAAATATCCAGCCAATCATCAACCAACAGATCTGTTGGAGCAACATGCCACTCAATAGAATGTTGTTGCGCACAATTCTTGAGCTCTTCTAAAGTTGCAGCATGTGGGTTCAAAGCAAGTGTTTCCATAAAAACAGATCCATAGCTCAAACGTTTTGCAGGGGGGGTATTTACTAAAAGTTGCAGCAATTCATCCATCTCATCCATTAAGGCATGATGATCAAATGCTGGTTGATACCACTCAAGCAATGTGAACTCAGGATTGTGTAATCGACCAGATTCATCGTCTCGAAAAGCTTTACACAGTTGATATATGGGCCCACTTCCCGCTGCCAGCAATCGTTTCATAGAAAACTCAGGCGAGGTTTGCAAAAAATATGTCTGCTCGGTACAAGATAATCGAACGGGCAAGATATGTAAAAATGGATCTGTCGCTGCGGCTTTACCTAACAAAGGTGTCTCGACTTCCATTACGCCTTTCCTAGCAAAAAAACTTCGTATCTGTGCTATAAAATTTGCCCGCATTCTAAGATTTTCAATACTAGCAGTGGGACACCAACTTTTATCATTTCGCACGGGAGACATAGGCACCTGTACGTGTATCTACTTTTACAAGTTCATTTTCCCGAATAAACAATGGAACTCTCACCACGGCTCCGGTTTCCAAAGTTGCTGGTTTGCCACCACCACCTGAAGTATCTCCTTTTAACCCTGGATCGGTTTCAACAACCTTAAGCACCACAAAGTTTGGAGGTTCGACCAATAATGGGGCATCGTTCCAAAGTATCACCAGGCAAACATCTTGTTCTCGCAACCAAAGCGCACTATCCGCTACCGTCTTCTTATTAATCTCATATTGTTCATAGGTATCCGCTACCATAAAGTGCCAGCTTTCTCCATCGTTGTATAGATACTGCATGTCCTTTTCCACAACATCAGCTGATTCTAAATTTTCACCTGATTTCATGGTTCTTTCAATCATACGACTCGTTTTTAAATTTTTGAGTTTTACTCGATTAAAGGCTTGGCCTTTTCCAGGCTTAACAAATTCGTTTTCTAAGATCACATAAGGATCTTTATCAATAATCACTTTTAAACCACTTCTAAACTCACTGGTACTATACGAAGACATACTCAACACCTTTTATTTATCACTCTGCAATCCGTGCAACTACAACTGTTTTATCATGTTGAATAATATCTGAAAATACTGCACAAAACAACGTAGAGTGAACGCTTTTTAGCTATACTTTATGTTATATGGAAACAACTTCTGGATCGCTTGGGTTCACTATCCCTGTTCAATCGGCAACCTCCAGCAAAGAGGTTAAGCTTACGCCTGCCGGTGTAAAAGAGTGGCAAGAAGCACTTCCTTTAGCAGATTTAGGCGAAACAACTAAAAAAGTCTATTACGCAATTAGTGATTGTAATAAGGTCACTTTAAAGATTAAAGACCGATTCGCTATTCTTGAGCTTTTACATACAACTGTCGATTTTTGCTGCCTATCTATGCGCAAGCACTACATAGGCCAATCCACCTCACTCACCCCACAGCAAACGGCTGTGTCCACTTTATCCCAAACCCTACAAATTGAAATGGCAAATGGGTATAAGCTAATTATCGAGCAGCTTGCCGAAAATCCTGATTCTAAATTAGAAACCACAGCGCTACCTATTGCATTACAACGTACAAGTTTTTATTTCAACCAAATTATCCTTCGCAGTTATCAACTCTATTGGGATGTTCCAAAAGATATCTGGCGAGAGCTGCATTTAGTTTATCAATATATTGAAAAAAAGAAACTAACAACCCTCAATGACTTGCAAAATGATTACAAACGCATTTTACTGTTTGCTAGCAGCTATCCTTACCAATGGCAGCAAAATGAGCAAAGTGCACTTTATCGCGCTACAGAAATTTGGTTGAAACACATCACGCTAAAGCACGTAAAACCTGATGAAAAAGAGTCCGGTTTTTTTGTGTTTGACACTACTACTGACAAAGCCCCTACCACTATGGCCCGCGGCACTACAGACTACACAGATTCTTTCTTAACTTTTGACGTTCATGCCATCCTAAAGCGTGTAGAAGAATTGCTACCCCTTATTGAACCTAATGAATTTAAAGCTCGTATTGCCCATAACAACGAACCCGAATTTGCTTTATCAATCCCAGTTCTACGAGGATTACTTAAGGAATGGCAACAAACTTCTCCACGGTCCAATGAAAGATCTGATTGCTCCGATACTGTTAATGTCTGTATTGGTTTACGTGCCACGCATTTTCATGTTAATCATGAGCGTCCCTTTCAAACGGGACATGCAAAAAAAGGCAGTGAAGAAAGCTCCGAAGATCTCTCCTCCTCCACTTCGCTACCAAGCTTAGGTGTTGAAATTGAAGAAGAAGGTACTGATTCAAATGGGGAGATGGAAACCAATATTGAAATTTCTGAGGTGTCTGAATCAGGAGACGAGTCTAATACCGATTCATTTTCTTTTCAACGTGCCACTATCACCAATCAAAGCCCTACCGGTTATGCTTTACAATTTCCCGTCGAAAACTGTCCAGCAGCATACCCAAGCGAACTTATCGGTTTGCGCAAGGAAGGAGACGACACTAAAACCATTGAAGTGTGTGTTATTCGCTGGCTTAAAAAAGACAGTGACAACAAACTTACAATGGGTGTTGAGCGATTATCAACACAAGTACAAGCCCAAGGGATCCAGCTCATCAAAGAAGGAAAATCTGTCGGTGATTTTCTACGCTGCCTAATTCTTGAATCTTCTCTACTTGCTCCTATTCTGCCCTTTAAGGCAAATGACGATGTTCTTATCCTTCAGGAAGATGGTGAAACTTCACAACCATTCAAGCTCACTAACCTACTTGAAATAACAAGTAGCTACAAACGATTTGAATATAGTGAACGCAAAGTCATACTGACAGAAGAAGAAAAACAGAACCAAGAAGAGGAAAGCAACGCGAAAGAAAGAGCTGGTGAACAAAAGCATGAAGGCGGAAAATTTGATTCACTCTGGTCAGACTTATAGTCTTTCTTTATGTTAAAAAAGCTGGTGATTCTCTTTTTAGGAGACATGCTATTGGGACGTATTGCAATAGATCGACGATTTTGAGAAAAAACTCAAACAAACCGCATAGAATATTTTTGATCTGGAAGTCTATTTCTCCGATAATTTTGTCATTACAACCTCACCTGAGTCCTTGATTGTTACAGTTCCGCCTGAACGATTTGCTAATCTTTTTAAATTACTCACCTTTAAACTGTTTTTTTCAAATCTCGATAGAAATTCTCATGAACCCCAAGCGCTAACAGAGTTCTTATTTTAGGTATCCACTCATAAGCTAATAACATCTCTTGGCGATGCATTTTAAACTTATAAACAAAAACGCTGCTAAGCTCTCCTTTTTTCTCAACGCCTACTTTTGGATCTTTAACGATTTTTTCAATAACTTCATCAACGATCTCTCTTTCCTTAGAATGTAGTTTTTTATAGACTTTTTTAAATCTAGGCATTTGCTCAATATGAACTTTAGCCACGTTTTTTCTCAAAAACAAAAGGTTCAGCTAAAGAACGATCTTGGTGCTTAGAGATCAGGATGTCTTGGATAAATTCTACAGGAAGATCGGGATTATCTAAGGCGCACTTACCAATTTTTGCCCAAAATTCAATTTGGTTAGGAATCGACCGATATTCAGCCTTTGCGACTTTTTTCGCATCACTATAAATATCATCTGATATTCTGATTGGAACACTCATTTTTTCTTCTCCATAATGTGTATTAATTTACTACAAATGTAGTATAGTTAGTTAAGGGCACAATAACTACGGGTTATACATACAGTCTATGTTTGTGATGAATAAGAATTTAACCTGTCCACTCAAACCAACGCCTAGCCCACGCACTCGATTCCTCAGTTCAAAGCTTGGATGCTGATTTATTTTAAAGTGCACGTTACCGGTACCCCAATCAAAACGCAGTAGGCCAAAAAATGCGATTTAGATCAGTTTTTGCGTTTCTTTAGAACGAAAGTCGATCATAATCATATTGATGATTAAATAATGAGCATTTCATCCCATCTTGAAGTGTAACGTGGGCTTAAACGATCTGCTTTCATCTGCCAACTTCTTTTAATGCCAGAACCCGCCAAAAATAATGTATTTTTACCCATCTGCTGATTTAAACCATCCATAACTTTCATAATTGATTTCTCTTTATCCTGACAAGAGTTATCAACAAAAAAATCTTCTTGTTTTATACCTACAGATTGTAAGTCATCCAATATCACTCCGCATTTTACATAGGTGAGTCCCGATCTATATATCAAGGCCAAAAGCTCTACTGCTTGAGGCACTAAATAGAAAGTAGAGTTTGAATATACAGGCAACTCTATCTCTTTATGAATAGTATATTCTGATGACGAAAAACGATTTGTTTGTAAAAAGATTTTCAGCGACCGGGTTTTCAGATCCCTCATGCGTAACTTTTCCAAAGCACAGGTGACATAGTGAACCACAGCCTCTTTCAAATCACACCATTCCGTGATACGCCGACTAAAACTACGACTAAAAACTAATGTTTTTTGCGGAGCTGTTTTTTGTGCCAACGCAAAACAACTGATCCCTCGTAACTCATAGACCAACCGCAACCCATAAAGCGTTAAAGTTCTTTTGATCCATTCGTCTGGCATTGTGCATAACTCCATCGCTGTATTAATACCAAGCTGCATGAGTTTTTTCTGATAGCTTCTACCAATCCCCCATAAATCCCCAACCGGAAACTGTCCTAACAAACTGTCTTTATTTTTCATTGAGAGCACACAAACAGCACCTTGACGCTTCGCATACTTATTAGCGACTTTCGCTAGCGTTTTTGTTGGAGCAATGCCAATACTAACAGGGATCCCCGTCCATTGTTGAACACGTGTGCTTATTGTCTCCCCATAAGCCAACCACTCGGATCCAGACTGTTCGGAAAACAAAAAACTCTCATCAATAGAATATTGTTCAACTTTGCTTGATACTGTTTTCAAGGCAGAGCTGACACGACGACTCATATCAGAATAAAGTTCATAATTTGAAGAAAATAAATGAACATGATGTCTCTCTAACAGCTGAGCCACTTTAAATTTTGGCGCACCCATTGGGATACCAATGGCTTTTACTTCATCACTGCGCGCAATGATACAACCATCATTATTAGATAAAACAGCTACTGGCTTTTTTAGTAAATCCGGTCGAAATACACGTTCACAGGAAACAAAAAAATTATTGCAATCTACTAAAATAAACATCTTGTTTTCCTAAAGATTTCGAATACTGTGTTTTACCACTCCCCAGATTTGCATTTCATCACCTTCCCTGAACTCAATAGGCTTATACACCGGATTTTCTGCCATTAAAAATATTTTTTTATTTTTGCGATGGTAACGCTTTAACGTGAATTCGCCATTCACTGCAGCTAAAACAATCGCGTTTTGTCTCACTTCAAGTGAACGATCCACGATAATAATGTCACCTGGGTAGATTCCGATACCTATCATAGAATCCGCATGCTCTCCTAGGCGTGCATAAAAGGTGGCGGCAGGATGTTTAACCAAATACTGATTCAAATCTATATGTGCTTCCAAACCATCATCCACAGGAGAAGGGAACCCTGCCGAAACACGACTGCTCATGAGTGGTAATTGATAGATGCATGCTTGTGACTCTTCAGACTTCCAATCAGCTAAAAAGGCTTTCACCTGCGGCACGACACTTTCTGGCAACCGCATGACTTTAGTAGGTTCATTATATTTCTGTTTAGCACCTGAGCCTTTACGCTCTCCACCCCATGACATAAGCGGCCTTATCTTGATTTTGTTACAACTTCAAGATAACGTAAAAAAATAGCGATGTCAAAGTGTTTTAGAATTTTAACTTTTGGCTAAATTCTGCCAACGTAGCTTCATAATCTTTCGTTTTAAAAATGGCAGAACCCATCACAAAGGTATCTGCACCGGCTTCAGCCACTTCCTGAATATTTTCTAAGGTAATACCACCATCTACAGCCAAGCGAGCAGTCTTATTTTCACGATCGAGAATCGCACGTGCCTCTTTTATTTTTTCTATTGTTTTTGGAATAAAGGTTTGTCCACCAAACCCGGGGTTCACAGACATTAACAACACTAAATCAAGTTTATCAATCACATAAGGTAATGATTCCAATGAAGTGCTCGGATTGAAAGCCAAACCTGCTTCACATCCTAATTCCTTAATTAATTGCAAGCTTCTATCTACATGAAGTGAAGCTTCAGGATGAAAAGTGATACTAGTCGCTCCGGACTTAGCAAACATGGTAATTAAACTATCAACTGGTTTCACCATTAAATGAACATCAATGGGAGCTTTGATCCCATAACGCCGCAACGCGGCACACATTTCTGGACCAAAAGTCAGATTCGGCACATAATGATTATCCATCACATCAAAATGGATCCAGTCAGCCCCAGCTGACAGTACTGACTTTACTTCTTCACCCAATCTTGCGAGATCTGCTGAGAGTATTGAAGGGGCAATAATACTTTTCATTTTACTTAAAACCAATAGTTGAGTGCGAGAACATGAAGATTGATTCCGTGATTACTTGGACCAAGGTATGCATTGGAAAAATGAATAGCCTTGTACCCAATATCATACGCTTGCTTTTCACCAAAACGAACCCCCACACCTAAACGATCTTCAAATTGAAAATGGATCCCCAGATCCCGTCCCCCAATCTCTTTCTTGCTCACCCAGGAAACACCAATGCCTAGCTCCACATAAGGCCAGCCCATTTGCATTTTTTCGGCTCTTTGTAACCGAACCACTGGAGAAACAGCCACGGCAACCAAGTGCTTATTGCTATCCGCTTTTCTGCCCTTTTTACCATGCATACTGTAGAAGCTTGCTTCACAATAAGCGGACACAGGCCACTCACGCTCCACATACCATTGCTTATCAAACTCTTTTTGGATGCCTAGGCGCACAGGAACAATATTCGCTGCCCCAAAACCAGAAGACATTGAAACACCCCATGCCAAAACAGTCATGGGGAAAAGTAGGCTCAAAAATAAAATCCCACTGATTCTATGCACTACTATTTTACCCCGCTTACAAAAACTGTTTATAAATCCAATCTCAATCTTAACATAAACAATCAAACAATATAGAGACAAGCAAATTAACTTATGTTAGGATTTGCCTCTACGAATCTCCGGAAAATCTAAAGCAAACTAACTTAACACAGGAGCACATGGCATCATGTCTAGAAAAAACGATAAACGAAACCGCTTAATCGAAGCAGCTGATGAATTGATCTACAAGCAAACTTTTAATTCAACTACGCTCGCTGATATCGCAACCAAAGCCGACGTCCCCCTGGGTAATGTCTATTACTATTTTAAAACGAAAGATGACATTCTGAAAGCCGTTATTCAAAAAAGAAGTGCACTGCTACAAGAACGCCTCACCTTATTGGAACAACAATTTCCAAACACTAAGGAACGTTTGTCTGCCTTTATTGATCAAAACATTGAAGTTTCAGAAATTACCGCACAATATGGTTGTTCTTTAGGCAGTCTCTGCCAAGAGCTTGGTAAATACACCGGTGAATTAGCTCCTTTGGCTGCTGAACTCATGCACAAAACCCTCACATGGGTAGAAGCTCAATTTAAAGCTTTAGGCAAAGGCGAACAGGCTCCGACACTTGCTAAGTACTTGGTTTCAAGTATCCAAGGTGTTTCTCTGCTCACTTTAACCTTTAAAGATCCCAGTCTGTTGACAAGACAAAGCAAAAATCTTGAACGTTGGTTAGAAACAGCCTAACGAAAACCTCTCTCCTCGCGAATGAGATCGTAGGCAGCACGGATCTCCTGCGTTTTCTCTTTCGCGAGTTTGACCATCCCATCAGGAAGTCCTCGAGCTGTAAGTTTATCAGGATGATGCTGATTCATCAGACGACGATAAGCCTTCTTAATTTCAGCATTCGCCGCCGTTAAAGACACCCCCAAGACACCATACGCATTACGCAATGAATGAGAAGAAGCTAAGGGTTTATACGCTCTATTACCTTGCGCATGATAATGTGTCCGTGATTTCTGATCAAACTGTCCCGAGAACCACTCGTGAAAAGCTTGACTGGCACTGTAACGAGAACGCAATTGCTCAAATTCTTCCGGGGAAAAATTGAGTTTTTCACAAATCAACAGCAAAACTTCTTTTTCTTGTGTATTTAATCCAGCATCTGCTAAAGCCACTTCCAACTGCATTTCTACAAAAAACCTCAACAGATCGGGGTAACGAACGCACTCTTTACGCAAAGGAAATAATGCTGCCTCGAGATTGAAATCTGTATGTTTCCCATCACTGAAAAGTTCGATTGCTTCACGCCGTAGCGCTGCATTTAGATTTAAACGACCCATCATTTTTTCAGCCGCTTTAATCTCAGCCTCGTTGATCCGACCGTCCGCCTTCGCTAAATAGCCCATGACTGAAAATGCAGATTTAAAAAAAATTTGTTGTATAATCACAGCTCTAGAGCGAGGGATCCGATACAAATGGTGTTTAATACGTTGATCACACCAATGTCCAATGAAATATCCAAGCAAAGCACCTGGAAATTTCAATAATGCGCCTCCAAGAAGGATACCTACGAGTTTACCTAAAAACATGGTTTACCAATCAATAGTAACAAAAGCGACATTATACAACATCTGTCGAATACTCTAAAGCCGCGAGTTGCTCAGGTGTACCAACGTTATGCCAAAGTCCCGGGTAAAACTCCCCAGTTGCCTGTCGCGCTTTAATTGCCTTCAAAAAGAGTAATGACAAAGGAAAAGAACCTTGTGGGCAATCTTGGAACAAGTCAGGATGGTAAACGCCAATACCACCAAAGTTTAAATAATGGTCGTGATTTGTAACCAAATAGCCATCTTCCAATGCATAATCTCCTTGTGGATGATGCGGAGGGTTGCTGACCATAACGAGATGCATGAGTTCTTTGGGCTGATTGAGCAGTTGTGTAAATGGAAAATCAGTAACCAGATCACTGCTCAAAGCAATAAAAGGCTCTGTTCCTAATAACGGCAAAGCCTGAGCAATTCCCCCACCTGTCTCCAAAATAGGATCTTCACGAGAATACTGAATCGACACTCCCCATTCAGCACCGCTCCCCAAAACCGTTTCAATTTGATGGCCCAGATACCCCAGATTAATCACTACTTCTGAAATACCAGCACGCGCGAGTGCTTTTAAGTGGCGTACAATGAGTCGTTCTCCTTTAAACAACAACAGAGGTTTTGGTGTGTGCACGGTTAGAGGCAACATTCTTTTTCCTCTACCTGCTGCTAAAATCATGGCTTTCATTAAACTTCCACAGCCTCATTAATTTCTGCAATGAGTTTTTTTAAAGGTAACAACTCATTGTATCGAGAACAAGTACTCTCTATATACCGTAAAACTCGAGGAATATCGTGTAAATATTGAGATTTGTTGTCTCGATAATGTAGTCTTGCAAAGATCCCCAAATTTTTGAGGTGTCTCTGCACTCCCGTCCAATCAAACCACTTTAAAAACTGAGCACTACTGAAGCCAGCTTCTAATAAACCAGCTTTTTGCAGTTGTTCTTGAAAGAGCAATACCCAAGCATGTGTCTTTTCCAATGGCCAACTGATATAACAATCTTGTAGCAAAGAAACCAAATCATAAGTAACAGGGCCTATAACTGCATCCTGAAAATCTAAAATACCTGGCCCTTGTGACTCGACCAACATAAGATTTCGAGAATGGTAATCACGATGTACCAATACTTGCGGTTGCTCAGTTATATTACGCATCAAAGGTTCATAAACAGCGGATAACAAATTAGAATCTATTGTCGTTACACCTTTATGTTTATGCAAATACCATTTCTCAAATAACGAAAACTGCTCCAACATTAATGCGCTATCGAAAAAGGGCACTTTAATAGAACACTGCTGGATCTTTATCAACGCTGAGAAAGCAGCATGATACAAACTATCCGCAGTGTTTTCATTTAATGCATCCAAATACAACTGATCCCCAAAGTCATCTAATACTAAAAATCCTTGTTCTAGATCTGCGGCAATCACTGTTGGAACCGTCAGTCCTCCTTCTTTCAGCTGTTTAGCAAGCTGCACAAAGACATCACACGATTCAGGGGGAGGAGCATCCATCACAACATAGCGCTTATTCGATACAGAAACTCGAAAATACCGACGAGCGCTGGCATCACCAGCTAAAGGAACCTGTTGATAATGAGCGGTTCCCAATACCGAATCTAACCAGTGTGTTAACTTTTTTTCTCTACTCATGTTAGAAAATTCACTTATTAATAAAATTTGCAGTTTCGGCAAAAAAATGCGATTGTTGAATGACTTTCATTATACAACAATTTGCTAGCCGTGAAACGTGGATCTAACAACATTACCCCGATTTTTTTAACAGTTGTGTTGTGTTTAGTGGCAGGGAATAGTTTCGCTCATGATTTTAACTCTCCAGAAATTTTTGACGACTGGGTAAATGCTCCTGAAACACACCAATTGTGTTATGGCTATTACTCGCAACCTACTCCTCCTTTTCCAAATCAATCTGCTGAATTCCTCAGTCAACAACCACTCACGTTGGATGCCGATCATGGTGCATTCTCTCTGGAAGGAAATTCGACGCTCAGCGGTCATGTCCATTTGATTGAAGGTAACCGCGAACTGTATGCCAACAAGGCTATTATCCATCGCTCCTCACACAAACAAAAAAAAATTGATCACATACAAGCTAAAGGAAATGTAAAACTGCTTGAACCAGGTTTGAGAATTACGGGTTCAACTGCTGAAATGCACCTTGAAGAACAAATGCAAATCATTGAACACGCACAATATCGTCTCTACAGTCGGCACGCTAGAGGACAAGCTGAGCGTGTGACCGTTAAAGACAAACAAAAGATGATATTGAATAAAGCAACCTATACCACCTGCAATCCTCAGCAGAATGCTTGGGTGTTACAGGCCACACGTATTACACTTGATCAAGAAACGGGCCGAGGCCAAGCGTATCACTCTCGACTTTATCTAAAAGATGTGCCTGTTTTTTATGCGCCTTTTATAGATTTCCCAATTGACGATCGCCGACAAACCGGTTTCTTATATCCATTAATTGGAACCAACAATCAATCTGGCGTGGAATTTGGGGTGCCGATTTACCTTAATTTAGCCCCCAATTACGATGCTAAAATCACTCCGCGGCTTTTTAGTAAACGTGGCCTTGAGCTTCAAGGAGAGTTTCGTTATTTATTTCTGACCGCGCAAGGAACACTCGAAAGTGCTTTTTTGCCAAATGATCGTGCTTACCGAAAATTTCAAACCAATAAAAAACTTTTCCATCCTAAAATGCTAAACCGAGATCCACGACTCACTGCATTAAACACTAACAATAATCGTTCAGCATTGCGCTGGCATCATCAGGGAAGCTTCTCTAAAAATTGGGGCACAACGATTCACTATCATGCTGTACACGATGATAATTATTTTACAGACTTTGGCAGCACTCTTGGTATTGCCAACACAACCCATTTATTGCAACAAGTAACCCTTAACTATCAGGAAACTTATTGGACCGCACAAGCACTATTACAGCAGCACCAAACCTTACACGCTTTTAGCGCGCCAATCGTTGATAACTTGTATAAAAGAATGCCCAGTCTGGCTTTTCAAAATAATTACGATCTCGCCAATGGGTTACAGTGGAAACTCCAAGGTGAATTCACTCAGTTTCAACATAAAAAAAATACTTTAACCGGTGATGATTTTACTACAGGCAGTCGGTTTCATGTTCGCCCCAGCTTAATGCTACCAATCATCAAACCCGGTGCTTATTTTAAACCACGGCTTCAGCTCAACATCATTTCTTATTCTCTCACACCAAGTGCAGCTGATAAACGCCAACAAAAACCGAACAGTCCTACCCAAGTGATCCCCATGCTTGATATAGACTCTGGCTTATTTTTTGAACGATCGTTGTCCCTCCAAAATACTGCCTATGTGCAAACACTGGAACCCAGACTTTACTACTTACGTGTACCTTATCGTAACCAAACCCAGTTACCGAATTTTGATTCCAGCAATCCCGGTTTTAGCTTTAACCAACTGTATTGGGATAACCGTTTCACTGGGCTAGATCGACTTGGTGACGCGAATCAATTAACAATGGGTTTAACCACTAGATTCTTTCCAGAAAAAACAGGAGTTGAAAAACTTAATCTTGGCCTGGGTCAAATATTTTATTTTGAAAAACAACGTGTGATCAGTTGTTCAGGGACTGATCACGCTTGTCTCATAAGAGAACTCCCACACCCAGAGAGACACCACTCTTCATTGGTTGGAACGGCTCGATATTTACTGACTGATCATTGGACCGCGAGTGCAATGATTGAATGGGATCCTAACCAAAAACAAACCGATCAACGTTCCGTCTCTATACGCTACCAACCCAATGAAAACACCGCTTTTAACTTAGGGTATCAGTTTCTAAGAAGAAACCCTGTTAAAGTTGATCCCAGCACGGGAACACTCGAAAGACTTAATCAAGTGGACACCGCCGCTATTTATTCATTGAATGAGCGCTGGCAACTTCTGGGACGTTGGCACTACGATTTACACAAACATCGTTCCAACGATCTGACCCTTGGCCTTGAGCAACAGAGCTGCTGTACCGCTGTACGATTGCTGGTTTCTCGTTTTATGCGACCTTTTGACGACACACAACCTAGCAATGCGCGACAATACACGAATGCGATCTACATACAGTTTGTTCTGAAAGGACTTGGTGGTGTCGGTTCCAATAAGATGGATCAAACAATTAAACAGGCTTTTCCCGACTACCGATGGAAAAAGAATCGTTTTTGAGATAGGATTGCCACATATTCATAGTGTCTTTTAATTTTAAAATATGTTAGGTGAACAACTAATGAAATTATCTAAATACATTCTCGTGCTTACCTTCATCGTGAGTAGTCCCTGCTTACAGGCGGAGCCATCCGTTCTGAATCGAGTGATTGCTTCGGCCAATGGCACCGCCATTACCGAATCCGAATTATCTGCTCGTACCCAATTACTTTTGATCCAACTTAATCAATCAAACGCAAGCTTACCCCCACAAGCGATTTTACAAAAACAACTGCTCGAACGTTTGATCTTAGAGAAATTACAAATTGCACAAGCCACACCAGAAGAAAAGACTATTGAAGAACATGCCTTAAATCAGCAGATCCAACAAATTGCAGCACAAGATAATTTTTCGGTTGAGCAGCTCCAAGCTTTTTTACAAGAACAGGGGGTGCCATTCTCTACTTTTAAAACAGCCGTAAAAAATGAAACAATTATGCGCAAGGTACAACAAAGAGAAATTGCTCAGCAGATCTCTGTTTCAGAATCTGACATTCAAAACTTCCTAAATTCTCCTGCAAGTGCCGATCAAATTGGCACGGAATACCATCTTGCCCATATTCTGATCCCTATCTCAGATTACGCTGAGGCGAATGAGATAGCTGAAGTACAAGCCAATACAAAAAAATTGGTACAGGAATTACGTACCGGTGCAAACTTTTCTAAAGTTGCTATGGAAAAATCATCAGGTCAACAAGCACTGGATGGCGGTGATTTAGGTTGGTACAAAGCAGACGCCCTACCCTCTTTGTTTGATTCAGTCGTTCCCACGCTGAGTGTCAATGAAATACATGGCCCCATTCAAGAATCTGGTGGTTTTCATATTATCAAGCTACTGGGTGTACGTAATACCGAAGCCACAACCGCACAACAACATCACGTCTATCAAATCATGCTCAAGGCAGATGCTAATCAGTCTGATGAACAAGTAAAAGCACGCTTATCTAGTTTACGCCAAAAGATAACCGATCTGGATAGTTTTACGACCCTGGCAAAAGAGCACTCCGATGAAACAAGCAGTGCCCCTAAAGGTGGCGACTTAGGCTGGATTTCACAAGATTCCACTGTTCCGGCTGAACTGATTGAGCGTTGTAAAAAACTCAAACCCGGTGAAACAAGTGAACCATTCAAAACTAAACTGGGCTGGCATATTATTCAAGCACCAGAAGTGCGCCGACAAAAAATCCCCACTGCGGCTCTCAAACAACATGCAACTGAAATCCTATTTGGTCGTAAATTTGAAAAATCGCTGGGTTCCTGGTTAAAACACTTGCGTGCAGATGCGGAAGTAAAAATTTATCTAGATGAGAACCATTAACCATCGGCCACGCAAACGGTTTGGACAAAATTTTCTCAAAGATCCCACCGTTATTAACAACATTATTGCTTCTTTAAATGTTGGCCAATCGGATTTTTTTGTCGAAATTGGTCCGGGCCTAGGTGCACTAACCTTCCCACTTTTGAATATTTTGCCAGAGCTCACTGCTGTTGAAATTGATCGTGATTTAAGTAGAAAATTGGCCGAAAACTGCCCTCAAGATAAAAAGCTAAACCTCTACACTGAGGATGCTCTTCAATTTAATTTAGCCCTGCTTCAACAAGAACACGCTAAGAATCAAGAAATCCGCTTGATTGGTAACTTACCTTATAATATTTCAACCCCTCTGCTTTTTCATTTTTTTCAATACGTCGACTGTATTCAAGACATGCACTTCATGTTTCAAAAGGAAGTAGTCGATCGTTTGATCGCTCAACCTAACCAGAAAGCATATGGCCGGTTAGGTATTTTGGCACAATACTATTGCCACATTGAACCTGTCTGCAATGTTTCCCCAGAGGCTTTCTACCCCAAACCAGCTGTACAATCTAGTGTGGTGCGCCTTACCCCACACAAAGAGATCCCTCTGCCTGCTCAAAACATTATCCTGTTTCAGAGCCTTGTCCGCGTTGCTTTTAATCAAAGACGTAAGACATTGCGAAAAATACTAAAATCCTATTTAAATAATGAAGATTATATAGCATTAAACATCGATCCCTCACTGCGCCCCGAAGCACTATCTATCACTAATTTTATTGAAATGAGCAACTTTATTCATCAGCACAAAACTTTACCACCTGAAGGAATGCAATAATGGCTACTTATGCAATCGGTGATATTCAAGGGTGCTTCGATCCTTTACAACGACTGTTAGATCAAGTTCATTTCGATCCAAATCAAGATACACTTTGGTTTACAGGCGATCTTGTAAACCGAGGACCGCAGTCTTTGGAAACCCTTCGCTTTATAAAATCACTTAAAAAAAGTGCTATCACTGTTCTTGGTAATCACGATATCACTCTGCTTGCTGTAGCTTCCCAAGCCATTCCCTATCAAACAAAGCATCATACCTTTTCCGATATTTTAGAAGCCCCCGATCGTGAATCATTGATTGAATGGTTAAAAGCTCAACCTTTATTACATTACGATCCTGCCTCAAACTATGTTCTGGTGCACGCAGGACTCTACCCTCAATGGGAACTGCCTCAGGCACTCAGCTACGCGAAAGAAGTGGAATTAGCCCTGCAATCACCTACAGCTCTTGAGTTCTTATCTCATTTATATGGAAATGAACCACGACAATGGAATGAAGCGTTAACTGGATTTGATCGACTCCGTTTTATTACCAACAGTTTTACTCGTATGCGTTTTTGTAATCTTCAGGGTGAGCTAGAACTGACTTGCAAGGAAAATATTGATGCAGCTCCCACCGATTATCACCCCTGGTTTGCATTAACCAATCGACGAAATACACAACATAAAATATTATTTGGCCATTGGGCTGCACTAAAAGGGCACTGTTCCATACCTAATGTTTTCGCTCTCGACACAGGATGCGCGTGGGGCAATGGCCTTACAGCGCTGAGACTCGACGATCAGCAACGTTTCTTGGTTAACTGTTAGTCGATTAACTCCCTGGTAAACCTATCAAATTCTCTCTATTCTAAAATAAGGTTAGAACATTTTTTCTAGGAGACACAGAGCATGGACAAACGTATTCTATCTACTTTTATGGGACTTACCCTTAGCATTTATGGGGCTTCTGCCTATGCTGAAGATAATGTGTCTCACAAAAATGAAATCAGTGAATTGCGACAAGATGTTAAAGAAACCAAAGATAAAATTCAAGAAGAGCGTAAAGCCTTAAAAGACCAAGCACAAGAGCGTTTAGAAACAACAAAAGAAAACTTAGCGAAACGCAAAGAGGCCATGGAACAGCGCTGGGAAGAAAAGAAGCAACAAATTGAAGAGCGCAAAGAAAAACGTGAAGAACGACAAGAGAATAAAAGCGACCGTCGTGAAGATCGCCAAGAAAGTCGTGGTGAACGTCGCGAAGACAGAAGCGACCGTCGTGAAGATCGCCAGGAAAATCGTGGTGAACGTCGCGAAGACAGAAGCGACCGTCGTGAAGATCGCCAGGAAAAT
>CAYGPC010000006.1:80484-98053 GCA_964351705.1 uncultured Legionellaceae bacterium
CGTGGTGAACGTCGCGAAGACAGTAGCGATAATCGTGAAGGACGGGGTGAACGTCAAGAAAATCGTCAGGAAGGTAGAAGCGATCGCCGTGAAGGACGCCAGGAAAGCAAAGGTGAAGGACGCAGCAAAGAAAGAGGCAAGAGTGCTAAAGATAGTAAATCTAAAGGACAAAGTGCAAGCCGTAGCAATTCACGTGGAAAAAATAGTGCAGGTAAATCACGATCCAGCGATGGTAGCAAAAAAAGCCGTGGCGGAAAAAGTGACAACCGTAAAAAAGGCTAATTTAAGTTAAACAGGGGGGAGGAGGAACACCACCACCACTCGTTTCTCCTCCTTACCCGCCTCTAGTTTATAATTACAACCATTAAATACCCTGCTTGTTCAACTTGTCCTTTTTTAATCATATGCATTATTTCTTCATAGCCAGCAATGGTATTTACTGCAGAACCCCAGTTACTAAATAATTTTCATATTGATCTATTTCCAAATGATTATTTCAATATTTTACTTATTGAAACTTGCACATTTTTGATAAATATCGCGTGTGCTAAAGATTATTAATTCCTACTGGATAAGTAGCATTTTTATCAAGATTAATCACATAAGGTTGTATCGTATGCTGTTGCTTTTAAAATGTAATTAAGAAAAAATGCCTATCCAATAAAAGCATTAAAACCATGTTACTGACCTTTTTTTATATTGGTGATTTTTCTGCGTTACTTTCTTTAAAGGCTGCTATAAACCAATAGCGCTTTATCTCTGTTGATAGTTTCGCACACATAAAGCTGATTACAAATACAGTTAAAATAGACCAAATGGTTGAAATATAACTTTATATAACCTAAAATACAACCATGTATAATATTATTATTAATCGTAAGGCTCAAAAAAAGCTTAAATCTTTATCTCGGTCGACAAAAGCGAAAATTACTGGAGATATCAAGCTTTTAGGATTGGATCCAGAAGATGCTCGTTTAGATGTGAAGAAACTAAAAGGCAAGATAGGTTATAGAATGAAAATAGGGCAATGGAGAGTGCTATTTGACAAAGATGAAACCCTGCGGGTAATAGCAATTGAAAAAATTGGTGCAAGAGGAGATGTCTACAAATGAACTTACAAATTATTAAATCAATTGATGGTAAAGCAGAGTATGTGCTTTTACCTATTAAAGCTTATGAGACCTTAAAGCCTCAAATTAGCAAGGTGCTAAAAGAAGACTATGTGGCCTTTAATGTTGAAGATTATGTATCTAATCCCGTTGCTTTAGCGAGAATTAATGCCAATTTAACTCAACGAGAACTGGCAGAGCTATTGGACAAGTCACAGCCTTATATCAGCAAGTTGGAAGGGCAAGTTTCAGTCTCTCCCAAATCTTTAGCTAAGATACAAGAAGCTTTAAAAATCCGAAAAAACCGCTTTTCTTAAGATAGATGGCGAGGCACCAGAAAATTCCAAATATATCCTATTCACTATGTTCCTTAATTAATCCTACAACTATTTTAGAATCTCTTAAAAAAGGAGTAATGTAAGTAACCAGCAGTTACTAACCCACTCAAAAAACCATAAAGATGGCTTTCCCATGATACTTTTTCTTCTCGCGGAAAAATGCCAAAAAAGATACCACCAAAATAATAGAGAACCAATAACGCCACTATTACCATCGTAAAACTTGGCTGAAAATAAGCAGTTAACACAATGTAACCAAAATACCCCGAAATCAAACCACTGGCACCAATATGGCGAGCACGTCTAGCAAATAACCAAACGCATAATCCACCCAATACTACAATCGCCAAGGTCACTTGTATGAATTCGTGCATCCCTCTGGCTAGTAAAACGAGTCCCAAAACAAAAAGAGGGATAGTATTAAAGAATAAATGGTTAAAATTTTGATGCAAAAAAGGCGAAACTATAATCCCAGGTAAACCTCGAACTCTTCTTGGAATTATACCTAAAACATTCAATTTAGAGCCGATACACCAGTTTAGAACATTGAGCCCCCATACCCATACCAACACAATTAACCAAGGAAAAATATAGATTTGTGATCGCATCATGAATACATTCATTTCACTTGCAAATTTAGAAATCACCGGGTTTCTCCCTATTAAGATACATAAGCTTCAAATAACGATAATAGGTTCCCTCTGCGTTGGACACAGCTAACAAAAACCCCTCTCTTCCATCTAAGAATCCCAAGCGTAAAACATACCCACGAAAGAAAGCCCATAAACCATGTGAAACCGCTTTAAATAGGCTTCCGTGTTTACCATTTAGTTTCTTTTGCTCTGCACTACGAGAAGAATAATCATTCATTTTTCCTAAAACACTATGCAAACTTGGAAAGGAATAATGATAGATGAGACCTTTTAATCTCCCGACATTTCCTTTTACCTCAATACGCTCATGAACCAACAAAGAAACAAAACGACCTTTGCAACGTTTAAACAAAACAACTTGTGAATCATTCCACCAATCACCAAACCGGATGGCTTTGCCACAATATTCTGAACGAAAAGATATTTCAAAAGCATCAAAAGCGGTTTTAGGTAAAGAAGCCTGAATTTCTTCCGCCAATTCTGGGGTCACACGTTCATCGGCATCAATCGATAATACCCAATCACCCGTTGTCATATTTAAAGCACGTTGTTTTTGTTCTCCGTACCCTGGCCAATCTGTAATCAATACTTTATCTGTAAACTGCCTAGCAATTCTTGCTGTGTCATCTGTACTACCAGAGTCTACAACAACGATTTCATCTGCCCAAGCAACAGATTTTAAACACGCTTCTATATTGCGTGCCTCATTTTTTGTAATAACAATAACGCTGGTTCGTAACATTTTATCGCCTTATTAGAGGAATATTTTCCATCTCATCACTCAACCTGTGATGAGAGTCTATCAGAACTCTCACCTGATGGAATACAATAAAACTGCTTTTAAAGTCAGTTATTTTACGGATATTTATCAAAAAATTTATTAAACAAACTTAAACTAGGCGTAACTACACAAATTCAGTTGACGTGACGACGCTATCCGAGTTCCAATGGAAAGTTAACAACGTATCTTATTTATTGTGGAGAGCGCCTACATGCTGCCAACAAGAGCCCGTCTTTTTGCTCTTTTCATCAGTTGTTACGCGAGTACAGCACACGCGGCTTACAACCTGAATATGACCAAAGGTGTCACTGAAATCAGTCGTGGTATTCATCAATTACACATGACCATTTTTTGGATCTGCGTGGTCATTGGTCTTATTGTTTTCGGCGTAATGTTCTACTCTATTATTTGGCACCGTAAGTCACGCGGGGTCACCGCAGCACATTTTCATGAGAACATCATCGTTGAAATCATCTGGACCATTATTCCTATCGTCATTTTGATTGCAATGGCCATTCCGGCTGCACGATTGCTTGTTAAAATGCACGATCCAGCGGATTCCGATCTCTCTATTAAAATTACAGGACACCAGTGGTACTGGGAATACGAATATCTAGGTGAAGATGTAAAAATTATCAGTCGTCTTTCAACCCCACAAGATCAAATCCAAAACCGTGCGATCAAGGGCCCCTATTACTTGAAAGAAGTCGATAATCCTTTGGTTATTCCACAAAATAAAAAAGTGCGCTTCTTAACCACTGCCAGCGATGTGATCCATTCTTGGTGGGTGCCAGATTTTGGCATCAAAAAAGATGCGATACCTGGCTTCATTAACGAAGCGTGGGCAAAAGCTGAAGAAACCGGCACCTATCGCGGACAATGTGCTGAATTGTGTGGAGTCCTTCACGGTTTTATGCCTATTGTGGTAGAAGTAAAAACTGAAGAAGAATTCCAAGCCTGGCTTGAAACACAAAAGCCAACCTCCATCCAACCTACTGTAGGAAACGCGACATGAGCACCAACGCAACACTCGCTCACCCAATCAATCATCATGGCCCCATGCCAGGTTTATTGCGTTGGGTCTTTACAACCAATCACAAAGACATAGGAACACTCTACCTGTTTTTCAGCCTACTTATGTTTTTCTCTGGCGGCATCATGGCTATGTGTATTCGTGCTGAACTGTTCAGTCCAGGCCTAAATTTTTTCAATCCCGGACTGTTTAATCAGATGACCACCATGCATGGTCTTATCATGGTTTTTGGTGCAGTCATGCCAGCGTTCGTTGGTCTGGCCAACTGGATGTTACCCATTATGGTGGGCGCGCCAGATATGGCATTACCACGTATGAACAACTGGTCATTTTGGATTCTGCCTTTCGCGTTTTCAATACTCGGCAGTACTTTATTCATGAGTGGACCAGCACCTGACTTTGGTTGGACCTTCTACGCCCCACTTTCCACAACTTATGGGCCTAAAAGCACTGACTTCTTCATTTTCGCTATTCACCTAATGGGGATCTCTTCCATCATGGGAGCCATTAATATTATTGCAACTATTCTCAATATGCGTGCCCCCGGAATGACCCTAATGAAAATGCCACTATTCGTGTGGACTTGGCTCATTACTGCATTCCTTTTAATTGCCGTGATGCCAGTGCTTGCTGGTGTTGTTACGATGATGTTAATGGATCGAAATTTTGGCACCAGTTTCTTCAATGCTGCAGGTGGTGGTGATCCTGTCTTGTTCCAGCACATTTTTTGGTTTTTTGGGCACCCAGAAGTCTACATCATGATCCTACCAAGCTTTGGTATTATCTCTGAAATTCTCCCCACCTTTAGCCGAAAGCCGCTGTTTGGATACACCTCAATGGTATATGCAACCGCCTCTATCGCTCTACTCTCTTTCATTGTTTGGGCTCATCATATGTTTACTACCGGGATGCCATTAATTGGAGAGATTTACTTCATGTTAGCAACAATGCTCATTGCTATTCCCACTGGTGTAAAAATATTCAATTGGGTCGCAACCATGTTTAAAGGGGCACTCACTTTTGAAACACCTATGCTTTTCTCAATTGCCTTCGTGATCCTTTTCACGATAGGTGGATTTTCAGGTCTCATGCTCGCTATAGTACCTGCTGATTTTCAGTATCATGATACCTACTTTGTCGTTGCACATTTCCACTACGTTCTGGTACCGGGAGCTATCTTTGGTATTATGGCTGCTGTCTATTATTGGCTACCAAAATGGACTGGCCATATGTATAGCGAAACTCTTGGAAAAACTCATTTTTGGTTATCCGCAATTTCACTAAACGTGTTGTTTTTCCCCATGCATTTTTTAGGTCTAGCGGGTATGCCACGTCGGATCCCAGACTACGCTCTAGAGTTTACTGATTTCAATCGTATTGCAAGTATGGGTGGTTTTTTCTTCGGTGCCTCCCAACTCTTATTTGTCTACATTGTGATCAAAACCATCCGCGGTGGCAAGCAAGCACCCTCCCGTGTCTGGGAAGCAGCTGAAGGACTCGAATGGACGCTCAGTTCTCCTCCTCCCTACCACAGTTTCCAAACCCCACCAAAGGTAAATTAGTGGCTAAAAAACACGAAAAACTTATTCGCTACTTAGTATTTGCAACTATTGGCATGTTCGCTTTTTCTTTTGCTTTAGTCCCTTTGTATAATGTGTTTTGCAGCGTAACAGGGTTAAATGGCAAGGTAGACTTTGAACGTGCTGCAACCTTTGTCCGCTACAAAAACCTAGATCCCGAAGCACTTAAACGCAGTGTCATGGTTGAGTTTGATACCAATCGCAATCAAAACATCCCGTGTGAATTTATTCCTGAACATCACCACCTCCCTGTCACACCAGGAGAGCTCGCTCTTACCTCCTACTACGTAAAAAATCTAACCAATCGAGACATGATCATTCAAGCTATCCCTAGCATAAGCCCCGGACTAGCCGCTAAATATCTTAAAAAACTTGAGTGCTTCTGCTTTGAGCGGCAAGCACTCAAACCTGGCGAATCCATGAAGCTCCCTTTGCGTTTTTGGCTTGAACCTGAAATCCCAAAGGATATTCATCGGTTAACACTTTCTTATACTTTATTTGACGTAACTTTATTCTATGATAAGGACGGCCTATGAAATCAAAATCTTATTATGTCCCTAGCCACTCTTACTGGCCCATCATTGGCTCTTTCGGCCTTTTCTTTACGGTACTAGGCATTGTCAATATCTTACACGATCACAGTTATGGTTGGGCTGTCTTCTTTTCTGGGGCACTTTTGCTTACTTTTATGCTCTTTGGTTGGTTCTCTGCAGTTATTTCTGAAAGCCAACAAGGTTTATATAATGCTCAGCTTGACCGATCATTTCGCTGGGGCATGGTTTGGTTCATCTTTTCAGAAATCATGTTCTTTGCAGCTTTTTTTGGTGCGCTTTTTTACACAAGAATGCTGGCGATTCCCTGGTTAGGCGGTCTCGGTGCCAAAGTGGAGACTCACAATGTGCTGTGGGAAAATTTCCAAGCCATCTGGCCCCTGCTACAAAACCCCGATCCACTACAGTTCATTGGACCTAAAGAGTCTATGGGACCTTCTGGTATTCCCGCTTTTAACACGCTTATTTTGCTTACCTCTGGTGTTACAATCACATGGGCGCATCACGCTTTGAAAAACAATCATAGAAAACACCTAGTCTTAGGTTTACTAGCAACTATAGTGCTCGGTCTTTTCTTCATTAGCGCACAAGCTTTTGAGTATCATCTCGCCTACACCGAGATGGGATTAACCCTGGATTCAGGGATCTATGGAACAACTTTCTTTATGCTTACAGGTTTCCACGGTGCGCATGTCACCATTGGAACCTTAATGTTGATTATCATTTGTATGCGCTGTATGCGTGGACATTTCACACCACAAAACCATTTTGGTTTTGAAGCGATTGCTTGGTATTGGCATTTTGTTGATGTCGTATGGTTGATCTTGTTTATATTTGTTTATTGCTTATAAAGCTAAAGTTCTCTGAACAACTCAAGTTGAAAGGATAAGCACTGTTTGTTAGAATACAATTACAATTTAACATTAGGAAGAAATATGAACGTTAAACACACATCAAAATTAGCAACAACACTCTTAGCCGTTTCCATTATTGGTTTTATGCCTCCTACTTATGGTGAAACTGAAAAACACCATGAAGTAGCCATACATAACAATGCAGCAATACACTTATTTTTAAAGCATGATCTTAATACTACAAATATATCTGTCAACACAAGTGGACATATTCTGCAAGTGGTTGGTTTCGTTGATACTCAGGCTGAACTCCAAAAACTGGAGGAAGTGCTCATCAACTATAAAGACCATGAACGTGTCTTTAATAACGTTAAAGTCCTGCAAGTACATGATACTAAACACGATGAAAGCGATCTAAAAACTCGCACCCTATCAGCACTTAAAGAGGCAAATCTACCAACTGATGATATTGATCTGCAAATAAGAAATGGGCATGTGATTATTGGTGGGTTCATCAACAAGCATGTAGATGCCGATCTCTTTGGATCAGTAGCACAACAAGTTCCTGGTGTACACAAAGTCGACAACTTTGTCTTATACAAATCGTAAATAATCGTGGACGGAAGAGAAGATGGTTCTTCTCTTCCCGCCATCCGGACTCATTCTGATCTACCTAGTCTGTTTACAGCACTCCCTACAAATTTATTCCGTTTTATGCATCTGAGCAAATGGCGCATGTGGTTTTAGCCAACCGCTCAGCAAACCAAAACTTAATGCTGAAAACAGTATCAAAGATAAAGTAATACGAAAGGTTAATGCTTTAACCGTACGTTTTGTTGTACCCTGATCGCTTACCAAATAATACAGACCCATGGCTAAACTTGATAGGATACTCAATACCATGACTGCTATCAGCAAATTAACTAAAACAGATACTTGCATGCAACGATCCTCTTTACGTATTGGTCATAAAGTATTTATACCAGGCTTAGCCTCATCTTTAAGTACTTTACTACTCTTGCCCCTACTCGTCTATCTCGGATTTTGGCAACTTGATCGATTTGAATTTAAAAAACAACTACAAACCCAACAGGTACGCCAAGCACAGTTGCCCACACTTACCCTCGAGACCTTAACAGAATCTGAGTGGTCTCAATCACACTACCGAAAAGTAGAAACAAGAGGTCGCTTCCTGAATGAACACACTATTCTAATCGATAACCAAATCCAAGATAAGCGTGTTGGTTACCATGTCATCACGGCATTTCAGCCACATAATGACCAACGCTTGTTGCTCGTGAATCGTGGATGGATCGAACGAGATTCAGCACATGCTATTCTTCCAAATATAAAGCCTATTCAGGCTGACCATATTGCTGGTAGCATTACCCAACCTGTGAGAACTCTGCAGCTACAAGCCACAATTTCATCAACCGCCTGGCCAACCCGAGTCCCTTTCATTGACTTTGCTCAACTCTCTACGACAACCCATGCCTCGTTTTATCCATTTATTTTACAACTTGACGCCGAAGATCCGTTGGGTTTTACTCCCATCTCTACACCGCACCCGATCTCTGCTAATAAACACTTGGGATATGCGATACAATGGTTTATGATGGCGCTGGCTGTTCTCATTTATTATTGTGTTATTAATTTAAAGGATCCATGTGAGTAAGCGCGACACTGCCCGTTCCAAGAGGACACTCTATTTGTTACTCATTGTCTTTGTGATACCTGTATTGCTAGCACAATTGCTCTTTCGATTTCAAGATCGTTTCACTTTTCGTACAATTGAAAAAGGGATTTTACTAGAACACCCCATTCTCTTAAGCGTATACCCACATTGTGAACTTGAGTTCTCTGAAAAGTGGCAAATTGTCCATGTAGGGAATTCTCGCTATCAAATATCACAACAAGAAGACAAGCTTCCACTATTACAACAAATCCATGCCGCTATTGGAAAAGAAGCCTATAGGGTAGGCTACCATTCAATACCCTCAGAAAAAATGCCCTATCTGACTTCTGGTGACATTGGGATTGTTGATCCAGAAGGTTGGCTCATCATGTACTACATAGAAGATACTGATCCACAAAATATTGTTAAAGACATGCGACGACTCTTGAGAATTGGGCATGGCTAAACTCTTTTATCCGCCTTCCAGTGGCTACCGCTTTGCCTATTTTTCAAGTATTTTGGCCTTTGCTGTTATTACCCTAGGTGCTTACACTCGACTGACTGATGCTGGCCTAGGTTGTCCGGATTGGCCCAGTTGCTATGGGCAATGGCTACCCAACCAAGTAGACAATTCCGCTATTCATCTTGGAAAAGCTTGGACCGAAATGATCCATCGTTATCTAGCAGGCGCTCTTGGGTTATGCGTTTTTACACTTGCCATAAGACTACTGATGCAACGGCAACATATTTGGTTACCAATAATGCTTAGCATTCTTATCCTTTTTCAGGCTTTGTTAGGTATGTGGACGGTTACTCTTAAACTCTTCCCGCTTATCGTTATGGCTCATCTACTAGGTGGTATGGCTACTTTAGCCTTATTGTGGTGTCTAACCCTTTCTTTACAACCACGTAATCCCTTTGCTACCCCACCCACAGCAAAATTTAAAGGGTTAAGAGTGCTGGGTATATTCAGTATTGTCACTTTAGTTCTACAACTTTTTCTGGGTGGCTGGACTAGTGCAAACTACGCGGCGTTAGTTTGCCCAAACTTCCCCAATTGTCACGATCAATTTATCCACTCATTTGATCTCACTCAAGCTTTTAATTTACTATCAGCCGGTGTTGATGGTAGCCAAGGACAACCTTTAACGAATGCTGCAAGAACGACTATCCACATGGTGCATCGAATAGGGGCTTTATTAACAACACTTATACTTAGCTGGTTTGCCATTGCAACCTTTCTTCGCACTCCCATGCAAAAAACCAGTTTACTGCTCATCGCATTCTTGTTCACACAAGTTTTCTTAGGTATCACCAATGTCCTTGCTGTCTTACCTTTGTTTGTTGCAGTCGCACATAATGCGATATCAGCTTTATTATTAACAACACTTATTACAATCAACTACAAACTTTATAGGAAATAGCCCTCTGATGCTCTCTCTTATGCAAGATTATTGGACACTCTGCAAACCAAATGTTGTAGCTGTTATGCTGGTTACTGCACTTGTTGGCATGTGCTTAGCTACAACAAAATCTATTCCAGGATCACTTTTCTTTCATACGCTAGTTGGGATTGGATTAGCTGGCAGTGCAGCAGCTGTTGTTAATCATTTAATTGATCGACAATTGGACATTAAAATGCAACGCACTCGCAATCGACCTATGGCACAAAAACGGATCTCACTGACCAATGCCATACTCTTTGCTATTAGTCTCGGAAGCAGTGGCCTTTTGATCCTGTACTATTTTGTTAATACCACCACAATGATTTTAACCGCACTCACCGTTTTAGGGTATGCAGTACTCTATACGCTATTTCTAAAACGCAGTACGCCTCAAAATATTGTTATTGGTGGCGCTGCTGGCGCTATGCCACCTTTACTTGGCTGGACCGCTGTCAGCGGTGAAATCAGTGCGCTCGCCTGGCTACCCGTATTAATTATTTTTGCATGGACACCGCCCCATTTTTGGGCGTTAGCGATTGCACAGCAAGCAGATTATCAAAAAGCAAATATTCCGATGTTACCAAATACCCATGGAGTATCGTTCACTAAACTCCAAGTTGTTCTCTACACGGTATTGCTTTTCCTAGTTACTCTATTGCCTTATATAACTCACTTAAGCGGGCTGTTTTATGTATGGTGCGCGATTGGACTGAACAGTGTTTTTTTAATTCAAACCCTCATTCTCTATACAACAGATTCAAAACAAGTTGCGCGAAAAACTTTCAGTTTCTCTATCACCTATTTATTGTTACTATTTACTGCCATGTTAATTGATCACTATTTACATTAAAGGATTATTTATGAAACGCACTGTGTTCACAATCATTCTAGGATTAAGTGGCGCTTTTGCTGTTTGGTTCGGTTTTTTCTCTCCTGAACAACCACTACCACAACAACAAACCACTGCTGCTGCAACCGTCATTTCACCCAATCGCGCTATTTCAGATTTTTCACTCATCAATACTGAGAATGCTGTCTTTACCCAAAAATCGCTCACTGGACAATGGACGCTCATGTTCTTTGGTTATTCACAATGCCCAGAAATATGCCCCAAAACGTTGCTTGCGATAAATGAGCTATGGAATATTTTTCCTGCTAAGGAAAAAAACTTGGAATTTGTTTTTGTAAGTCTAGATGCAAAAAATGACAATCCAAAAGATCTCAAATCATTCTTACATCGTTTTAACACCAACTTTACTGGCCTCACTGGTAACGAAGCGGATATTAAACTGCTCAGTAAATCTTGTAGCATCTTCAGTTGGGAAGACACGGAGTCTACCACGGGTACCAAAATCATTGATCACAGCGCCACACTAGTTTTAGTAAACCCACAAGGAAAAATTGAAGCTTTTTTCTCCCCACCACATCAAAAAGAACTGATTGCCAAAGATCTTCACGCTCTGTTGCGTTAAGTAAACACCAGATTATTCGTCCCTGTAGCGGTTCAATCGCTACAGGGAGTGTCTATCCACTAATAAATAAAGTCAAATAACCTATAAATTATTAGACTAGATAACAAAAGTTATTAACAAGCTGAAACCTTTGTTTAACTATTGTTACCCAACCCATGTCAGTCACTAGAAAAGTTAAATATATCGCTAAAATTGTTGTTTTTTCCTTTAAAATCAATCACAAAAAATTTTCTGGGTATCAAAACGCTTTTATTGTGAAAATTGGTTGACAGCTCACAATATCTATTCTATGCACACAGTTATCCACAAGCTAGATAACAAATATAAGATGGCTGCCATGACTTAGAAACGGAAATACGCTTAAAGGGCTTTTTACTACCCACAACAAAGTGAAGTTAACTGCTTGTTTGAAACCGCATAGAATGCAGGGCTCTTCAAACTTGGACCCATATTGTAACGCAGAGCTTGTCCCGAAAAATCTACTAATTGCCCCCCTGCCTCTTCTAAAACGCACTGCCCAGCGGCTGTATCCCATTCACAACACGGGTTTACCCGAGGATAAAGATCCGCCTCTCCCTTGGCTATCAAACAAATTTTCAATGAGCTGCCACATAAAGACAAGTTATAGGTTCCTAGCTTACTTAAGATTTCGTCTGATTGTTCGTGCCGCTTGAACTGATGACTCACAACAACCTTCAATGGCGAATTTACAGTCGAATTCGTTTGGATAGCTTCTGCAGGTTTTCCAGCTAACTGCAGATAAGCCCCCTTACCTTTGATCGCCCAATAACATGACTTCTCTTGTGGCACCATGACGATCCCTAGTATCGGCCTATGATTCTCTATCAATGCAATATTTATCGTAAACTCACCCGATTGGTTCACAAATTGTCGTGTTCCATCTAAAGGATCAATTAACCAATACCGTGTCCAGGCAGAGCGAACTGAAAAAGAGGGTTCTTCCCCTTCTTCAGAAAGAATGGGGATGGACGGATCCAAGGCAGTAAGCCCTTTCTCTATAATATAGTGCGATTTTAAATCAGCATCCGTAACAGGTGAATCGTCTGACTTGAGCTTAACTGCATATCGTTTATTATTATAGATTTTCATCACTTCATCGGAAGCGTCAAATACTATAGACAGTAAACTAGAGATCCAATGTTCATAAGGAGTAGGCATGTCTTATCATACCTGGTATTCAAGTTTAAATTGACTGACAATACACCCAGGCGTTACTCTGGATCTGTTCAGAATTAAAACAGGATGTACAAGCATGGAACAGGAATCACCACTTTTTTTGCATGACACGCCAGTCTTTCAATCTTCAACAACAACTGATCGCATTCTAAAGGTTCGTTTAGATAAGTGGCTTTGGGCTGCACGTTTTTTTAAAACACGAGCCGTTGCACGAGTCGCTGTAGAAAAAGGCAGAATTTATTACAATAATGAACGTCCAAGACCTAGTCGCGAGATTGAAATTGGTGCAACATTACGGATCCAACATGGCCACTTTGAAAAAACCATTATTATTCGAGGGCTTTCAACTCGAAGACGTAGTACCGGGGAATCTTTACAGCTTTTTGAAGAAATTCACCAACGGTGCAAGCAACAAAATACTGAAAACCAGTAGAATAAAGAACTGAAAAGTCATTAGAATACAGCTTTAACTTTCCGGATTCTGAATGACTGCTATCATCTTACGCGTCGCCGTATTTAGTCCGTTACGTAGATTGTTTGATTATCTACCACCGGACAATACAGAGCAAAATGCTTTGCAAATAGGTGTGCGTGTTTTAGTCCCCTTTCATAGACAAAAGAGAATTGGGATCATTATTGCCGTTGCTGATCAATCTGATTTTCCGTTGGAAAAATTAAAGCAAATAGAAAGCCTTTTAGATCCCAAACCACTTCTATCCAAAAACCATTTAGCCTTACTGCTTTGGACTGGAAATTACTACCAAAGCCCACTGGGGGAAGTGTTCGAAGCAGCGTTGCCCACTCGATTACGCAAAGTATCTGCTCTGAGTGTTCAGCATCGGAAACCCAAAGCTGAACTTCGAAAAGAAGCAGTAATTACCCCTAAGCCTCAGTTAAACGAAAAACAACAACTGGCTGTTCAAACCATTCTGGCCGCTACAAATTCTTTCGAGACTTTTCTTTTGCATGGCATCACTGGCAGTGGAAAAACAGAAGTTTACAGTTGTCTAATTGAAAAAATGCTTGAATCTAAAAAGCAAACTTTGGTGTTAGTTCCTGAAATTGGACTCACCCCACAACTACTGTCACGATTCGAGCAACGTTTTTCCGTCCCTATTATTGTCATGAACTCATCGCTAACAGAAAGTCAGCGTTACACTGCCTGGGAAAAAGCAAGAACAGGTGAGGCCTCTATTATCGTTGGTACACGTTCAGCGGTGTTTGCCCCACTCAAAAACCCTGGCCTCTTCATCATCGATGAAGAGCACGACCCTTCCTTTAAACAACAAGATGGATTCCGCTACCACGCGCGTGATTTACTGATAAAACGAGCTTCTATTGAAAAGTGTCCCATAGTGCTTGGAACGGCAACCCCTGCTCTGGAAACGCTACACAATGCTAATAATCTTCGATTTACACCACTTTCCTTACCCAACCGTGCAGGGGAAGCAACTCTACCGTCGGTAAAGATTTTAGACGTTCGTCACAAAAAATTAGCTGAAGGTCTTTCTAATGAATTGATCGCTACCATGCAAACACATCTTGAAGCCAAAGGGCAAGTTCTACTCTTTTTAAACCGTCGAGGATTTGCGCCTGTCTTCATGTGCCTAGATTGTAATTGGATGGCCAATTGTAAAAATTGTGACTCTCATCTCACTGTGCACTATCAATCAAAAACATTAAAATGCCACCATTGTGAAATCATCATACCCCTTGAACAGCAATGTCCTAGTTGCCTGAAAAAAAACCTAAAACCTATTGGTCTTGGTACCGAAAGACTCGAGCATTTCCTAAGCGATCACTTTCCTGACTATACAACCGTAAGGATTGACAGAGACACTACCCGAAAAAAACAAGCCTTGGAAGCTACCCTAAAACAAATTCACCAAGGAAAAGCTGACATATTACTCGGCACACAAATGATTGCCAAAGGACACCATTTTCCCAATGTCACTCTGGTTGCCATTATTGATATCGATCAAGCACTCTTTAGCTCTGATTTTAGAAGTTTTGAACGTATGGGGCAGCTGATTACTCAAGTATCGGGTCGAACGGGTCGAGCCGATCGCCCCGGTCATGTGCTTTTACAAACAAGCCACCCCGAACACCCTTCTCTTAAAAGGATCATTCATCATGGCTATTTAGATTTTGCTGCCAGTTTATTGAACGAGCGCAAAACCATTAATTTACCCCCCTATAGTCACCAAGTTTTATTTAGAGCAGAATCAACTAAGCTTGAACGTGCTTTAAATTTCTTACACGCCATCAAACAAACCCTACGAGAAAAAGATGTCGCACTGCTTGGACCAGTACCAGCGCCTATGGAAAAGCGCCAAGGAAAACATCGTGCACAACTCTTGCTTCAATCTAACAAACGCTCCCTATTGCACAACTCAATTAAAGCGTTGCTTCCACAATTAGACAGCACACCCCTAGCTAACTCTGTACGCTGGTCAATAGATGTCGATCCTATTGATTTGTATTAACTCTGATACTGTTTTTTGGGATCATTGGAACGTGAAGGTGCATCTGAAGAACGTCGACTAAGCGTACGTTTAAACTTCTTTAACATTGAGTCTGGTTTTGGCTTGGGCCGTGGATCAGGACTTTCAGCAAGATAGCACTTACCATGTCTCTTAAGGCGCACCTCAAAATCGTAGTCATCACTTGTTTTTAAATCAATCTCACTATTACCCGAAAAGTCACTTGAAAATAAGTCCTGAAAATCATTTAAACAAGGGGGCTCCAGCTTGCTTTCTTGCACCCACACGGCATAATCACGAAAATCGTCGCGTGCCTCTGTATAGCTTTTTAATTCAACACTTTTTTTCTCTACACAAGACAACCCCTTTTTTTTACAAACAACTGACAAGGTTTCTTTAATAAGCGTAATGCTGCGAGAAAGTGCAGAAAAATATTGGACCACTTTTTCTTCGTTTTCAGGTTTTATATGACAGCATTCAGGATTGATTATGACATAATTACAAAACTCTAGAAAATCTAGAATTTTAGTGCTGTTATAAATATTGAACAATGTTAATAGAATACCTTTTTCAAGAAAAGGAAAATCACAACATTCAAGTTGTTCTTTTGCACTTTCCATAATACTATCTAGTTTTATATTTTCTAAAAGCCACTGCCTAAAAAAATTATTCTCAACATTATCGTCAAAACAAGTTTTCAATTTCCTTTCATCATTCTGAGTAATGTTTTTTTCTACTTCAGAATAATACGCCGAAAGTGCTTGTTGCAACTGCACATTCAAAACAGCATTCAAGAAAAGTTCTGATGTGGCTTTGGAAAATTGACCGATATCTCTAGTATCCCAGCTACATAGCTTTCGAGCATACACTTCCACACTACGATCATATACACTTATTTGTTGTCGGACATAGCGCACAATAACTGGATACTGTAACTGATAGGTTGAACGCTTTGCTGAGGTTTTTAGTTCCTTTAACATAACGCCCTCATTTTCCATTCTGCAACTCCCTTATGCTACTGAAAAATATCTAATACCCGTTACGCTTCCGACGTGAACGAATATCTTCCGCCACAACTTGCCCACCAACATTCATCGCCGCACGAACCCGTTGTGCTTCCTCAGCCATATGGAGTGCTTGCAACCGTTCCGCATCAACGATTTGCTTCTGCTTGCGCAAGACGTCTAGCTCTGCTTCCACACGTGCTAATCGCTCCCTTAATTCAGGCGTTCGACTAACCCTGTGTTCTCTGGAGATCGTATGGTGATCGCTACGTATTGGTGAGCTTACTTTGGATGGGGTATGCCGACGCCTGTGTGATCTTGGGGGCGCGGCAGTTTCTTCAAAATCAAGACGACAAACAGGATCAGGCGTCCGATATGCAGAACCTGAAGTCGCTCTTACTGGCGTCCCTTTTCTTGAGGTTGAACGCCTATGTCTATGAGGATCAGAAACCGGAGTCCTTGCAACACCCTTACTAGGACTCTGCGGAGGTGTTTCAGGAGACTCCTGCAATTGTGCTTTTGCTCGCTTAACGAGTCCACTCCTCACAACAGATCGCTGTCTAGTATGTGCTTTTTCTTCCTGCTGAGTATGGCGATCCACAATGTCATAACCTAAAATGTCAGCAATTTTTCTGCGAGGCTGCGCACCAAGTGCGGTGCCATTATTTTCAAGAAAAATCGCTTTTTCAAAAATATTTTGCAATACCTGATGAGGATCATCTCCTTCTTGTTCCTCAGGACTTAATAAGTGTAACATTAATTTCCACACTTCCTCTTCAGTGTAAATCACTTGCGTATCTTTCTTTATAAGAATAGCTTTGTATTCTCTCGTCAATTGTGCTTCATACTTACCACGCTTATGTGTGACATCTGTTTTCTTTTTTCTATATTTTTTACCACTCATTTTTGCACCAGGTGTCCCTGAACCACCTAATTCCTGTTGTATTTTTTTTATTTGCGCATTGATTTTACTCAATCTTTTTCGTTTTGCAATTCTATCAGTTTTTGCCGTTTTCTCTAAAATCATCATTTCTTCAACAGAATGCTCCAATTCAGCCTTCTTAGCGTTCACTTCATCAATACTGGCGACCAGTATTGCCTCCCTCTTCTCTGCTAACCTCACCACTCCTACATCCAAAGAGGATTTGCGACGACATGCTTCAGCAAGCCGATCATTTTTTACTACTATTACATCTGCCCACGCTTCAATTTTTTTAACTTTTTCTGTCTTTTCTTTAGCAAAAAAATCAATCTGAATCTGTAATTCCTTACATTCAGATTCCATCTCACCACGATAAGACCGTAACTCTTTAATTTTATCCTCTAAAGATGACTCAGAAGACAAGAGAGTGTCTATCCGCAAATCACCAGTAGAAGTTGCTACGCCTGAAAGA